>JAGBQJ010000015.1 GCA_017632935.1 Bacteroidales bacterium | reverse complement strand
CGTACCGCGCCCCTGGGTTGGTGACCAACTCCACGCGCTGTATGTCCTTGGCGTTGAGTTGCTCCAATTCGCTGAAGTCACGCACCTGTCGCCCGTTGATGTAAACCAGCGGCTCACCCTTGCCGAACACCGTCAGTTTGTTTTCGTCCTTGACAATACCCGGAATTTTGCCTAAAACATCGTCAGCCGCGCCCACCTCGGCAAGGATGCTGTTCTCGACCGTGGTCACTTGCGCGTCACCTTTAATGTAAACATCGGGCAGACCCGCGCTGACCGTCACTTCGTTGAGGCTGACGGCATCCATTTCAAGTTGGATAGTGCCCAAGTTGGTTTGCGTTCCCAAAAGCGGCAGCCATTTGTCCTTGTAGCCGATGAAGGACACCTTCAGCAAGGCCGCGTTTTGCGCCTTTTCCATGGAGAAGGCTCCGTTTTCATCAGTGACACAGCCGCTTAAAAAGGCCGAGTCCTGGCTCATCTGCACCACATTGGCGTAGGGAACAGATTGGTTGGTTTCATCAACGACTTTTCCGTTGAAATTCTGTGCCCTCGCGCCCAGCACCGCCAAAACTACCAGCAGTGCGGTCAAAAATGATTTCTTTACCATAGCTTTACAGGTTTATAATTTTACTGCCTTTTAGCATGGCAATCGCCGTGCCAAAAATGTAAGTATTTAAAATTCAAAGATTTAAAATTTAAAGATTCAAGACGAAGTGTAAAGTTTCTTTACAGTGGTGTAAAGAAACTTTACAGTGAGCGTTGTCATGAAGAAATATTTTGGGGCTTTTCATTCAAAAATCTAGGAAAGGTGTATAAACACCCATTTGAAAAATCCAGGAAAGGTGATTTATGAGACGGAAAATCCGTGATGAATTAGTACCAAAACAATCTTTCCACGCCATATATCCTTCACTCCAAGGATGTTGAAGTCAAAGACGGGTTGGTGTTTCTGCCGCTTTATATGACGCCGCTATTATAATAGACTATGGGACACGAGAAATGCCATTTCGCACCCTCGTGTCCCATGTCTTTTTACAGTTGCGACAACACCTCTTCCACAATCTTACCGTCGAAGAGGTTGATGATGCGGTCGGCGTAGCCGGCGTCGCGCTGCGAGTGGGTCACCATGACGATGGTGGTGCCTTCCTTGTGGAGGTCGGTGAGCAGGTCCATCACCTCCTTGCCGTTCTTCGAGTCGAGGTTACCCGTAGGCTCGTCGGCGAGGATGAGCTTGGGGTTGGCAACCACGGCGCGGGCGATGGCCACCCTTTGCTGCTGACCGCCCGACAGCTGCTGCGGGAAGTGCGAAGCGCGGTGCTTGATGGCCATGCGTGTCATGATGTCCTCCACGCGCTGCTTGCGCTCGGCGGCAGGGATGTTCATGTAACGCAGCGGCAGCTCGATGTTCTCAAACACATTGAGTTCGTCGATGAGGTTGAAGCTCTGGAACACGAAGCCGATGTTGCCCTTGCGGAACTGGGTGCGGTCCTTCTCCTTGAGGTCGCCGACCTGATGGCCGAGGAGTTCGTAACGACCCTCGGTGGGGTTGTCCAAGAGGCCGAGGATGTTGAGCAAGGTGGACTTGCCGCAGCCCGAAGGCCCCATGATGGCGACAAACTCACCGTCGTTGATTTCGAACGAAACGCCGTCCAATGCGATGGTTTCGATTTCAATGTCCTCGCTGCGGAAGACCTTCCTGAGATTTTCTACTTTGATCATTGCTTTTAGTCTTTAATGGTTAAACTTTTATTTTGTTGATTTGTTGTTTGATTGATTCGAATGTTTTTTGACAAGAGACTTCGAGACACGAGACTGGGGTTCACTACCCTAACGCCTTTTACCGTCATGGCGGAGGAACATCCGCCATCTCCCGTGCGCGAAGACGATACCCCTTTCGCTCGGGAGATTGCGGGTCAAGCCCGCAATGACGGTTTGAGGCTGTGTCTCGTGTACTATAGGTCCATTGTCCCATAATTAAAACACCAGTACTTCACTCTCTCCGAAGTTGTCGTAAGAAGAAGTAATTACCCTCTCGCCAGCCTCTAGGCCTTCGATGACCTCGTAATACTGCGGGTTCTGCCGCCCGATGCGGATGTCGCGGCGCGTGGCCTTGCTGCCGTCGGGCGAGAGCACATAGATCCACTTGCCGCCGGTCTTTTGGTAGAAGGCACCACGTGGGATGAGCACCGCCTCCACGGGCTGGCCGAGTTGCAGGTTGAGGTAATAGGTCTGGCCGCTACGGATGTTGTCGGGCTGCTGCTCCATGAACTTGAAGTCGGCCTTGAACTTGCCGTCGCGCACCTCGGGATACACCTTGCGGATCTGCGCCTGATACCGCTCGCTCTGCCGCTCGAAGGTGGCCTCCAAGCCAGGCGTGATGCGGTCGATGTAATGCTCATCAATCTGGGCCTCAATCTTGTAACTATCAAGGTTGTTGATTTGCCCAATCTTGGAGCCTGCGCCCACCGACTGGCCCAACACCACATCCAACAGGCCCAACTCGCCATCGATGGGTGCCTTGATGGTGAGGTTTTCCTTGCGCTTGCGGATCATCATCATGTTGACACGCATGTTTTCGAGGCTCTCGCGCATCCGGTCGATTTCCACCGAGCGATGGAGGCTGTCCTGCTTGGCGCGGTTCTCCACCAGCTTCAGGCGGCTGTTCGAGAGCGTGAAGTCCTCCTCAGCCTTCAGGTAGTCCTCGCGGGCGATGAGGCCGTCGTCGTAGAGCGACTTCTGCGCCTCGTAGGTGCGGCGGTTGCGCTGCACTTCCATCTGCAGTTGCAGTTTTTCCTGCTCCACGCTCAGCTTCTGCTGTTCCATCTGAATCATGGTGTTGCGCAGGATGTTCTCCTTCTCGGCGAGGTCGGCCTCGGAGGTGAGAATCTGCATGTCGAGGTTCTCATTGCTCAAGATAAGGATGACATCACCGGCCTTGACGCGGCTACCTTCCTCAGTGACAATCTGTTGCACCACGCCACCCTCCAAAGGGCTGATTTGGATGGTCGTCATCGGCGCGACCTGCCCACTGATGCGGATGTAGTCGTTGAACTCGCCCGAGGTGACGGTGCTCACGGTGATGTTGTCCGCGTCGATGCGGAGTTTCTTCGAGTCGTCCCTGAAGATGAGCCAGAGGATGAAGACGAGGAGCAACGCCCCGCCCCAGAACGGCAAGGCCTTCTTGGTGAACGCACGGCGAAAGCCTTTTTTCTGTTCGATTTTACGATCCATTGAGTGTTCCATATTGTTGAAGTGTTGATTGTTTAACTGTTTAATTGTTTGTTGACGCTAGACTTTGAGACTTGAGACACTAGGCAGGGGATCACGACTATAACGCCTTTTACCGTCATGGCGGAGAAGCATCCGCCATCTCCCGTGCGCAAAGACAACATCCTCTCGCTCAGGAGATTGCGGGTCAAGCCCGCAATGACGGTTTGAGGTCTGGCCTCATTCCTATCGGTCTTGTGTTTCGTTTCCATATCAATTATTCTTCAAAGACTTAACAGGATTCATTCGGGCAACACGGTTGCTGCTCATGACGACCACGGTGGTCACGATAAGCAAGACCGTTACCGCACCGATGATAAAATAAAGAGGCGAGAGGCCAATGCGCATGGCGAACAACTCCAGCCATTTGTCGGCGAGGAAATAGGCTATCGCCACGCCAATCAAGGCCGCAATCACAGCCAGTTTCAGCACATCCACCACGAACATACGGATGATTTCGCCCGCCACCGCACCGTTCACCTTGCGGATGGCCACTTCCTTGCTGCGGCGGTTGGCCTCGTCGCGCACAAAGCCTATCAGACCAAACAAGGCAATCGCCAAAGCGAACAAGGCACCTATAATGAATGTGCGCCGCATCTGATATAGGTGGGTATACTCCTTCTTGACCAATTCGGTGTAAGGCGTCACTTCGACATTGTTCCGCTCGGGCAGACATTCCTCGATGACCGCCTTCACCTTGGCGATGGCTTCGGGATTCACCTCGCGCACTTTTACCACCAAGGTGTTCATCACCCTCGACCAGTCTTCGGGACCATAGTTCCAATCCATGTTCCAACAGAAGCGGATGCTCGCACGGTCGTCGTTGCCCAACATCGAGCCGATGACATAATCTTCATAAACGCCACAAATGGTGTAAACATCGTCGTCACCATCGCTGTGCTCCGAAATCAAGATGTCCTTGCCTACTGCGCCGTCGCTCCAGTCGGCATAAAGGTTCATCTCCTTCACGAAACTTTGGCTCACAGCTACATCTTTCGGCTTTGAAGGCGCTTTGCCCTCTGTCAAACGGAAGCCCATCATATCGAAGAAGCCCTCCGTCGCCATGTATTGGTCGCACACGCCCATTAAATATTTCGTCGGGTTGTCGGGCAGCATGATATTGTTACCAGACGTCTTGTCCAATGGGATGCAATAGGTCAGCTCTGCTGCCTCCACTTCGGGATATTGCCGCAGTTTTTCTGTAATCAGTATCAAATTGTCCTTGTCCGCTCCTTCCAACGGGACATACAGCAACTGCTCGTAATCGTAGCCCATATCAGCGTTCATCGCAGAGTTGTATTGCCTATCAGCCACGATGACCAAAGGCAGCAAGATGACATTGATGCCAACTTGCACCATCAGCAATGTGAGTTTCCAACGACGCTTGTTTTCCCTGTATCCACTGAAGGCTGTCGAGACAGGAATCCTGACGAACATCATCGCTGGGATGAGAGCAGAGACCAGGAAGATGAAAGCGATGATACCGACAAGCACCCAACGGGTTTGCGGCACCATAAGGCTGGCAACTGGCACGCCCAACAGCGACTCGATGACCCCGCTGAAAGCCCATATCAGCAAGGCCGCCACAGCCAACGCAGCCAACAGGTTCAAAGCCGTCTCCTTGATGAGCATTCCGTAGATGCTGCCTGCGCTGGCACCGTAGCATTTCCTGACACCCATCTCCTTGGAACGGCGCACCACATCCGAAACCGCCATCAACAGGTAATTGAGCACCGAGACCAAAAGCAGCAAGGCCGCCACCACCGACAGAATCAGCACATAGTTTTTGATAGTAGGCTCATGGCGATGCATGGTCGCGAGAGGGGTCAGCGTGTACCAAATCGTGGAGCCGTCACGCTCCAATTCCTCTAATGGCTGGTGTGCCTCCTGCATCTTGCGGATGGCATCCTTCAGGCTGTAGGGATCCACATTGGGTGCCAGCCTGACAAAGCCGCGATAACGGTCGTTGCCCAGCCAGTTGTTGATGCTCCACTCACCGAAGGCAGCAATGGCCGTCACGATGTCGCATTGTACGCTGCCATTCTCCGGAAAATCTTCAAAAACACCCACCACGGTCAGTCTTGTTTTCGGCCCCCAAACTTCACTGTAGATTTGTTTGCCTATGGCCTCGTTCACGCCACCCAACTTCTCCGCAAAGCTTCGGCTGACGGCGATGTCGCCATTGTATTGTTGCAAGGCCTGCATCGGGTCGCCAGCAAGAAATTCGCGGTCGAAAAAGTCGAAAAAGCAGGTGTCGGCACCGATGCACAGACCCGTGATGAGGTTGTCGTTTTCGTCATAAAGGTTACCGTTGAGCAGGTTGGAATAGCGCGTAGCGGCTTCCACTCCAGGCACCTCCGCCTTGAAACCCGGCGCAATGCCTCCCGAAGTGCCCCAATAGTCATCGGGATCGCCACCCTCTTGGAAGATGATGTTTTCCGTGATCATATAGATTCGGTCCACGTCCTTGTAGAAACTGTCATACGACAATTCGAAGCACACCTTGGCAATCAGCACGATGCCGATGGCGAGACCTATGCCTAACGATAGGATTTTGATTAATTTGTCAGAGATGCTATTCATTGTTGATTGTTGTTTGTTTAATCGTTTAATTGTTGGTCACAAAACCTACTCCTTCTTCAATGCCATCACCGGATTCACTCGCGCCACCGAGACGATTTGCCAAAGCACCGATCCAATGGCAATCACAAACGACAGTACAACCGTGACCACAAAAATCCACGGGTGCAGGTCGATGCGATAAGCGAAGTCTTCCAAATAACTTTTGCACAGCCACACCGCTACGGGAATGGCAATCGCGTTGGCAATCAATATCATAATGATGTATTCCTTCAAGTTGCGGCGGATTTCGCTCTGCATCGTGCCACCAAACACCTTGCGGATGGCGATGGTCTTCTCACGCTCGGAGGCGAAGTGTGTGCTCATGGCCACCAAGCCCAACAATGAGAGGATGACCGAAATCGCCATGATGAGTTCGATGAGGCGCATCTGGCGGCGATGCTTGTCGTATTGCTTGGCAACCACGTTGTTAACAAAATCATCGAAATCGGGTTCAATGTAAATACCAAATACCTTTTCGCAGTGTTTCTTATAAACTACATCTATGGCGCGTTTGGCTTCACGATGGTCGCCAGCAACCTCAATCAGCAAATAGGATCGGGGTTGCCAACCGCCATTGCCATATACAACTACATAGTCTTCATCGGTCACATGCAAGGCATCCTGCATCTTGAAGTCGGCAATCACTCCGCATACTGTATTGCCTATGGTGTGCTTTTGCCACATTGTGATAGTGTCCATATTGTAGTCGCCGTATGGCAAGCCCGTCATGCCCGCAGCGGTGGTTTCGGTAATCCAGAAACCATGGGCATCGGTGTTGCCAAAACGTTCCTTCACCTCAAAACCGAGCATACGGAATGCCACCGTATCGCAAGTAAGGACTGGTACGAGGGTCTTCGGCTCGGTTTCGTGGAGCTTTTTCAAATAGAACTGCATACTCATCACGCCAGGAACACTGCTGGCCGATGCCAATTCCTTCACACAAGGCAAGGCTCTCAATTCTTCCACATAGGCTTCCTTTTCAGTCGTGTAATCAAGGTCGGAACCCAAAAAATAGAGGTTATCCAGATTCAATCCCGTTGAACGGTCCTCCATGTGATGCATTTGAAGTTCCATCGTCAGCACCAAAGCAATAAGCACAATGGCAATGACGTTTTGGACCACGATGAATACCTTCGAGAGCACAGTGCGGTTACGGAAACGGAAGGTGCCACGCACGACGTCGATGGGCTGGGCTTTGGCGATGATAGCCGCTGGTAAGATGCCGGCAAGCAACGAAACCACTATCACCATCAGTAGATAGGCAATGAAGTAAGGTAAACTGAAAGGTATGGAAATCGCCACATCTGACTGCAACAACCGGTTGACGGTCGGAGTGAGGGCGTGAGCTATTACCAATCCAACGACAAAGCTGAACAAAGTGAAAACAAACGCCTCACCGAGAAATTTCAAAACTATGTCGGATTTCTGCGCCCCAACCAGCCGCCGAGAAGCCATCTCCTTGGCGCGTTTTCCGACCAAGGCGACGTTCAGGTTGATGTAGTTCAGCAAAGCTGAAATGAGCAACAACAGCCCGATGATGATCATTGTGCGAAGCATGGAACGGTCGCCTTTATTCAGGCTGGTGTAAACAGGTGTGAAAAACAACTCATCGAAACGAACCATCTCAAGTCCCTCCCACGTCGGGCTATTCTCGAATTGCGTATCGCAGAGTGCCTCCAATTTCTCGGCCAACTCTTCTCGGTCCACATCGGGTCGCACCTTAATATATGTGCCAATGTTAGCCCAATTGTTGAAAGGATTGTCGCGATAACTCTTAATTACATACGACTGCCCATGTTCATAGTTCATCATCACATCGAACTCGGGAAGCAAGGAGCTGCCTTTTCCGGCAATGATGCCAACGACGTGCAATGTGTCGTCACTCACAATCAATGGCAGGTTTACCGACTCATCATTCAGTCGGGAAGCCAACTTTTCGGAGATGAAGGCCGCATTACGTTCCGAAAGCTTCTCGGGGCTGCCTTCCTTGAACGTCATGGGAAAGATGTCGAAGAAATCCACATCACAAACAAACATATTGCCCACAAAGTTTTGTTCGCCAACGTGAATCAGCTGGTCTTGCAGGAAATGGAAATGCGACACGGTTTCAATCTCGGGCAGTTTGCCGTCGAAAACTTCTTTCATGCCGTAGCAATTAAGGAATTGTTCTTTATCGCCCACGGCATAAATCCGCTCGCG
>JAGBQJ010000014.1 GCA_017632935.1 Bacteroidales bacterium | reverse complement strand
GTTCTGTGACATTGTGCAGCCTCCTTAGCTCAGTTGGTTAGAGCATCTGACTGTTAATCAGGGGGTCTCAGGTTCAAGTCCTGAAGGGGGCGCAATTTTTATGTTTCATGTTATTAATTTTTTGGCCTCGTAGATTCTCCCCGATTCTACGGGGTTTTTTTATGTGTTGATTGGGATTAGAAAATTGTCTTGAAAATGAGCTTGATATCGCCAAAGAAGCTCCAATTCTCTAAATAGTCAAGATTGATTTTCACTTTGTCAGGCCAGATGACGGTGTCGTTGTAAGTCTTCGGGTCGCTTTGTTGGGCAAGCAGTTCCTCTTCGTTGCGGTATTTGATGCTAGCGGGGCCCGTGATGCCTGGGCGGAGCTGTAGAATACGGCGGTCGTCGCCTTGCAATTGGTCAGCATAGCCTGGCACATCGGGACGCGGCCCCACGAAACTCATTTGTCCAATGAAAACATTGACCAGCTCGGTAAGACAGTCCACCTTGCTATGGCGCAGCCAATGGCCTATATGCGTGATGCGTGGGTCATCGGCTGTGGTGACGGTATCGCCTTCGGCTTGGTCATACATAGTGCGGAACTTGCAGATTCTGAAAGGTTTACCGTATTTTCCAATGCGTTTTTGAAAGAAAAAAATAGGTCCTTTCGAGTCAATTTTGATGCAGATGCCGATGATGAACAAGGGCCAAAAGAGCACGATTAACCCAAGGAGTGCCACAATGCGGTCGAAGCACCACTTGAAGAAAAATCCTATTTTGTGTTCATTTTTCGCCACGCTGCATGGCCTCCATGTTGAGAATTGCCCTAATGCGCGGCAAAGTTATGATTTTTCTGAATGGGTACAACATTTTGACCGCAATCTTCATCCACCACTGGTAATGGACGGCTAATTTACAATAAGACTTGCGAAAACGGAATTTCTCAATAAGAAAATCTTGAATCTGAGAGTGTTCAGTAATACTTCGTGTGCCGTCGGTGACGTAACGAAAGCCTCTTTCCTGCAAATAGTATTGATTCATCGTGTGGAACAAGCCATAGTAAGGATATGCCGTGCTTTCCCTTTTGTATTCTGGCATGACTGCCACCAACCCGTATTCACAAGCGTTGTGCCATAGCATTACCGTGAAGAATCCTACAAAACGGTCGTCGTTGTAGTCGAAAAGTCCCCAATAGTCGAAATCTCTTTTTTCGCATTCGTCCATATAGGTATCAAAAGCCTTTTTGGTCATGATGCGGTCTTTGACGGAATAATCATCGAAGGAAGCTTTTAAGACGGGATATCCTTGGCTTTTGATGAAACCGTTGTCAACTTTCCGGAATTCAATTTTTTCCAACGATCTCCTAACCTTTTTTCTTGTGTTGCCCGATAATTCGTCCAAGCCTCCATAATGGTCTTTGATAAGGTTCCAAAAAGATGTTTCTTCTTGACAATCAAAGTTATACGTATTTCTCACCAACAAACCGCCTTGTTTGAGCAGGGCTTTCCATTCCGCTTCTTTCAACTGTGGCTCTTCATGAGGTGCGCCGTCGTAACGCCAGGCCTTGCGATATAAATAATAACAGTTCATTTAAGAAGGCGTTTTTTGATAGCATTAAACGCATAACCCACAAAGCAGATGATAGATTTCGACAATGATAGTTTTTCTTGCTTACGATACACTTTCCACACGCTTCTGATCATTTCCATTCTATGACTCGAAGCACCGTCGTTTCTGATTCGGTATTGGTACAGCAGCTCATCCATTGGGTAGGCTTTGATGCTGGTGCGCAAGATGGAGCACCAAAGTGCCATGTCGTCGTTTACGTCTTTTGCGGGTTGCAGAATCGGGCCGATTTTGTTTTTGTCAAGCATTACGCTTCCGCAACCTATAATGGTGTTTCTTAGGTATTTATCATAATCCACAACCCCACCATTGCAAACGGTTTTTCCTGTAGCGATACCTTCAGCGTTGATGATTTCGTAGTTTCCATAAGTAAATGCATAACCTTTACTTTGCATGAACGCGACCTGTTTTTCCAATTTGTCGCTTACCCAGATATCGTCACTGTCGAGAAAGGCCAAAAAATCTCCTTTTGCATTTTGGATAGAGCGGTGACGGGCGTCGGCGATACCGTTTCGCTTGGTTGGCGTAATCAGGCAAATGCGTGGATCTTGCTCGCAATAGGTTTTTACAATGGTAGCCGTCTCGTCCAACGATGGTCCGTCTGTGATAATCAGTTCCCAATTTGTATAAGTCTGATTCAAAACGGATTGAATGCTCTGTGTTATATACTTTTCAGTATTATAACATGGCATGATGACCGATACCAACGGCTGATTTTCCATTACTTCAGTCCTTCAATCCAAACTTTGATCTGTTGCTCGTCGTGAAGCTTACAAACCAGCAACGAATGGTCACGGTAGGCTACAAGATAATCTTCCAAGCCTTCTACCACGGCTTCGGTGCCTTCTTCAATATTAATAATGGTGTTCCGATTGTCGACAGAAACCACCTTGCCACGTTTGGCGTTGCCCGCTTCGTCTTTCTTGGCATGGGTAAACAACGAGCCCCAGGTACCGATGTCGCTCCAGCCGAAGTCGGCGGGGATGGTGAAGGTGTTGGGTGACTTCTCCATCACGCCATAATCAATGCTGATGTTGGGACAATCGACAAAATGATCGTTGATGAAATCCTGCTCTTCTGGCGTACCAAAGTTGTAGATGCCTTTTTCGAAGACCTCTACCATTTCAGGCAAGTATTGTCTGAAAGCTTGCATAATGCCGTCCAAGGTCCAAAGGAAGATGCCGCTGTTCCAGAAATAGTTGCCTTCGGCGACAAACTTCACAGCGGTGTCATAGTCGGGTTTCTCCTTGAACATCTCCACTTTGACCACTTCAGGCAACGTGTTTTGTTTCGGCACTTGGATGTAGCCATAACCTGTCTCGGGATGCGAAGGCTTGATGCCGATGGTCATCAAAGCTTGTTGGTTTTTGGCCAAAAAGTCAAAGCCTAAGCGGATAATACGCTGAAATTCAGTTTCATTAGTCACTAGATGGTCGGCAGGAGTGACGACGATGTTGGCATCAGAGCAACGACTTTGGATGTGGTAGGCGGCATAGGCGATACAAGGGGCCGTATTCCGTCTTGCTGGCTCGCAGAGCACTTGGTCAGGACGCAGCATGGGCAGGTGTTCCAAAACGAGGTGTTTATAGGCTTTATTGGTCACCACGAGGAAGTTTTCGTCGGGAATGACGGGGCAGAAGCGCTCATAGGTGCTGCGGATGAAACTTTTGCCTGTGCCTAATATGTCGAGGAATTGCTTGGGATAATTGTCTTTGCTGAGGGGCCAGAAGCGACTACCGATGCCGCCAGCCATGATGATACAATAGTTATTGTTCATGGTAGAGGGGTGTTAAGAAATGTCTTGCCTTTGGCACTCAAATAAGGCTCAAGGTCGGTCAGTGCTATTTTGCACAACGGCATTCCTGCAGCATAGGGGGCGATTTCGTAAGGCTGGTAGCAAAACACCACGCTATCGGTCTCAATCCAAGGCTCGTTGTTGGGTAGCATGTTGATTTCTTCATACTCCAACATCATCTCGTCTTCCTCATATCTTGCAAAGTATTGTTTTTCAATATTTTCTGCAATAATACTGATGAGTTGCTCAGGGTCTTCAAAAAGGTCGTAGCCCACGATGTTGCCGTCAATCTTGCTGAAAGTGGTGCCATTATACCAGGGCATGGCATGAGCACCGCCTGTGTACATGTAGCCTTCATTGGTATAGGTGACGTATTTGTCGGTCTGTTCCGTCAGCGTGTAGTTTTCCTCGTATTCCGAGCGTGGCTCGCTACCATCTTCCTCGAAGAAATCATCCTTCAAGGCTTGCAGATAACCGACATGGTCTTCCGTGCTTTCGTCAAGCATCCAATGAAGGATGCTTTGGCGGAGGGTTTTGTTTTTGACGACAGGTAGGTCGAGGCTGACATTAAAGCGGGAGTAGCCTTCGCTATACTCGCTTTCGCTGAAAACGCTGTCGCACAAAGTATAGGTTTCAACGTCTACTTCATTAGGGTCTGTATGTTGACAACCGGCAACGACCAACAGAAGCATTGCGATGGGGAAAAAAAGCTTTTTCATGATGTAAGTTTTAAAGAGGCAAAGGTGTTTCTTTTATTGAACGCAAAAACTGCGCATTTATTTGTCCAACTGACTAAAAATACTGTTGTTGCTCTTAAATTCGGGCACAATGACTTTCATTTGGGCTACGATTCGCATCGGGTCGCAAGTCTCTAATTCAGAGTGGAGCTTTTCAATCATGCCATCCACTTCGGCGGCTTCGTACTTGCGAACGACGGCGTGCATGATTTTCTCGTTGTCGGTCTTGATAGTGTTCTCTTCGTTGGCCAACACTTCCTCATAGAGTTTCTCGCCTGGACGCAGCCCCGTTTCGATGATTTCTACATCGGGACGGTGGGCCAGTTTGCGCATCTTCTCGGCCAAGTCCCAAATCTTGACTTTCTCGCCCATGTCGAAGACGAAAATGTCGCCGCCTTCACCGATGGAGCCTGCTTCCAGCACGAGGCTACAAGCTTCGGGAATGGTCATGAAGAAACGGGTGATGCGACGATCGGTGACGGTGATGGGACCGCCTTTCTCGATTTGCTTGCGGAACAACGGCACCACCGAGCCATTGGAGCCCAACACATTGCCGAAACGCGTGGTGATGAACTTGGTTTTGCCTTGACGGCTCTGCGTGAATATCTCTGCTATGCGTTTGGTGGCACCCATTACATTGGTCGGGTTGACGGCCTTATCGGTCGAGATCATGACAAACTTCTCAACGCCATATTCCATGGCCAAGTCGGCCACGAGTTTGGTACCGAACACGTTGACATATACGGCTTCGTAAGCGTTCTCTTCCATAAACGGTACATGCTTGTAGGCCGCCGCGTGAAACACCAATTGCGGATGATACGTTTCAAACACTTCCCTCATGCGTACGGGGTCTTTCACGTTGGTGATGACAAAGGCCATGCGGTCTTTCATTTCCTTGAAATCTTCCGTGTTGTTCATCTCAAACTGGAAGTCATACATCGGCGACTCAGCTTGGTCAAGCATGACGAGTTTGGAAGGGTTATAATGCATCACCTGACGGCAAATTTCGCTACCGATGGAACCTGCTGCACCTGTGACCAGCACCACTTTATCGTTGATTTCGCGAATGACATTGCTCTTGCCCAAGATGATGGGTTTACGGCCAAGGAGGTCTTCAATCTTGATGTCCTGGATTTGGCTCGTCGAGATTTTGCCGTCCACCCATTTGTCGAAAGCAGGGATAGATTTCACATTGAGGTTAAGCGCAAGACCTTGTTCAATGATTTCCTTGTTACGTTCTTCACTCAAGCTAGGAATGGCCACAATCATCACTTCAATGCTGTGTCTAGCAATGAATTCAGGGGTCATGGCTTCTTGGGGAGAATACACTTTTATCGTATTGATTTGTGTGCCAACACGTTTTGGGTTATCATCAACAAAAGCCTGGACTTTGAATTTTGAGTTGGTGTCCTGACTCAAAGTGCGCAAAAGCATGGTGCCACCATCGCCAGCGCCGTAGATAAGCGTATTCATTTTATCTGAGCTGTTTTTGTACACCTCGTTATACAAACGCCTGATAGTGAATCGCATGATAATCATCAACATCACGGTGATGAGGTAATGATATATCATCAAAATGATGCTTGGGTAATATGCTACGGCTATGGGTAGATAAAATCTGATGAAAAACAACTTGGTGAGAATCAGAGCTACGAGCGTGTATGAACAAGAAAAAATGATTTTTCGGATGTCGTTGAAACCCGAATAGCGCAACATACCATCATAAGTTCGACTGATGAGGAAGGCGACAAGATAAAACAATGGCAACAGCCAAGTTTGGTTCCAGTTGACGGTGACGTTGGGGAAATAGTTGAAGTAGATCATGATATTGGCCATGACATAGGCAAAGATGACAATCACCATGTCTACAGCCAGAATCCACACGCGAGGCAATGTATTGCTTTTGTGCTTTCCGAAGATGAAATCACAAATATGTTTGATGATTTTTTGCATAGCAAAAGGTTTTTAATCTTGCAATATTACGACATTTTTCAACATGCTCAAAAAATTCTTTCCATAAGATGCCATTTTCCCGTGGAAGGCAGATTTGGGTCGGCACCTTGGCATTGCGCCACATAAGCCTCCCACTCAGCTTGACGGGGTAAGGTAGCCAAACGCGTCATATCCCGTTCCCAGTCGAAATCATCTACCGTGTCACATATCATAAACACTTGATTTTCATAACAATAAATCTGCATATCAAGAATGCCGACTTCGCGTTGTCCTTCAATCACTTCGGGCCATACGTGAGCGTGAAGGTCGCAGTATTTCTCGATGAGTTCGGAGTCGTTGACGAGTTCTAGGGTTTGACAATAGCGTTTCATAGTTTTTTACTTCTTAATCCATACAAAGTCACAATAACAAAGCACAGCAGCGGCAGTGCGTAGCTCACATTGACGGCAGGATGGCCTAAAATAGAGCCGCAATCAATAATCATTCCTTGCAACGGGGGCATGAGCGCGCCGCCGACAATGGCCATCACCAGAAATGCTGCACCGAGGGAGGTGTCGGCAAGCGAAACCTTCTCCAATGCCGTTCCGTAGATGGTGGGGAACATCAGACTCATAAAAAGACTAATGCATACCAGGCTGTAAAGACCGACTTTTCCCACAATAAAGATAGCACCCAGCGAGCATAGGGCTGCACAAATACCAAAAATGGTTAGTAACTTTCGGCCGTCCATGTACTTCATGAGGAAGGTGGATACAAAACGACCTATTAGGAAGAGACACATTGCTAATATGTTGTAGTTCTGCGCCGTAGCCTTGTTGATACCTAAGTTGTCGGCATACTGGATGATAAAGGTCCAGACCATGATTTGAGCGGCTACGTAGAACGCCTGAGCCACTACACCCTCGCGATAAACGCGATTATGCCATAAGTTTTTGAGGCTTTGCCGTACGCTGTTCTGCTTATTGGAATCTCCTGTGGCTGCCGGCACTTTGATACAAGCAATGACGACCAACAATATGAGTACTACGATTCCTAGCGCTACATAAGGATTACGAATGACCGCCAAATCATGCAAACGGATATTGGCTTTTTCGGCATCGGACAGCATCGGAAATACGACCGCTCCCGTGGCATCGCGCTTGTCGCTCAAAAGGTTGGGCAGCACCACCAGCGATGCCACCGCCATACCCGCTAAAGAACCCATGGGATTAAACGCTTGCGCTAGATTCAATCGCCGTGTTGCATTCTCCTTGCTGCCTAGCGATAGGATGAAGGGATTTGCCGTCGTCTCCAGGAAGGCCAGGCCAAAGGTCAAGATATACAAGCTGAAGCAAAAAAAGGTAAAGCTTTGCCGTGCCGCTGCAGGGATGAAGAGGAAGGCACCGATGGCATAGAGCGCCAACCCCAGAAGGATACCCCGCTTGTAGCTATAACGTCTGATGAACAAAGCGGCAGGTATCGCCATCGTGGCATAACCACCATAGAAAGCAAATTGGATAAGCGATGCTTTGGCAGCGGGAAGCTCCATCAGTGTTTGAAATGCTGCTACCATGGGATTAGTGATGTCGTTGGCAAAACCCCATAAGGCAAACAATGTGGTTATGGCGATGAAGGGGACGAGGTTTTTCTTGTCGACCAGTTTGTTCATTTTCTTCTGATAGTTAAAGAGATAGCTTCAGGATATTTTTGGCAGAAAGCGGTTGCATCCGTAACCACACAAGCCAGATAGCCTCCACCACCAGCGCCAGGCATCTTCCATGCCAACACATCGTCCAAAACCGAATACTTGTCGATATACCCCTGCACCGAGCCTTGAATCATGGCAGGGAACATGGCGGTTTGGGCGTTGAAAGAGGCCTTGTATGCCTTTGCAAAATTATCCAAATCCTTATTCATGATGGCGTTCCAGCAGTCATCGGCAGCTTGTGCCAGCGCCTTGACTTTCAATTCGGTAATGTCCTTGCCTTCCACCACCGAGCATCCAGGACGCCGCGGCTCCATAGGAATCATACTGAGATGGCTTTCAAGCCAGTTGAGGATGGCTTCGTCTTGGCAGGTCTCAATCCTGACGGGCCAATAGAGTTTGTCGTAGTAATGCCTCACCAAGCCAGGCAAGCAGATGCCGATGCTGTCCTGGGCCCCACTGATAATGCCGTCGCTGCGCTCGGGGTCGTTTTCGAAACAGAAAACGAGTTTGGCGAGGGTCTCAGGATCCATGTCGGGCAGCTGCATAGGCCAGATGCGTTTAATCATGTTGCGTGTCGAGGTGGAAAGGCCACAGCGTTCGCGGATTTCAAAAGTGGGCTCCAAGGAAATCGTGATGGCCCAACCTGGGGCAAAGCAGGAAACATAGGGCTGGTCAATCCAAGTGCCAGCGAGGTCCAGGCGAGTGGGAATCTTGCAGAGGTCTTGTTTCAGGGCTGTTGATGAGCGTGCATCCAAACCTTCTGAAGGGGTGCGTTGCAACACCACATACTCGATACCGCGTTCCTCACAGAAACGGCGTTTTTCCTCCGACGAGCCGTCTTCATTAACCACAAAAATATCGGGTTTCAGGCGGTCAACGGTGTTGATGAAATCCATCACGCCGTCGCCATCGTTGATGAAGGCGTCTTTCACATAACGGATGGCCTTCACCATGAAGAGGCGTTCCTTTTCGGGATAAAGCGTCTTGTGGTTTTTGTAGTGAAGGATGGTCTCGTCCGAGCCGATGCCGACATAAAGGTCGCCATACTGTGCAGCCTGTCGGAAAAACTCGATGTGTCCACTATGCAGCAGGTCGTAACAGCCCGAGACGAATACTTTTTTGGTCATTAAGCATTAATTTTGGCTGCAAAGATAGTGATTTGTTTCATTGCAGCACTTGTACTTCCGCCAAAGCCGAAACAAAATACCAACGGCTGTTGCTTTCGCAATAGCATTTATAGCGCGTGCGTTGCTTCTCCCCTTTCCGGAAGACGAGGCCGTTTTTCAAGGTGAAACGGGCGCCATTGGGCAGACTTTCCAAAGTGTTCACGTTTTCGGGCTGTTTGTCATATTTCTGCATTACCCTTTGCAAGTTCAGGTCGGCGGTGCTACTGGCTTTGATGTGGTTGAGGTGTTTTTGCAGGGCGGTTAGAACGTCTTTTGGGAAGATGGTTTCGGTGAGAAAAGGCTGCAACAATGTGTAAAAACAAGTTTGCCATTCCTGACCATGTGGCTGCACACATCTTGAGCCATATTGCTGATACACATCATAATGCGCCACTTCATGCACGTATGTGATGAGCATTTGGTAAGGGTTGAGATCCAGATTAATAGTAATGGAACAAATACCGTTTTTCGTTCTTGGTGGACGGAAATCACCCAACTTGGAGCTACGAGGCCGTTTGAAGTGCAGTTTGAATCGGCGTTGTGTGAACATCTCGCCAACCATAGGCACCGCCGCTTCAGGGAAATAGCGTTTCAGAAGTTCGAGTTCCTCAGCCTTCATCGTGGTGCAAGAGTTCGTATTCCGGGGTTTCCTGCGGGGCATAGCTCCACTTGGTGCAGGTATTACAGTGGCGCGGGGTGCGACGACGGCCAGGGACTTCCTTGCTCTTGCAGGATGCAACCAACAGAGTTAAACTTAATAATAACAATATCAAGAGTTTACTTTTCATTGCGCTAACCAGTTTGCAGGATTTTGTCGGACTTGTTCTTTCAAGAGCTCGAAGTGTAGTTCAGTCTTGCCCTCGGTTTTGTTGGTGTGGACGGTGCCGATGTTTTGTTTGGTCTTCACCCTGTCACCGCGTTTCACCGTGACGTTTTCGAGGTTGGAGTACACCGTGAAGTACTCGCCGTGGCGAATGATGACCACTGTATTGGCACCGGTGAGTTTGGTGACACTGGCTACCTCGCCGTCAAAAACGGCACGGGCTTTGGCACCATCTGTGGTGGCGATGTCGATGCCGTTGTTGGTCACCGTGACCTTGCTCGACACCGATGAGGCGTGTTTACCGAAGGAAGAAGAAATCGTGCCACGTTCCACAGGCCAGGGTAGTTTGCCCTTGTTGTTGACGAAGTTGGTGGACAGTGTTTTCTCGGCGGGTGTCAGGGCCATGCCTTTTCCCTTTGTCTTTGTCGTGGCGGTAGAATTGCCTTTGTTGGCGTTTTTCTTGGCTTCTTCCTTGCGTTTCTTTTCGGCTTCTGCGTTAGCCTTCCGGATTTCCTCTGCGATGATGTCGTCAATGGCCTTTTGCAATTTTTGTGCCTGCTGTTGCTTGTTTTTGATGTCCTGCTGTAAACTGCCTTCCTTTTTCTTGAGTTTGGCCACTTGGGCATTGAGCTCTCCCTTCTCTTTCTTCAATACATCTTGCTGGGTCTTTTCCTCTTTCAGCAAGGCAGTTTGTTCCTCACGGGCTTGTTGGCTGGCTTCCACTTCGCTGCTGATTTGTTTCTCGGTGGCGGCGATTTGGTCCATTTTCACCTTTCGGGCATCTGTGAATTGGCGGATATAACGTAGCCGGCTGAAGGCCTGGTTGAAGTCTTCCGAGGCAAAGATAAAGCCCAATCGGTCGTAATGGCTACGGTTTTTGTTGGCGAAGACAATCATTTTGGCGTATTCCTTTTGCAGCTTGCCGAGGTCGGAGTTGAGACTTTTGATGTTGTTTTGGCCTATGTTGATTTCCTCGTCGAGGACAGCGATTTGTTCGTTGTAAGCCTTGATGAGTTGTTCGCGTTGCTTGATTTTATTTTCGAGGATGGATACCTCGTTGAGCGTCATCTCTTTGTCCTTGGTAGTCTTTTTGAGCAATTGGTTGGCGTTCGAAATCTCCTTTTGTAGCGTGGTGATTTCGCTTTGCAGCTGTTTTTTCGTCTTGCCTTTAGTTTTTTGGCAATAAGCAGGGTTGACGAATGCCAATAGCAATAAAACCAATATGATCAGTAGTCTATTCAAGATTTGTTCCTTTTCAATTTAATGCGCTCCATCTTGTCGGTGATCTTCAGCGGGAAGTTCGTCTTTTCGTCCAGTTTGATGTTCTTGTATCTCAGTTTGGCGGCGAGGTTGCCTATGACGAAATTCTTCAGTTGTACCGTCTGATTCTCAACGGGAGGAAGGCCCTCGTTATTGTCCAAGAGCAGCGTTTGTATCAACGGAAGGCTGAGGGGCATACCGAGTTGGGCTGACAGGGTGTCCAAAGGCTCAGCCAGATAGGTCTTTTCCAATCTGTTAACCACCCAGATAGAGTCGTTGCTGAACTTGGCGCGCAGCACTTCCACGCCCATGGTGGCGGTCACGCTGAGCCACACGAGGCTGTCCTTGCGCATCCTGATTTGCCCCCCCAGGTCGTCGAAGGCCATGCCGTTGCCTTCGGCTTGGATGCTCAGGTTGGAGGTCATCCATTCGAAGGCTTGGGGTTGTGTGGGCACGACGGTTTTCTTGCGCGAGGCGCAGGAAGTGGCGGCCAGCAATAAGACAAAGAATGCTATTTTTGTTAAAGTCTTCACACAAAGTTTGCTCACAAATCTCGTTCCAATACGAGATGGCAAAAATAGCAAAAATCTTAACAGGTCACCAATATTACGAAGAAAGCCCCAATCCCGTTCAAAGTTTGAGGCTATGTTGTCTTTATGGGAATTGTTTTATTAGAAATCCGGCCAACCGCCCGTCCAAGTGATTTGCTTGGTGAAAGTCGGCGTGTCGGAGTCTTCATAGTATTCAATGGTAGCGGAACCATCCCTGTTTTCGTCGAGAAGATAGACGAGCATCGAGACGAGTTCGTTTTGACGTTGTGCCTCAATGGTGAAACCATCATTGGTTTGTGCAGTAACGACCCAACCATTATTAAGACTTGTGTCGAGGCGTGCGTTGCCCGTGACTCTCACCTGAAGACTCTTTCCCAAAGGAGTGATAGCTGCCACTACATAGGCGCGTTCACCGTCGAACTGCGTTGCGTCTTTCACGAGGATGTTGGGCGCTTCTCCTCCAGGTCCTAATTCTGGGGCTGGAGTGGCTTCCTCGGGATAGGTGAATTCAGCTATTGATTCTTGGTGAGCGGCTTGGAATAGCGTGATATACGACTCGAAGTCGGGGATTTTCACATTAAGGCCCAGACCGGAATAATAGTTTTCGATATGGCGTCTTATATACGCCTGGTCTTGCATGGAAATGTTGTAGAGCAACGTATCGACTAACGCCTCATTGTTAATGGCTCCGTCTGCAGCGAAGTCAGATGAGAGGTTGGTCATGAGCCAAGTCAATTCAGCTGGAAGAGAAGGAACCACCTCAACGAAGTGAGAAGGCCTTTGCAGGATGATGGAAAAGGCAAGCAACATAGCGTTGAAGTCGCCTTGCGAGGCGATGGACATCTGTTCAAAGCCTTGATTGAAATGCTCGGTCACGCCTAGAAAGTCTTGAAATTCGCCTTCAGCCTGTCGTTTGGCCTCGGAAAAGCTCATGCCTTCTCCGACAAGGGTCTCAATGCGGGCCTTGGTGATGTGAGTCAGCACGTTGATGTTGACGGTCTCATCATTTGTCAGGTCAGCAAGGGCTTGCAAGGTGATTTGTGATGACGAAAGCTGACCAAGTACTTCGTTGAAATAAAAACCATTGCCGGAAAGCAAGGCCAAATTCGATTCCATCTCAATATTGCTAAGGCTGAAACTGCCGTCGTCGGAAGAGATGGTGGTGGTAAACGACATGCCGGTCTGTCCGAGGTTTTCGTTGAGTTCGTTGACGGTGATGGTGGCGCCCGTCACGAAAGGACCTTTCTGTACCTTGCCCGAGAAAGAGAAGGTGCTGCTGGTCATCTCGGCAAAGTAGGCGGTGTAGGTGATGTAGTTAGTAACTTTTGAGTTATTGATAGATTCGAATTCATAATGCAAGAATAACGGAAAAAACACTTTGTCTAATCCTTTTTCTATTCTTTCACCACCTTTCGCACGCACTTTTTCCCGTCTTCGTTGGTGACGGCAACGAAATAGACTCCTGCAGGCAGCGCGGCCATATCGATGCTAAGCTCATTGCCTTTGCCCTGTGCGCTGAGCACCTGCTGCCCAAGCGCGTTGATTATCTCGGCTTGCCGCAGGTTTTCGCCTGTGATGGTAACGAGACCTGTGGTAGGGTTGGGATGGACAGAGGCAATGGGGGCTGAGTCTTTTTCATTTACTCCGTCCCAATCAAAGCTCGTCTGGCCTGCACGAAGCGGATAATTCGGCTGAGTGCAATAGGCATAGTCTATGAAGGTGCATACGCCATGAGGCCAAGGGACGCGGTCGTCAGATGACGAATTCTGGCTCTTTTCCGGTCCCGCATCCAATGAGAACCTGATCCAACCGTAGCAAAACTCGTCATCCCCCACTTGTTTCCTAAAGCCGATGATAATGGAGTCTCTGCTGAAACCAGGATCAAATTCAATTATCGGGTCGAAATCCGGGTCATCTGGCTCCGGAAACCATACGGGTACAGCGGCAATCGTGTCGCCGAGTTCCAACATTTGCCTTTCATACCACCAACTATTGTATGTGTATGCAATAATATGCCATTCCTTATACGCACACCAGGCAATGAAAAAATCTTGAGTAGAATCTTCATCAAAATCAAACATTCTATGGTTATTAGGCCATGGATGATCCGCATGCATTTTTCTAGGGGAGATGTCATCATGGTAGATAATTTCCCCATTCTGCGCCCAACCGCTTGCTGCCGCAATGGTCAGCATCGTGATTATCAATAATATCTTTTTCATTGTGTTCATGTTTTTTTGGTTTGCATGGCAAAGGTAGAACTATTTTTGAAACATGTTTCATTCTCTCACCACCTTTCGCACGCACTTTTTCCCGTCTTCGTTGGTGACGGCAACGAAATAGACTCCTGCAGGCAGCGCGGCCATATCGATGCTAAGCTCGTTGCCTTTGCCCTGGACGCTGAGCACCTGCTGACCGATCGCGTTGATTACCTCGGCTTGCCGCAGGTTTTCGCCTGTGATGGTGACGAGACCTGAACTTGGATTTGGATAAATATTAGTTGATAACTCTGAGCGCTCTTCGTCAAACAAATAGATTGGTTTGTTCGTCTCTTCTATGGTGAACACAAATTGGTTAATGTTTCCATATCCGTTCATGTCCTCATACACCATATAACTTAATGCCTGTTGTTGGGGCTTTAACTCTGAATCGAACAGAATGGTTTGGTTGTTAAAGACATCCCAAACCCAAACATCACCGCTTTTCTTATAGAATGAAACCGTGTAAGTTTGCTCTTGTTCGGAAATTTCAAATTTGATTTTATTGGTATAGTGCCAATCAGAGTTTTCGGCATCCCAAGCGCCATATAGTTGTTCGGTGATCTGTCCAAAATCATCGTATGAATAGCGGGTTATGGAAGTATTGCGCCATTCGTCTTCGACGAGCGTCTGTGTGGTTTTCGTTTCCAGCCATCCGCTGGATAAATAGTTATAGCTGATCTGGGTGACTGAAGTCAATACTCCTGTTTCATCATAGTTCTCCGTACGAGTCGTAGACAAGACAAAGTTGTCCTCATATTGTTTGGTCGTCTTATTTCTGAGCAACATTCCCTGCGAAACCCATGAAGTATAATACGACTCTATGACAGTCCTGCCATCGTTTTCATAATCATATAGCCAATGCATGTGAAAATCATCATCGTCATCTTCTTTCAGGTCTTTTCTTTCAAGTCGCCCGTCGTCATAATAACTATATACCCAGTATTTGCTGAAGCCCATTTGATCCACAAGGTGGGAGATGGTTTTGATTTGTCCGTTCTCATAAGTGTATATGTTTGATTCATTGAATTCTGGATGTCCTCCTCGATGAGAGATGTTTTCCTGGTGAAGATAATCTCCAGCATAAACATAATTGGCTGTTATAGCATACTCTGGAAACTCGTAGCATGATAGTTTCCCGTCATTCAAATAGATGAAGTCCGAGACAAATTCTTTGGTGGTTTCTCCATCAGAGTTGATTCTCTTGGCGACAACATGAGTAGGTTGCATCATCATGTCGTCCTTTATTTGAGCGTGGCTTATACTAATGACCACAAATGCGATGATAATTGATAAAAATAGCTTTTTCATAGTACTTTATTTTTATGGTTAAGTTTTTATCTTGCAAAATTACATTTTTATAGTTATTACACAGCTTATTTCTTTTGGGATGGTACTTGATTACTTCGAATCAATACAAAGACAGCATCCCCCAATGTGTTGTTGATTGTATGTTTACCAAGATTCCGAATATGTGAGGGAAATTGAAAAGAAAGGAATTTCTTTCCTTGCAAATCCTGCTGGACTGTTACATCCATTACTGCCATGTGGAAAGGAAGTCCTGTTTCAGAGTTATACCATAAACGCTTGTTTTTATTCCGTTACCGTAAACTCACCATAATAAACATCCCCATTGGGAAGCGTGAAGGTGATAATGTAGTCTCCCACGTTGGGAATGAAGAGGATAATGCCGTTGGGCGTCTGAACGGCAAAGCAGTCCATAAGAGTGCCTGAGGCAGTAGTGAGCTCAATATCCACCTGGCCGAGGTTTTCGGCGAAGGCCACGGTGAGGGCGGATCCGTCAATGGAGAGTATAATCGTATTACTCTTATCCGTACCACCATGAATAGCTTCCTTTTTTACTTCAATAGGTGTTCCTTCTCCTTTCTTGTTTTCCGTTCCGGCTGCGCAGTTGGCGTAGCACAATGCTCCCGAAAGGATGAAGCAGAGCATCAGAAACAATTTGGTTACTTTTTTCATTGCTTAATAAGTTTAAAATCCAATGCAAAAGTAACTTGGTAGGGATACCCTGTCAAGAAAATGATGGTTCGGATTAGTTCGGGATTTTGTGCAACGTCTTAGTAATCAAAGAAATGAAGAATCCTCGGCTATGCCAATCAAAGTGAATGGTAACGGATTATCGTTACCGAGGATTCTCCGAATTTTGCCATTACGTTCGGACACGGTATTGTAAGCACGTTGCATCAATGCCGCCACGTCGGCATCACTCAGGCCAAGCAGATAGAGGCAACAGTAATCAAGGTCGCCATGGGTAAGTTCAGGGTAGGCTTTTTTGAGGCGAACGGTAAACTGTTCAAAATGGCAGTCAGCAGCCACGCGCAAGGCTAGTAGTTGCTGCTTGTCCAAAGCATACCTCTTATAATACATATAATCTACTTTTGACTTGAACTGGCCTTCATTCACCCGTTCCATGATGAGACGGCACACAGGCTCATCGGTAAATGTTTCGGCCGATTCGTTTGTTTTAATCAGCACATGCTGTTGCTTGATTTGGTCTTTCAATACACGCACCTCTTGGTTGCTCCGCTTCAGCCTTCCCGACAAGGCCGCCTGTTTCGTGTGGTGAGATTGGCGCTCGGCTTCCATTTTCTTTCTTCCCTTATGTTTTACCAAAAAGACGACTGTCAATGCAACTACCACCGTGATGGGGACAATTATCCCAATTGTTTCCACAATAGTCTTTTTCTGTTCTTTCTTTGCTTGCTTTTCCTGTTTTTTCGTCATGTGAAGCTGAAACAGGTCATCAAGTTGCGAAACCAAAGCCTTGTTTTCTCCTTCTGTTTTTTTCTGTTGGGCCAAGAAGCGAATGCATTCATCTGATTTCTTGTCATCTCCGATGCTGTCATAGATGATTTGCAAGTATTCAGCAGCTTGTATTTGTGACAATACTCTGTTTGAGTAACCAAATACTGGTTCAAGGTAAAACAAAGCCGAATCCAAAAGTCCTTCTTCGAAGAAAATATCTCCTATGGTCAGAAACCGAGCCAGTTTTTCACTTTCATCGTCCGTTTGCCTGGCGATTTCCCTCAATGTTTGTATGGGCTGTTCCATTCCATAACCGAGCTGATAGTCGCTTAAGGCGATAAGGGTCACCAAATCCCTATAGCTAAGATTGTTTGAACAGGGAATCTTTTCCAAAGCTTGTTCATAGTATTGTCGGGCCTTGCTAATTTCTCCCATTTTATCATATTCGTTGCCTATTCGATAAAGGAGAACAGAAATACATTGTAAGGATGTAGATTCTATTTTACTGAAAACCAATGAGTTTTCATAACAACTAATGGAAGGCTCCATCATAAACTGTTCGGAAAATAGATCTCCAAGACGGTTGTAGATATAGGCCATGAAACGAGGAATGTGGGGTATCGGTAGAGACGGTGTGCACACCATCTCTACATCAAAATGATTCTCCATGGTTTTCAACGCCTTCAAATATTCCCCGCAGGCCTTCACCACGCTGTCGTTTTCGTAATACCCCACACCATTAATATAATGGGCGCGGGCGTCCAGAAACGCGATGGATTGGGGCATTGTGGCGGACGTATGCGATGCGTCCCTACGGTTGTACCTTCGCAGGGACATACCGTGCGTGTCCGCACCATGCGTGTCCACCAACGAATCGAAATAATCCACCGCCCGCAATAATTCCGCACGGTTGGTCAGGGCGTAATCGTTCTTGTACAACAATTCGGCCAATAACAGGTGGGCGTAATGGCGGTTGTATTCCG
>JAGBQJ010000013.1 GCA_017632935.1 Bacteroidales bacterium | reverse complement strand
GCGACAAGGATAGTCTCCACCCTGGATTGCTTCGTTCCTCGCAATGACGCGAAGCGGCAGTCCGGATTGACTACGTTGAGTCTTCGATTTGCTTCGTGCCTCGCAATGACGCAAAGCGGCGACAAGGATAGTCTCCACCCTAGATTGCTTCGTGCCTCGCAATGACGCAAAGCGGCAGTCCGATTATTCCTCCACAAACTTCAGGCTATAGGCAATCGATTCGAGTTGGAGCAAAGCGTTGCGTTTCAGCTGGTTGGGCTCGTAGTAGAAGCCTTCCACGGTGACGAGCTTGCCTCGACGGGTGTCGGCGAAGGTGTAGGAGACGAAAGGCCCGCCCATGAAGTTGTTGTGGACCTTCCACATGCCACGCATCTCCTTGGTAAAGCCGGCGGGAAAATATGTTGCGGTGGTCACCAGGGGCGGGACAAATTCGGTCTCGGTGCCCATGTAGGAGCCTTCCGAAGGGCCAGGGATGTATTGGCTCATCATCAGGTCGCGCATGGCCAGGAGGCTCTTCGTCTCAAACTGCAAAGTATCCTGATAATCAGTTTGGTAGATGACGATATCGGCACTCGAGAGCTCCAGCTCCTTGCGCAGCCACATGAAGTCGGGCTCGCTCTTGGCGATAAAGAAGCCTTTGGGCACGGTCAGCGTGAAGCCGAACTTCTTGGCGATGGCTTGAGAGAGGTTCTCGTCTTTGGTGGGACGGAAGACGGTCAACATGCGGTCGCGTTCCACCTTGTCGAACCACTGCTGGTAGATTTCCTTCTGCTGGTCGAAGAGCTCGACCCAAGCATAGGCGTCGGGCGCGCTGATTTTGACATAACGCTGCGGCACGGCCCAGACGTCTTCGGCGGTGGTGGCCACGGCCTTGTCGAGGTTGCGGTCGATCTCGACCTCAATGATGCACTTGTGCTTCTTGAACATGTCGGAGAAGCCTTCCGTGGTGAGGTGAGCCAGCGTGTTGTGCACCTCGGGCTGAGGCAGTCCGTACTGGTATCTTTCAAAATAGCTGCGGAGCGAGTCACCGATGACACCCTCCCACAGCTGTTTGGTCGGGGTGACCACCAAAATCTCGGAGGTGCTGCCCACCGAGCGGTCGCGGCTCTTCGTCTTCGACTCCTCAGAGCAGGAGGCCGTCAGGGCGACGAGCAGAACGACGATTGCGGTTTTGATGATGTTTTTCATGGTATTATTTTTTGATTTTTAGCTTCTGCCCGACATGGAGGGTGTTGCTTTTCAGGTTGTTCCACTTTCTGAGGTCGTTGTTGGTACAGCCATATTTCTTGGAGATGGTGCTGAGCGACTCCCCTTTCTTCACGGTGTGTGTCTTGACTGACGACGATTTCGTATTGGTGGCCTTGCTGCTACTGCTGCTACTCTTCGTCGTTTTGCTACTCACCTGTGCCATGGGCGCGCCTGAGCGGTAGATGGTGAGCCGTTGCCCGACATGGATGGTCTCACGCTTCAGGTGATTCCACTTCTTGAGGCTGGCCACCGTGACGTGGTATTTCCTCGCGATGCTGCCGAGGCTCTCGCCTTTCTTGACCACATGCACGAAGCTGTCGCTCACCGCCTCCACCTTCTCCTCGATGACCTCCTGGACTTTCTGCGAGCGGCTTGCGTAGGAGTAGATGCTGTCCTCAAGCTGGGTGAAACGCAGGGCGTACTTGGTGGGCATGCGCAGCGAATAAGGATACTCCTGCGTCCCCGGGATGATGCGCTTGGTGTATTGCGGGTTGAAGAACTCGAGGTCGACCATAGGCACGCCCAAGCACTCGTTGATTTGGTCGAAGCCCACGCGGTTGCGCACCATCACGGTGTCGGTGCCATGCATCAGCAAGCCGGGATTCATGGGATAGAGGTTGTGTTCGGCAGCATAGTTCATCACGTAGGTGACGGCGATGAAGGCCGGCACGTAGCCGCGCGTCTCGGCGGGCAAATAAGGCCAGATGGCCCAGTAGTTTTTCACGCCACCGGCGCGGATAATGGCTTTGTTGACCGTGCCTGGGCCCGAGTTGTAGGCGGCCAGCACGAGGAACCAGTCCTCATAGCGGGAATAGAGGCTCTGCAGGTATTGACAGGCGGCCTCGGTCTCCTTCTCGGGGTCGAAGCGGTCGTCGACGAGGGAACTCACCCTCAGACCGTATTCGGCACCCGTGCCGCGCATGAACTGCCACAGGCCTTTGGCGCCCGCCTTCGAGCCTGCCGTAGGGTTGAGGGCCGACTCCACCATAGCCAAGTACTTGAGTTCCAGAGGCAAATTGTATCTGGTGAGGTATTCCTCGAACATCGGGAAATAGACATAGGAAAGGCCCAACATGCGGCTCGTCTGCTGGCGGCGGCGGTTGGCATACAGATCGATGAACGACTTGACGTGGGCGTTGTAGGTCAGCGGCACGGTGGTCTCATAGGCCAAGGTCTGGATGCGCTGCATGTAGACGCTGTCGTCGTAGACCGGCACCTCACCTTCTTTGAAGCCATACTTGTTCCACACGTCCCTGTCGATGTCTAAGTACACATCCTTCGTCGTGGTGATGGAACTCACCAGATCGAGCATCTCCATCACCGTTGACTCCTCCACCACCGCACGGCCTGAGTTCAGGTCATTGATACGCTGGTCATCGAGTTCGACCGTGTCGGCACTTTGCGTCTCAGGATTGACCTGTGCAAGCAGTTGGGCGAAGGGGAAAAGCATCAAAAGCAGAAGAAGATATGTACGTTTCATCGGGGTTAGGTTTAAAAAAGGTGAGATTCTGTATAATGAGAACGCAAAAATACCAAAAATCGTTTATAAAGAGAGAAAAAATGCTAATTTTGTCATTTCAAATGCTAAGAGCAAAACCATGGAAAACGAGCGAAACACCGATAAATTAGCAGGTTACATCATCAAACTGGGTGGATTGGCCCTGATCTTGGCCTTGTGTTGGTACTTCAAAAGCGTGCTCATCTACATCATCGTGGCCTTCGTCGTCTCCATGATCGGGCGACCCTTCATGCAATTGCTGAAGAAGATCAAAATCAAGGGGAAGAGCGCGCCCAACTGGCTTTTGGCTCTCATCACCATCATACTCATTATCAGTCTGTTAGTGTTGCTCATCACCCAGATGATTCCATTGGTTTCCAACATCATACGTGACGCCTTGACCATCAGCGACAATACCGCCTTCAACTTCAGCTCCAACCCCATCGAGAAGGTGAACGAGTGGATCATAGGCTTGTTTCCCGACCTCGGCCCCGACTTCGACATCACAGCGGTGGTGTTGGGCAAGCTCAGGGATTTGGTGAGTTTCAACCAGGTGAGCGACATCGTAGGGTCAGTGGCCTCGTTGATTGCCAACACCTTTGTGGCCTTGTTTGCGGTGGTGTTCATCTCCTTCTTTTTCATCAAGGAAGACGGCATGTTTGAGCGAATCGTCTGCGCCCTCGTGCCTGACAAACATGAACTCACTTTGAGCAAGACACTGAGCGAGATCAAGCAGTTGTTGTCACGTTATTTCGCGGGGTTGCTTGTCGAGATGCTCGGCGTGGCCTTGGTCGACTTCCTCGGGTTGTGGCTCATCGCCCGCCTCGACTTCAGTTATGCCATCGGCATCGCCTTCATTGCGGGTATGCTCAACGTGATTCCTTACGTGGGACCGCTCATCGGGGCGTTGCTCGGCATGGGACTCGGTGTCGTGCTCAAGCTCGGCATCGGTGCAGGGTTGGGCGTCAACGTATGGGTGTTTGCGCTCATCATCCTCGCCATCATGCTGACGGCGCAATTGGTCGACAACCTCATCTACCAGCCCGTCATTTATTCGACGAGCATCAAGGCGCATCCTTTGGAAATCTTCATCGTGCTGTTGCTGGCGGGTCATATCGGCGGCATGGTGGGCATGTTGGTGGCCATCCCGACCTACACGGTGGTACGCGTCGTCGCTATCCGGTTTTTCTACCGCTACAAGCCCATACAGCGGTTGGTCCCCAACTTAAGCGAAGAGGATAAAATTATTGAGAATATTGATTGAGGGACTTCTGCTGAGGGATAGATTTCTTATTCTATGTGAAAGCAGGCGTCACCAGGCATGTCATCCCTACGGGGGCCAGTGGGCAAAGGCTTGGGATCTATGCATGGTGAGGCCGTCATATTAAGTCATTGCCGTTTGTTCCGCCTCCCATAGATTCCCCCCTCCCGCACATACCTCTGCAGGAATGACATGGGAGGCTAGTCCGCGATGACGCTTCATAGCGTGTTTATCGTCTTTTCTGAAACGCCAGCCGCTCGTCGCCGTTCAAGAGGTGGATGATGCCGCAATACTGATAACCGTGCTTTTTCAAGCCTTTGCGCATAATGACGTTGGCCTTGTGCGTGTCGATGCGGATGTTCCCGACCTGACTCTCACAGTAGTCTAAAAGCGCATCCAAAACACCATGCGATTCAGGTGTGCTGGCAATACGGTGGATGACATGATAAGGCTCGTCATCGAGCCACTGACCGTTGTAGATGACGTTGTAAGTCACTTCAGGGCTAGGAATCAAGGCGAAGGTGCCGACGATGACTCCCGTTTCATCAAGCATGACATGGCTGCCGCCTAACTCAATGTCTTTCTTGAACATATCGTCGCGCGGATAGCCATCGGGCCATTGATAAATGTTGCCATAGCTGCGCATGATTTCGCGGGCTTGGTCGCGGAGGTCAAGGATGACGGGCAGGTCATCCATGGTCGATTTGCGGATGATGTACGTCATTTCTGACCCAATTCAAAGATGGTCAAATCGGCGACGGTCATGTCCACCACTTGAATCAAATCCTGGGGATTGAGTTTGAACTGCAGACCTCTCACCCCTGCGCTAACATAAATGTAATCAAAGAGTTCGCAAGTTTCGTGGATGAAGGTCGGGAATTGTTTCTTCATGCCCACGGGCGAGCATCCGCCACGGATATAGCCCGTCAAGGGCAGCAGCTCCTTCATCGGAATGAGGTCGCAGCTCTTGTTACCCGTGACCTTGGCGGTCTTCTTCAGGTCGAGTTCGTCGTTGCCCGGGATGACGCACACGAAATGCCCGATCTTGTCGCCTTTCAGCACCAAGGTCTTAAACACCTGGTCGATGTCCTCGCCCAGCTGGTCGGCGATGTGCTGCGCCCCGAGGTCGTTCTCGTCGACTTCGTAGGGAATCAGCTCGTATGCGATGCCTTTTGCGTCGAGGATACGGCAGGCGTTGGTTTTGTTGATTTTAGCCATTTGCATAAAAACCGGCAGAGCGAATCGCCCCGCCGGTTCTGATTTTTTACTCTGTTATACTTATTTACCCAAGGCTTTCAGAATAGCCTTAATGTCGGCGGACTTCTCCTCGGGCTCAGGCTCACTGGTGTTGCCCATATAGAAAGCCATCAAATATTCCTCATCGAAGGCTTCGGAGCCAACAAACAAGGTGGCGTCTTCAACGCTCAAGGCGTTCATATAGATCCTCACACCCTCTTCTTCCTGGGCGAACATGTATCTTTCCGACAGGAAAGTGTTCAGGTCTTCCTCAAGGTCGATTCCGATGATAACGCCATAACTCACAACGAGATCTTCCTCGTCGAACATCACCATTAACATGGGGGCATTATCCGAATACCCTTGATATCCAATAGCTCCTTCAACTTCAGCACCTGGTGTGCCAAATTTTTCAAGGATAGATTCCTTCGTTTCGCCGATTTCAATTTCGGGCTCAGGATAGAGATCGCTAATAGGCTCAACCGTCACCTCAAAAGTCTGGGTGTCAGATTCCGACTCAAGCGTAATGGTTGTGCTACCCACAAAATTCGCGGTCACCAGACCATCTTCTGATACTGTTGCATTGTACTCATTCTCACTTGTATACGTGATAGGGCTTTCGCATTCAGCAACAATCTGATAGGTTTCACCGTAATGCAGTGTAGCTGAGGTTTCCTCAAGCGTAATCACGGCTTCCACTTCCGGATCCGGATCGGGTTCCGGCTCTGGATCTGGATCAGGGTCGTCGATGTTTAACCATCCCTGGCATCCCACGAACGAAAAGGCCAAAAGGGCCACTAATGCTAATGACAGTTTTTTCATAATGTTTTCCTTTCGTTTAGTTGAACTTATATTTGATTGGTTTTATTCTCTGTTCTCCTCCACCCACTTCCGAGCATTCACAAACGCTTCCATCCAAGGCGAGACTTCGTCGTTCTTGCGTTCATCGGGATAAAAGGCCCACTGCCAGGGTAGGAAGGCGCGTTCAAGATGCGGCATCATGGCAAGATGGCGGCCGTCGTTGGAGCAGATACCTGCCGTCGACCAGTCGCTGCCGTTGGGGTTGCCTGGATATTCGTCCTGGCCGTAGTTCATCACGATCTTGTACTTGTCGCGGAAATACGGGAAGTAGAAACGTCCCTCGCCGTGGGCAATCCAAACACCTAATCTTCTGCCCGACAGCGACTTGAGCATCACACTCTCGTTTTGGGCAATCTCTACATTGAGGAAGCCCGACTCGAATTTGTGCGAGTCGTTGTGCATCATCACGGGGTGCTCCTCGTGGTCAGGATAGAGCAGGCCCAGTTCCATCATCAGCTGGCAGCCGTTGCAGACGCCGAGGCTTAAGGTGTCCTCGCGAGCGTAGAAGTCGTCCAAGGCTTTCTTAGCCTTCTTGTTGTAGAGGAAGGCGCCCGCCCAGCCTTTGGCCGAGCCGAGCACGTCGGAGTTGGAGAAACCACCCACGAAGGCGATCATGTTGACATCCTTCAACGTCTCGCGACCCGTGGCGAGGTCAGTCATGGTGACATCGCGCACGTCAAAGCCAGCGAGATAGAGGGCGTAAGCCATCTCCCGGTCGCACTGGCAGCCTTTCTCGCGGATGATGGCCGCATTGATGCCCGTAGGCTTGCGGCGGTGCAGGTCGATGCCGAGCGTAGCGGCCTTGCCCGTGAAGCCACGGCCGAAGCTGTAGTGCAGGTACTGTTTCTTGTAGTTCATGAAACGCTCCATGGCCTTACGATCGCCACTCTGCTTGCGGTCAAGGAGGTACGATGACTTGTACCAAGTGTCGCGCAGCGCGTCGATGTCGAAGATATAGTTGTGTCCAGCATGCAGAATGTTGATTTGCCGCTTGGCTTGAGGCTTGCCAATCATCTTGAAGGCGATGCCCAGTTCGCGCAACATACGGTTGGCGATGCCGTCGTTCGACACTTGGATGACCACCGAGGGCTTCTCGCAGAACAGCACGGCCATGAGGTCGTCCTTGTCGAAGGCGCTGAGGTCAAGATTCATGCCGTAGGTCGTGTTGGCGAAGTTCATCTCCAACAGCGTGGTAATCAAGCCGCCCGCCGACACATCGTGACCAGCCAAAATCAAGTTGCTCTCAATGAGCTTCTGGATGGCGTTGAAGCACTTCTTGAAGTAGTTGACGCTCTTCACGTCGGGCGTAGCCTGACCGATGGCGCCGATGCTCTGGGCGAAGCTGCTGCCGCCCAGCTCGAAGCCGTCTTTTGAGAAGTCGATATAGAGCAATTCCGTGTTTTCGTCGGCCTTCATCACGGGGCGCACCACCTGACGGATGCTCGACACTTCGCCTGCAGCGGAGACGATGACCGTGCCAGGAGCGACAACCTTTTCGCCATCAGGGTATTTCTGCGTCATGGAGAGGCTGTCCTTGCCCGTCGGCACGTTGATGCCCAAGGCCACGCAATAGTCGCTCAAGGCTTTCACGGCTTCGTAGAGTCGGGCAGTTTCGCCTTCCTGCTTGGCAGGCCACATCCAGTTAGCGCTCAGCGAGATGCCTTCAAGGTTGCCTTCAATGGGTGCCCAGAGAATGTTGGTCAAGGCTTCGGAAACGGAGAGGCGCGAGGCGGCGGCAGGGTCGATGAGGCCCGCAATGGGGGCGTGACCCAAAGCCGTGGCGATGCCACGCTTACCGTTGTAGTCCAAGGCGCTGATGCCGAGGTTGCTCAGAGGCAGCTGCACCTCTCCCACGCACTGCTGCTGTGCCACGCGACCCGTCACGGAGCGGTCCACCTTGTTGGTGAGCCAGTCCTTGCAGGCCACGGCTTCCATCTGCAGCACATTGTTGAGGTATTTGTGTATGTCGCGCTTAGTATAGCTGATTTTCTTAAAATGATAAGGCTTGGTCTTGTCTTTCAAAATCGTCTTGGGCGCACTGCCGAAAAAGTCAGAGATGGCCAAGTCGATGGGGGCCTTGCCTTTCTTGCGGACGAAACGCAGACGCTCGTCGCCCGTCACCTCGCCCACTTCGTAATATGGGGCACGCTCGCGCTCGGCAGTCTCCTTGATCATCGCAGCGTCCTTTTTGTTCACCAACAAACCCATACGCTCTTGCGACTCGTTGCCGATGATTTCCTTGTCGGACAATGTCGGGTCACCGACGGGCAGGTTGTCGACATAGACCACGCCACCTGCGTCTTCGATGAGCTCAGAGAGACAGTTGAGGTGGCCGCCTGCACCATGGTCATGGATGCTGCGGATGGGGTTATGGTCGCTCTCGGCCATGGCGCGGATGACGTTGCTCACGCGTTTCTGCATCTCAGGATTGGCACGTTGCACTGCGTTGAGCTCGATAGCGTTGCTGTATTGACCCGTGTCGACGCTCGACACTGCGCCGCCTCCCATGCCGATGCGGTAGTTGTCGCCGCCCAGCACGATGATGACGTCGCCCTCCTCGGGTTCCAGTTTCTTGGCGTCCTTCACCTTGGCGAAGCCGATGCCGCCAGCCAGCATGATGACCTTGTCGTAGCCCAACGTCTCTTTCTCGCTATGCTCAAAGGTCAGCAGGCTGCCGTTGATGAGGGGCTGACCGAACTTGTTGCCGAAGTCGGAGGCGCCGTTGGAGGCCTTGATGAGGATCTCTTCCGGCGTCTGATAGAGCCACTTGCGCGGCTCGATGTCCTTCTCCCAGTCGCGGCCTTGCTCCGTGCGGGGATAGGAGGTCATGTAAACGGCTGTTCCTGCCAACGGCAGGCTGCCCTGACCGCCAGCCAGACGGTCGCGGATCTCGCCGCCCGTTCCCGTGGCAGCACCATTGAAAGGCTCCACGGTGGTCGGGAAGTTGTGTGTCTCAGCTTTCAACGAAATCACTGTCTCAATGGGTTTGATTTGAAAGGCTGAAGGCTTGTTCGGCTCTGCGGGAGCGAACTGCTCCACCTTGGGACCCAGGATGAAAGCCACATTATCCTTGTAGGCCGACACAAGTCTGTTCGGGTTTTCTTTCGAGGTGCGCTTAATGAGGGCAAACAGCGTGTTGGGCATCTTCTTGCCATTGATGATGAAGGTGCCGTTGAAAATCTTGTGGCGGCAGTGCTCTGAGTTGACCTGCGCAAAGCCATACACCTCACTATCAGTGAGTTTACGCCCAATCTTTGCCGATATGCCTTTCAGATAATCCATTTCCTCTGCGCTTAGAGCCAGACCTTCCTGCTGGTTGTAGGCCTCGATGTCGTCGATGTATTTCAGCGGCTCGGGCTTGCGGTCAACGGCAAAAACCTTCTGGTCGAGATTCTCGTAGCGGTTTTGCAGCATCGGGTCGTAAGGGGCCTTTTTAGAATCCACTCTTTGGAACTCCTCGATGCGGACGACGCCCTTGATGCCCATGTTTTGGGTGATCTCGACGGCGTTGGTGCTCCACGGCGTGATCATCTCACGACGCGGCCCGATGAAATGGCCTTTCACCGTGTCTTTTTCGATTTTTTCGGCATTACCGAAAAGCCATGAAAGTTTGGAATCGGTTTCCCCTGAAAGCTCGGATTTGGAATCAACCGCGATAACTCTCTGATTTCCAGATTGGAAAAAGCATATCATAAGCGCAAGGTTTTATGCATAAAACGATGGCGCAAAGATAGAATTTTTATCGGGATTCTTTGCCAAGTAGTCCCAGATAAATCCATAAAAAATTAATATCCTTCTTCCATCTGCTGCTCCTCGCCACCGCCTTCGTCGCCGCCTTCATCCATCGGACGACGGCCACGCTTCATGTTCTGCTGGTTGATGCGGTAGTTGAAGTTGAGCGAGAACGAACGACGGTTCCAGGTGCTGGTGCTGTACTGCCAGAAGCCGTCGCCCCACGACTCACCGCCCCAACTGCGGCTGTTAAAGAGGTCGCGCACGTTGAAAGTGATAGTGCCGTTGCCGTTAAGGATGTCTTTGCTCACCGCGAGGTCCATCCACCAGTTGCCCTTGTGCATACCGAGCGGCTCCTTGTGCGGGCCCATGACATGCGCAGTCAGCTGCAGGTCAAACCAATTGCTGATCTTGAACTTCGAAACAGCGCGACCGAAGAGCATCCAAGTGGCGTCATCGTATGTCTTGCCATTGATTTCGCCATTGAAATGCGAGCGGAAGAAATTGACATTGCCATTTAAGTTCCACCATTTCGTCATCTGGCCTTGGGCAACGGCTTCCACGCCGAAATCGTCAGCCTTGCCGAAGTTGATGGGCACACTGTAGAACACACCTTCTCGCTCGTAGGTATAATGACGTATCATGTTGTTACTGTGGCGGTAATAAGCCGTGAAGTTGAAGCTTGCCTTATCCCAGAAATGGATATAGCCTAACTCGTAGCTGTCGGTATAGGTCGGCTGCAAGGCGGGGTTGCCCATGCGGATGTTACGGTTGTCGTTGTAGGAACGGAAGGGGCTCATCTGCCAGAATCCGGGACGGCGGATGCGGCGCGTGTAGCTCACTTGGAACTGGTCGTTCTCGCTCACTGAATAATTGAGGTGGGCGCTCGGGAAGAAGTCAAAATAGGGCTTGCCGCCGTTGATGGAGTCGGTGCCATCGTGGGCATACCCCCTCAGATTGGTCATGATGTCGGTCATCTCGGCACGCAGACCGATTTGTCCCGACCAACGACCCCATTCGTTGCCGAGGCTGGTGTAAAACGCGGCCACTTGCTCGCTGTATTCATAGTCGTAGCAATAGTCGCTCAATGGATGATATTGCCCCGTGCTGTCTTGCTCCGTCACTTCCGAGAGGCTGTTGATGTTGCGGTTGGTGTATTTCGCGCCGATTTCCCACTTCGCATTGAGCAGGAAAGGATGCACATAGTCGATGCTGGCCTGCAAATTGCGCATGTTCTGGTCGTTGCCCGTCTTCTGATAGAGCGTCCACAAGGTCTGCTCCATGTTCTTGTCAGGATAGAGCGTCTCCGTGATGTCGGAGTTCGAGTTCTCAGCGTTGGTGAAATAGCGCACGTTGGCCTTCAGGCTGCGGCCTTTGCGTTCAAAGGTCTTGTCGTAGTCGAGAGTGACCTCGTACATGGGCTCGTATTCCTCATAGTCCTCGGCACGCTCGTCGTAGGATGAAGTGCCCAGCAAAGGGTATTCGTCGAAGTATTTCACCACAGGATGTGTCTCCAAACGGCCATAACGGTAGACGAAAGCCGCACTAACAATGTCATTATCAGTAATATAGTAATCCGCACCCACACGCACGTTATGACCCATGCGGCGCATACGGCGTTCCGTGGTCTGGTCGGTGAGTTGGGTGAAGAGGGTGTCGAAAGTCATGCCGGGGCCTTCACCAATGGTATCCAGCACAAAGCGTTTGGTCTGGTTGACGCCACCACCGATGTTACTGCGGCTATTGAAGCCATAGCTGCCAAAGAAGTTCCAGCGTTTCAGACGGTAGTTGCCCGTGAGGCTCGCGCCGTACATCCAGGGATAGCCCGTACGCAGGTTGACCGCGCCATTGAAGCCTTGGCGTTTGTCTTTCTTCAGGATGATGTTGATGATGCCCGCCGAACCTTCTGCATCGTAACGCACTGAAGGATTGGTGATGACCTCTACCCTCTCAATCATGTCACCTTGCAGGGTACGCAGCGCGTCCTGGGTGCTCATGCCTGAGAGGCCCGACTCCTTGCCATCGATGAGGATGCGCACGCCATCGTCGCCACGCAGGCTGACATTGCCTTCTACATCGACCGACACGGCGGGGATGTTTTCCAGCACTTCGATGGCATTGCCAGCGGTGTTGCCCACGTCCTTGCCTACGTTGAAGACGTGCTTGTCAAGGGTCATCTCGTAGGTGCTTTTCTCGGCCACCACATTCACCTCGTTCAGCATACGGCTGTCGGGCGAGAGGCTGATCTTGCCCACATCGACTGTGCTTTTAGTGCCGTCAAGGTTGATGGTTTTAAAAGAAGTGACAAAGCCCATATACTGGATTTCAAGCTCATAGCGGCCTTTCTCGAGTTCCATAGTAAAATGTCCCGAGGAATTGGTGACACATCCCGACACGAAGGTCTTATCAGGCAAAGTGCAGGCACGCACGGTGGCGTATTCCATAGGATGGCCCGTCGAGTTGTCGAAGACGCGGCCTTTCACGGTGATGGCGGCGAAAGAGAGTTGGGCGCAACATAATAGCGCCAGCAGGAATAGAATAGTTTTTTTCATAGAAATGATGTTGCTCGTTTAAGGCTGCAAAAATAGTTTTTTTGAACAAAGAAGCCACAAAAAAAACGGCATTATTCCAATGCCAAAAAAAATGATTTCCTATAATAGATCATTTATGCACTTTGCAGTTCCGTCCCGAGAACATGCAAAGTATAACGGATTTGTTGTAGGCGTTGCTCACTTGGTTTAGAAATGCCATAGATGTAGCGGGCCAAAAGGCTCTTGTTGATACCAATAGCGCGGGCCACTTCCGACACATTAAGCCAAGGGAAACGCTTGAACATCTCAGCCACCTCATTCTGGCTGTTCGGCTCACTCGTCTCATAAAAACTCGAAATGTGCATATCGGCGTCCAAGTCTTCCCAACGGATAGCAGTGCCTTCCTCATCAATGGTGAAGTCGTTACGTTGCTCCATTGATGCATCTTTGAGCTCAGGATAAGCCTCCAAAGGACGACTTAGCACACGGCCTTCTGTCGTCTTCACATAGATTCTCTTTTCGTCAAACCAGATGTTCTTTATCTTTTCCATATTCCATGATTGTTTAGTCAAAACGTTTATGCCATTCCTCAATGAAGTTCTCGCGATAGATGATGCAAGTGTCGATGGCTTTTTTCAGTTCCTGCTCTTTCAGCCCGTGGTTATATACTAAACTAACCGTTGGCTCCAAAGCGATTTTGGCTTTCTTGCCGTTACAATCCACATGCACATGGATGGGCTGATGCTCATCCAAATAGAAAAAAAACCGCATTCCAAAGGTTATCAGCAAAGTAGGCATGGCAGAAATTTTCTGCAAAGATAGGTATAAATTTTTATACCACGAAAGGTTTTGACTACTTTATGGGGAAAAAGTCGACACTATTGTCGAATATCGCACTTTTGAAAACGATGAAATTTTTGAAAAGTGCCGTTTGGGAGAGAAATACAAATCACATCGGGTCCACGTCAATCTGCACTTGGACGGCCTTGTAGTCGGAATTCTGTTGAAACAAACGAATTTGCTCGACAATCAACTCCTTGACTTTCTGAGCATTGTAATCCCGCCTAAACTTCACCATCATCTGCTTGATATACAGATTTTTGACCCTTGAAACTACTGGATACTCCGGTCCGAGCAAATCCTGCTTGAATATGGGGCGAAGCATCAAGGCCAATTCTGCCGCTGCGGGATTAAGCTTCTGATAGTCCTTGTGTTTCAGGCGAATGAGAATCAAACGATAGAACGGCGGATAACCAAACTGTTTGCGAATGACCATCTGCTTGTCGTAAAGTCCTCGAAAGTCGTTGCGCAACACGTCCTGTAGCACGGGATGCGCCGGCTCGTAGGTCTGTATGATGACCTTGCCCTGCTTGCCTTTGCGTCCTGCCCTACCCGCCACCTGGGCCATCAGCTGGAAGCTGCGCTCGTGGGCACGAAAGTCGGGGAAGGAAAGCATGTTGTCAGCATTGAGGATGCCCACCACCTTCACCGAGTCGAAATCGAGACCTTTGGTGACCATCTGGGTGCCCACGAGGATGTTGGTTTCCTTGTCCTGAAAGCGCTCCAAGATGCTCTGGTAGTCGTTTTTCGAGCGGGTGGTGTCGAGGTCGAGACGGGCCACCTTGGCTTCAGGCAAAACGAGACTCAAGTCTTCTTCAATCTTCTCTGTACCAAAGCCGTGCATGCGGATGTTGGGACTGTGACAAACGGGGCATTCACTCGGCACACTGGCCGTGTAGCCGCAATAATGGCAACGCAACACGTTTTGGCTCTTGTGGTAGATGAGGCTCACGTCGCAATTGATGCACTGCGGCACGTAATGGCAATCGTCGCATTCCAAACGCAACGAGAAACCACGCCGGTTTTGGAACAAGATGGTTTGGTTGTGCTCGTCCAAGGTTTCTTTCATCGCGTCAAGCAAGGTGCTGCCAAAGTCGGCTTTCATGGTCTTGCGCCGCTGCTCCACGCGCATGTCGCTGAGGATAATCTCGGGCATCTGCACGCCGCCGAAACGCTCAGTGATTTCCACCAGATAATAACGGCCGCTCAAGGCGTTAAAGTAGCTCTCGTAAGAAGGTGTAGCTGAGCCTAAAACGATATTGGCCTTGTGCATGGCGGCCAGCACGATGGCGGCATCGCGGGCGTTGTAGCGCGGTGCAGGATCAATCTGCTTGAAGCTACTATCGTGCTCCTCGTCAACGATGATGAGGCCGATGTCGGAATAGGGCAAAAAGATGGCTGAGCGTGAGCCAATAATAATCTGATGCTTTGGTGATTGCGTCTGTCCAAAGTCACGCACTTGTTCCCAAACCTCTACCCTTTCGTTGTTGCCATAACGCGAATGGTACACTCCAAGCTTGTCGCCAAAATACTCCTTCAACCGGTTGATAATCTGTGCTGTAAGCGCAATCTCAGGCAGGAGATACAGCACCTGTTTGCCCTTGTCAATGGCTTCCTTAATCAGTTTAATGTAAAGGGCCGTCTTGCCGCTCGAAGTCACACCATGGAGCAGCACCGGCTTGTTTCCTTCAAATCCTGCTTTTATGCCATCGTAAGCTTTCTGTTGTGCCTCAGTGAGTTGTATGCTGTCCACATCGGTCTGCACCTTGAATTCCTTCAGCCGGCTGACCTTGCGCTCGTAGACCTCGAAAATGCCCTTGTCGGCCATGTTTTTCAGTATCGTGGAAGTGGCATTGGCCTTTTGCAGCAAGGACTTGGCCATCACGTCGTTGTCGGCATCACCGCCCAAGGTGATGAAAGCCAGCAAGACCTCCAACTGCTTATAAGCACGCTTGGTGAGTGTGTCCATCAACTCATGGACTTTCGCCTCATCGCGATACTCCGCCACAAGCCGCACGAAACGCTCATATTTGGCCTTGTATTTCTCGTTCAGCTCCTCCTCCATCACGAGGATGCCTTTCTCCATCATGCTGTGTACCAGCGGCATGACCTTCTTGAAACCGATGATTTTGCTCACCTCGCTGATGGTGATTTTCGGCTTGATTTGCAGGGCTTCCACAATGAGGTATTCGAAGTCGTTAAGCGTCACGGAATCGAGGACATAATCAAGTGAAAGGGCTACTGTCGTCTCGCTGCTCAGCTTCAAGGCCGATGGCAAGGCGGCTTGCATCACCTCGCCAGGATGACACATGTAATAGGTCTTCACCCAGTCCCAGAATTTCAGCTGTTTCTCATTCACAATCGGCTGGTCATCAAGCAAATCCATCAGGAATTTGACTTCCACCGAAGGCACTTGCTCCGTCAGCCCGACGATGAGTCCCGACACGATCTTGGTCTTACCGAACTGCACCACGGCCCGTTGCCCCACGCGCACTTGGTCGTTCAAGGCGAAGGGCACACGGTAGGTGAAGGTGCCTGGCACGGGAATCGGAAGGAGCACCTCGGCAAACAAAGTGATTCTATCGGATGAAGAAGGATTCATGTACGGGTTTATTTCGATTTGTCGTCGCTTTGCGTCATTGCGAGCGAAGCGAAGCAATCTAGGGTGAAAGCTTATTGGTCTGGATTGCTTCGTCGTTCCTCCTCGCAATGACGGGAACGTCAATGTGAATTCACGATGGAATAACCTATCAACTCGTCGTAACCTTTGAGGGCGTTGTAGAAGTAGAAATACAGCTTGTAGACATTGTTGGTCTCCCAGTGATTGCCTACAGTCAGGTCGGTAAGAATCTCATTGGTGCCACGGTCGAGGGTGACCATCATGAAGTTATAATAGCCTTGCTTGAGCACCATCGAGCAAGTGTAGCCGTGCAATCGGTAGTCGTAGGTCATCTTGTTGCTCTCGTTGAAGCACCAGTCGTTAAGGGCACCCATGATGTAAAGATCCTCGTGGGTCAACGGAGCCTCACTCTCATAGAAGAAGTTGACGCGACAATAGTCGGCTTCGGTCACATTGTCCATGTTCTCGTCTTCCACATAGATGAACTTTTCGCCGTGGATGTCCTCATAGGAGACGTAGGCCTCCCTAGCCCGAGATTTACAAGTGGCAATGTCGATTTCGTAGCACTCGTCGGTCTGCCGGATGTGAGCCAGGTTTTCCGACTGAAAATGGAAATTGCTGGTATTGAAGCGGAAGTATTGGTTGGCAGCCTCAAACACGGTCTGGGGATGATGCTCAAAGGAGATGTAATCGGGATAGACATAGGTGGGCTTCAAGCCCTCGGCGGCATTGTCCCAGCGCCCGTTTTGACGGATGGTCAGGAAGCTGTATTGCTCCGTGTTGCCTGTCAAGTAGTTGTTCATGTTCACCTTGATATTGAGCTGCTGGTGGGTATCAGTGAGCGTCAGGTCGTCGGGATAACGCGGCACCGTGGCACCCACATGGGCTTTCTCGTCGACGACCATGAAACGGCGCGTGAAATAAAGGTCGTTCATATCATCTCCATAAACGATGAGCAGGTAGTTACCCGAGAGGAGCGGCATCATGTCCTCAGTAGGGAATCTGAGTTGGTAGTTGACGTAATCAATCAAGGTGTTGCGCGAAAAGGCGTAATCGTCCAAGCGGCCCGACTCAAAGCCTGAGGCATATTGCATACGCTGGATTTCGGTGGGCATCCAGTCGTGGCTGCAATGGATGAAGGTATAGTTCAGCACCTCGCCCTCGCCGTCGATGATATCGAAAGAAAGGGTCAGACGGCCCATCATGTCCCCAAGCGGAACAATGGGGTCGTTCAGCTGGTTGTCGTCGGCATAAAGAAGCACGGTCTGCACTTCAGGCCTGTAGTTGATATTGCCGCAAGGCAAATCAAAATCCTGCGCAAAGAGGCCTGCAGAAAAGAGCAAGGTCCATATTAATAAGGTGATTCTTTTCATCGGGTTATTATTTGGTGCAAAGGTAATAAAAAATGTAGAGACGGTGCATGCACCGTCTCTACAAATCAGAAATGTCGAATCACCTTACAGGTTCTCCACAATGCGCTTCTGCACCTCGCGGAATTCCTCCTCGCTCATGTGGACATGTTCCTTTTTGAAGTCCATGTCGCCTTCTTGGGTGATGGGGATGAGGTGGATGTGGGCATGAGGTACCTCCAAGCCGATAACGGCCACGCCAATGCGTTTGCAAGGCACGGCTTTCTCAATGGCCTTGGCCACTTTCTTGGCGAAGACCATCATGGCACCGATTTCGTCGTCGTCGAGGTTGAAGATGTAGTCATCCTCATGCTTGGGCACCACCAAGGTGTGACCCACGGCCACGGGGTTGATGTCCATGAAGGCGAAGAAACGCTCGTCCTCGGCGATCTTATAGCAAGGGATTTCACCTTGAATGATTCTTGAGAAGATGGTAGCCATAATGCTTGGTTTTTTAACGGGTGATTTCCATGATTTCAAACTGCACCTTGCCAGCGGGCACCTGAATCTCAGCCACGTCGCCCACTTGCTTGCCCAGCAGACCTTGGCCTATGGGCGAGTTGATGGACAGTTTGCCTTCCTTGAAGTTGGCTTCCTTCTCAGGCACGATGGCGTAGGTCATCATCATGCCCGACTTGGTGTTTTTGATCTTCACCGTTGAGTAGAGCAGCACCTTCGAGTTGTCCATCTTCGATTCGTCGAGGATACGGGCGTTGAAGATGAGGTCTTGCAGTTCGGCGATTTTGGCTTCAAGCAGGCCTTGGGCCTCTTTGGCGGCATCGTATTCGGCATTCTCAGAGAGGTCGCCTTTGTCGCGTGCTTCCTGGATGGCTTGCACGATGCGCGGACGTTCGCGAAGAATCAGTTCATCAAGCTCGTCCTTGAGTTTCTGTAACCCTTCTGGGGTAAAGTATTTGATTTCTGACATGACTTTGGTATTTCTCAAAAAAAGCGTCAAAAAAGGAGACCCTTATCGAAATAAGGGTCTTCCTTTGGTTTGCGACTGCAAAGATACGAATTATTTCTGAACTGGTATCAGTTTTAGAAAATAATTCTCACGCCCACGCTGTGGGTGCCACCGAAGGTGTAGGTGTCTCTGTAGGAATAATCCACTGCGAAACGCATGGCGTCTTCCTTCTTCGATACCGGCACATCGAGGGACATACCAGCGCTGAGGCCACGGTTGATGTTCATGCAGCCATCGTCGTAAAGGATGCCTTCCCTCGACCAGATGCCGTTTTCATAAGTGTAACCGGCACGGATCATGAACATCTCTTTCCAGCCATACTCCAAACCGACGGTGAATTGGTCGTTGGTGAAGGAGTTGGATACAAAGTCACCAGCCAAAGTGATTCTGTTTGTTTCGGCAAACAGGAAGTCATAGGCGGCAGCGATGCTCAACTGGGTGGGCAACTCGAAGTCGTCGGCACGTTGCACCATGGTGAACTGCTGATTGCTGGCGTTGTCCATGAACACCTTCAACGAGAGACCGTCACCCGAGAACTTCATGGTGGGTCCAATGTTCTTCAGCGTGATACCGAAGTGGATGTTGTCGAAGGGACCGGTGACATACTGGATACCAGCATCCAAGGCCACGCCGACACCGCTCATATCCTTAATGGACTCGCTGATGATCTTCAAGTTGACACCGCCGCTGATGCTGTTGGAGAAAGCCTTAGCAAACGCCAGGTTGATGTTCATCAGGTTGGGCTTGTAGGTACCAAGGGTACCGACATCGGGATTTCCAACCGTCGTGATCGGAATCTCACCGATGCTGAACGACATGAACGACAGGCCCAACACGCTCGATTCTCCCACGCGGGCCAAAAAGCCGAACGAAGAGATACGGGTGTCGTTGCCTATGCCCTGCAACCACCATGTGTGGCTGAAATCAACATCCAGGGTGCGGCATGAGCTGATGCCAGCCACGTTGCCAAAGATGGCTTCGACGCCATGAATAGACGACATGCCTGCATTGCCCCAGCCCGAAGAAGCGGCCCAGGGGTTAATCAACAGCTCGGAAGCGCCAGCTTGGCCTGAACGGTCTTTATTTCCTGCAAATGCTTGAGGAGCACTTAATCCCATAAGGATTACGAAGCTCAAGACGATATATCTAAATGATTTCTTCATGATGATAAGTTATTTACGGTTAGCAATTACATTTTAGAATGTGTTCAGGTCAACTTGACGCATGGCACCGAAGAACTTGATGGTACGCTCGCCGCCGCTGGTCAAATCCTTGATGTGGATCAAGTAGAAGCCGCTAGCCACAGGCGTATTGGCAAAGTTCGTGAGGTCCCATTCGATACTCGGTTCTTCATTATCCTTACGGAACTGACGCACCTTCGTGCCACTCAAGGTATAGATGGAAACGATACACTTGTTAGGCAGGTTGGTGATCTTCACCTTGTTGGTCAGTGCGTTGCCTTCGTATGAATTGTAAGCATAGTAAGGATTAGGCACCACCGTAATGAGGTTCAAGTCTTCGTCGGTCTTTTTAGGATCGTTTTGGACAGGATCCCAGCCTTCAATCGAGAAGATGTACTTCGGATTCATGTTGTTCACGTTCAGGTCAGGATTCTCCACCTGCAACGGGTAACCATAGCCAGGAGCGTAAGGCTTGGCCAAACGGATGCGGATGCGGCAGTCGTTGCCTTCAGGCAGCCATTCCATGCTTTCCACACCCATCGGCATACCCATCCACATGACCATTTGGTATATGAAGTCAATCACGACATCACTATAATCTTCGGTCATATGCTGGAGCGCATTAAAGGAGTTGAACAACAGTTGACCACCGTCATAACCATAATTCGTCAGGTATTTCCACGGCACCGTATTATCCACAGCGATGGAGTCCATACGCCAGATGTAGACGAAGTGCTTACCACCAAACACAGGATCATTGTCAGCACCACGGAAGATGGCCGGGTCATACTCTTGCAGCAAGCCCGAAGCATCTTCGGCCGTAGCCTTCTGGACTTTGGCCGGGTTGAAGATCATGTCGCGGCCGCCCATGTCCTCCAGATAGGAGTCTTCACCGAAGGCCACGTTCAAACGCACGCCATTCTCCACATCGATGACATAGCCCGGGAACCAGCCCATGCCCTGAGGAGCGATGAAGTTCGGGTCGTCCTCGTTAGCACTTGCATACTCGGCTTGGCCAGCCTTTAACCAGAGGTTGAACGGAATACTGTCATTATTGTTTTGGTCCTTAAGCATGTATGGGTTACCATCCTTGTCAACCGAAGCGTGCTTACGCAGATAGAAACGATCAACGCCGTTTTCGTTAAGTTTCTTATCCATACCCATCTCGATGACGGGGCAACGGGTCCACTTGCTCTTATCAGCAGTAAACACGATATCGATGCTGGTTGTAAGCTTAAAGTGGCCGTCGATACGTGCGTCAACACTACGTCCCGGGCCAGGGTTCCTCTGACCACCTTGGCCAGAATACGTGGCAAACAGCGGAGTAGTCCATGCACGACTGGCAATCTTCTCCCAATTCTCATTCGGGTCCCAAGGCTTACTTGAACCAGTACCACCATAGGATTGAGATGACATCTGATAGTCGTTGTAGGAAGCATTGTTCATATCCACATACGATCCCGAACGGATCCAGTTCAAATAGGAGTCAGGAACGTCAATATCGCGGATAAAGCTCATCCATTGGTTGCTAGGATCGGTGTATTCGATAGAAGAACCGACCACACCGTTGTTGGTGGCAACCACAGTATTGTAGTCTTTCCATGGCGACTGGCTATCACTGCTGTTATAATACTTACCAATCCAGATACGGCCGAACTGATAGACCTGAGTAACACTTACGGAAATACCGCGATCAATAAACAGCTGTTCGTTGTCGTAAATAGTCGTCGTGTCACTCGGGATAGGATTGACTCCCTCTTCTTCGGGCTCGTCAAGATCCCTCAGCCACCAACGGTTCACCATACGGGCAGCGGAGTCACCTCTGATGTCAGGATTGTTGGTGACGTGCTGCGTGTATTTCTCAAACATTTCGTCAAAGACCAACTCGTAGTTGTGTGACTTCACATTCAACGGGTCGATGATCTTCACGTCGATGGGACCATAACCAGGCTCGTAGGTGGGATGGTAGCAGGCAGGATAGTTGGGGTTACCGAAGAGAACCGGTTCATTGATGTCAGGATTGTGATCGATAAAGACAGGATTATGGTTTTCGTCTTCGGTATAACCATCAGCGAGTCTCTTGCTCATGATTTCATCAATCGAAGCTTGGCTCAGTTCAAGTTCAGTGTAACCATTACCAGCGCCAACGACACGGGTGATGGCAGGGCTGTCACCATAGTGAGATTGCAACACAGTACCGTTGATAGTCATGTGAGGAATAGCGGTATACACCTGAATGTTCTTTCTACCTTCGAGATAAGGCTTCTTTTGACCTTGCAGACCGAGAGCGTCGTCCTGGTTGTAGGTCAGATAGTTGTTGTATGCATAAGCAACAGCCATATAGTAATAAGGTGTGTGGTTGATCAAGTTCGGGTTGTCGCTTGTTGAGAACTCGTCCTCGGTAACCACGAAGCTGTGGGTGATACCAGCATCGCCACCGTTCACCTTCAGGAACGGCACATTAGCTTGCAACGACTCATCGAATTCGTAGTTGAGCAGACGGCCCACGTTGTTACGGACGTCGCACTGGAACACCAGACGGGCCTTGTCGTTGTTGTTCAGCTCATCAGCACCCACCTCGGCGTTGGCCAGCTGATACACCTTATAACCTTCAAAACGATAATATCTGTCGTAAACATAAGTGGTGTCTTGGTATTTCTCTTCCACTTGATAAATACTATCGCCATCAACACTAATATACCACGTGGTATCTTTAGCAACCAGTTCATTCTCAGTTCTACCAGTCGGGATTTCGGGGTCAAGCTCGATGTAGCCTTCCTTGTAGTTGTTGGAGAGCGTACCATTCGACAGATAGATGATGAGCTTTTGGTCGAGCTCGCGGATGGTCAAATCGGGAGCACTGGGGCCGTCGATGACCTTAAAGCAGTTGTCGAACAAGGCTTGGCACTTGTCGTCGACCACGCGCAGCAGTTCAACAGATGCCCAGGCACCACCAGAGGTAGCACGTGCCCACGGCACACCGAAGGTGATGTAGTTGACAGCACCGGGTTCCAGGGTGAAGGGACCAGCCGACTGCATGAAACGACGGTCGTTAGGTGCATTGCCGCACTGCTCTTCAGTCCAATACTTACCACCGGTATTGAAGCCACCGTTAGGCGCGTTGCCGCCAGTACCCCAGTTCCACGGGTCGGAATCGCCAGGGAACATGAAGTCGCATTCAGGGCCGACAACGTCGCTGCTCGAGAAGGCATCACCACCGTAACGCATCTTGGCACCGTTCTTCCAAATACCACGCAGGTAGTTGTAGTATTGGGGAGCCGTGCTCGGGTCACCGTTATCGGCGGAGCTGTTGTTGTGATACACGAAACGGCGCATACCGAAACGTTCGTCGTCGATGATGCCGTTGCCGAAGTTCACACCGTTAATACTTTCGTCGACCATTTGGTTACCATAGACCGTGTCGAAAGTGAAAATGGAGTCATTGGTGGCAGGATCGATATGGTCAAAAGTCTTAACGATAGTGGTTTCATATTTCGGGTTGTCGATACCGTCCGCATCCATGTAGGGGCCCTGGAAGAAGTCGATACCCAACGCCGGAGGCTGAGCGCCGTAGGCTTCAGGTTCACCACTACCATCGATATAGGCACCGTTGTAACCATAGCCGAGACCACGTTCAACGTCGCAACCTACATAGTCGTCGTAACCGTAACCGAGGTCAACGTCGGTCCAAGGCGAGAAGTAAGTGCCCGTCAAAGTATAGGTGGAACGGTTGATGATTTCATAGCTGTAGAAAGTCATGTTGTTGATTTCGTCGTTCGTGGCGAAAGCGAAAGCTTGAGCACGGACTTCGATACCGATGGCTTGACCGCCCGACTCAGTGTGGGCAGCACCTTTATCATTGAAGATCCACCACAGGGTTTGGTCGCCCTTCAGCACTTGGTCGGCCAAGATGGAGCCGTGCATGGTTCCATAAACCTCTTCTTCCATCGTCGGAATCTTGGTATGGCAGAGTTCGTTGGTGATATCATAGTAAGGATAGTCACCATTGGCAGGATTATAATCACCGTCACCGTCAGCATCGTAGAAAGGAGCCAGATAGTAGGCGATGCCTTCCGGATCGTCACCACTACGAATGGCAGGCCAGTTGGCAATGATGGACGGGATTTCCTCGACATTGCCAGCTTGATAGTTGGCGAGGAACTCGTCGACCTCAGCGCGGGTGATCTTGAAGATCTTATCCCACTTAGCGCAGGTCTCGGGAGTGATGGAGGCCTTGCCGTCGACGGTCAGAGGGCCGGTGTAGTAGTCGTTACCTACCTGACGGAAACGCAGGGCGGCGCACTTCAACTGGTTGTTGACGTCGACACCAGCGATCCACAGGGAGCCAGCGAACAATGAAGTAGCAGAGCCGTTGGCGGGAATGAAGTACTTGGAACCCGTTCCAGAGGGAAGGTCCCACCACATGTCACCACCCGCGTTGATACGGGTTCTGACATTGTTGATGTCAAGCCATTCGAAAGCTGACGAAGGCGTACAACCGGCAGCAGTCTGGGCACGCTGGCCTTTGCTGTTATTTTGCTCATACTTGTACCTGTCAGCCTTTCCGGGAGTCACAGCGCCCGCGATGAGCAGGGTCGCTAACAAAATTCGAAATATATTCTTCATAATACTTGTAATTTTTCGTTATGAATAGTCTCTCCTATTAGAAATTGAAGCTCAAACCCACTCTGATGTGACGAGGCATCGAGTAGAAACCTGGATTGTTGACATACAGTTCATACATTTGGATGTAAGCCTGCGGGTCAATCTGACTGTTGATCTCATTAGCCCATTCAGGTGCCGAGAGGTAACCGTCGTCATCGGGGTTACCGGTAGCGTTATACACACCAACGATGTTCTTAGAGTTGAGCAGGTTAAGCACTTGCAGGTACACGTTCACGAAAGCATCGCGACCCTTCGAGCCTTCCTTCTTTCCACCCATGGTGAAGTTGAAGTCCTTGTCGACACGGAGGTCGAAACGGAACGAAGCCGGGATACGGGAACCATTGTAGGTACCTTGGAGCAGGCTGTTACCACCCGAGATGGGCGACGACACGTTACGGGCAGCGGTGAAAGGCGTACCCGAACCACCGTTGACTTGCAGAGCAAAACCGGTGTTGGACAGGAACTGGACTCCCTTGATGGTGGGACCGTCATAGTCCTTACCTTCTGAATAACGATAGTCGAGGGTCAGGTTGAAGCTGTGACGACGGTCGGCATTGGTCGGGAAGGTGGATCTCAGGTTAGGCACACCAGCAGCAATCAAAGCGGCGGCGGTGGAGGTCGAAGAACCAGTCATGTCGGCGAACTGCAGGGTGTAGCTGGCACGGATACGGGCGTTCTTCGTACGACGCATATCGTAGCTGGCAGTCAAACCCTTGACGGTACCGAAGTCGAGGTTGCTGTAGGAGTTGTATGACTTGGGGAAGGCACCGTTGAAGCGGTACATCTGGATCATGTTACGCAACTCGTGGTAGTAGGCCGAAATCGTCATTGAAGAAGTGTTGGTCACCTTCTGGGTGAAACCGAGTTCATACTCGATGGTCTGCGAAGGCTTCAGGTTGGGGTTGGCAACCGTACCGGAAAGGTCGGTGAAGCGCAAGTAATACAGCGGGCTGCAGTAGAAGGCACTGGTAGGACGCTGCGTCAACACATCGTAGTGGGCGAAGAACAAAGCTTCGTCGGAAATCGGGAAGGAGAAGGAGATACGAGGCATGATGCTCCAAGCGGGATCATAGTCCTTGAAGGAGTTGATGTCAACCTTACGATTGGCCATGTCAACATATTTATCCTTAATCCAAGGCGTCACACCCGTACCATAGTCAAGGACTTCGGGGTTGGAGATTTCAACACCTTCCGCGTTGTACCAAGTGTTACCGTTACGGTAACCAACGATTTCAGTGATTTCGCTGATCTTGTTCACATAAGGAACATAATCGTCACCGATGTTATCGGGAATATAGATGTTAGAGACATCACCGGCAAAATTGAAATCGCCAGTGGTTATGGATTGGTTGGCCAAAGCATTCTTGACATCGCCAACGGTATTAAAGTCATAAAGCACATACGGGTCTTTCAACACATCCTGGTTGGCATCGAAACGGTCGACACGGACACCAATGTTGAAGATCAGGTCTTTGAAAGCGAACTTGTCCTGAAGGTAACCGGCCATGTAGATGGGCTGTTGGGCACCAATCGGGCGGTCAAAGACACCTTCATTATCTTGATGGTTGAAGAAGTCGGAGAGTGAAGGACGTTCGGTCAAAGCGTACTTGTTGTGGCCGTCGTAGCTGTAGCCATAATAGTAAACCGAGAAGTTACCGTCGCGGGTCAGCTCGTCGGCACCGAACATGCTCATGTCGAGGCCGCCGTCAACCCTACCGATCTGCAGCTTACCATTAACATCATAATACTTAATGGTATTGTTGTCGAAATCGTAGGTATCGATAAGGATCCACTCCGTGCCGTCAACCGGCAGACCCATGGCCTGACGCAGGCGGGCGTCGAACGTATATTGGGTGGTTTCGTCATACAGTCTGTTGAACAGCACCGTATCGGCGTGGCCATCGTATGTATTGGCGTAGGGGTGGTCCAGATCAAGCTCTCTGATGTGGAAGTTGGTCATGTCGCGCATCAGCGTCCAGTAGTTGGCGCTATACGACATTTGTGAATTGTTCTGTTGCTCATACTGGAAGCCCAACTTGATATCGTGAGAGTTGTCGCCTCTGCCGAGCGTCATTGATCCGTTCACATTCACGGCAATCTGGTCGTTGACGAACTTGGAGTAAGAAGACTGGATGGTGCCCGGAACTGCATACATGCCATACACATAGTTGGGCGACATGCCGTTGATCAGACCGTTGTTCAGGATGATGTTGGAGAGGTTGTTGTAGTAACCCTCAGTGCCATAGTCCTTATACAATTCGAAGTAATTGTTGGCATAGGTGGCCAAATCAGGGTTGAAATTGGAGGGCTTGAAGGTCACCAAAGTGTCGTAGTAGTTATTCAACACGAACACATTGCTGAGGCTCTTGTATTCTCCGTTGACCAACACTGAGTCGATAGCCGTGCTCTGGAACGAATAGTTGGGAGCTCTGTAAGTGGTGAACTTACCCAAGTTGCCATAGGCAAAGATGTTGTTCCAAAGATCGGGGTCGCCCTCTTCACCATGATAGCGCGAATAGTCGGCCTGGATGCTGTAGTACACATTGGAGACCAACGAAGTGCTGTTAGGATCGCTCTGGAAACGCTGGGTGAAACGGACATAGCCACGATAGGTGCCCGACTTGGACAGATAGTTCTTGTCAGTATTGAAGTAATACTGGCCGCGGCCATTGGCATAGTGTCCACTGTTTCTGACCATCGAACCACCGATGGTGAGGTTGGTGGTCTTGCCCGTACGGACGTCGATCTTACCCGTCAGGTTAATGCTTTGGTTGGTTGTGTTGTTGAGGAAGCGGGTCTGGAACAGGTCATCTCTCTGCGTGTAGGCAGCAGTGGCGTTGGTACCAATGCCGATGGTCAGAGGTTGTGTTCTGATTTTGTCCATATACTCGTCAGTGGCACGCCAGTAACCGACAGCGGAGCTGTAGCCATACTGGTTGCGCGTCAAATCAAAAGCGAGGAAGAAACCGAGGAGGGCTTCCTTGTCGTCCTTTCTGCTCTTGATGAGCGGTCCCTGCAAGCTACCACCCAAGCGGCCGTGGCCGTAACCGTCGACCGAGTACTCGGCTTCGATACCGCCACCCCAAGTACGGCTGGGGCCCTTAGTGGTCATGTTGATGATACCGCCCATGGCGTCACCATACATGGCAGGCGTACCGCCCAAGATGACGTCGACCTGGTCGATAGCGCTCTGAGGCACGCTCGTGCTACCGATGACTTTCACACCGTCGATGTAGTAGACAGCGCCTTCACGTGAACCACGGATGGAGCCGACCTCACCGTCAGCGGAGAACACACCACCAACACTGGCGGCGACACCTTCTGCCGAACGCACAGGCAGTTTGGCGATTTCCTCGGAGGTGATGGAGGCACCTTGCGTGGTGTTATCCTTTGAAATCAAAGGAATTTCGTAGTCGACAACCGTGACTTCGCCAATGTTGATAGCGCCACTGGCCATCTTGATGTCGTAGAAGGTAATCTTGTTGGCCGGAATGACGATGTTGTTCACAACATAGGCATTGTAGCCGATACAGCTTGCCTTCAAGGTGTACGTTCCCGGAGGAATCGGGTTGATGTCATAATTACCGTCAAAGTCAGAAGATGTACCTCCCACTTGTGTTCCGCCTTTTTCAACAATGACGTTTGCAAATGGTACCGTTTCTCCTGTGTCATCGGTAATCTTGCCTTTCAGTCTTCCTTGCGCTTGAGCCATGGTCATCGTGCAGGTGACCAACACTGCAGCAAGGGTCATTAGTAAATTTTTAAACATACCTTGTAATTTTATGTAATACTACTTTGTTTGGTGCATAAGAGTGCATTAAAAGTCGTCAAAATTACAACCTTATTTGAAAGTACGCAAGAAAAATATTCGTTTTTTGCATTTTTTTCTCTGCGAATTTTCGCTCCGATTGTTTATATTTTTGATTTTCAGTCATTTGTAAAAATACACTTCAACAAGATTTTTTACCGCTTCAATCGCGTTTTTTAGCTTCTATACCCGTTTTCCGCTCATTTCAGGAAGAAAAGAACGGGTTGCTGCGCTGCCTACGCCTCATCCGCTCGGCGCGACGCCTGTCTTTCTCCATCATGCGCTTGGTCTTCCTGGCCTGACGCTTGTAATGGGTCGTCTTAGCCTTATCATATTGTTTCTTGGATTGCTTCTCCTGCTGCTCAAGCTGGCGCTCTGCCTTACGCATGGCCCGCGACCGTGATGAGGCACACGAACCAAATAACAACAGAAGAGCCAACAAGCAGGCTATTATGCTTATTCGCTTCTTCATGACATACTATTTTGGATGCAAATGTAACATTTTTCCGCCATCGCCGTACTATTTTGCGAAAAAAAGCGTTTCTTTGCTGTCATGAAAAACGCGAAACTACACCTATTAATATTAATGGGGCTGCTGCCCTTCCTCCACGGATGCGAGAAATATCCCGAAAACCCTCATAGGCCGTTACTGCCGTATCCGATTGAGATCAACGTAAACGATTACCAATACTATAACCTACGGTTTGTGAGCGGTTGGGAATACATCACCGCCCCAATTGAAAGCACGAGCCGCGGCCTTATCGTCTTCCATAGACCTGATGCCGACAATGTTGATGACATGTTCGCCGTCTACGACCGCATGCCGCCCAACGAGCCCGATGCTTGCACCGACAGCCAAGGCAACACGACCAGACTGGTGGTGGACGGCGGTTGGGTGATTGACCGCTGCAACAATGCCTACTACAACATCCTGAACGGGCAAATCATCATCAACGACAATTTCGACATGATTCCCAGCTTCCCCACCGACGGCACTGTGGTGTATCCTTTGATCCAGTATCACACCACCTTCGACGGGAGCAAACTAACAATTTATAATTAATGGACTTCTTCCTCATTTTCCATGATGCGCCCCTGACGCTCGATGGAAGCCTGATGGATGGCCTCGAACACCTTATTAATTAATATAGGCGACAGACCCATTCCTTCGCCAGCGGCTACATGGTCGGCCAGAATCTTCTTCCAACGATCCATCTGCACCACGGTGACATTGTTGCGCTTCTTGTACTCCCCAATCTGCGCACTCACCTCCATGCGGCGTGCCAGCAGTTGTAGCAACTCACTATCGATATCGTCGATTTCGCCTCGGAGCCCCGCAAGGTCGCGCTCCACATGGCCCGACTGCTTCGAGCGGAAGGTCAAGCTGGCCAACAACTGCATTAATTCCTCGGGCGTGATTTGCTGTTTGCCATCAGTCAAAGCTGCATCAGGATTGACGTGACATTCTATCATTAATCCGTCAGTGGCAAGGTCGAGGGCTTTCTGCGCCGTGGATTGCAGCAACTCGCGGTTACCGCAGATATGGCTCACGTCGGTGATGAGCGGCACATTCAGTCTTTGTGTCAGCTCAATGGGGATTTCCCACATGGGGTAATTGCGGTAGGGCGACTCCTTATAATACACGAAGCCGCGATGGATGGCCGACAGCTGCGTCAGGCCAGCCTTCTGGAAACGTTCGAAGGCACCCAACCAAAGATTCAAGTCAGGTGATACCGGGTTTTTGATGAACACGGGAATGTCGGTGCCCTTCAAGGCATCAGCCAGCTGCTGCACCGAGAAGGGGTTGACCACCGTGCGGGCGCCTATCCATAAGGCATCGACATCATACTTCAGCGCCAACTCGACATGCTCAGGTGTGGCCACTTCTGTGATTGTTCGCAAGCCCGTCTCATGTTTCGCTTCACGAAGCCACACGAGGCCCTGCTCTCCCCTGCCCTCGAAGGCATCGGGGCGAGTCCGTGGCTTCCAGATGCCGCCGCGCAGCATGGTGACCTGCGGGATCTGCGCCAAGGCTTGCGCCGTGGCCATGATCTGTTCTTCGCTTTCGACGCTACACGGACCTGCAATGATCAATGAATCTTTCATAGTTGCAAATATACGGCAATTTTGGCTGACCGTGGCATTTTTTTTCGTTACTTTGCATTTTAATTCATATTCGATTACAAAGAAAACAACATACGATGAAAAGAGTAGAAATCAAGCAAGCCTTGCAGATGCAAGCCTCTGACAATGAGATTACTGTAATGGGCTGGGTGCGCAATAAGCGCGGCAGCAAAAACGTGGCCTTCATCGCCCTCAACGACGGCTCCACCATTAACAACCTGCAACTGGTCATCGACCTGAATGTCATCCCCGAGGAAAAACTGGCATTAATGCACGCCGGTGCTTCCCTCTGGGCCAAGGGTGTCCTCGTTGCTTCGATGGGCAGCGGCCAGGCCGTGGAGCTTTCCGTGAAGGAGATTGGGCTGTTCGGTCCCGCCAACCCTGATGAATACCCGCTGCAACCCAAGAAACATTCCTTGGAGTTCCTGCGTGACATCGCTCACCTGCGTTTCCGCACCAACACCTTCGGTGCCGTCATGCGTCTGCGCCACGCCATGGTGTTCGCCATCCATAAGTTCTTCACCGAGCGAGGCTTCTACAATATCCACACACCGCTCATCACCGCCTCCGACGCCGAAGGCGCCGGTGAGATGTTCCAGGTGACCACCTTGGACCTCAACAACCCGCCTCGCGATGAGCAAGGCAACATCGACTACAAGCAGGACTTCTTCGGCAAGTCGACCAACCTCACCGTTTCGGGTCAGCTCGAAGGCGAGCTGGCGGCCACAGCCTTAGGCAAGATTTACACCTTCGGCCCCACTTTCCGTGCCGAGAACTCCAACACCACGCGCCACTTGGCCGAGTTCTGGATGATTGAGCCTGAGATGGCCTTCTACGACATCAACGACAACATGGACCTCGCCGAGGAGATGCTGAAGTATTTGATCCAATACGCTTTGGACAACAACATGGACGACCTCCAGTTCCTCAGCAAGCGCCTGCAAGACGAAGAGAAAGGCAAGAAAGAGGAAGACAAGTCGATGGAGCTCATCAGCAAGCTGCACTTCGTGCTCGAGCATGAGTTTGTCCGCCTGACCTACACCGAGGCCATCGACATCCTGCGCAACTCCAACTACAACAAGAAGGGCAAGTTCCAGTATCCCGTTGACGGCTGGGGCGTCGACCTGCAGTCGGAGCACGAGCGTTACCTCGTCGAGAAGCACTTCAAGAAGCCCGTCATCCTGACTGACTACCCGAAGGAGATCAAGGCCTTCTATATGAAACAGAACGAAGACGGCAAGACCGTCCGCGCCATGGACGTGCTCTTCCCCGGCATTGGCGAAATCATTGGCGGATCTGAGCGCGAGACCGACATCAGCAAGATTCTTGACCGCATGCACGAAGTCGGCATCCCCGAGGAAAGTATGAACTGGTACCTCGACAGCCGTCGTTTCGGCTCGGTGCCGCATTCGGGCTACGGCCTCGGCTTCGAGCGTCTGCTGCTCTTCATCACCGGCATGACCAACATCCGCGACGTCATCCCGTTCCCGAGAACTCCGAAAAACTGTTTATATTAATAGAGTGAGGAGTGAGGAGTTAGTAGTGAGGAGTATTATTCCGAACTATCAACTCCTAACTCCTAACTCCTAACTCCTAACTGAATGAACAACCAACGATTGACTCAAACCCAGCGGCAGGAGCTGAAGCTCTCTCCGCAGCAGATCCAGCTGATGAAGCTGTTGCAGCTGCCATTAATCGAACTCGAGCAACGTATCAAGGAGGAGATGGAAATCAACCCCGCCTTAGAAGACGTTCGTGACAACGACTATGACGACAACGAGCCAACCGTTGACGAGCCCACTGACGACGACAACGGCGAGAACGACGACTACAACGACGACGAGGTGGACTTCAGCAAGGACGACGAGTTCGACATCAACGACTACCTCTCGGAAGAAGACCTAGAAGACTATTCCTACAAGCTGCAAGCCAACAACTACAGCGGTGACGATGACGACTACGAAGCGCCCATCGCCAACGAGGAGACCTTCCAAGACTACCTAAACCAACAACTCGCCTACCACGACCTGACAGAGAAGCAACTCGAGATTGGGCAATACATCATCGGCAACTTGGATGACAACGGCTACCTCAACCGCCCCGTCGCCAACATCGTCGATGACATGCTCTTCACGATGAACGTCTCCACAACCGAGGAAGAGGTGACCGAAGTGCTCCGCATCGTGCAGCAGCTCGACCCACCCGGCATCGCCGCCCGTGACCTGCAGGAATGTCTACTCATCCAGCTGAAACGCCTTCAGGAAGACAACCCCTTCCATAAGGACTACAGCCTCTCCATGACTATCGTCAAGGACTTCTTCGAGGAGTTCACCAAGAAGCATTACGATAAAATCGCCAAGAAGCTGGAGGTCAGCAACCGCGACCTGAAAGCCGCCTTGGACGAGATCCTCAAACTCAACCCCAAGCCCGCAGATGCCTCTACCTCCAGCACCAAGAACATCCACTACATCACGCCCGACTTTTTTGTCTTCGTCAGAGATGGCAAGGTGGAGCTCTCCTTGGACGGTCGCAACGCCCCTGAACTGCGTGTTAGCAAGTCGTACCTGAAGATGCTGGAAGAGTTCTCCAACAGCAAGGACAACCGTGGCAAGCAGGAAGCCGTGCAGTTCGTGAAGCAGAAGATTGACTCTGCCAAGTGGTTTATCGACGCTATCAACCAAAGGCAGAACACGCTCTATATCACGATGAAAGCCATCGCCGACATTCAAAAGGACTACTTCCTGACGGGCGACGAGACTCAACTCAAGCCCATGATTCTGAAGGACGTGGCCGACAAGGTGGGACTCGACATCTCCACCATCTCGCGCGTGGCCAACAGCAAATACGTTCAGACGCCATACGGCACACATCTGTTGAAGTTCTTCTTCAGCGAAGGCATCACCAACCAAGAAGGCGAAGAGGTCTCCACCCGAGAAATCAAGAAAATCCTGAAAGATGCCGTCGACAACGAGGACAAGGCCAACCCCATGACCGATGAACAATTGATGGTGGTGCTGAAAGAGAAAGGATATCCCATCGCACGTCGCACCGTAGCAAAGTATAGGGAACAGTTGGGTATTCCCGTAGGCAGGATGAGGAAGACGATATAATAATTCAATTACAACTTCGTTTTTATCATTGTGAAAACGAACCTCTATACCAACAAAAAACACTGGAAATGGGCTTTGGCGATTGTCGCCTTGCTCATCATCGGTGCATCGTTGTGGTACACCAACCACTTGGTGAAATCTATTGCAGAACAGGAGACGCGCCAAGTGAAGATGTGGGCTGCCGCCATGGAGCAACATGCCGTGATGATGAAATCGACGGAGGAATTCTTCAACAAAGTGAGCGAACAGGAACAGTTGCGCGTCGAACTCTTGGCCAACGCCTACCGCCGCGTCATGGACATCTCTTCCAACGAGAACACCGCGGTCTACGTCGATATCATCCGGAACAACATCAGCATCCCTTTGGTCCTCACCGACAGCAAAGGCAACATCGTGTCGCGTGCCAACCTGCCTCCCGAGCAGGAGGGAAAGCAAGTCTTCGATGACGAGATGAAACAAGCCTACTCGAAGTTTACGCCCATCAAAATCGATCCAGGCTATGGCTTCGTTCAATATTTGTATTACAACGAATCTCGGATATACACCGACCTGAAGGCCGTTTTGGAGGACATGTCGGACCACTTCATGGAGGAAATCACGCTTAACTCAATGGGCGTTCCCGTCATCGTCACCAATGAGGCCCAAGACACCATCCTCAGTTTCGGCAACCTCGACTCCCTCATGATGCAGGACTCCAACTACGTGCGACAACAGCTGGAAATCATGCGCAACGAGAACGACCCGCTGCAAATCGAGTTCATGAACAAAGGCAAGGCCACCATCTTCTACCGCACCACTGACTTGGTGCAGCAGATGCGTTACTATCCTATCATTCAGTTCGTTGTTTTCGCGCTATTCCTCCTGATTGCCTACCTGCTCTTCAGCTATGCTCGCCGTTCGGAGCAAAATCAGGTGTGGGCTGGCATGGCCAAGGAAACCGCGCACCAACTAGGCACGCCGCTCTCTTCGCTGATGGGCTGGATTGAGCTCTTGAAGATGCAAGACGAGCCTTTCGTGGGCACCTACGAAATGGAAAAAGACATCGAGCGCCTGCAAATCGTCACCGACCGCTTCTCAAAAATCGGTTCCGTGCCTGTGCCTGAACCTACCGACATCGTTTACCTCATCCACGACACGATGGACTACCTGGAAAAGCGGTTCTCCAAAAAGTTCGAGTTTGAAGTCAACCTACCTGAGGGCGAACTGATTATGCCTTTGATACCCTCCCTGTTCCGCTGGGTGCTTGAAAACCTCACCAAAAACTCCATCGACGCCATGGGCGACCACGGCAAAATCACCCTCGACCTCATCGACGACGGCGACCATATCCACCTCGACTTGAGCGACACGGGCAAGGGCATCCCGAAGTCACAAATCAAACAGGTTTTCAACCCTGGCTATACGAGCAAGAAACGCGGCTGGGGCTTAGGCTTGTCCTTGGCCAAGCGCATCATCGAAGATTACCACAAAGGCAAGATTTTCGTTAAATCTTCCGTGGTAGGCGAAGGGACCACTTTCCGGATCACCCTAAAGAAATGAATTCAGTTTTTGACAACGTCAAAATAGTAATTGATCTTTGACTTGACGACGTGGTCGTTTTGTTCAGTCTGTGGGTTATAGACAAGTTCGTAGATGATGTGTCTGGCGAAGCCATGAAGACGAATATCTCCCTGGTCATTTTTATAGACATAAACCGTCAACTCATAATTCGGATTAGCGCCCCAAGAAGGAGCCGTCATATTAATCAGAAAATCGTTGTCGGTCACACAAGGCCGACCTTCAAAGGTGCGGTTGAAATTGTCATTCGGGCAATTCACCTTAAACTCGATGGTACCCCCCGACCCCGCCGTGATGTCAATCTGGGCATCTTCGCAGACATGGCAATAAGCACTCTCGGTCAAGCCGTCAAAGGCATCGGCAACCTTGGAGAAGGCATACGTTCCAGCTATCTCCTCGTTGGTGTAGCCGTAATACTTGTTCCATTCACTCTCTTGCGACTGTTTTTCGCATGAAACGAAAAGGATGCCAAACACAAATATAATTGGCAAAAATTTGATATTCTTCATTTTATCCCTTATTTAACGATTAATTTCTTGGTTTCCATCACTACGCCTTCCTTGTTGACGCGCATCACGGTATAGCAGCCTTGCACCATATCGGAGATGGATAGTTCAAGGCTGTCGGCTTGCACAAAAGGAATGTTTTTCTGCTCTTTTCCGTCCACACTAAGGATACGTATGGCACCATCACAATGCTCACTCCAACTCATGCGCACCTGACCTTTGGTGGGATTAGGAAACAGCTGCATGTGTTTCTCAAACCCGTCATACTCCTCTGTACTGAGCGCCTGTTTGTCCCAAACGGCAATGGTGTACTCACCCGGCGCGAAATCCTCGACTACAAACCGGCCAAAGTCCCAAGTAGAGCCAGGATAGAGCGTATAGGCGATTTCATGCCAAGCCTCAGAAGCATCCTTACGATAAAGCAGGGTAGCAGAATCGTTGGCCGACATGATGATATCGCCATCAGTGGTATTGCTGTAATCAAAAGTGCCTGTCACCACAGCCTCGCCAAAGTCGTAACGATTGATGGTCCAGAAATGCTTGGACGAAAGGGTAAGATAAGGTATCAGCGGATCATCGTATGGACCAACCAGATTGCCCTCAACGGCGACAAACACAGAATCCGTCAATGAAGTAGCCTTAAAACTGAAATCAGCAGCCGCCTGTTGGGCCGACGACTTCAACATGACATTCCTCTGCAACTTGCCATCCAACCAGTTGTTGTTGAAATCGCTCACCATGCCAAGAGGCTCAAAGTTAAGGGTGACCGTCGCATTGCCGTGCTGATTGTCCCAATTCACCCTTTCGGTAACCATCTGGAATTCAGGGCCTATGAAGGTCAATTCACAAACATTGTTTTGCCCGACATGGGTATCGCCGATGTGTTGGTAGTGCAAGTCGAGCGTCACCTCGTATTGGTCGCCGACCGGCTCAACCGACAAGATTGAGGCATAGAGGTTCGGCATGCCGCTCGAATAGACGTATGTGTCGAAGAAGCCGTGCATGTCTATGCCCGAAGCTTGAGTCAGGGCTTCGCACAGCTGCTCAGAAGTGGCCGTTCTGTAGGCATATTGCTGGAAATAGGCACGCATGGCGGCGAGGAAGTTCTCGCGCCCCATATAGTTCATCATCGTGTTGACGATGACAGCGCCACGTTCATACACTGCATTGGTGTTGTAGGTCATGTCGAGCGGCATGTTGTTGAGCGGCATCCAATGGGCTGGACTATTGCACCATGCCGTGATGGCACTGACCTTACTCGAAATCGTGTTTTGGAAAGTCTGTTCACCATAAATGCCGACTTCGTAAAACGCGCCCCAGAACTGGGCGAAGCCCTCGTTGAGCCACATGTCGCCAGCATCGGCACAAGTCACCAAATTACCCGACCACATGTGAGAAAGCTCATGCGCAACATACTCTTCGCCTGCCGTTGTACCGTTCACTACAGAAGGCACAATGGCGATGTTGTCGGTATGCTCCATGCAGCCTTTTTCTGTGACAACATAGCCGATACGGTTGAAGGGATAAGAGCCCAGATGTTCTTCAAAGAACGCCACAATCTCCTTGAGATGCACCATCGAAGCCGGCACATTATTAATCTGGTTGGGTTTAGCGTACACCGTGATCGGGATGTAGTGTTCGCCATGGTAATAGTCTTCCCACACCTCATAATCGCCCACGGCAAACGAGATATGGTAAGTGGAAATCTGTTGCGGTGTGCTCCAATACCAAGTGGATGTGCCGTCACCGTTGTCGACAGAGCCAACGAGGTTGCCGCCGCAGATGGCCATCTTGTCGTTGGTTGTGGTGACAAACACGTCGTACGTGGCTTTGTCGGTAAAATTGTCGACACAAGGAAACCAAGCCTTGCCGAGGTTGTGCGGCTGGCTATCGAAGCCTACGCCGAGGTTGTAGACATAGTCGCTGCCCCACCATTCCACGCCGCCCCAGGTCTCGCTAAAGGTGTTGCCGCCATAGACAATGTCAAAAATGGCTGAGCTACCGATAGTCATAGGCGCAGTCAAGTTAATGGTCAAGAAGTCACCTTCCTGCGAAAAACCGGATACCGAAGCACCATCAGCCGTCACCGAAGTCACCTCCAAGGTTTTCAGTTCGAGGACAATCTTTTGCACGTTGTCCGTAGCCGTAAGGTCGACGAAAGTCTCACCTTGCAAGGTACGATTGGTGAAATCCAACTCGTTGATGTGAATGCCATAGTGCGTCACATCGATACCTTCACCAGCGGTTTGGGCTTGTGCGAATGGCCAAATCAGTAGCGAAGCTAATAAAAAGAAAAGTCGTTTCATAGTATTTGTAATTATTGTTTCCAAATAGGATTGGTGTAAATGGTCTCGGTCTCTATCACATTGCTTTCATGCAAGGCACGGTCGAGGATGCGGATTTCAAACTTCACCGTGTCGTCAGGCGAGAATGGATTCTGCACCATGAGCTTATAGTCCATCGTGCCACTGATGGCCTTTGGCTCTTCAGAGTCGCGAAGCCGTTTGAAACGGGCGTTGAAACTGATCGTGTCGTAGCTTTGCGTCTGGGCATTCCAACTCAACAAGGGCGTTTTCACAAACTCGCCGTTGACGCATTTCAGGTAGTCGACCAGCATATTATAATAATGTGCGTCGTTGAAACCGAAAGGTGAAATCGTGTCGCTGTCGTCGAGGCCAAGATCGCCGTCGCCGTCGGTATAAGAGAATGAGATGATGCCCTCTCCGCTGAAGGTGCTGTCGGGATTCATCAGATAGGCGAAACCTGCATAGGTGATTTTCGGTTCAATGGGGTATTCGACAGGCTTTTGGCAGGAGCATACCGCCAAGGCCAAAAAAAGCAGTCCGATGAGATACCGTTTTTCCATTGTCGTCAGTTGAGGCGGTAAAAATACAACTTTTTGGGGAATCCGCCACAACATTTTTCACACGGTCGGCAAAGCTGGTTTTCAGCCAATTAACAGGTTTTTTTCAAAAAAATCGTGGAAAAGTGTGGAAAAGTGTTGACATATTCACAATTATTGTATCTTTGCAGCGTGAATTGGCACGAAATATGCCTTCACAAAAACGAGCAGAACTTTATTTGATGCCGAACTTATATATCATATCAGGTTGTAACGGAGCTGGAAAAACCACAGCCTCCTTGACTGTTTTGCCTGAGACACTGCAGTGCAAGGAGTTCGTCAACTGCGACGAAATCGCCAAGGGTCTGTCGCCGCTCAACCCCGACGGTGCCAAGGTCGCCGCTGGCCGCCTGATGTTGTCGCGCATCAAGAAACTCATCGCTGACAAAGAAGACTTTGCCATCGAGACCACCTTGGCTGCAAAATCCTACCACGCCCTTATCAACAAAGCCCGTCAGGAAGGCTACAAAGCCAGCCTCATCTATTTCTGGCTGCAGAGCCCCGACCTGGCCATCAAGCGCGTGGCAGAGCGTGTGCAACACGGCGGCCATCATGTGGACGACAGCATCATCCGCAGACGTTACAGAGCGGGCATCAAGAACTTGTTTCACCTCTACTGCCCCGTCGTTGACTACTTTCTGTTCATCGACAACAGCATCATGCCCTCCGAAGTCATCGCCGAAGGAAGTATCAAATCCATCAAGTTTTACAACGAAGAAAAATTCAAAAAGATCAGACAATATGACAACAGTAACAGTGAATGCCAAGAAGAATGAAGTTTCGTCCTTCACCAAGAAATTGATGAGCGGCCTCGACCTCTCCATGCAACGCCTGCTGACCATGCGCTGCCGTCACAACGGTTCCTTCTGCTTCTGCGATGCCGATGGCAACATCTACACCGTGAAAGCCAAGGAAGTCAGAGCCATGATGGAACAAGAATAATTCCGACATCACATAGAGAACTCAACCACGATTTGCAGCCGTCGCTGCGAATCGTGGTTTTTTCGTATTTATCCAGCCACAGATAATCTATGGCAAAACCAAATCGCTAATCTTACTAACAACCTTATATTCCAAATCTGCAAACTGCTTGAAGTGCGCCTCTCCACAACGGATTTTCTGTCTTTCGCTTGGATGTAATTTACTCAAATCCACCACTGGAGTTCCCGTATCTTTGGTTTCAGCAACAAAATACACCTTCTTATCATCTTCAAACACCACCGCCCAATCAGGATTGTATGAGCCAATTGGAGTGGGAATTTTGAACCAATCCGGCAACTTGAAATAATACTTGATTTGGTCGCTTGTTTCGCAATCCTGGGCAAACTTGTTCTCTACTGAAGAATCCAAAGGGACATATTCATCGTAGATGGTTTTATCGGTATCAGAGACCTTGAAAGTGAAGTCATTCAAATAGATTTCCAATTCCTGTTCCTCAAACAAGCGCATTTCATATTCTGTGTCTCCAATCTTGAGATATTCTATGCCATCGATCATCATATCCTGCAAAACGCGCCTGATTGCATCAACAGCCAAATCCATAAACAACTGTGGATTAACTGCTAAATCATCCAACCGGCCAGAGTTTTCCAAAATGCGCAAAATGGTTGAACGAGTCAACTCCGTTCGATTCTGTATGTATCCCAACGCATCGGGTATAATATAATCGGATGTGTGTAAGGAAAGTTTATCTCCCTTGTAATTGGTTGAAACGCCTTCTTCTGTGATAACAACTTCCGTTTTCACGGAACGAATAGCTGGTGCCACAATCTTGGGCATTTGTTTCATTTCTTTGCCCGCCTTTTCAATCAACGCCTCGGTATCATATTTCACCCGATACGTGGTCTTGGCTTTCAGTTTTTCCCAAATGGCAAGGAAAAGCGGGTCGGCCTCAAAACCTTTCTTGTATTTTACCGCAACCCTATCACGTTTGGGCTTGATGCGACCTCCAAAGTTGACACCACAATCCTCCTGCATCTCATTTTGTAAGGCTTTCGCAAAGTCATTGTATGATTCGTTGGCGATAACAGTCAAACGGTTGACATTTCTGTCATAACAGCGCACTCCGTCTTGATTGACCGGCAAGCGCAAACCTCGACCTATTTCCTGACGTTTCTTGATTTCTGACTTGGTTTCATTCAAAGTGCAGATTTGGAAGACATTGGGGTTATCCCAACCTTCGCGCAAAGCCGTGTGAGAAAAGATGAAACGAAGTGGATTGTTCATATCCAACAGCGTTTCCTTGTCTCTCATAATCAAGTTATAAGTATCATCATCAGCTTGCGTTTCGCCTGAAGTGTCCTTGGCGTGTCCTTTTTTGTCTTGCGAAAAGTAGCCATTGTGAATCTTGTCGATGGGATGCTTATCCAACAATTGAAATTCAGGACGTTTTATCAACTCTGAATAAATCTCCTCAAACCAGATGGCAAACTTTCCTTTAACTTCACTGTCTTGGGCATCGTATGTACGATAATTTGCCACCCTGTCAATGAAAAACAACGATAAGACTTTGATTCCCTGTTTATTCAATTTCAGTTCCTTACGCAAATGCTCCTCAATGGTACGACGAATTTGGAACTTCATCACGTCATCGTTTAAGTCGTCTTTGCGCTGTCCCTGATACAATACATCACCGTTCGAAAACACGATACATGCATTTGAGGCATCTATCTCCTCCACAATATAACCGTTGCGATAAATCTCACGCCCTTCACTCTTGGAATACAAATCATCACCCGCCCTAACGGAAACAGACTTCCGCTTCACCCCATTTCTGTCGTTGACATCAATAGAAACTTTTGCCGTAATCCTCGTTTTTCTTGCGGTTATCGATTCCAATGCCACAAAAGCACCGTTCAGAGAGTTTTCCTCAAACACAGAATCGACCTCTATTTGTTTCACAAGTCCCAAATCGTAAGCCTTTACAGGGTTTAGACTGTATATAAGATTGTAACGGTTTCGGTGAGTGGCCGAATAGCGCAAGGTGCAAAGCGGATTCAAATTGGCAATGGCCGCGGCACGTTTTTCCGATTCCATGTTTTGAGGTTCGTCCACAATCACGATGGGTTGAACCTGTTTGATAAAGTTGATAGGTTCTTGCCCGTTGAGTTTGTCGTTTGGTTTGTTGATGACATTCTCATCCTTAGCAAACGAATCGATGTTGATAACTAGCACCTCTATATTATCACCTGCCGCAAAACCCCTAAGTTGAGAAATCTTGTTTCGATCGTACACATAAAAACGAATGGGAATGTTGTCGTACAGCGTTTGGAAATGCTCATGCGTGATTTGCAGATTCTTCAAAACGCCCTCACGAATTGGAACAGACGGAACAACGATGACGAATTTTTTGAAGCCATAGATCTTGTTCAACTCGTAAATGGTGCGCAGGTAAACGTATGTCTTGCCGGTTCCAGTCTCCATTTCAATGGAGAAGTGCATCCCGTCAAGCATTTCAGATACGGCAATCTCATTTTGATTCTGCACTTTCTGTAAATTGGCAAGAATCTGTTCTTCCGACAAAACCAACTTGTTTCCAATGCCATCAATCAAACTCGCCTGTTGCTCGTTGAGATTATATTGGAACAAGGAATCCTCAATCGCTTGCCCTTCAAATAGACCGACAACCGACTGAATGGCTTCCTGCTGATAGGAAAGATTGGATTCGAAGGAGAGTTTCATATAATGCTGTTGGAAAAATCAAACATCAAATGGTACAGGACTATCTCTTTACCCGAAATATGGGTGTGAGTTGATATGTATGAATACGGATAACCGTTTGCAAAGTCAAAATATTGTAAGGGATGTTTTGCATTTGCATTGACCGTCATACCTTGCTTATTTATATAATCATAAGGCAGTAATCCATTGATACTATTAATGTTCTTATCAATATCCATTTGTTCAACCACAAAGCCAAACATTGTATTTGTGTCATAATGTGTTGAATAATAATCAATCACATACCGACATATACCATTCATTATGTATTCTGCATTCAAGCCTGATGAACCATTTACATTTGTATTGTTAAGTCGTTTACATTCGATGGAATAAAACGCACTGTCTCCGCAATATGGATTTAACGGTAATATTCTAATATCCAATCTCCCCAAGCCATCTTTGACTTCTTTATCAAAATGATAATTGTATAATGGAAAATGTCCATTTTTATAATTATCATCCTTTAAGTATCGCAAAAATCCATCTCTAATGATTTCCTCATCATTTGGAAATTTAATTTGCTGATTAACAATATCATTATAGATAACAACACACTCACATAATATGCTCTCTAGTTCGAAACTAAAGAATGTATTAGAGAACTGGTATGCAGATGCAGATAAGGATTGATTATTCATTTTTCTTTCCTCCCGCTCTTAACATTGCATCAGCAAACTCATTCACATCCAAATGGGCAATAGCCTTGTGCCACAAGCGCTTTTCATTTGGCTTGATAACGTAAAAGAAATCTTTTTCGAAACCACGAATGTCTTTTTGCACAAACAACTGGTCCGTTATACGTTGAGACGACAATTCTGTTGCCATAGCCAACAGGGTGTCGTTAGTTTGAGGAACAGGTATTTCTTCGGTAAAATCTTGTTCATCAATCACTCTGAAAAACATACCAATCATTTGTTCAGAGTAATGAATATCTACCATAAAACGCTTTTCGTCTCTGTTGAAACTTTTGGCAAATCGGTCAATATAAACTTGAGCATATTGTTTTAGAATGGAATCGTTTATTCTTATCAACTCAAATAATTTTTCGTATCCGACAGATTTAATAGCCAAGGGAATAGTTACAGTATTCGCATAGTCAATCAAATCCTTCTCTAATTGAGAACAATATAGTTTTGAAGCAATTATTTCATCTACTTCTTGTTGCAGATTCAGTATTTCACCATACAAATAATCACTCCGTGATGTAGAAGTATAATAATTGGATGCCAAAGTTTCAATTTTTTTGACAATATCATGAATGCCAAAACAAACAAATGGAACAGACATCTTTTCTTTTATCAAAGCCTGTTCACGTTCAATTCCCGAAGAACTAAATGTATTAATATTATAATAGGAGAAAAAAGAAGAGTTCCAAAAACCTTCAATGTTTCTCAAGAGATTAACATCATCAGAGTGGATTCCTGTTACTGCATCCTTATACACCACATCTTTCGTGCTAATAGCAGACTCTGCTTTTAAGTTGCTCATTACTCCTTTGGTGGTAAGTAATAATGGAGCCTTGTATAGTTCAAGATTTCTTGTCCTATGCACCAACTCTCCAGACCAATAAGAAAAAGGCTCTTGAATGTAAAACTGATGGATTTGAGAAGCTTCTACAACGGGCTTGTTTATCAAACTATCCGTGTTATTCTTATCCCCTCCGCCTACAGTAATACCTTGTCCAAATACAATTTCATTTTTCCTCAAATAATCAAATAGTGATTGTATCTTTTCAAGCCTTTTTATGAAATTAAAGTCTAAATAAGAACCATACACTAACACCTTCCATAACCAATCATTGTCTTTTAACAGGCACTGCTTTACTCTTTGAACATCATTTTTCGTTAATGCCAGAGTTTTAAACAATGAAAAGAACCGACTAGGTTTGAGCGCAATATGCTCAATAATGTTAGAATCAGTATTATTGTCATCTGCTTTATGAAAAAACAAAACACATGCCGGAGCAATAGCGGAATCATTTGAATTAATAAAGATCTCCTTCCGAACAGGTGCCATTTCAAAAACCTGATCAATTATCAGATTGTTTAGCATAAACTTTCTGAATGATTGACTTTGAAGATTATATAATACTTTACTAGTCAGTACTAATGCAAATTGGGTATCAGAAACGGCAAAATCAATACTGCGTAAAACAAAAGCTTGGGCTAATTCTTTATTACCCACCACTTTTGTTTGTCCCGTGAAATTTAAATACCTAACATATTCTGGGATTAAGACTTTCCCATTATTATCGCGAATAATACGACCTCTCATCCATGGCGGATTTCCAATGATATAATCAAAACGGATCTCTTTCTCAGAGAATTCTTTTATCCGTTGATTATTTATATCAAAAGCATCACTGTGAATGAAATTTCTGCCCAATAATTTGGGGAATTTGAAATCTTCTATATCAGCCGGCTTTTGGTAATTAAGCAAGGTTAAGTAAATGGAAAAAATAGCAACTTGTATAGCACTTTCATCTTTATCTATTCCATATATATTGCTCAATGTCAATTCTTTTAGTGCTTTCCGAAATTCTTCAGATTTTTTCCCCTCATCGCCTATATGCTCTACTTCTATATACTTATCTATAATTCGTCTAAGAGATTCTACCAAAAAAATACCAGACCCACAAGCAGGATCAAGCACTTTACAATTATAATCATTGCTTTGTTCAAATCTCTTTCCGATGGTTTGTTGAACAACGTAATCAACTAAAAAAGTAGGTGTGTAATATGCACCTTCCTTGTTCTGATTCTCTTTGCCAATAAATTTCTCGTAAACATTACTGATGAATTCCACGGGAAGTATGGAAAAGTCGTACAAATCAAATAGAGATTTTTGACCTGTTTTAATCTCAACACTTGATAACAAGTCAATAATGACATTAAGGGCCTCCGTGGATATGGTTTCAAACTCATCATGCGACAAGCGAAACATATCTCCATTAAATCCTTTTTCAGGATCCTCCAAATACTCAATAAATTTTCCAAATCTTTGCTTACTTTTAAGCAATTCACACAATTCAGAATTAGTCCAAGTCTTAGACAAGCCCTCAAAATGCAAATGAACTTGTCTGTCAATTAGGTAGCGGATAAAAACAATCTTGCCGATTAATGCATTTGCTACTTTTTGAGACAAGCCCATACCCATAATTCTTTGTTGCGTTGCCTCAATATTATCCAGCAATCTATAGTCAACCCTGTTTTTATGGCTGAGATCTTCCTGATATTTTTCCCATGTCTTTCCAGTAACCAGTTTAAAATAGGTGAAATCATCCAATTTTTCAACACCACCTATTGAATGGAGCAATTTCGTGTTCTCATCAATAGAAAAACCATTGAAGATTTCGACAGCATTGTTCTCAACAATAATGGCTATGGGCGATTCATTGAAATTCCAAATTGCCTTGTGAAGCTTTTGTTTCTTCTTGCTATCTTCAAGATTGAAAAACAGGATAAGCGGCTTGTTGTCAAAACAAAAAAACGCATCCAATGTTTTGAGTAACTCGTTTTTCTCCAACAAACGGTAAATGCGACTGGGAAGAGCAACCTTTTTCTGCCATTCTTTATTTTCGGAAACCCGAATAAGGCTATCATCTTCCGTCAGTTTTAACTTGGTATATATTTCTTGTAAGTTCATAAAGACCTCCATTTATATCGTCCTAAACTCCACCCCAGCATCTCTCATCTGAAGTGCAGTGTTGGTTTTCAATTGGTCGTTGCCTTCGAACAGGTTATCTAAGGCGATAACTTTTTGTGGATGCTCGGCAAGGATGGCATCCACCGTTTCTTGCGTGGCGGATTCGAGCATCAGTATCAGTTCCTTGCCGTTGATGGCGTAGTAACCGTTACGATGTTCTATGGTGCTGTTCAGGCTCTTGCCGCTCTTTAAGAGCAACTCATACACCATATTGTCGGTGGTGGCGTTTTCGGCTACGGGATTGAGGAAGTCCATCATCTGCTGTTTCCATTCCTCTTTGTTGGAGCCTTTTATTTCGCGCCATTGTTTGAAGTTGCTCTCCGAAAGTTTGAACACTTTGAAGCCCACGTCTGGCATTTCAATGGATTCTTCCTCAAACTGGAGTTGTTCTTGCTGTTTGATTTGTTCGGCTTCCACTTCTGTACGGATCTTTGCTCCTGCCCTCCTAATTCTTTCCTTGCCGATTTCCGCAATGGTGTTATACCCAGCCTTGTACGCCTCGCTCGTTTCATCGCACAACTCAGGCAACTGCACACAAATGTACTTTCGATGGCCTCCATCTTCTTTGTTTAATTGCATCACAGCATGAGCGGTGGTACAACTGCCAGCGAAGAAATCAAGGATAACAGCATTCTTGTCATCAGCCAACCCCATCATTCTTGTTATTAGTTTAGTCGGCTTGGGGGTATCAAATGGTGGTTCGGTGAATAATTCCTTTAATTCATTCATCGCATCACGAGTGCTTCCTACTTCTTTCGCAAACCAAATCGTTTCCGGGGCACGACCTTCAACATTAGACAAATATATTTTCCTAATTATGCGCGTTTCGTCTACACTAAAGATAATTTCACCCGTTTTTATTTTTTCTTCGAGGGTTTCTTTACTCCATCGCCAACCGTTAGCGCATGGTTTTATTATCTTGCCAGAAGGCGTTATTATGTCATAAATTAGATTCGGGCGATACAAAGCATTACGAACATCACCGCTACGCCAAAGCCCTTTAGGGTCATTATCAGGATTACTATATGATTTATTGTTCTCTTCGGTACGCTGTAAAGGAGATAATTCATAATCCATACTCTTGCTATAGCACACAATATGATTATGATGTACAGAGAATTTATCTGTATAACCTTTGGGTTGTATACTATGCTGCCAAATTATGTTAGCCACAAAATTTTCCTCCCCGAAAATCTCATTCATCAACAAACGAAGGTTATGCACCTCATTGTCGTCAATGGAAACGAAAATCACACCATCTTCACGCAGCAGGCTTTTGGCCAAATAAAGGCGCGGCATCATCATATTGAGCCAGTTGCTGTGGTATTGTCCGTTTTCCTTGCTGTTTTTGCGGAACATGCCTTCGCGGGTCATATAACCTTCCTCGTCCTTGTCGCCCACGCGGCGCAGGTATTTCTCCTTGGTCTCCGAAAACTTGTCGGGATAGATGAACGAATCGTTGCCAGTATTATACGGCGGGTCTATGTATATCATCTTCACCTTGCCGAAATAACTCTTTTGCAACACCTTTAGCACTTCCATGTTCTCACCTTCAATGAAAATGTTTTCGGTGTTGTCAAAATCGACAGACTCCTCACAGCAAGGCACCAAAGTGGCCGATGAAGGCTGCTGCATCACACGGAAAGCATCACTTTTGCCAGCCCAATTCAGCACATAACGCTCGTTGGCGAAATTCACTTCCTCGCCAAGCGTTGCTTTCAACTTTTCCCAATCAATCTTGCCCTCGTCAAATACCTCAGGCATAAGCGACTGCAGCATCTTTATCCGTTCCTCTTGCGGTGTTTGCGAATAGCCGTTCATATAATTCCCCCAATTTACTCAGCAAAAATACAGTAAAATTATTATTGATAATAATTTTCCAACCCAATTTTTATACCTTTGCGGCAACAAAAAAGAATTTCCGATGAAAAACTGCTTTTTCTCCATGCTGTTATGCCTCATTTGCATAACTACCTTCGCCCAATCCAACAACCAACTCCCCGAAACCGACCCTGTCATCACCAACCGCATCAGCCAATGGCAGGACCTGAAGTTCGGCTTCATGATGCATTGGGGCATCTACGCCCAATGGGAAGTGGTGGAGTCATGGTCCATCTGCAACGAGCCTTGGATCAACCGCGATGGCGCAGATTATTACCAATACAAGACTGATTATCAAAACCTTAATAAAACCTTTAACCCACAGCATTTCGACCCGTCGAAATGGGCAGAAGCAGCTCAGAATGCCGGCATGAAGTATGTCGTGTTCACCACGAAACACCACGACGGCTTCTGCATGTTTGACACCAAGGAGACCTCCTACTCCACCGTCGACCCGAGCTGTCCGTTCTCCAAGAGCCCCAAGGCCGACATCACCGGCGAGGTGGTGAAAGCCTTCCGCGACAAAGGCTTCTGGACAGGCCTCTATTTCTCCAAACCCGACTGGCACTGCGACGACTATTGGGCACACGAATGGGCCACCCCCGACCGTAACGTCAACTACGACCCGACAGCCTTGCCCGAGCGCTTTGAGAAATACAAACAATTCACCCACAGACAGATACGCGAACTCACCCATAACTATGGCGACATCGACATCCTTTGGCTCGACGGCGGCTGGGTGCGTCCCGAATGGAGCGTTAACGACGAAACGCGTCCCTGGCTGGGCTGCCAAGGCTACATCCAAGACATCAATATGCCCGCAGTCGCTTCCATTGCCCGCGAGAACAATCCCGACCTCATCATCGTCGACCGCTCGGTGGGCGGCAAATACGAGAACTACCAGACCCCCGAACAGCAGGTGCCCGACTCGCTCCTGCCCTATCCCTGGGAGACCTGCATGTCGATGGGCAACTCCTGGTCGTATGTCTCGACCGACACCTATAAAAGCACAAACAAACTCATCCACCTGCTCTGCGACATCGTGGCCAAAGGCGGCAACTTCCTCCTCAACGTAGGCCCCGATGCTGACGGCAACCTGCCCGATACCGCTCTGCTCCGCATGAAGGAGATTGGAGAATGGATGCAAGTGAACGGCGAGGCCATCTATGGCACGCGCCCGATTTATCCCTTCACCTACGGCAAGTTCCGCTTCACGCAAAAAGGCGACAAGGTTTACGGCATCTTCCTCTTGGACGAGCAAGAAAGCCCGGTGCCAGATACTTATTGGTTCGACGGCAAGGGCATGAACCTGAAAACAGGCAAAATCAAAGTCTTGGGCAGCAAGAAAAAAGCCTCCCTTTGCAGAGAGGCTGATGGTCGCTACCGCATTGACTTCCCGAATAACTACGAGATGTCGCACGCAGTAGTGTTTGAGATGCGTACGCGGTAATTATCCCACCACGATATTCACAATCTTCTTCGGCACGTAGATGACCTTGCGCACTTGCTTGCCCTCGATCCATTTGGCGGACTCAGGAGCGGCAAGCACGGCGGCTTGTACCTCGTCGGCGCTCATCGTGATGGGCAACTCCATGTTGAAGCGCATCTTGCCGTTGAAACTGATAGGATAGTTGAAGCTGTTCTCCACCGTTTTACTCTCGTCATAGACCGGGAACGCGGCATCCACCACAGAGGTCTCGTGACCCAGCAGGTGCCACAACTCTTCAGCGATATGCGGTGCGTAGGGTGAAATCATCACCGCCAGTGGCTCAAGGATCTCGCGCTTGTTGCACTTGAGGTCAGCGAGTTCGTTGACACAGATCATGAAGGCCGAGACGACGGTGTTGAACGAGATGCTCTCGATGCCTTCCTCTTCCTTCTTGATAAGCTTATGCAAGCTCTTCAACTCGGGTGCAGTAGCAGGCTCGTCGCTGACGCAGAACTCGTTGTTCTCGTTGTGGAACAGTCTCCAGAACTTGCGCACAAAACGGAAGGTGCCTTCAATGCCCTGCGTGTCCCAAGGCTTGGATTGCTCCAAAGGTCCTAAGAACATCTCATAGAGACGAAGCGTGTCGGCACCGTATTTCTCCACCAAGTCGTCGGGGTTCTGCACGTTGTATTTCGACTTCGACATCTTCTCGACTTCACTACCGCAAACGAAGATATCGTTGCCGTCCTTGTCTTTTTCGAAGATGAAACGGGCATCGTGCAGGTCGTCGCGCCACTGACGGAAAGACTCCACATCGAGCACGTCGTTGCGCACCATATTGATGTCGACATGAATCGGGTCGCTGAACAGCTCACGGTCAGGCAAGTTCTTGGAAATGAACATCAAACCTTTAAACGCCTCGCCTTCCACGAAAGCGGGGACATCCTTACCGGCAACCAAATCCTTAATCTTTTGCTCCACAACGTTGGTTCCCTTCTCGTAGTCGTTCACCACATCAATGATAGGCACCATCAGCAGTTTGTAGCCTTTGCTCTCGGCATACTCCTGCCACGGCTCGGCCACTTTCTCGAGGTTACCCATGCGGTTGATCTCGATGAGGATGCCTTTCTCGGGACAGAAGAAGTCGAAACGACGGCGACCGTCCTTGAAGTCTTTCTCGAACTTCACGCCCATCTTGCCATCCTTAATCAGGTTCCAAACAGTGTATTCGCACAACTTCTCCATGTTGACACGATAGGCAAAGCTCGAACGACCTTGTATCATGCCCTGGTTAATCATGCGTTGGAAAGGCTCATCCTTGCACGACAGACCGATGTCGTAGAGGAATTTGCACCAGAAGCGGCTGTAGATGAGGTGGCCGGTGGCATGTTCGGCGCCGCCGATATAGAGGTCGACGTTTTGCCAATAGTCGTTGGCTTCGCGGCTGAAGTATTCCTTGTCGTTGTGCGGGTCCTCATAGCGGAAGTAATAACCGCTTGAACCAGCGAAGCCCGGCATGGTGTTGGTCTCGATAGGATAGCCTTCTTCTGTGACCCAGTTCGTGGCACGGGCCAAAGGCGGCTCGCCCGTCTCGGTCGGCTTATACTCGCTGATGGCGGGCAACTCGAGCGGCAGCTTCGACTCGTCCATAGCGTAAGGCATACCGTCCTTGTAGTAGATCGGGAACGGCTCGCCCCAGTAACGCTGGCGGCTGAAGATGGCATCGCGCAGGCGGTAGTTGGTCTTTCCCGTACCGACACCCAATTTCTCCAGTTCTTCAATCATACGCTCGATAGCTTTCTTGACGGTCAAGCCGTTGAGGAAGCCCGAGTTGACCAGCTCGCCGTCCTTGGCGTCGAAGCTCTCGTCCCAAGTAGAAGGGTCAGTCGGCTCAGTGCCAGGTTTCTTCACCACTTGGATGATGGGCAGGTTGAAATGACAGGCAAAGGCGAAGTCGCGGCTGTCGTGGGCAGGCACGGCCATGATGGCACCCGTGCCATAGCCCATTAACACGTAGTCAGCAATCCAAATGGGCAGTTTGGCACTCGTGATAGGATTGATGCCGTAGGCACCCGTGAAGGCACCGCTCACCTTGCGGACTTCGGCCATACGCTCACGCTCGCTGCGATTCTTGGTGCGGGTGATGTATTCCTCCACCTCAGTGCGTTGCTCAGCTGTGGTGATTTCCTTTACCAACTCATGCTCGGGAGCCAGCACCATGAAGGTCGTGCCGAACAAAGTATCTGCACGAGTCGTAAACACCTCCAAATCAATATCTTTACCTTCAACTTTGAAGATAACCGAGGCGCCCATCGACTTGCCAATCCAGTTGCGTTGCAAATCCTTCACCGACTCACTCCAGTCCACAGTCTCGAGGCCTTGAAGCAGACGGTCGGCGTATGCGGTGATACGGAGTTGCCACTGCTTCATCGACTTGCGCTCCACAGGGAAGCCGCCACGCACCGAGAGGCCGTCGGCCACCTCGTCGTTGGCAAGCACCGTACCCAAACCAGGGCACCAGTTCACCATGGCCTCGGCCTGATAGGCCAAGCGGTAGTTCATCAGCACCTCTTGTTGTTGCTTTTCGCTCATCCCCTTCCATTCGGCAGCAGTGAAGCTCAGCGGCTTGCTTTCGGCCACATTGAGGCCTTCAGTGCCTTTTTCCTCGAAACGGGCAATCAGCTTGCTGATGGGTTGTGCTTTCTGGCAGCCGTTGCAGTAGAACGAGTTGAACAGCTGGATGAAGGTCCATTGAGTCCACTTGTAGTAACTTGGCTCGCAAGTGCGCACCTCGCGGTCCCAGTCGTAGCAGAAACCGATCTTGTCCATCTGCTCGCGGTAGCGGTTGATGTTCTTCTCGGTCGTCACGGCAGGATGAGTGCCTGTCTGGATGGCATATTGCTCGGCGGGCAGACCGTAGGCGTCGTAGCCCATCGGGTGCAGCACGTTGAAGCCTTTCAGCCTTTTATAACGTGCATAAATATCCGAGGCAATGTAGCCCAACGGGTGTCCCACATGCAGACCCGCACCCGAGGGATACGGGAACATGTCCAGAACATAGAATTTCGGCTTATTGTGGTCAATATCAACCTTATAGATTTTGTTATCGCGCCAGTACTGCTGCCACTTTTTCTCGATTTCGTTGAAGTTATAATCCATATAACGAGGTGTTTTTTGCTGTTTTTGAAAGAAACTGCAAAAATACAGTTTTTTAGAATGTAACAGCCGCAAATTCTTGACCTAATTGATGGATTTGTTGCAAAATCTGTTGTTCTCGTTCTTGGGAAGGCTTTTTAAAGCCATTGATATAGTTACGAAGCAATCCTGCATTGATCCCTGCCTTCAATGCAAACTGTCCCACATTGATTTCCGGATGGGTCAAGAAAAAGCGTTGCAACTCAGAAGGTTCCGCCTCATCGTAAGTAAAACTCTCAAAACTGACATCCACATCCAATTTTCTCCAATGGATGCCAATTGTGCTGATTTCATATTCTTCACGTTCCGAATCAGAAGCCTTATACAAATCTTTATACCAAAGTAGCGACTGGCGATACGTCTTTCTATCATCGCCAAGGCCATAGAGCCACTCGCCTTCAAACCATATTTTATTGATCTTCATCGTCTTCTGGTTTGAATATTTCATACCAACGATTGATAATAATATCCGCGTTTTCATGAATGGCACGCTCAACGCGCTTCAAATCATTGGCCTTAATGTTATTGGAACTTTCCAAAACAAAACCCTCGCCATCCCAAACAAACTTGGCATCACCATTATGTCCCCTAACGTGAACGTGGATGGGTTCGTGTTCATGGGAAAAGAATAGGAAAATAAAACCGTACTGTCTAAATAATTCTGGCATAACTTTTTAGTTTTAATACGGCGCAAAGACAGGTATTATTTTTGATACCTCATAAATTCTTTATAATATTTCAAGTAATAGTGAAACAAAGGCGGCCTTGGGGGGCTCCAATTCCTTAAAAATGCACTTGTTTTACAAATCGTCTCCGTTAGCTTGATTGTAACCATTATCATAAAACATCAATAGCCTATACTTCCCATAGCGTTCATCTATCATAAACCAAACTGACTTTTTTTCCATGTTTTCCAAAGCAGAAAGAGCGTTATCCACATCGTTATAATCAATCTCGTTCTCCAATTTTTGATAAAATACGGCTTCATACCGCTTATTATTTACTAACATCTCATATGAGATATCCTCATGTTCTGGTATTGTTTGGTCTTCCTTGATGGAAAAATACCTTTCATTCCGTTCAAATTGCTGACATAATTTGTTGAAGTTGATTTTAATATCCGTCTCGCTCGTGTAGTTTTTGTCAAACACAGCTATGCGATACACTTTATTATTGTTTGTCACAACAACTATTTGGACTTCTTTTCCATTAAACTCTCCTTCCAAACAATCAGCCGTACTATTGTATTTATACCCTTTTGCTTTCAGTTTCTGAATCATTTCAGATTTAAACCCATCAACTGGAATTCCAAGAAACTTCGTAACTTCTTTTTGTGCAAAAACATTGGTAGAAGCAACCAACAATAACATTAGTAACAATCTCTTCATCTCGTTTTGTTTCGGCTTCCAGCCCCAAAAGCGCAGGAGAACCCTTCCTTCTCCATTCAATTGACACAAAAGAAGCGTGGAACTGACTATGCCACGCAGTAGATGAAGGTCGTAGGAAACCCGAGAATACACACATGGATAACAGCCCACGCCTATAGCGCGGAGCTATTATGCCATTATCCTGTATTCTCATGAAAAGTTCCTACGTTTTCATCTACAAGACAAGCATAACGCTTCTATAAAACGGACTTGGCGCACCAAATCCGAGAGCAAAAATAAACAAATTACGAGAAATACAAGATGATTACAGAAAAATTCTTGCTGAATGTTGTCAATCCAGTAATCCTATTCAAACAAATTCATTATGTGCATTGCCGTTCAACGAACGTAGGTTATCACAATTTGTGACAACCTCGTTGCATTCCTCTTTTGTCAGAATTCAGCAAAGCAAAAACAACTGAAAAACAATTATTTATCCGACAGCAAACGACAACAAACGACTACTGTCGACTACAAACGTTTAATCAACGGATAACTCTTGATAGGTGGCATATCTTTGCTGCGTAATAACTAATTGTAGTATCGCTATGGAAACTCCAAAACCCACTAAAATCATCCCAAATGATGTGCAAACAGGAAACATCGAAAACGTCAAGAATGTGATTTATGAGATTCGGGGGCAAAAGGTAATGCTAGACCGCGACCTCGCCAGTATTTACGGGGTAGAGACACGAGCTCTCAACCAAGCAGTCAAACGTAATGCAGACCGATTTCCCGAGGATTTCATGTTCAAATTGTCTAAAGAGGAATGGATTGAAATTGAGAGGATTAGCAATATGTCGTCACAAAATGTGATGACATCGCCACAAAAACGTCCCAAGTCAGCACTTCCTTATGTATTCACCGAACATGGTGCTGTGATGCTTGCCTCCGTATTACACAGCCCCTGTGCCGTACAAATGAGTGTAATAGTGACAAGGGCTTTTATCGCAATGCGAAAGGCAATAGCAACAATGCTGTCAGTCGACCTAAAAATGGAGCAACTTTCCCATAAAGTCGACCAGTTGAACGCCTATATTGAGGAAATACTTCACGACCAAAATGACATCAATGAGCAGCAGGAACAGACCAACCTGGAAATTGCCATACAAATAGAAGCCCTCAATGATGCCCTTGACCAATTAAGGGAAACAAAAGCCCAACCTCGCAAGCGGATTGGTTACAAACCTGAAGAAGAAAATCTCAATCAAACAAACTCATCTCCCCCGAAGGCTTAATCCGCATCTTCCCCAAATGCTTGTACGCCAAATCGGTGCACTCGCGACCTCGCGGCGTGCGCATGATGAAACCTTCCTGGATGAGGAACGGCTCGCAGACCTCTTCAATGGTGCCTGGATCCTCTCCTACCGCCGTGGCGATGGTGTTCACGCCGACGGGACCACCCTTAAACTTGTCGATGATGGTCGTAAGAATCCTGTTGTCCATGTCGTCGAGGCCATGCTCGTCCACGTTGAGGGCTTTCAGGCCGACGCGGGCGATATTGATGGTGATGGTGCCGTCGCCTTGAATCTGGGCGAAGTCACGGACACGACGCAACAACATGTTGGCGATACGCGGCGTGCCACGGCTGCGACGGGCAATCTCGAAAGCCGCCGTATCGTCGATGGGCACACGCAAGATGCCAGCTGAACGTTTCACAATCTTCGACAAGGTCTTGGCGTCGTAATACTCCAAGCGCTGCTTGATACCGAAACGCTCACGCAAGGGTGCCGTCAGCATGCCGCTGCGGGTGGTAGCACCAATCAAAGTGAAGGGATTCAGCGTGATTTGGATGCTGCGCGCGCTGGGGCCCGTCTCTAGCATAATGTCGATGCGGAAGTCTTCCATAGCGGAATAGAGATACTCCTCCACGACAGGGCTCAGGCGGTGAATCTCATCGATGAAAAGCACATCGTTAGGCTCAAGGCTGGTGAGCAAACCTGCAAGGTTGCCCGGCTTGTCGAGCACTGGACCCGAGGTCATCTTCATGCCTACGCCGAGTTCATGGGCGATGATATACGACAAAGTGGTCTTGCCTAAGCCTGGAGGGCCATACAACAAAGTATGGTCGAGGGCTTCGCCGCGCTGGGCGGCGGCCTTCACGAAAACGCGCAGGTTGTCAACCACCTGCTGCTGTCCCGCAAAGCTTTCAAACATATCGGGACGCAAGGCGTTTTCAAGGTCCCTCTCGGCCTTGGAGAGATGGGAAGCGTTCGCGTCGAGGTTACTGTTCATAGGTTTGTTTCAGGCTACAAAGATACAACTTTAGTCGGAAACTTGCATATCATCAAAAAAATGTATCTTTGCAGTCCCAACTCTTAGGTTATGAAACGCATTCTTTGTTTGATTATATTTATGGCGTCGGTCTCGTTTAGTTTTGCGCAAAGCCGTGGCTCACTGCATGTTGACCAGGACAGCCGCATCGAGAGCCTCATCGCCAAGCAACGCTCGCTTTACAGAGTGGACAGCTCGTACAACGGCTATCGCATCCACATCTTCATGGAAATCGGCAACGAGGCTTTGGACCATGCCAGAGCGGTGAAAGCCCAGTTTGAGCGCGCCTTCCCCGACATCCCCATCTACCTGTCATACGCGGAGCCGCATTTCCGCCTGCGCGCCGGCGATTTCCGCAACCGCGTGGAAGCCGAACAATGCCTGCGCCGTGTCAAGCCTCGCTTCAAGGAGGCTTTCGTCACACAAGACAAGATCTTCAAACCGAGAATCGAGTTGAATAAAAAAGAAGAATGACGCAAATCTGCGTCATTCTTTGTTTATCCACCGCGTCACATTCTCGACCACGATGCCCAACCGGAGGACAAAAGCCTCTTCGGTGGCAAAACCGATATGCGGCAACATGACGAGATTGGGAGCGTCGAACAGCGGGTTATCGGGCTTCAAAGGCGGCTCGGTATCATAGACGTCCGTTGCCGCACCCGCAATCTTCCCTTGTTTCAAGGCATCGGCCAAAGCCAACTCGTTCACGACGGGACCGCGTGCCGTATTGATTAATATGGCGCTCGGCTTCATCAAAGCAAAGTTCTTTTCGGTGATGAAATTGCGGGTATCCGCATTCAAGGCGATATGCAAGGTGACGATGTCGGATGCTTTCAATAGGGTCTCTTTGTCCACAAAAGTCACGCCATCGACTTGTTTGGGTGTGCGGTTCCAAGCCAACACCTTGCAGCCAAAAGCATTCGCCAACCTCGCCACGCGCTGCCCGATGTTGCCCATGCCGATGATGCCGATGGTCTTGCCGCCAATCTCGCGTCCAGGCAGGATGCCCTTACGTTGGCATTGACGCGTAATATCATCGTTTTCAAGCACTTTACGGTACACATCAATCATCATGGCGATGGCCAGCTCTGCCACGGCCTCGGTGCTGTAACCTGCCGCATTCTTCACAACGATGCCACGCCTTTGGCATTCTTCCATGTCGATGTGATCCAAACCCGTGAAGGCGATGGAGAGCATCTTCAGGTTGGGGCAGGCATCCAGAAAGTCCTTGCGCAACGGGATGTTGCTCTCGATGATGACCTCCGCACCCTCGGCACGGCGTTTCAGCTCATCGAGGTTTTCGTTGCGGTCGGGATAGATGACCACCTCATGACCCGCATTCTTCAGGCCTTCGCAAGCCACTTCAATTTGAGCAACTTTCAAGCCCAAAGGCTCTAAAAAGACGATTTTCATTTTGCGGCAATCATTTCAATTTCAACCAAAGCCTTCTTAGGCAGTTCCTTCACGGCAAAAGCGGCGCGGGCGGGGCAGTCGCCAGTGAAATACTTGGCATACACAGCGTTCATCTCGCCAAAATAACTCATGTCGGCCAGATAGCAGGTCGACTTCACCACGTTGTCGAAGGTGCAGCCTGCCTCGTTGAGGATGGCCTCAAGGTTTTTCATGCTCTGCTCGGTCTGGGCACTCACGCCCTCGGGCATCTCGCCCGTGGCAGGATTGATGGGAAGTTGTCCCGAAATGAACACCATTCCGTTGGCCTCAACGGCCTGACTGTAAGGACCTATGGCTCCGGGAGCCTTTGTCGTTGCAATAGCTTTTTTCATGATTTAAAAATTTTGAATGTTGTTGATAACTTTATTGGATTTATGAGCGCAAAAATAAGAAAAAAGGTCGTTGCGTTCATCGAAATATATTACCTTTGCAGTCTGTTATCCCGATAAGCCCAACAGCCATGACCTTCAAGGAAGTCATACGCAAATTCAACAACCGCTATGTGTACGCCACATTGCTGTTTCTCCTTTTCATTCTCTTCATCGACCCCTTCAACCTCTTCGAGCAAATCAGCCTCTCGAAATCGCTGAAAGACAAGGAGCAGCAAATCAAATATTACGAAAAGCTGGTGCCTGAAAGCAAGCAATATCTCGAAGCCTTGCAAACTGACACTGCCACCATGGAGAAAGTGGGCCGCGAACAGTATCTGATGAAGGGCGACAAAGAAGTTATCTATCTAATTGATACACAAGAATGAAGCCTTCCTTCAGCATAAGGGTCCTTCCTCTCCTGTTCCTCGCTTTTTTCATCTTTTCGGCTGAAACACTTTTCGGTCAGTCGCATACCTTAAGTGGCAAAATCACAGACGAACGCAACCGTCAGCCCTTAGCATTCGTCAACGTGGTTATCAACGAAGGGCTGCAAGGCGTCATCAGTGACATTGACGGAAAATACACCATCACTGCCGACGAGCCCATCACGAAAGTGAAGTTCTCATCCATCGGCTATGAGCCCAAGGAAATCACCCTGCAAGCTGACCAGAAGAGATGCAATGTCGCCCTGACACCCATGACTTTCGAATTGGGCGAAGTCACCGTGGAGGCTGGCGAAAACCCCGCCCACCGCATCATCGACAGCCTGATGACCCATCGCAAGGCCAACAACCCTAACTCGCTCAATTCGTATAGCTACAACATCTACGACAAGATGGTCATCACCATCGACAGCAGCAGCTTCGGCCAAGCCGTGGCCAACGACACCGCCATGGAAAAGACCAACCTGCACTATTTCGACAGCATCATGAAAAAGAGCGACCTGATGGTGATGGAGACCGCCTCGGAAGTGCTGTTCATGGCACCCGACCGCAAGCTGCAACACGTGCTCGGCACCAAGATCTCAGGCATGAAGGAGCCCACTTTCATGTATATGGTCAACAGCATGCAAAGCGTCAGCTTCTATGATGAGACCGTCAGCATCGTCGGCACCGACTACGTCAACCCCATCAGCCGAGGCAGCAAGACACGCTATTTCTTCACTTTAGAAGCGGTCAACCCCATCGGACAGGGCGACTCGCTCTATGTGATTTCGTTCCACCCCATGCGCGGCAGCGCCTTCAACGGACTGCGCGGCACCATGACCGTCAACAGTGATGGCTGGGCTTTGCAAAGCGTAAAAACTGCCCCCAACGCTCAAGGCGGCATCTTCACGGCTGATATCCAACAGCTGTACCAAAAAGTGAATGGGCAATGGTTTCCTAAACAGCTGAATCTCAACTTAATCTTCCCAAGCATGGTGGTCAGCATGGACGACTCCACCTTCCCTATGGCTGCCGTCGGGAAAAGCTACCTGAGCGACATCGAAATCAACCCTGACATCAGCAAACGGGCTTTTTCAGACATCGAAATCAAAGTGGACCCTGACGCTGCCTATCGCGATGAGACCTTCTGGGACGCACACCGCATCGACTCGTTGACAGAACGGGTGAAAGCCACCTACATCCTCGTCGACTCCCTCACCCAAGGCACCGACATCTTCGACCGTGTATTGGGCCTCACTAACATACTCATGACCGAATCCGCGCTCCCCATCGGCTGCATCAACCTCGATATTGGCCATATCATCAACCTCTCAAGCATAAGAGGCGTGTATCTCGGTCTAGGCGGAAGCACCAACGACCGACTCTCCCGTTGGTTTAGCATCAACGGCTCGGTCGGCTATTGGACACGCATCAAGAGCTGGGACTACAGCGGCGGCTTGAAGTTGAAACTCAACCGGCAGCGACAGATGGAACTCGACTTCCAATACAGCCACAAGTCGGAAGCCATGGGCGAGTTTGGCGGCATGTTGGAGAAGGATAACGGCTCGCTCCTTTCCACCGACAACTACAAATACACCTTCTACGAAAACATCCGCACGCGCCGTGACCGCTTCGACCTCACCTACTCGACCCGCTTCGCCCACCATTTCAAGGCCTATCTCAACCTTAGCACAAGCCACAAACACTACAACCAACAATTCTACCTCAGCCCCTCCGACTCTACGGCAGGTGGCCGCTTCACCGTGGCTGAGCTCAAACTCAGGTTTGCCTATAACGAGAAATTCCTCAGCACGCCGCAGGGCATCCGATCCTTGGGCACGCTCTACCCCATCGTTTGGGTGTCTTACCAACATGCCTTCCCCAACGTATTGGGTGGCGAGTATGAATACGACCGTTTCAAGTTTGAGGCATCGAAGAATTTCTACACCCCCTATCTCGGTGTCGCCAAGGTCCTTTTGCAGGCCGGTTATGCTACCGAGACCTGTCCTGTCATGGAGACGTTCAACATCTTGGGCACCTACGAGCGCTTCGGGCTCTATTCCCCTGGCAGCTTCAGCGCCATGCGCTTGGATGAGTTCTTCTGCGACCGCTTCGTTGCCGTCTATCTGAGCCACAACTTCAGCGGCATGCTTTGGAAGACCAACTCACCAGTGTTCAAGCCCGAGCTCTCAATCGTCACCAACATCGGCTGGGGCGACATGCAGCGCGCCGAGGCCTGTCCCGACAAGAACTTCAAGACCATGGAAAAAGGTTACTTCGAGAGCGGCATCGTTATCGACGGGCTTCTGGCCAATCCCGTGGCCAAGTTAGGCTTGGGCGTGTTCTACCGTTACGGACCCTATAGCCTACCCAATGTTTGGGACAACTTTGCCTGGAAATACAGTGCTTCAATCGCTTTTTAGTTTATAGTTTAGAATTATGAAGAAGATACTTTTATTGATGATAGGGCTGGTGATTCTTGCGTCATGTGGAAGACAGCCCAAAAAGATGGTATTACAAGGCTTGGCGCAAGGCTCCTATTATGCCGTCACATACTACGACGAGCAAGGCCGCAACTTCCAAAAGGAAATCGACTCCATCTTCCATGCCGTGGACGTGTCGGTCAACCTGTGGGTCGACACCTCTGTCATTTCAAAAGTCAACCGTAATGAAGATGTTGTGCTTGACTCCATCTTTGTCGACAACTTCCGCATCGCCCAAGAGGCTGCTCGTCTTTCGGACGGCTACTTCGACCCCACCATCTCGCCCATCGTGGCTGCCTGGGGCTTCAGCTACAAAAACGGCGACAGCATCACGCCCCAACTCATCGACAGCCTGAAGCAACTGGTTGACTACCGCAACGTCAGCATAGAAAACGGCAAAGTCGTCAAAGCCAACCCCGCCATGACTTTGGACTTCAATGCCATAGCGCAGGGCTACACCTCCGATTTGATTGCCTCCTTCTTGGACAGTCGGGGCGTCAAGAACTACTTGGTCGACACGGGCGGCGAAATCATGGCTCGGGGTTGCAAACCTAGCGGCGATCCATGGATTGTAGGCATTGAGAAACCTGCCGAGAATTGGGACTCGGAACAGGTGGTGCAGACCCGTGTGGCTTTGCGCGACAAAGGCTTGGTCACCTCGGGCAGTACCCGCAAATATGTGGAGCGCAATGGCAAACGCTATTCCCATTGCATTGACCCCAACACAGGCTATCCCGTTGAGCACCAACTGCTCAGCGCGACCGTGTTGGCCGAAAACTCCGTCTGGGCCGACGCTTTGGCTTCCATCTGCATGGTGATGGGCATGGAGAAGTCGCTGCCACTCATCGAAAGTATGGACGGCGTGGAAGCCTATTACATCTATGTCAACGAAAAAGGCGATTTGGAGACCTTCGCCACAAAAGGATTTTGCACCTTAAAATAAACAATAACAATATGGAAAATAATGAAGAACCCAGAATCGAAAACTCTGATTCGTTTGAAAACTCAGATCCGATTTCACATAGTATCTATGCCAATGGACCTGATTTTTATGTATTAAGCAACAGACAAAATCCAATAGGAGCCCCGGCACCCCAAGAGGTTGAAGACACTCAGCCCAAACCCAAACCCGAGGGACCCGTGTGTCCACAATGCGGCAACGCCATCACTAACGATGACTGGTCATTCTGCCCCGAATGCGGCACCCCATTTCATTAACAGAGACGTTGGAAGCCAATATGGTTTATTGAAATAAAAAAAGCCGCTGAAATCAGCGGCTTTTGAAGTACTCCCGCAGGGAATAGAAGAATGAGTATTTTTGATTTTGGCGTGCTATTATCGTTTCATTATTAAATTGATACTCAAACTTTTATCCGATTATCATTTATCAATCGAAATCAATTTTAATCTCTTGTATTCAATTATCACGCCAAAATCACGCCAAAAACTTGCACGTCTGAAAGAATTGTTGTATCTTTGCAGAGCAATTCAATTTCAAACACTATGGCTACAATTTCATTATCACTTTCCGCAAAAGCGGACAAGACAACCGGGAAATCTGAAATCCTCATCCGCTTCGTTGTAGGCAGTAGAATCAACCAACGAGGCAAAAGCAACATCTTCATTGACGCACAATATTGGAACGCCAAGGAAGGGCGTATAGTCATCCCTCGCTTCCGTCTAATGAATGATGAGCAAAAGCAACTCGTTTCCGAGCTGACCTCAGCCGAAACCCAACTTGCGAATCTATCAAAACACATCATGGAGTCTTTCCAATCTGCAGGAGCAGGAAAAACCGAACTTCCCAAAGATTGGCTGAAGACTACCATCAACGAGTTTATCAACCTTCCTTCCACAGAAGAACAAACAGAAGATGAACAACATCTCTTCTTTGAAGCCTTTTCCACCTATATCAACGGCAAGAAGTTCGCCCCCAATCGCAAGAAAGGTTATGTCGTGCTCGAAAGAATTCTCCATCGCTATGAGTTGCACACAGGCAAGTCCATAACCTTTGAGGGGCTTACTGCTGACACACTCCGAGACTTCGAGAACTTCCTGAAAGAAGAACATACCTATGCAGATGCCGTAATGAAAACCGAGTACATTGACGGTGAGAAAAAGGAATATACCTATTTTGACATCTGTAAAGAGGAAGGCTTAATTAAACGCAAGATGGAGCCAAGAGGTGGAAATGCCATCAGCGATCTGATGCGCAGATTCAGGGCATTTGTCCGGTGGGCAAATGGTCTCGACAAAGAATATAAGTTGGTGGTACCCGTCACCCAGAACAATCCTTTCAACGCCTATGCCGTGCCAAAAGAGATTTACGGCACACCTTATTATATTACTATAGACGAGCGCAACCAAATCTATAACGCACAACTTTACGAGCCTCTGGCAACCCAAAGAGATATATTTGTATTTCAATGCTGCATCGGTTGCCGCGTGTCCGACCTGTGGGACATGACAAAGAAGAATATAGTCAATGGTGCTGTCGATTATATTGCAGACAAGACCAAGGACGAAAATCCCAGAACAATTCATGTCCCGCTCAACAAACAAGCCTCCGAAATCTTGGAGAAATACAAGGACTATCAAGGGGAAAAGCTTTTCCCCTTCACCACCCAGCAGCAATACAATGAGGACATCAAAAAAATCATGGAAGCCGTGGGCATCACTCGTTTGGTGACGGTGCTCAATCCCACCACAAGAGAAGAGGAAAAACGCCCCATCTCCGAAGTGGCCAGCAGCCACATGGGAAGGCGCACCTTCATCGGAAACTTATATAAGAAAGTCAAAGACCCGAATCTAATCGGCTCGTTGTCGGGTCACGTTGAAGGCAGCAGGGCATTTGTCCGCTACCGCGACATCGACGAGGACATGAAGAAAGAACTTGTATCATTGTTAGACTAATAGGAGAAGATTATGGAATACACCAAGAGTCAAATACTGAAGATAACGGAAGAACAGAAGCCTATCATATTCAAGGCACTTGAAACCATTGATGATAATGTGGCCTATATCAGTACTGACGAGGGTTACAATATAAAGTGTCAACTATATGTCGATGGAGCGTTGGGAAAGCTTAGTAAAGCACTTGAAACCCTGTGTGACCTTATTATCGACACAGACGATTATGTACTTGGCGTTGAAATCTTCGAAAAGTTAATGCCAGTATGGAGGAAGTATTGTACAGGTGCTACCAGAGGAATGTTTAGAATCCACGAAGCAGCCTATCAAGTCCAAGGCATAATAAACTACTTTCAAAAGTGGGTAAAGGAAAAAGAACCTAAATCATCAGTAAATGACTCCCTTGTGGCTTTTGAGGAACTGGCACATGAATGTATAGCTTTCATTGGTCTCAAGCATGGTACGAGAAAAGTGAGGCCGAAGCCGCAAAAACTTATTCTCAAACAAAGGGATTCATATCGTAATATGGCAGCAGTGTCAGAATTGACCTACGAAATAAGAAGACACATTGAAAGCTGCAAAACACCATCAGAAACAGACCAATATATTTGCTCGTTGTTGCTGCCTTTTAAGGAATTATGTGAAGTGTTGAGACCTCCTATCCCAACCAAAGAATCTCAAAAGTTTATCAGGTTACTTTGTACGGGTACCAGCTATCACGGAAAAGACGATCCAGATTCAATAGAACGTGTTTTACGTGGTTTGCTTAACGACATGAATAAATTCGCAAAAGGTCTGTATGACGTGTTGATTCAGAATGGCCTCGACTTAAACGAATATCAACAGAAAACAGGAGTGTATTTGCGAAGGGAATGGAATCCTGCAGAGGGTGTGTTTTTTGAAGTTGACAACTGGGATTTGATAGAGCATTTACCTATATTCGAAACGCCTCCTCTAAAAACATCGGATAGCCCCAACATCTTAAACGACAAAATCTTAAACGCCTTGCCCGATTTGTACGATTGTCTTGTTGAAGATGGTGTCGTTAGTAATTTGCTTTTAACCAAACAAGACTTTGTTAACAACATAACAAGCTGCTGTGTTCCCAAATTAAAAAAAGGCGAATCACTCTGGGTTCGTAAAATCACCAAGTTCAAGGGGTTTATCAAATGCATCCAACCCTGCTTCAACAAAGAATGGTATATTGCCATCTGCAATTCCGCAGGTTTATCGGAAAAAGAAATGAATAAGTACAACACTGATAAATCAGCGGATCTCGAAACAACATTAAAGAAAAAAATGAAAGATAATGGAATAGGTTGATAGCTCATCCTCACAGGCTATCATAATTTTCTCACTTTCTCGTTTCAATATAAATGCAACCGATTGAATTATAGCAATTTAATCGGTTGTATTTTTTCATTTTCCACACCCTATCTCACTTTCCTCACCCTAACTTTGAAATCGCAAAACGCAATGATGCGGATTGCTGCAAAGCCCGAAGCAAAAAAAAGAGGGCGTAACCTAAAATTCATTGAAATATGAATATTCAAGAATTGGCGCAATGCGCACCCGCAATCAACATCACAATCACGGCAGCGGAATTAAAGGACTTTGCCACCCAGTTGATTGCTGAAACCAAAGCCGAGCTGGAGCAGAGTATCAGCGAGAGCAAAGCCGAAGCCTACCTGACCGGTGAGAAGGTCATGGAGATGCTCGAAATCTCCAAGGCTACGCTTTATCGCTGGAAGCAGAGAGGCTACCTTGTCCCAATAAGGATAGGTGGCAACGACCGCTACAGACAGAGCGACATCAACCACATCTTACAGAAAGGAGGCCCCAAATGAGCAGCTCTAAATTCGTCGGCATCGGCATAGCAAACACTGCCAATGGCCACAAAGACCTCTTCAGGCAAGCACTTGAACAGTGCCCTTGCCTTAAAGCCCTTCGGGAGGCCTATCCCGACCTCGTTATCGATGACAGCGACAGTGAGGAAAACGGCTTGAAGGATTGGGTTGATAATCAGGATGTCATGCTCGCTCTACACGTCAGTCTGCGCACCTTGCAGACACTACGAAGCAATGGCACTCTGCCTTATACCCGGATAAATAACAAAATCTATTACCGACGACGAGACATCGAGCAACTACTCAATGACAATTACTCAAAGAAAGGAGGCAAGGCGTGAAAATAATAGGAATAGCGGCCACGCCAAGCGCAGCCGCCAAATCAATGAATCTTTATGAAGGTGTTGCAAAGGTACAAAATAAATCCCAATCCATTGCTGTAAATGTTACAAAATCGTTGTCGCCAACGAGAGTTCTTTCAACAATTACAACAACCACGAGCAACGACATGGAAAAGGAGAACAACACGAGTATCTTAAAGGCCATCGAGGAGGATTTGGAGAAGTCGGAAGCCGTGAAGGATGCGGTTCCCGAAATTGTTGGAATGTTTCGTATCAAGTCAGCCAACCAAACCTTGATGGAGGCGAAGCAACGTCCTGACCCCAAGCCACTATGGTTGTCGTTATGGTATGAGGGTGAAGTCTGCTGTCTGTTCGCCGACAGCAATTTGGGCAAATCCATCTATGCCGTCCAGATTGCCGAAAGCATAGCGCAAATGCAAAGAGTGTTGTACTTCGATTTTGAGCTTTCTGACAAGCAGTTCCAACTCCGATACACGGATAAGGAGGGAAATACTTATCATTTTTCGGATAACTTTCTTCGAAGTGATATTGATAAAGAATTGTTGGATGTCAAAACCTTCGAGGACGACATCATTAACCAGATAGAGGCTGTTGCGCTACAAACAAGAGCAAAAGTGATAATCATCGACAATCTGACATGGATCTGCAGCAACAGCGAGAAAGGCGATATCGCAGGGCAATTCATGATGAAACTCATCAAATTAAAAAAGAAGTACGATTTGTCCTTGCTTATCATCGCTCACACTCCCAAACGCAGTCTTTCAAGCCCAATAACGCAAAACGATGTGGCGGGGAGCAAGAAACTATTCAATTTTTTCGATAGTTGCTTCTCTATCGGCAGGAGTGCAAAGGATGCTGGACTGCGTTATATAAAGCAAATGAAAGTCCGTTATGGTGAATTTGAGTATGGTGCAGATAATGTGATTGTGTGTCAATTAGAGCAAATCAACGCATTCCTGCAATTCGTTCCTATGGAATTTGCAACCGAACGAGAACACCTTAAAGAGCGTTCCGAAAACGATGTTTCGGAACTTGAAAACACCGTCATGGAACTACGTAGCCAAGGCCTTTCTTTCCGTGAAATCGCGGAGCAGTTAGGCATAAGCAAGTCCACAGTTCAACGTATCGTCAAGAAACTTGGACTTAAATAAGAAGTGTCCCAAGTGTCCCACCGTCCCAAATGTACCATTCGTGGGACAGTGGGACAGATGGGACAGCGGGACAAGAAGGAGAAAAGCCAATGAACTATCAACTTGAAAAATACCACGGCAGAGCCTCACGCCACGAGTGCCCTAATTGCCACGACCCTCATTCTTTCACGTACTATGTTGACGATGACAACCAGCCCATCGACCCAACTTGTGGCCGATGCGACCATGAAAGCAGTTGCTGTTACCATTACACCCCAAGCGAATACTTCCAAGACCATCAAGGCGAACAACGCCCTAAGAACATTACCGCCAAGAAACGGCCTCAGCCCAAGCCTCCCAAGCCACTTTGCACCATCCCCTTCAGGTATGTGCTTCAGTCGGCAAGCTACAACAGCGACTTTATCTTGTTCCTCTGTGGCTTGTTCGACAGAAACACCCTTGACAGTCCGACAATAAAAAGGCTGGGCGAACTGTATGCACTCGGCGCCACCAAAGACAGAGATGTCATCTTCTGGCAAATCGACATCAACGGCAGAGTGAGGTCGGGCAAGATAATGAAGTATGGCGAAGATGGCCACCGCACCAAAGATGGGTATGGTGTGAATTGGGTTCATGCCAAGATGAAGAAAGACGGTCTTTTGCCTGATGATTGGGAGGTGACGCAATGCTTGTTTGGTGAGCACTTGCTGAATTGGTCAATGAACAAGGACAAAGTTGTTGCAGTCGTTGAGAGCGAGAAAACCGCCTTGATTGGTGCAGCATACCACCCTCAATTTCTTTGGCTTGCCACAGGAGGCAAATCACAGATGCCAGTCGAAAAAATGAAAGTTTTGACTGGTAGAACGGTTATCTTGTTCCCCGACGTTGACGCTTATGAGGTTTGGAAGAAGCAAGCCGAAACGCTCGCGTTCTGTAAAATAACCGTCTCAGACGCTTTGGAGAAGCATGCGTCTCCCGAGCAACGAGCCGCCAAGATTGACATCGCTGATGTGTTTATTGATGAATTGAAAGGCGGTTATGTCCCACCAAAGCCAGAGGCTGAATATCAATGGTTATTCGGCAAGCCGAAAACCGATTTGCAGCTAATGATGGAAACGCTGCCGAGCATACAACACATGATTGATGAGTTGGGACTTGTTGAAGATGGACGATGAAAGGCGGGACTATCCAACAAACCTTGGATTAGTATCAACTACCGCAGATTCCAATCGGCCCAAGTTACTTTGCTTTCAACGCCCTCTTCTATGTCATTAGGCAGATTGTAAAACATGTTCAAGCCAAGCAACGCTTCAAGCTCATCCACAGTACAGGCACATTCTTTCATTGATCGCTGTTCGCCTCCATTGAGCATGACGAACCCTATAGCCGAGTAGCGTTCCTTGTTGCGAATCATAAGAGCCTTGTAACAAGCTATAGGCACAGGTATTCCGTGATTCCCAATTCTCTCTATTGAATCATATTGAATAACTGGCCCCGTAACGATATAGACGTTGCCATATTCTCTTGCAAGTTTTCTAGTTTTTTCCTCCAGCTGGTGCCATTTTCCTGTATTCAAATTGGCATCTTGTGGTATGCAATTCGTGTAATAGAAACTCTCAATCATGGCCAAGCTGTCCCATTTCATATCTCCCGCAGGAGCCAAATGACCATGTGAATACCCCGAGTTTCTATAGTCTTCTCTGTCTGCCTGTTCTCCTTTACAATATGGGTCAGGGACGAACCTTAAACCTTTCCTTGTCCAAGGCCCATCTGTCTCATCGGCAGTCAGCTCATACGCAACCCAGTTGGGCAGCTTGGTATCTGGATTAAACGAAACAGTATATCCTCGCTTAGCCATTATCTGTTCATCTACCACAAAATCATAGCATGGGATTTCCAGTCCTGTCCGCAGTTGTCCAACAGGATTGCTCGACGAAGGCGTGTCGTTTTGTTCAACCTGTTGTACGAACCCATCATACACCTCTTCTGAATCATTCGAACCTCGAATAATCAAAGCCATAATAAGCAGCACAACCACAAAGACCAAAGCTATACTAATATACTTCTTCATTGATTCTTTCCTCCAATGATTTGCCATCAATTGTCATCCACACCGATAATCCTTCGACAATCTGTCCCATCACATAAAGTGCAGCAGTGTCTGCCGAATCAAAGTAATAATCTTCTTTCAGTGTATATTTTGACTTCTTAGTTGAGCAATGCTCCTTGATGAAAGATCTACGTTGGTAGTCCGCAAGTGAATACCTAAGCGTAGACGAAACATCGGTGGATAACACCGCACCAGCAAAAACTTTGATGGTTTCTTCTTTCACATAATAGCATCCCCTTGCGCTGTACTTTTCACTTTGCCCTTCGTCTATCAAAAAGCATTGTATTTCGGTCAACTCCTTGCGCTTATGTGCAACTTTTTTGGCTGCTGCTTTCTCTTTGTGCTGAATAAGAGGAGTGATGATCTTATTAAACAACGATAGCTTGTCTGTGCCATTTTCTTCAACAATCGGTGTGGGCTTTTCCTTCAGAGAACGAAGTTTGCTCCAAGTAGTTTTTATATCAATAAGCTCAGAATAGCTTCCGCTATAAAAGGGATATGTTTCCGCGAGTGTCTTGCCATCCATCCCTTTCCACTTCGTAAAATCAGCTTCCTGACCAAGCGCATAAGCTGCAGCTAAGGATGCGGAACAATCCACGTCCTCAATCATGCGATAGCCTTCTGGTTGAAACAACTCTAATTGCAAGGCTCGGCCTTGTTCATCCTTCGTATCGGCATCGCATTTTCTTATCTCGCTTTTAGCTTGCAACCTGTAGACTGGCCAATAAAGAGACGAATCCTTCTTCATCTTTTGTTGGAAATCCGTCTTTCTTATCAAGCTGTTGGCAAGCAAATAAAACAATTGACTGTTTTTGTTAAAATAGCCAAATGCAAGAACCTTGGCTAAACCAGGTGTTTCGTCCTTGATATAAAACAGTTTCTTGCCCTCTGCTTTTTTCTGGTCGATAGTAAGCTTCAATAAATACAAATCGTAACCATAGACTTTCACACCTGTAAAAGGCAGCTTATCCTTATCGTACACGTAATGAGGTGAGTTTATGATGGTCTTACGGAAAGCCTCATACGCCTCTTCGTCCTCCGAAAAAAGCGACCACTTTGTTGGCTTGCCAAACACCTTTTCGTAATCTTCAGACCATAACGCACCCATTCTACTTGCCTTTTATCTTTTCAATCTTTTCTCTTGTGCTGTCGATATTACCCAACACTGGCACGATGTTTATTAAGAAACGCTGATTCCTTTCTTCTATCTTATGCCATTGCTTTTGGTAATCGACGCTATTGGGGAATAATTGAGTGAGCCTTGTTTTATCTGGCACTTCTCTCGGTACACCTTCCTCGCCACTACCAGAAATAATAAGTTCACATCTCGGAATGCTATTCAAATCAATGCCATGTTCTTTCCAAAACGCATTCAGGTATTGTGCCCTTAGATAGGAGAGGGTGTAATTGTTTCTCCATGGCCCTTCGTTGAAAGGAATCCTTGAAGATTGACCCTCGATGATAACGAGGAATTTGATGTTATTCTCTATAGTATCAGGAACGCTACTATTCAATTCAAGAATGGTGTTTTTTATCAACTCACCAGCGGCAACGATGCTATCTCTTTTTTTGTTGGCCGCGTTTACATCAGTCAAATCAAGCTTCAGCTTATTGATGGCATATTCCTTCGTCTGATACTCCACATTTATCTGGAACAAATGTTTCAGATAGGGCTTGTTGTAGCCGAAATAGTCTGTCGCGTCGATTTTTCCAACAGTGGAATAAATCTTCAGAATATCGTCGTATTCATCCACAATCTCCTGAAGCCTTGTTTCCGTATCTCTAAGCTCTTCGACTTTTTCTGTCAATTCTTTCTCTTTGATTTTGAATCGACTGAAAGACACGGCAAACAACACGAGCATTATGGCAAACAGCGTTGTCATAACGTCCACGTAACTCGGCCAAAACGAACCATTATTGTTTCCGTCCATAATGCTCAGTATCAACGCCTACCAAACAGGCCTCCGAAAACGCCAGATTTGGATTCTTCCATTTGCTTTCTAAAGTCTTTCTTCATTTCATCCAATTCCTTCTGAATTGGTTGAACTGCATCTTGCATGGCTTTTTGAACAGCCTTTTGTATTTCGTCAGAAGTAGGAACACGCTTTGAAACTTCGGCCATCTTTCCATCAATGTCCTTCAGTTTGCCCAAATTCACAAATTCTTGGCGCACATCTTCAATGGTCAGCCGCTCTTCAATGGCCTTCATAAAGTCACCATGACGCTTTTCAAGCTCCTCGGTTTGATGCACAATCATCTTCTCAAAGCCGTCTATGTGTCCTTCAAGTGCTTCTCTATATCGCCTGTTCATCTCGTTTATTACCTTGGTTTGTTGAGCGTATAAATCCTCCAACCGGCCATCAGCTATTTCCAAATACTTGTCCGCAATCTTGCCCTTTTTCGATATGCCACTGATTTGTTCCTGTAATTTGTTCACAACATCATTGCCAAGTATATCCCTTCTTTCAAGTTGACCTCCGATGCGATTTATATTCTCCTCGAAGTCTTTAATTCTATCCAGTATCTGATTGATGCGCACGGCAACTTCACGAGGAACCTGCAACGAGTCACTATATGCGTTCTGAAGATTGATGGCCTCTTGCGTGGCCGCCAACATCATCCTGCGAGCCTCTTCAAACTTATTGAGCGATTGGGTAATACTGACGAAGTTGTTGGATGCCTCAATGTATCTGTCAAGTCCTTGCACCAGCTCACCACTCTTAAATGTAGCAAGGAGTCTCTCTTGAAGGTCGATATTTTCATTGATTTTATCCATGTTTTTACCCATCACATCTACCGCAGTAGCAACAGCCCTAACATTCTTTTCGAAGCTATCGCCAAATGCCTTTGTGCAATTGTCAAACGTGGTTTGGAAACGATTGATAACCCTGTCAAATGCTGGTTCAAAACGGTCAACTGTTTGATGTAATTTACTGATAGCAGCTACCATACTAACATCCAGCGAAGGCATCAACTCTGTCTGTACAAAATCATAGAACTCATTCTTATCTTCTTCTATCTTCTTTCTCGCTTCTCCAGCCCTGGCATTATTCCATGTGGTCAGACCCAATCCGCATAAACTGGTTAGCATAGAGACAAGAACGCCCTCAAGCAAGTTCTTTATTGAATTGTCCGTTATTCCATTTGTACTATCAAAGCCAATAATAAACATTAAAACTCCAATAAAAACCCCCAGGAAGGTTCCCATCAGACCGAAATGGGTTGGAAACGACAATTTAGCAACAGATTGGTCATACCGCATATTCAACTTGCGCTCTACCTTGTTTTGTATGACAGCAAAATCAGTAGTGCCTTTGGTTTTAAGAATATAGTGGTTAATCTCCTCAATAAGCTGATTTAAGTCTGAACCTTCTTCACCTACTTGCACTAACTGAGTATAGACTTCTGTATTAACTTCAGTTAAACTAACATCGTATGGCTGCTTCTTTTTGAAGAAATGATAGTATAACTCTCGTTGCTTCCTTGTTTCAAGAAAATACTTTAGTTGAAAGCAAAGGCAAAGGCCAAACGCTACAAATGAAATAACAAGCATAGCCTTTAGATTTTAGTCATTTCAAAAACCTTGTTGATTACGGGCAAGAAAAACACGGAATCGTTATAGATAACTTCTTCACCATACTTTTCCTTGACTTGCGTCTTGTAGTAGGTAGTGAATGGTGTACCCATATCTTCCTCTGCCTTGCTGACATAACGACGAGTATCTGAAGTCCCGTCGATGATTTTCTCTTTTTTGAGCAAATCCAAGACGGACTTATATAAGGCAGCAAGATCCTTATACTTGGTCATCAGCACAGATTTCAACGAATCTAAGTTGCTATTCATGTCGCCCACCTTTTCGTAGCTCTTTGTTACATCGCCTTGGTAAACGACATCTTTAACTATCGGAGCGTTCTTGTCACGATACAAACCACCATAACAGGTCGACTCCTTGCGTTCATCAGGAAGCTTAATGTTTACATTATGCGTTCCTCCAAACACTGTCGCAAATATCAAATCAATAATTTCTTTCAGGATGTTGCTTTCGCTCGAAATGAAATTGTCGATGTACTTGCTGCCGTTTCCGCTAAATACCACGGTTCTCGGGGCTTCAAGTCCTTTATCCTTGTACATATTGGCCATGTAGTAAAGGATGCTTGTTAAGTGATAAGCAAACACGGGTTTGAAGTCCTGGCTCATGAACTTGATGATGTCACAATCCTTGGCATTGCTAAGCCAGAAATTGATAACATCCTTGGTCTTCACGGAATCAACATTCTTGAAGCACTCATTCAAGTCTTCAAGGTCTTTCCTTTGGAAACGAATAGTGTCAACGTATTTCTTGAATATACCATTCTCCCTAACATTGGCAAACGCATTGAAACCATTTTCCCAGAGCACATCGCATCCAAAATGGACGGAATTGGCAACTTGCGGCTCATTATCCTTGAAGTACACGAAATCAGTCGAGCCACCACCAATATCGATGACAGTAACGGCATCAGAATCCTTGATGTAGTCCATCTTCTTGTAGTAGTAATAGGGTGCCTCGGATTCTGAATAGCGAACGATTTGCTGTGGCTGGATGAACAGTATTTTCTTTGGCTCAGTGTTCCAGATGTTCTGATAAACCTCTCTTGTGTTCCCCATAAAGCTCAATGGGCTGAACCAAACGAGATTGGTTCTGTCAAGGTCGCCATTCCTTTGCAGAATATCGCACTTGATGATGAGCAGCAGCTCTCTAACAAAGACGCGCAATTTGTCCTCGTCTTGTTCCCACTTGATGTCGGTGTTCACATCCTGGTCGTCGTTCGCCATGAGTTTCTCGTAGAAGAAAGCGATGTTGTGGTTGTCAAACAATTTCGGCTTCTTGGTCTTATTGTGAATACCACACAAAGCAGTGCGGATGGGGAATCTATAGTCCTTGCCATCGATGACAGCTGGCACAAATTCAGTCTTGATTTTCTTTTTTGCCTTGTTGAAAATCGAATCTTCTATGCGTCGAGTGATGGAATACTGCGTATCGTCTGAATACTCATGCATGTAATTCACCATCGTCTTATCCATCTTGAAGAGTTCAGGCTTCCTGCTAAGGTCCGGATTGCCTTGGCTGTCATTCTTGCAACGCGACATAAATGTATTGGACGTTCCAAGGTCAATTGCATAGGTAAAGGTTTCATTGCTTGCTTGGCTGTGTTGCCATACTGGCATCAACAGACCTGTGTCACCCATGACATTGATTTCAATCATGTCAAACGACGTGTTAAACAGTTCATAGAACTTGGTGCCGCTTTCTTCTACGTCCGTTTTTTGGCGTGAACGTACCGCTGCTGGCTCCACGCCATATTCAGCCATGTCTTCAGGAACAACTTCTTTTATCTGCTTGCAACCATTTTCAGCTTGCTTGAAAAAAGCAAGATTGATTTGGTCGATATTGAAGTTGGGGGCATCAGCATCTTCATCGGCTGCAACCACAAGCACCTTGAAGTAATTGTTCTCGACATCCTTATAGGATAGGATATTGGGGAAGATGCCAAGGTCAAAGCTAATCTTCGCTCCTTGCAGGTCAACAATTCTACCTTGACCAGCACGGAAGGTGTCTTGAGAGTATTCTTTCGAGTATTCCTTCCCATTATAGCGTAAAGTGACCGTTACGGAATTTCTGTTGATGTGTACATCAGAGTCAAGTTCTTTTCCATCAAACAGATTCATCACTTCAGGCTTGAAAGGCAGCAAATAGTCATAATTTCTACCTTGAACATCGTTCTGATAAACGACCGATTTGAATGTGTCTCTCGAAATGCGATAAGGTACTCGAATCATGGTGTCAGTGAAATAGCTGTTGATATCAATTTCATCTGAAGACTGTATGCAAAGCCCATTTATTACCAAACCGTCATTCTGGTCGGTCAACACCGGAGTTGTCTTTAATCTAAAATCGTTGCGTATCTCTGGGTCATTGTTGAAACTACGCACATATTCCTTGATGGCCTTAAATCTCTCGTCAACGGTATCAGTGCCAAACAACATTGAATACATGTAATTCTTAAACTCAGCATCTCTCTTGTCAAACAGTCTGACATCACCTCTGAAATACTCCCCGCCTGATTTTCTCCTAATGTGCAGGTTTTGGTATTGCTCACCTGTAAAACAGATAGTGTCGGTGTTGTCTTTCTTCAGAACAGCCTTGTCCATGTCTGGCGGTGTGACAAAGCCTGTGATGGGGGAGCTGCAAGCCAACAACACTTCTTTGCCATTCTCAGTATAGACGAGAAAATACAGTTTGTCCTCGAGGATATCTGTCTTGTAGTAATCTACAACAGAATTATATAGAACAGGCATCTTCGCTTTGAGATAATCGAGATTCTCCTTTCTATTCCATTCTCTCAGCTCCAGCTTTTGACCATCTTTCCAAGTGTTGTTCTTGTGGTATTTCAGATTAAACAACAGTTCATAGACATCAAGGATATCAGAAACTAATTGCGTATAGGCAAAGCCAGCCCCTTCCTTTGGATTCAGCTTCTCTTCATTGACTCTTCTAAAAGCTTCGCGAGCGACAAAAAACCTGGCAAAAGGTGTGGGAAGCGAGTTCAATGCACCACTATTGTCGGTCTTCTGTTCAAGCACTTTGTCAAGGTCGCCAGATTGCAAAGGCGTTCCTTCTGCTTTCCATTCGGAACTGTTAGTGCCTCTATCAACAATATTTAAATCAACTTTTGCCATATCTTATTTCATTATTTTCTGTGTGTAACCATTTATTGCTTCATAGGCGAATTGCAGGAAGAACCTGAATTTGTTGCTATGATCCTTCTTTGTGTATCTATTGCTGGCCTCAATCATTCGGAGCAGATAGTATGAATCATCCTTTGCGTCAAGGTCGATGGTTTTTACCCATCCATCCATCTGCTTAATGCTGTCGTAGTGCAATGGAGCAAACGCACGATTGTTCGTCGAAAGTTCATAATACCATTGATAGTATTTCTCAGTAAAGCGCACCAATGATTGGAATGCTGCATCTTTGTAAAAACCTCCATCAAGTCCTCTGTTCTTCTTCAAAGGGAAGTATTTCTCGTTGGGAAGATTTTGAATAAAGGTTCTCAAAATCATATAGTCGGCAACACACTTGACGATTTCCTTATAGCCACTGCCCATCGTCACAAGGTCTAATGACTCCACGTCATCGTCAATTGCCCTGGTCATATATTGTTTTCTGTCCGGTCTTTCTCTCTTTAGAAAATCAAACAAGGCTGATGCGGCAACCAGTTCAATGAAGTTAGCGGTGTCCTCTTGCTTCTTTTCGTCATTCTCATAGACCTGCCTCAAAGTCTTTTCTCCTGCGTAATAAAGATAATCCGACTGCACAGTGTTCTGGTAATAGGCAAGAGCCGCTTTTGTCTTAGTGTAGAAGTTAGCCGAGTCAATGTCACTGCCCGTTGTCGTAGGATCTTTTAGCCCGTAGTACGGCAACACAGTCACTGCTCCCATCAGTGCATTTTTAACTGTTGGATTATCAGAAGCTCCTCTAATCTTTTTCTCCAGCAGCGGATAACCTGAAGCCCCAGTGCCTCCAAAGATGGAGCTAATAATAAATACCCTGTCGTCTTTCTCGCATTTGGTCTTAAACGCTTTGAACCAATCCGCTCCCTCAATCATTTCACCGAGCACTACGGTACCGACATTGGGATTCCCCTTGAAGCCGACCGACAAAGGATTGTTTAGATTCTTATTTGAAAACAGCGTCTGTACGAAATAGTTGTTCACATTATCTGCACCAAGGTTGGCCACGTTGATATATGAACGGAACTTTTCAGTGTTTCCAGCCGCTTGTTGGGTGTCATTGAGTTGTTCATTGAGTTCTCCGATGGTAAGCATTTCAGAATTGAAAAAGCCATCAAGAGAATTCAACGTTGATGTCCCATTGTTGACTGAGTGTCGATATATTTCCTCGTATGATTCTATCAACGAGTGCAAATTCTTCTTTTCCTCTAAATCCAAGTGCGGGTCAAGGATAACAGGGACAACGGTAAAACCGCTGGTACTCATTCCGCTTGCCATCAGCATCGTGATGCTCTTCATCACGCGAATGCCAGTACCTCCAATGCAAAAAACAAATACTTTTTTCATATCGGGTTGGGTTTAGAATTCAAACAATCGATAAGCGTTAGTCGGTAGCGCGTTGCACCACAAAACCGAAACAATGAAATACAATGCTGAAGCATAGATTCCATTCCCAAGTGCAATTTTAGTTTCAAGCAACATTGCGCCTTTTAAGTGTGGTGCCACTGAGATATATTCAAATCCCAATGTCAACAGAAAAGCCACCACAAATGTTATAATCAGGAAAATAACCCAATACTTGGGGGTATAGTGTCTTCCTGGCTTGTTGTTGTATGGCTTGTAGTAGATGACGGCAAACAAAACACCTATCACCACTGCGATGATTAAAAGTATTGTTGAAATGCCTTCCAACTTGCCCCAAAAGGCTCTGGCTTGTTGATACAAGCTCTCGTTGTTTTGGAATGGAGCGCAAAATTCGGTCAACTTTCCTGCGATCCATTGATACAGCTTCAGTAATTTCATAACGACTAACTATTTTTTGAAACTAAAATGTAATTGGGATTAAGCGTTGTATTTACCACACCACCGTAGAACATACCAACAAGGAAATCTTCTATGGAATATGATTTGGTAACATCTTCTTCGGCAGTCGCGCCACAGAATTGTCCAAACAAAGTGTAATCCGTGTCAGGCAACTCTAATGTCCATTCAATGACATCGGAATCTGTGGGCATATTGAACAGCTTTAGTCTTACCGTGGCCTCTGCTGTACGTTTCAACTGCTTGTCAGTGATGTTTTTTACTACAATGTTCACGTCATCTACAACAAGGTTGGCTCCGTAGAGGGTTTTTGCCTTGAAAGCTCTTGCAAAATAGCTTTCATCGGTCAGAATCCAACGATAAGGTGCCAAATCCACTTTTAAATTGATGATGCAGGTGTCGTAAGAATCAGCCTCTTCATACTCAACAAATGTTGGCTCGTTTATATCCATCTGGAAACATTTTTTCGGAATACCGAAACTCTCCTTAATCCCGCCATAATTAAATCCGCTCTCAATGTTGTCAACGAACCTGCCAGCATTGGTTAATAGGGTGGAAATACCATCACGCATTTCTGCAACACCGCTGTCGTTGCCAATTATCAGAAAATAATATGGCGAAGCATCGCAAATGGAATTTCCTTTTTTGTCCAGATAATTAGATGTGGCGCAAACCAGACTTATAGCTTTACCGTACTGTCCAAAGATCTTGCTGACATCAGTGCTGTATTGTGTCAACAGCACCTTGGGCGCAGCTTGCCCAACAGGACTGTATTTCATATCTGAAATAAGTACTGCAACCTCCCCGTTATCCGCATCCAAATTATCAATAATAGATTGAAGCATCAAAGGTACTCTCGTTGAAGCGGTCGAAACAAAAGCACCAGTGTTCATTTGAGTCTGGAAATTACTCAAATCATAAGTTTTACCTTCATCACCATTATTTGTCAAAATAGTCACGCCAGGCGCAATAGGTGAATAATAACTGAGTATTTGCCAAACATCTTTTTTGAAATCTGTCGGCTGTCCAGCTCTAAAAAAGCCATTCATACTTCCAGAGACCTCAACATAAAACTTTGCTTTTGTCAAGGGTACTTTATTATCCTGTTTTGTGCTATCCTGTATTAAATAACCATCATTGGTAAAATGGGAATCAAAATTTGAATTTATATCACCAGAGCAAGAAGACAGAATAGCCACACAAGATACGGCCAACACCGCTATCACATCGTATTGATGTTTCATCCATTTTCTGGCTCTCTTTATTGTTTTTATTCTAAATGGCCTTTTCATATACATCTTTTTTTTGTTTGTATTTTTCTGAACGACAATAAAAAAGCGTGAAACCTAACCGTTTCCCGCTGCTTTGGGTAATTGCCGTAACCCTAATCTCCAGAAAATAGTCCAGTCCCACGCTATAGGTGGGCATACTGACAATTTCAAGAGATTTTCTTCGTGATTAATTGGCAATTTTTAAAGCAGAAGAAAGTTGTCGTTATGCTTTGCTATGTCTTATGTTTGTATTTGTGTATTTCTTTATTTCTTAACGGTTTAGATTGTTATTACAAAAATCCTTGCGCCTACAATTCGCGCCAATTCATGCCGCAAATATAAGCAATTATTGTCAGGCAAAATACCTTATTATAAAAAATCACAAAACAAGGCTTGCAAATGACCTCTTTGGTGACCATTATCATATAGCATCACCACCCCATCCCCGTCAAGGTGTTCCGCCCCCAGCGAAGCGTTTGTCTTGTGGCCGTCAGTGCTACGGGCTACCATTCCGCGTCGGAACACGGTTCGTTCCTCACTGTGTTCCGACGCTCCATTAACGCCTCTCCGCATTGCCTTCCCCTGCGCCTGCTCGCATCGCTTAGGTGGCTCCACATCGTGTTCATCCCAACCAGCCGCACAAGCCTAAGCTGCTGCCATTCGCCGCTACGGTCGCTACACGGGCGTTTTCACCTTCGCAAACGATGCTCCCTCAGCTTCATCGAGAGAGTCCCACCCTTCGCGCCCTGACAACTACCTTCCGCTCCGACGGGCAGACAATGGCTCCGTAAACTCCGCCGTTGTCTGCTCGCTCCGCTACAGTCCGTCGTCAGGTCGCCCAACCGCACCAGCCACACCATCGCTGGAAAGCCACACATAAAAAGAAGCTTGTTGTGCCGTAGTCGGTCGCGCCGTCTCTCACCCACAAAACGCCTGTTCCGCTCACCTACGCGGCCAATACCAGCAGCCGCACCCCGTATGAGAGCACCGACTTCTCTATAAGCCCCATCAGTCCTATAAGTCCTCTTTTTAGCCTTAACCGACCAAGCCGCCGCTGTCACGGTTTTTGCAGAAGGAAGCTTCAACCTTGCCTCCCCAATGCTGTGCGGTAATGCCGCCGCTCAGGGTGGCCGTCCTCGTTCCTGCGGGTGCCACTCTGTTCGTCGGCAACACCGCCCAGCTGCCGCGCGACGGCCTGCCTCCACTTCTATATCGCCCTGGGCAAGAGTCGTTTTCAGCCCCAACTTCTTCGTCAGCTCGTTAGTACGAATAACGAAAGCACGTTAGTACGAAAAACCAACGAAAAGAAAAACGACACATGCCCAGTGCGGCCTCATCTGGCATGTAGGCGGCTCGCCTGCAAGAAAGCTTTATGAAAGGCCGTCGCGCCTTACCCACAGCTTGGGCTTAATGATGAGCAAAAACCCCGCCAGCGGCTGCCTCAACTGCTATCTTAAAGCATCTACTTACTTGAAAGCTCTCATTGCCTAACCCTCATTGCGGGCTTGACCCGCAATCTATTTTTTTCACTATCTTTGAAGCCTCAAAACGCCAACACTATGAAAAAATACTCCCACGCATGGATAGCCTTTATGGCCATAAAAAGATTGGAAGTCATCGCCACCACCGACAACGAAGCCGTTGTCAAAGGTGTCAGCGAAGACGTCCGCAAGGAAGCAAAAGCCCTTGTCAGATGGTTCAAGAACTACCGTGACTTCGTCATACAAGGTGCCTGGTACCCTGATGAGGTGTTCAAGGACATGTCCACCAGCCACATCGTCAAATACCAGCCCACTGAAGACGGTCCTTATACCACCTTCGACAAACTACCTACCACCCACAGCATCTATGAATTGATGCGGAAATCGTCACCGTTGTACAACAAGCCCTACAAATGCGTTGCTGGCAACTGCGCCGACCGATGTGAGTCCATATCCCACAGCATCGTCGACAACTTCAAGATGCTGCACCGTGAGGACAGAGGATGTCCAATCGCTACCACGGGAAACCACATCGCCATGCGTTTCTTCATCCTCAGTCACTACATAGCCGACTGTCACATGCCGCTGCATTGCGACAGTCGTCCATTCTCCGATGAGAAAGGCATTCACGGAGCCATCGAGAAGAAATGGGAAGACCAGGTCAACAAGTCCTACAAGATTGACAAGGACAACAACCGCTTCTTCTACGATCCAGACGGTTATCCCTTGCCACTCAAACCTACACCCTTCATTTTGGATGTTGAGAACGATGTGGCCACGCGCAAATACACCCATGGTTGGGGAGGCGATAACGACAACACATGGGATTTCATGAGTGCCGTTTCGCAATACTCCTACTTGTTTTCATACTACCTCATTCCTGAGACCTTCCAAAACACCCAGCCCATGCAAGAGTTCATGGAGCAGACCGAGTGGGGTCAAAACTTCGACAAATACAGCAAGATGATATTTGGTGATGCCATCGACTCTATCGCCCGCATCTGGCTCCGTGTCTGGATCAAGTACAGAAAATGGTTGAAATAGTGTCGAAAGCACGTATGACGTAAGGACGATAGAACGAAACAAACGTAAAAAACGACACATCATCCCAACGCTCAACCTACCTAATTCAGCAGGAGGGGGAAATCGGTGTTCCCTTCGTCGCCGCTTCTTGCGGTTGCCTTGGTGTGCGCAAGGGTATAACGAGCGTCAATCTGAAAAAATGCTGAGCTCCTACGTCGTGCGCTTTTTCAGGTTGCCGCCCTTGCGCAACACCGCCGCTGCTCTTCGCTGTCCCGCGACACTCGTTCCGCTGCGCTCCACTGGCGCGGCTCCAGCGAGCGTTTGCGGCTCCAAGGCCAACCGCTTTCGTGGCTCCTTGCTCGCTCGGGGCTTTCTTGTCGCCCCCCGTACCCCCAAGCGGTTCTCGTACCTCGCAACTTATTAGCGGGGGTCGCCGCGCCCCTTTTGTTTTGCGCCCCTGCTTGCGCGTCCGCCCGGCGGTTCCCTTTGTGGTGCGCTAAAGCGCATCTTGTTTCGTCCCCTCATCGTTGCCACCTCAGCCCGCAATGACCATACTGGTGCCTGCCTCTTCGGGGTCGCCGCCGCAAAAGGCACGCCCGCCGCCGTTTCGGATTGAAACCGTGCGCGGACTCCTGTCGGGCGGGTCGGCCGCGCTGGCGCGAACGGGGCGCAGGGTATCCCACTCTCGTATAGTCGTTTAGGCTCGGTTTTCTCATTCTTGCGTGAGTGTCACCGCCCCTTAGCCGCAGGCGCTTTTCCCCCTTACCTGCTGAGCCAACGCACATCCGTGCCGCCGTCACCCCCGGCCACCACCCCAAAGTTCAGGTCAGGTCGCTCCGCTAAAGCTCCGCTCTGGCCAACCACCATCAAACCCCACCTACCACCCTTATTTGAGCATTTGGAAAGCACAGTCGCTTCGTAAACTCCGCTCCTGTACCACCTCGTACCCCTCCAACCACCCTATTTTGACAATTTGGAAAGAAGGGCAGTCGCTTCGCTCCTAAGTGCCACCACTTACCCCACCTACCACCCTAAGTAGAGTATTCGGAAAAGTGTCGCTCCGCAAAGCTCCGCTCCGTACCACCATCGTCCCCACCGCCACCCTGAATTTGGAAAAGTGGTTTGTCGTAAACGCTTAATGTCTCATTCTATGGGTACGGTGCTTAAAAAAGCCAAGCCCCTAAATAAACTACGCCCCTCTAACGCGGGTCTCCGTTTGCCGTTAGGGAACTTGCTTTTTTAACCACCTCGTTTTTGTCCAAAGGCGCAATCGTCTCATTTCTTTTGAGTGTAGTAATATCTTTTTTCACTCCAAACTACGCAAACCAGCGCAAAAGAATGCAAGCAATACCAGTATAACCTACTGTAAATAAAAAGATTATACATTTGCGAAAAAGATAGCTAACCAAAATTACTAACCCCTAAAAAGATAAGAACAATGGGAAAGATTAAGCAAGGAATCCTCGGAGGATTCAGAGGTAAGGTTGGCACCGTCATCGGTGCATCGTGGAACGGCATCAGCTACATGCGTGGCCTCGCCCAGTCCCACAAGAACCCGAAGACCGCAGCACAGACCAAGCAACGCGGCTTCTTCAGGGAAGTTCTGGACATCGCCGCCCAGTTCTCGGACGAACAGATGAAATTCTTGTTCCCTGAGGCTATCAGCGGCATGACCCGTCACAACGTCCTCGTCAAGCAACTCACCGCTGTCGCCACCGTCGATGGCGACACCAAGAGCGTCGACTTGGGCAACATCAACTCCCTCGGCAACGCGCCGACGGATGACCTGCCAGAGGTTACCATCGCCGCTGCTGGCGAAAACCTGACCATTTCTTGGGAGGGTGCCAACGCCTTCCGTGCTGAGCACGGCGAGGAGTACCCCGTCATCTTCGTGGCCAACGTCACCAAGAAGAAAGTCTATCTGGTGCCTTCCACCGCCACCATCGGCACGACTGGTTCCCAGTCGTTCAATGTCGGTCTGGCCGCCTACGGCGAAGCCGAAGACACTTTCAGCGGCTTCATGCTCGCCACTGGCTCCAAGATTGCTCTCGTTGGTTTTGGCACGATGGCCGTCACCAAGCGTCCTGCCAAACCCAAGAAGCGCGACTAATCGCTTATCGGGTCGAATGTTGAAAAGCCGTCCAGTCGGGCGGCTTTTTTTTGAAAACACCAAAATCGAAACACAATGGGCAAAATAAAACAAGGCATCCTCGGTGGATTTAGTGGCAAAGTCGGCACTGTGGTCGGCTCCTGTTGGAATGGCATCTTCTATATGAAAGGTTTGCCTCAGTCCTACAAGAAGAGCAGGTCAGGCAACCAGAAGATGCAGCAAGGCTATTTCAAAGAGTTGGTCTCTCTCTCGATGTCCCTCTCCAACGAGGATTTGGAATTCATCTACCCAAAGAAGCCCAAGGGCATGACTCGCAGGAATCTGCTCGTTCAGCAATTGGCTTCCTATGCGGCTGTCATCGACAAGACCAGAACCGTCGACCTCGACAACCTGACCACTCTCGGCAATTCCCCGACGACCGACCTTCCGGCGGTCTCGGTCAATGCCAATCGTTCCGACCTCCAAATCTCTTGGGAGGCCGTGACCTACTACCGCGACCAGCACCCAGACGACTATCCTGTCATCTTGGTTGCCAACATCACGCAGCAGAAGCTGTTTCTCATCGCTTCTCCAGTGACGCTGAAAAGCACTGGCAAACAATCCTTCGAAGTCAATGTGAAGCCTTACGGCAATCCCCGCGACGAGTTCTCAGGATTCATGTTTGTCACCAGTCAAAACCGCTCAAAGGTCGGATTTGGCACCTTGGGTGTCATCAATCGACCCGCTCGGCCACTCAAAAAGAAAAAGGACATGGGAGTGGAAAAACAACCCGAATCAGGTACTGACCCGCTCCCTACCAAGTCCCTACCAACTATACAAAATAAGCAACCGTAATACTAACCTAAATACACTATAACCATGGGCAAAATAAAGCAAGGAATCTTAGGCGGATTCAAGGGAAAAGTTGGTACCGTTATTGGTGCCTCGTGGAATGGCATCGCCTACATGAAAGGCCTTCCACAATCGCAGAAAGACCCCAAGACCGCTGCACAGATGGCGCAGCGCAACTACTTCAGAGAGATTCAGGGGCTTGCTGGGCAGTTGACCACTGAGCAGCTTGCCTCGCTCTATCCATCCGTCACCAGTGGCAGAACCCGTCGCAACATGCTTGTCCATCAATTGGCAGCTGCCGCCGCCATTGTGGATGATGTCAAGACGGTTGACCTCTCCCTGATGGAAGGCATCGGCAGCGGTGAGCGCATCGAATCACCTATGCTCGAAAGCGTGGTCACTCTCACCAACGATGTGAAGGACTTCTACGCTGAGCCTGCCGCAGCAGAGCAGATCGACAAGCCAGCCGAAGCCAACTTCATCGTCGTGGCCTACAACCTCACCCAGAAAAAAATCGGCATCTTCAACACCGAAGAAACCGACCCGTCTATGGGTGTGTCCGTTCCTGTTGGCAGTTGGGCAGAAGTCGGCGATGCCGTTCGCTTCTACTTGACTTATGCCGCCAAGGGAGAGAATGTCTATCTCCGTGGCTTCGGCTCGTTCATCATCAAGACAAGAGCCGAAAAGGTCGGTCGCAAAATCAACAAGGCGTAACGCCCTACGAACAGACAACGGCAGCAATCACGAAGGCATCCTGATGGGTGCCTTTCTTTTTTGTCGTAGGGCGCGAAATACGCCCTCTCGTTCAATTGTAGTGTTATTGTTAATCCGATGTCTGACAAAGGTTGCGGAGGTCAGATTTCGCATCTTTTAGGGAGCTTATTAGCCGCAACCTTTGTCAGCCCTCGGCTAAAAGTGGGTTTGCGTTTCCCCGCTCTTGTTTCTCATTCACGCTCAAAATCCGCAATCTCCGTTCTAGCAGTTAAAGGGATTCGGAGGGCTGCCTGTCTGCCAAAGGCTGCGGAGTGGGGTTGTCGCCTTTTGGTGGAAGCTTTATAGCCGCAGCCTTCGTCAGCCAGTCAGACACCGTACTCAAAAAAAGAATGGGAGTATAGTTGTAAGTATCTGAAAAAGTGTTACCTTTGCAACAGATTTCCACATAGGAAATTGAATTGCAACTGCACCCTGAAGCAAGCCGTTTCAGGGTGTTTTTTTGTGCTATCACGCCAAAAACACGCCAGAAATAGATATGAAAAAACCCTAACTGATTGATTATCAATTAGGGTTTGCTGATTTGAAGTACTCCCGCAGGGGGTCGAACCCTGGACACCCTGATTAAGAGTCAGGTGCTCTACCAACTGAGCTACGGAAGCATCGTTTTGTGGGTGCAAAAGTACAATCTTTTTTCGTTCCCACAATGCTTTTTGTCGAAAAAATTTCTATAGTTATTTTAACTATTTGGAAATCAACAATTTATTTCGTAAACCAAGTCTTAAACTCGGCCACACGTGCCTTGCTGACGATGATCTTCTCGGGCGTCTCGACAAAGAGGTTGATGGCCAACTTGTTGCCAAACCACACCGACACGTCCTTGATGGACTGACGCGCCACGACAAACTGACGGTTGGCACGGAAGAACTCATGCGGGTCGAGCTCGCTCATCACATCGTCCAAGGTATGGTTCATATAGAACACCTTCCCGTCTGTCGTGTTGATTTTCAGCGTCTTGGCATCGATATAAATGTAGACGATGTTGCTGACCGACAAGGGGATAAACTTGTCGCGCTCGGGCAACAAGAAATAGTTTCTGTATTTCTTTTTCTCGCTCAGCTGGGTCAAAAGCGCTTCTATCTGATCGTTGCCGACGGGCTTCTCCACCAAAGCATGGTATTTGTTTATGGCACGCTCCAAAGCTTCCTTGCTGATGGGCTTCAGCAGATAGTCGATGCTGTTCACCTCAAAGGCCTTGAGCGCATATTCGTCGTAAGCCGTAGTGAAGATGACCGGACAAGTGATGGTGACGCGCTCAAAGATGGCAAACGACGAGCCGTCAGCCAAATGAATGTCCATAAACATCAAATCAGGCATGGAATGGCTCGAAATCCAATCCACGCTATCCTCGATGGATTCAAGTACGCCAACAACTTCTATACCTGGGCTGACCTCAACAAGAAGCTTCTTCAGCGTCTTCGCAGCCATGGCTTCGTCTTCAATAATCAGTGCTTTCATAGTGATTGTCCGTTTTGTTTAAGAGGCAAAGTTACGCTAAAATTCGTTCCATCGTCAAAAATCTCAACATTTTCATTCCATTTTATCCGATACCGCTCCGCCAAATTGGCCAAACCAATGCCTGTCCCCTCTTCCTTGCCGATTTTTGGCTGAATCTTATTGCTGATTATCAAATGATTATCATCATCCGTATGGATATGCACCGTCAAATGCTGCTTCGACGAGATGACATTGTGCTTGATGGCGTTTTCGATTAGCCCTTGGATGGATAGCGGCAAGACATAATAATGGTCGTAAGTGTCATGGTCGATGGCATGGTCAAAAACCAGGTTGTCGCCATAGCGCATCTTCATCATCAGACAATAGGAACGCACGCATTCCAACTCCTCGGCCAGAGTCACCACTTCCTTGTTTTGCAAGGTGTAACGCAACACACCCGACAACTGCTGGATGAAATCCTCGGCTTTGTCAGTATCATCTTCGGTCAGCGAGCGCAAGGTGTTCAACGAATTGAAAAGAAAATGCGGGTCAAGTTGGTTTTTCAAAGCTTCGTAACGCGAGTTGAGATTCTCGGCACGAAGGGTTTCGTTCTCAACGGCAATCCTCTTTTCATAATATAGGGAACGCTGCAAATAACTGAAAACGAACGCAATAGCCACCAACATGAAGTCACCCAACATGCCACGGCTGATATAGCCCATCAACGAACGCTGAGGACCAGGACCGTATGGCCAGATATACAACTGCACCAGCGTACAAGCCGAACTCAACAAGCCCGCAAGCAACAATGAGCCAACGATATTCACCATCAACTCATCCCGTTTCCTCTTGTAACTCCTGCCCATAATCTTCCTGTTCAAAAGAAACACAGAAAAGATCATCAGGAAGGTGAACGGAACATTAAACAGTAAAATCGTTGAAAATCTTGGCTTTACAAACCTGTATCCCGCTTGAAACCGCTCTGCCGAAAAGAGACTTGGCCATTGTTTTTGAAGCTCACCAAAGGCATATTCGTTTGGCCCGACAATATGCTCTTTCTCCGGCTCAACCACTTCCTGATCGCTCGAACTGGCAAAAGAAGGTCTACCGAAATAATGACTCAGCACAAACAGGGCATAATAGGCAATCGTAATGGCCAACGACAACATCACAATCCGTTTCAGCGAAAGGTAATCGTCGACCGTGTTGATTGTCGGTTTATTCATCACACAAATGATTAATCATTCGTATCGCAAAGCATTGATGGGGTCGGTGCGCGAGGCCTTCAAGGCGGGGAAGAAACCCGAGATGAGGCCCAAGATGGCGCAGGACACAAAGGAAATGAACATCCACGGCACGTTGACAATGAACGGCATCGACATGGCCATGGCCACGATATACGACAGTCCAATGCCCAACAACAAACCAATGACGCCACCAATCAAACTCAAAATGATACTCTCGGTGAGGAACTGCATCAGGATGGCCGAGTTCTTGGCTCCGATGGACATACGCAAACCGATTTCCTTGGTGCGTTCCGTCACGGTGACATACATGATGTTCATGATGCCGATACAGCCCACGAGCAATGAAATCAATGCGATGGCGACCAAGACCGTAGTAATCATGCCCGTCATTGACGACATCATCTCGAGCATTTCTTGCTGGGTACGCACCTCGAAGTCATTTTCGCCCCCCTCGGGAATCTTATGCGACACCCTCAAGATACTTTCTATCTCTTCCACCGCGGCATCGGCCACGCTCTCGGAAGCTGCCGAACACACAATCTGCTGAATGAAGTCCTGACCCAACATACGCTTCTGCACGGTGCTATAAGGCATAACCACGAGGTCATCCTGGTCCATACCCATGCCGTTTTGTCCTTTTTCCTTCAACGTGCCGATGACCTTAAACGGCATGTTGCCCACGCGGATAATCTTGCCAATGGGGTCTTCGCCGTCGTCAAACAGCTCTTTCACGATGGTCTGGCCTATCAAGCCGACCTTGGCATATTTCTTCACGTCATCGTCGGTGAAGTTGACACCCGTGGCGATTTCGTATTTACGGATTTCAAGGTAATCGGGCGAGCCACCATAGACCGTCCCCGACCAGTTTTTGGAGCCGTTCACCAACTGGCCGCCGCTGTTCACCACAGGGCTGACCATAGTGACGTTCTTGGCATTTTTAGCAATCAGCTCACAGTCGTGCACCTTGAGCGACTGCACATTGCCGGAACCCATGCTGACGCCGCCGCGCCTCTGGTTGGCACGCATCACCATGATGAGGTTGGTACCCATGTCGGAGAGTTGGTCGGCTGTGCCCTGTTTCAGTCCTTCGCCCAAGTTGACCACGGCGATGACAGCGGCGATACCAATCACGATGCCGAGCATGGAGAGCGCCGTACGCGTCTTGTTACGTAACAAGGCTTTTGCCGATATGCGTATGAGGTTCAGAATATCCATATCAATAATCGTTATCTTTGGGTAATGCTGCCAATGCTTCCGCTGCCGACTTTGTCGCCACCGGCTCATCACGGAGGATGTGACCGTCGCGCAGGAATATCGTTCGGCTGGTAAATACCGCGATGTCAGACTCATGCGTCACGAAGGCAATGGTCTTGCCCTGTTCGTGAAGGCTCTGGAAGAGGCTCATGATTTCATATGAGGTACGGGTGTCGAGGTTACCTGTGGCTTCGTCAGCCAACACAATGACGGGGTCGTTAACCAAGGCACGGGCGATGGCCACACGCTGCTGCTGACCACCAGAGAGCTGGTTAGGCATGTGTCCCATGCGGTCTTTCAAGCCCACCAGTTCCAAGGCATGTTGCGCCTTCTCATGACGCTCGCGGTGCGACACATCGGGATTATACACCAAAGGCAGCTCCACATTTTCCAAAGCCGAGGTACGCGGCAAGAGGTTGTAGGACTGAAACACAAAGCCGATCTTGCGGTTGCGGATATCCGACAACTCGTTTTTGGTCTTTTCCCTAATCGAAATGCCGTCAATGTAATACTCACCTGCGGTGGGTTGGTCAAGGCAGCCAAGGATGTTGAGCAAGGTCGACTTGCCGCTACCCGAGGAGCCCATGATGCTCACGAATTCGCCCTGACAGATGTCGAACGACACCCCCTTGAGGGCATGCACCTCCTCGCTGCCGACGATGAAAGTCCGCTTGAGGTTCTCAACCTTGATGATGGATTGCCGCTCGTTCATGATTATCTCTGGCCACCCGAGTTGCCACCTTTATTGTTGTTATTGTTCCTATTCCTACCGGGAGGGCCTGGCATGAAAGGATTATCTCCCTTTTTCACAGCCTTCTCCTTGGCGACATATTGTGCCGAAAGCACCACCGAGTCACCGGCCTGGACACCTTCTTCAATAATCTTATAGGCGCCATCGCTCATGCCCACCTTGACGGGACGCGGCATGATGTCACCGTCTTTCTTCACCCATATCATGTTATGGTCAGACGAAGCCTTCCCGCCCATCTTGGGCTGCTCACCTTGCTGAGGCTCGGGCCTCGGTCCCTCGGGTTTCTCAGGCTTACGCAGGGTTTTCATCACCGGCTCGTCGGGCGTGAAATTGAAAGCCTCTGCGGGTACAGCCAAACCCGTTTGTTCCTCCGTGACAATAGTCACGCTGGCGGTCATGCCAGGGAAGAGTTTTTGGTCGGGGTTGGGTGCCTCGATGATGACGGTATAGGTCACCACATTGCTCGTGGTGGTAGGTTTCATGCGAATCTGGTTTACGGTGCCGTCGAAGGTCTCGTCCATGTAAGCGTCGACAGTGAAGGTCACCCGCTGCCCCGTTTTCACTTGCCCGATGTCAGCTTCGTCGACGTCGGCTTCCACCTGCATTTTTGTGAGGTCGTTGGCCAAGGTGAACAACGTAGGCGTGCTGAACGAGGCGGCCACCGTCTGACCCACCTCCACAGCGCGGTCGAGGACGATGCCGTCGATAGGAGAGTAGATTTCGGCGTAGGCCAAGTCGACGCGCGCCTGGTCGTAGGAAGCTTGAGCGTTCTTCATGCTCATCTGCGCCTGCGTATAGGTGTTTTGTGCCTCTTGGTAGGCGGCCAAGGTGGCAGCATTCGCCTCATAGAGTTGTTTCGTACGCTCATAACTAAGTTTAGCGTAGTTGAGCTGGCTCTGAGACGAGGTAAGGCTGGCCTTGGCGCGGCTGAGGCTCTGATTGAGCGTCTGCTTGTCCAACTCAGCCATCAGCTGACCTTTCTTCACCACATCGTTATAGTCGACGTAGATTTTTTCCACCTTGCCCGACACCTGCGTACCGACTTCCACGGTCTCCACCGGCTCGATGGTACCCGTCGCAGTGACGGTGTTCTCAACGGTGTACTCCTCCACCACATGGGTTCGGATCACCAATTCCTTGTTGGCCGACTTCGTAACCTTAACAACCACTATCGCGGCGATGGCAACAACTACGACTGCCAGGATGATCAGCCATATTTTACGTTTCTTTTTCATATATCAAAATTTCAGGATTTCAGGATTTCTAATTCAAATGCTCACATTTATAACTCGATTGCTTTTCCCATGTAGATGTCTAAAATCTTCCGTTTCATCAACAGGGAATATTTATTCTGGATATAGGAATTTAAAGCGTTCAGATAATTGTTCTGCTGTTGCAGCAGCTCCACCGTGGTGATGCTGCCATACTGATACTGCATGTTGTAAGCGTTGAAACTCTTGCTGTAGGCGTTCTCCTTGACCTGCGAGACCTTGTAAGCGTTGAAGGCAGAAACCACGTTACGATAAGCCTGCACCACAGTCTGACGCACCGAAAGGGTCGACTGCTCGTAGTCCAGTTGGGCTTGCTCCAAGGCGATGCGGCTCTTTTTCACGTTGGCCTTGGTCTGACCGCGGCTGTAGATCGGTATGCTCATCGAGATGCCTGCCGACTCGGTCGGTGTGCCGTACCATTTCAAGTTGCCGTTACCGTCAAGCGACAACATACCCATGCCCACGTTGGCATTGGCGGAGATGGACGGAAAATAGTTGCCCCGCGCCATGTCGACGCTCTTTTCGGCCAAACGGATGTCATAATCGCTGATACGTAAGTCGGGCATGTATTCCATGGCCAGATTGATGGCTTCTTCCTCGGTCGGGAGGCTCTCCTTCAAGGCATCAAGGTTGTCGGTATTGGGAGAGATGATTTCCAAGTCATCGGTCGGATTCATGGAGAGCAACACCTTCAAATCCAGCAAGTTGTTCTCAATGTTGATGCGCGTGTCAACCACGTTGTTCGAGTCGCTATAGTATTGCGATTCCAACAACAGCAGGTCGCTCTCAAGGATGGTGCCCAAGCGATGGCGCGCCTGACCCTGTTTCAGCTGTTCGCGGCTGGTATTGAGCACTTCCTGTTGGTATTTGATCAGTTCCTGATTACCAAGGATGGTGAGAAAACTCTGCAAAATCTGTGTGGCGAGTTGGTTGTCGTAACGCTGCAGCTGCACGGTGTTGCGTTCCATGTTGAGGCGATTCTGCTCAATGGTGTTGTTGATGTTGCCACCTTGGTAAATCGTCACTGAGGAGCCCACGCCCACGCTGCCCGAGGTGGACCAACCATTCTCGTTGTTCGAGATGTTTTGTCCGACCGAGGCACTTACACTGGGCAGCCGTTGCTGTTTCGACTGTTCGTATGTGGTCTCCAGCGACTGACCCGTCAGTTCCATCGACCTGCGCTCATAACTGTTAGCCACAGCGAAACGCAAACAGTCCTCAAGTGTGAATTGGTAAGAATGGCTCTCCTGTGCCTTCATTGAAAAAAATGCCAGTAGAGCGAAAATGAGTGTGATTGCTTTTTTCATAGGTGCAAAGGAAACAAAAAATCAAATACCTTATAATATTTTATAGGTTTTTTGTGCCATTCGACAAATATTTTTCCCCAAGAAGATTAGGAAAATTGATTTTTTTCGTACGTTTGCGTCATGAAAACAACTTGTTAATCTTATAAACGTTTTAAAATCTAACCATTATGAAAACAGGTAACAAATTCTTCGCCGAATTGATCGGCACATTCGTTTTGGTGTTTGGCGGTTGTGGCACTGCCATTTTCGCTAGTGGCAACGTCAAGTTTTTAGGTGTAGCCATCGCCTTTGGTCTCACCGTTGTGGCCATGGCCTACGGTGTCGGACACATCTCGGGTGCACACCTTAATCCTGCCGTCAGCTTCGGTGTGTGGGCTAATGGCCGCATGAGTCTCAAAGAAATGCTCATCTATTGGGTGGCTCAAATCATTGGTGCCATTGGCGCTGCCGCTCTCATTTATGCCATCGTGAAATGTGGCAACATCGATCCAGGTAATTTTGCTGCCAACGATTATGGTCCAGACCTTGCCAAATGTGGCGAAAACTATTGGGACATTAATGTTTATGGTGCATTAATCGTCGAAGCCGTCCTGACCTTCGTGTTCCTGCTGGTCATCCTCGGTGTCACTGACGACCGTCACGCCAATGGCAAGTTCGGTGGTCTGGCTATCGGTCTCACCCTGGTACTCATCCACCTCATCAGCATCCCGCTGACCAACACCTCGGTCAACCCTGCCCGTTCTATCTCACAGGCCATCTTCGCCGGTGGTTCGGCCCTCAGCCACTTGTGGGTCTTCATCGTGGCTCCGCTTGTCGGTGCTGGTCTCGCCGGTCTGGTCTACAAGTGCCTCGGCGGCTGCAAGAAGTGCGAGAAATAAGCATCATTCATCTTGAATAATGAAAAGTCCTGCATTGCAATGCAGGACTTTTCTTATTTTTGCACCATGGCTGGCATTTACGTCCATATCCCTTTCTGCAACTCGAAGTGTGCCTACTGCGGGTTCTATTCCGTGCCTTCCTTGAAGCAGAAAGAACGGTTTCTGGAAGCGCTGAAGGCGGAAATCGTTGGGCGGGAGGAGTACCTAAGCGCAGGAGATTGCGGGGCTTCGCCCGCAATGAGGCCTGCGCTTAAGGGCAATCCTCTCACCCCCAACATTCACACCATTTACTTCGGTGGCGGCACACCCTCGTTGCTCAGCGTAAATGAAATCGGCGACATTCTGCACCTTATTAATACGCACTATCCTGTTGCCGACAATGCCGAAATCACCCTCGAAGCCAACCCCGACACGCTGTCGCCCGAATACCTTATAGGCCTCCGCCAACTCGGCATTAATCGCCTCAGCATCGGCATACAGAGTTTCTTTGACAACGACTTGAAATACTTGAGCCGAAAACACGACTCCAACCATGCCCGACAATGCATAGCATGGGCCAAACAAGCCAGCTTCAGCAATATCAGCATCGACCTGATTTATGGCCTGCCCTCCTCCAATGCTGAACAATGGAACCGCAACCTTGACCTCTTCTTCGAAATGGGTCTCCCCCACCTCTCGGCCTATGCCCTAACCTTGGAGCCCAACGCCATCCTAACCAAACAAATCGAACAGGGCAAAGCCTTGCCCGTGAATGACGAAGACGCCCTCCGCGACTATGACATCCTATGCCACCGTGCCAAGGAAAACGGCTTCCTGCATTACGAAATCTCCAATTTCTGCAAGATGGGCATGCACTCCAAACACAATGCCAGCTATTGGTTCGGCACGCCATACGCAGGCTTTGGGCCTTCGGCGCATTCCTTTGACGGAAGATCACGACAATGGAATGTGGCCAATATTGAACAATACTGTAACGCTTTGCGTCATTGCGAGGAACGAAGCAATCCAGACAATACGCTTCAAGAAAAAGAACAGCTCTCTCCTGAACAACACTACAACGAATACGTCATGCTACGCTTGCGCACCCATTGGGGCATCGACCTAAAATGGTTGAAACGCGAGATGGGCGAACGCTTTTCCACCTACTGCGAGCAACACGCCCAACCTTTGATTGCCCAAGGCCGCCTATCACAAACACGGGAATTCCTCTACCTCAACGACCAGCAGATGCTCTTCGCCGATGGCGTGGCGGAAGAATTGTTTTGGGAATAAAGCAGATTTTTACTCCCAAACCTCGAAACCTACCGTTTTCTTTCTTATTTTTGGACTCCATAATAGCCGGCCCTTCGACAGGCTCAGGGGCCTAGAATTATCAACAATTATAATAACTTTATCATGCTTAAAATCAAATCATTACTCCTATCTGCTCTTTTGCTCATCGGCTTCAACATGATGGCACAAGACGAAAACGAACAACGCGTCGGCGCCTGCTGCACCAGCATCATGGTGGGCAAAAACGCCTCCACCGACGGCTCCGTTATTACCTCCCACACCTGCGACGGCCGCTACCGCACCTGGATGCGCTGGGAAGCCGCTGCCGACCACGAAAAAGGCGAGATGTACAAGGTCTACAAAGGCACCATGCACACCGAAGACCCCTTTGACAACCGCAACGTGGAACTGGCTGGCGAGATTCCTGAAGTGGCCCACACCTACGCCTACCTCAACACGGCCTATCCTTGCCTTAACGAAAAACAACTGGCCATCGGCGAGACCACATTTTCTGGCCCTGACACCTTGGTCAACAAGAAAGGTATGTTCATGATCGAAGAGCTGGAACGCGTAGCCTTGATGCGCTGCGACAACGCCCGCGACGCTATCCAACTCATCGGCAAGCTGGTGAAGGAATACGGTTACGGCGACGGCGGCGAGTGCATCACCATCGCTGACAAAAACGAAGTGTGGCAGATGGAAATCCTGGGCGAAGGCCCCGACAAAATCGGCGGCGTGTGGGCAGCCAAGCGCATCCCTGATGACGAGGTAGGCGTTTCGGCCAATATCGCCCGCATTGGCAAGCTGGAACGCAAGAGCAAGGACTTTTATTGCTCCGACAACTGCGAGGCCGTGGCGAAGAAATACGGACTGTGGGACGGCAAGGGCGACTTCATCTTTTGGAAGGCTTTCCGCGCCTCATACGGCGGCGGCAAGAACTACAGCGACCGCGAGTTCTTCATCCTCAGTCAACTGGCACCCTCATTGAACCTCAACCGCGACATGCCCGAGTTGCCCTTCTCGGTGAAGCCAGACGAGAACGTTGATGTGCGCAAGGTAATGGAGCTCTTCCGCAGCACCTACGAAGGCACCGACATGGACATGACGCGCAACGTGAAGATGGTCGCCAAGAAACGTCAAGAAGACGGCTCGGTACGTGAAGACACCATCATCAGCCCCGTGGCCAACCCTTGGGTGGGTAGCGCGATGATGAACACCATTAATTACCTTGCCCCTGGTACCATCAACTTCCAACGCACCGTTGCCGTGGCCTGGAGCAGCTATCACCACATCATCCAATGCCGCAGTTGGATGCCCGACGAAATCGGAGCTATCTGCTGGATGGCCTGCGACAACCCTGGACAGAGCCCGCGCATCCCAATCTTCTCAGGCTCCACCACCTTACCCGAGGGCTTCGACAAATGCGGTCAGTTGCGCTATCGCGAGGAAGCCTGGATTTGGCACTACCGCAAAGCCAACAAGCTGGCCACCGTGCAATGGGGCCGCACTAAAAAGACCTTGATGGACAACGCCAACCGCTTCGAGCAAAAGGCTTTTGATGAGATTCCCGCCATCGAAGCCAAAGCCAAGGCACTGATTGCCGAAGGCAAAAACAAGGAAGCCACGGAAGTTCTCAACCAATACACCTCCGACTTCGCCGCCTCAACGCGACAAGCTTGGAAAGAAATGGAAAACAAGTTCTGGTACTGGTTCGGCATGGGATTCTAAAAAGAAAGGAGAGCAATGCTCTCCTTTCTTTTTAATGTTGGTCTACTGTGATAATCACGTATTTGCCCGACGTCCCAGCTATCTTGATATATCCTGTTCGAGGCTCAGACGAAGGCAAAGCATCCACGACAACTGTGATATTGCCGCTACCAAATCCACTCTGGGGATTGCAATGCAGCCAATCCACGTTGACACTGACTGTCCACGACTGGTTGGCGGTCAATTGAATGACAAAACTACCGCCTTCGGGACGAACATCCAATTGAGTGACATCAGTCTCCAAAAGATCAGGCTTACCCTCTTGGACAACAACCAAAGTGGCTAGTATCCGACCATTATGAACGGCATTCAAAAAACAAACCCTATCGTTGGAACCTGAATTGATGTCCACCAAAATATCGAATGAAGCATCACCTTCACCCGAGCTAACCGTTGGCAAGCTTATCCATGCGCCTGTAGTCCGAAGATTCCAGGTAGTATTGGATGTCAGTTGAATGTGTCGGAATCCTCCCGAATAAGCCACAAACAAGGTGTCAGAATCGAAAGCGGCCGTGATTGGATCGTCGCCAGCGTCTTGATGGACAACAAAGCTCTCATGCAACCCCAATGACTTGAGATGAAACTCACAAGATTTCGGCTCGTTCAACAAATTCGGCTCTGCTGTCAACACCACGGTGGCATTGCCCGTCCCCGATTGTTGCGAAAGCGACAGCCAATCGCATTCCAAGGCAAACACCCAAACGGTATCACAACTGATAGTGATTTCCTGTGCTCCGCCTTCCTTAGGGAATGTAAACTCTAACGGAGAAGCTTCAAGGAAATGTGGATCAGGGTCTGGATCGGGATCAGGATCAGGATCGGTGCCTGCCGTTTGGACGACATGCACCTCGTCGAAAACATTCAAGTTGCCGATAAGCACTTGGGCCTCACGGCTATTGATATCAATGAAGTCTTCCGTCATCGGGCTGACCGTCAAAGTAATGCTCGCATTGCCAGAGCCTTCTGCTGGGGAACAGGCAATCCATTCGGGAGCAGAAACAGACCAATCGATGTTGGAAGACAACTCGACGACAAACGCACCACCTTCATTGTCGCACTGAATGTCCTTAGGCGTCACGTTGACATAATCCCCAAGGATGGCATCCTGCGTCAGGGTCAACTTAGCGGTATTGTCCTTGGTAACGGCTTTGACTTCGGCCGTACGAGCCTCACCCGTCGTGTTGGCCTCAGCAGTAAGAGTCAATGTGGCGTCACCATTCCCTGACCTAGGCGAAATGGTAACCCATTCCGCAGGGGCTTCGATGCTCCACTCGCCATTCGACTTCAAAGCCAATTCAATCGAGCCGCCCTGCGCATCGAACTCTTGTGTGGTGTTTTCAAACGACACCTCTACAGTTTTACGGCAGCCCACGACAACCAAGGTCATGGCTGCAATCATCAAAAAGCATTTCAGTTGTTTCATATGAGTAGAATTATACAAATCAATTGTGTTCAAGACCATAACGCAAATCGGGCCTGCTTAGTATGCAAAGGAGAAAAAGGTGTGCCGAAACTAACTCGACACACCTTTTTATAATGAAATGCGAAACGCAGTCTTAGAAGATGATGTTTCTGTTATCCTTAATCTTCACCAGCTTCTTCAGCGCATTGTAAACGCCATCGTTCATCGAACGGTTGGTGTACTGGCTCACCTTCTCCCTGACGATGTTGCTATAGTCAGAAGTCTCTTCAGGAGCCGTAAACTTCACGTTCTTGATGATGAAGGCAGTAGTGTTGCCAGCCACAGGGCCGACCTCTTCACCTTCCGACATACCGAAGATCTTACCGACAATGTCGGCCTCAACGCCGAAGTTGCCCAACACGCGTGATTCAATGTTGACATCGGAGACAGTAGTGGATTCAGCACCCAGTTCGCTCTCCATCCTCTTGACATCGTTGCCGCAAGCCTTCATCTTCTCAACGGCCATCTCACCCTTCTTCTTGTTAAGAAGTTGATACTTGCCGCGTTCGACGACGACTTCCATAGGGGCATTACCTTCGTTAATGACACCGGTCAGTGCAGCCACGACCAACTGTCTATCGTTATCAAGTTCGAAGATCTTGTCAGAGATGTCACCCTTCTTGGTCTTCTCGTTGAAAGCCCAACGGACAATCTCACGCGGATTCTCAAGACCAGTGATTCTGTAAGTCGACTTCTCAATGCCTTCCATGGTACGCTTGGTGTAGCCGTTATCTTCAGCAGCCTTGGTGAACTGATCGTACGTTCTGTTCTCCGTCACGAACTTGTTGGCTTCAGCATAATACTGTGAGCGGGTCTTCTCCGAAACGGTGATTTCTTGCTGCACATAAGCCAGACGTGCTTTGGGTTTAGGCTCGGTCTTGCCCGTAACCTTTACCACATGATAGCCATAAGGAGTCTCCACAACGCCCAACGAACCCACGGGGTTATTCAATGCATATTGATTGAATGCAGGCACCATAGCGCCATCCTTGAACCAATCAAGGTCGCCGCCTTTATCTTTGGTGGCATCGTTGTTGTATTCGGAAGCAAACGTGGCAAACAGTTCATCATTGTTCTTGGAAGCCTTGAGCTGAGCCAACAGGTCGTTGGCTTTGGCTTCAGCTTGCTCTTTGGTAGTAACGGTATCGTTGCACATCGCAGCACCTTTATAGCCAATCAGGATGTGGCTGGCACGCAAGGAGTCGGGACGGTTTTCCATCTCCACAATGCGGACCAAATTGAAGGCGCCCTCGTCTTCATAAGGACCAAACACATAGCCCACGCCATTGCCATTTTCAAAGATGGCTTTCTCAATGACTTCGTGAACATCGTTGCTGCTCACCCAAGTGCTGTCGTAACGCTTCGAGGAGTTGTAACCCGAATTGACGAAAGCGATCGGGTCTTCAGTAGCTTGGAATTGGGGCTTTATCTCTTGCACCAGCTTCAGGATTTCCTGACGGTCTTCCAAAGAAGGCACAACTTCGAACACCACGTACTCGATGTCGCGTCTTTCATCGGTCTCGAAACGATGCTTGTTCTCTTCATAGAAAGCTTTCTTGTCGGCATCAGTGACAGTCACTGTGGAATCCGGAATGGTGTTGTAGCGCAGGGCAATGACATCGGCCGAAGCTTTCATGTTCTTGTTTTCGTAGTATTTCTTCGCCAAAGGAGTGGGCAGGAAATAAGAAGCCTTCACCAAATTGTTGAACTTCTCCTCCATACGCTCTCTCTTCAGGGATTTCTCAACTTCAAGCCACCAAGCCTTGGATTCACTGGGAATCTCACCGCTCTTCAGGTCTTCGATAAATTGATTAAAACGCTCAGCGTCAACGCCACCTTTGCCATCGCTGAAGAGTTGGCTAGCCCAAGGGTGCGGATTATCGCCCGTCATCATCTCAAGAAGCTCGTTGGGGGTGAAGCCAAAACCAGCGGCCTCATACTCCTTGTCCATGATGTTATCCTTAATCATCTGGTCGAGCGTACGATTGTTGAGGTCATAACTCTGCTCGGGAGTGAGGTTGTTTCTGCCTCCCGTATTCCAATCCCTGACCTTTTCATAGTCTCTCACCGAAATCTTGTCGCCATCAACGACAGCCGCAGAGGGGCCCGTGCTCCCGCCATGACTTTGGATAAGGTCTTGTAAGACAAACGCTAACAATGCGATACCGATGATTGCAATCAACAATCCGGAGCGTCTTCTGATTTTTTCAATTGCTGCCATAATTCTATTTTTCTATTACTATTAAACTTCAATTTTGAGCGTGCAAATTTAGTAAAGATTTCAACTCAACGGGAATTTTGGTTGAATTTTATTTTTCAACAAGTGGATTTCCCGTATTATCATCTCTTAATAATATGAAAATCAATTATTTATTTTGAATTTGCAATTCCACCTCGTCCAGTTTCATGTGGGAGGCTTTCAGGATTCTCACCTGATAATTGCCGATTTGGAGCACCTGACCCTGCTCAGGAATGCTCTCACAGTAATGCAAAATCATGCCCGCAAGAGTCTCGTAATCATCGGAAACGGGCAAATCGAGCTTGTACGTGTCGTTGAGATAGTCAATCTCGAGGCGAGCAGAGAAGATAAAGGTGTTGTCGTCGACAACCTTCTCGACTTCCTCTTCCACATCGTATTCATCGTCAATCTCGCCAAAAATCTCCTCCACCACATCCTCCATGGTGACGATGCCTGCCGTACCGCCAAACTCGTCGACGACGGCGGCCACACCCTGCCGGTGTTGGATGAAATGCTTCAAAAGTCGGTCGGCCGTGTAAGTCTCAGGGAAAAAGTCGATCTTGCGGATGATGTCGGCCAAGGCCACCTCGCGGTGCTCGGCCACAACGCGCACCACATCGTTCAAATGGACATAACCCACAATATCATCAATGCTCTCTCCAATCACTATCAGTTTCGAATGCTTGGTCTCTTCAAAACGGGCTTTCACGGCCTCGATGCTGTCGGTCAGCTTCACCGACTCAATCTCGTTGCGCGGCCCCATACACTCGCGCAGTTTCACTGAACGGAATTCCATCACATTTTGGAACAGCTGTATCTCCTGCTGCATGTCCTCGTCAGCTTCCTCGGGGTCGGCATATTCAGCGATGTAGTCGTTGAGGTCGACCGTAGAAAACCTATACTCCTGCCTATCGACCTTTAAACGCAGGATATAGCGAATGATGAACTCCGAGATACCTGTATAGACGAGAATCAGGGGATAGAGCAAACAATAACAGATGAATGTGGGCAGCGCAAAGAACGATAGGATGGCGTTCGGATTGATGCGGAACAGCACTTTGGGCAGAAACTCAGCCACCAAGAGCACAAGCAACGTGGCAAGGATGGTCTTCACCAGCAGCACCATGAAGTCGTTATCGAAAGCGATGTATTGCAGCCAATGGTTGACAGGGCTGTCAAGCAGCTGCGCCATGCTCATGCCATAGATGATGAGCGCGATGTTGTTGCCCAAAAGCAAGGAGGTGAGGAAACGCGACTGGTCCTTCAGAAAAATCCTGATGATTTTGGCTGAGAAGGTGTTTTTGGTCAATTCCACCTCAAGCTGCAGGCGGTTAATGCTGTTGAAGGCGATCTCAAGTCCCGAACAGAGGGCGGAGAAGAACAAAGTGACGGCAACGACAATCCAACTGTTCATGGTTTATTCCTCCTCGTCGACATCGAGCAGGGCGCTGCCCGAATACATGGTGTATTCCGAAAAGTCCTCACGCGCCACAAGGCTGTCGGCCTCAATCTGCTTGTCAGGCGTCACGATTTTGACATGCGAGCGGGTATATATCATCTTTTTGTCCTGATACCAAAAGAACTTGTCTGAATACATGGTCTCGTTGCTGTTGAAATTCTGCACGATGACGTTGCCAAAGGCCTCAATCAGTTCCCTCTTGCCGTAGTGCTTGCCATAGTCGGCATGGAGCTCGGTGGTCTTTTCCCCTTTGTCGTACATAAAAACATCAAAACCCAAGGGAAACTCCATGATGTCGTCTTCCGTCTCCATGCGTATCATGCGTGGTGTGTGCAGTTCAAGGCTGATACGACCCGAGTCGCTGCGATAGAAAACCACGCTATCGGCGATGATGCCCGACAGCGTGTCGTCCGACCCCATAGCTTGCACGATGGCATCGGGGTTGGAACACGAAAACAACATCACAGCCCAAAAGGCTGTGATGTTGAGTATTAATCCTATTTTAAGGATGCGTTTCAATTACTTTCTAGATCTGAGGGTGGTGGTTTCACCAATCCAGCCACCCACGTGGATGGTCTGTCCCTCGCTGAAGTCGTTGAAGAAGATGGTCTCCGCTTTCGGGAAGCCAGCCGTGTAGGAACCAATCAGACGGTTAGCTCTGTCGGCAACTGAGGGGTCAATCGATTTGGCCTTGAAGCACTTGTCGACTGCAGCGCAGTATACAGCACCTCTTTCGACCTCATCGGTGAACTGCGAGGCGCTTGCGGCATAGAGCTGGGCGATGATGAGGTAAGGCTCACCTGCCGTCGGGTCGACCTGTGCGGCTCTTCTGGCGATATCGCGGGCTCTGCCCAGACTACCCATGTTCTGGTAGCAGAAAGCCAGGTTGCGGTAGGCACGGTACTTACGGTCGTTGTTCTCGGTCTTCGTGGCTTGGTCAAAGAAGGTAGCGGCTTCGCTATACTTTCTGTCCTTGAAGAACTTGATACCCAGGTTGTAGGAAGCCTCGGGGCTGGGCTCCAGCTCGTTGAGTCTGACAGCGGCGTCGAGGAAGAGCTTCGAGTCGGTGCAGTCCTTCTTATCAAGGATGGTAGTGATGCGCTTGAGCAGGGTGACGTCGTCGGGCGTTTCAGCCATCTTGGCGGTGAACACCTTGATCAGGTCTTCGCAGGAAGCGAAGGGCGAGAACAGGTTGTCGAGGTTGTTCTTCACCCCCTTGTTGATGGTGATGTTTCTGGTGTTCTTGGCAAAGCGCTTGCCAATCTCGTTGTTGGAATCAAGGAAGTTTTCAACACGGCCGTTCACAATGCCGACGACGATAGTTCCGTATGACAAACTCTTGGTATTAACTCCGTTTTCTTCAGATTCTTCTACGTTGTCGGGAGTGCCCCAGGCGGCAATCAGTTCCTCTTCGGTCAGACCCATGGGGTCGGAAACCTCTTGCGAAGCAGCTTCGACCAGTGCCTCAATGTTGTTGTCGACCACTTCCGAAAGCTCCTGATACACATTGATGACAGCCATCTTTTCCGCTTTGTTGTTGTTCACCATGTCGATGGTAGCCTTAAAGTAAGCGTCGATGTAGGCACCTTGCAGTTGCGAGGGGTCAAGGGCAACGGCATCTTTCAGCACGTTGTAGGCCTCTTCGTAACGGTTCTTGTTGTAGGTATAGATAAGCAAGCCCTTGCGACCCATGATGTTGGCGACTTGCGAGGCACCCGTCTTCGGGTCGGTCGGGAAGTACTTGGCGCGGTTATCCATCATCATGCAGATGGTGTCGATATAGGCATCCTTCTGAAGCGGATTGCTGCGGATGTAGTAGTCCATGATCTTTTCACCTCTCGTGTAAATCAGCTGGCTGGAGCGGGGGCAGTTGAGGAAGACCTCTCTCCAGGCGTTGACCATCTCCATGCTGATGGCATCAGGCGCAAACTTGGCTGCCTCCCATTGCTTGTAGGCCTCACCATAGATGGACAGGTTAGTCACGCACGCAACACTGTCGGTTCCGTACTTCGGCTCTGACACCTCTTGGGCGGATACGCTCATTGCCATTCCAAAGATAACGGCAATCATCATTAATCTTTTCGTTTTCATCTCTTCTTATTTTTAGTGTTAGACTTGTTTTGCTCTTGTTCAAATATCATTCCAAAGTGTTTGCGAGCAGGTTTCCTTACTTGTACTTACGTTTCATAAACCAGTGCTCAAACACCGAAACACCTACGTTCACTTTGGCGTAACGTTCTTGTATCAAACCGCCTTCGCGAGTGCCGTATTGACCTGCTTCCAAAGCCAGATTGACCTTGGATAAAGTGCGCGGCAGCGGCAGCGACATACCCGCTGTAACACCCATCTTATTGATGGAATGCTCCAACCCATCATTACCTTGCAAGTTGATAAATCCGTGCTCATAGAAGCCACCGAAACGGTAAGTGACACGGGTGAAATACCCTGAGATAGAGGTATGCTTAGGCGTGAACTCGGCACCAACCGAAGCCATCCATGAGTTCTGCAAACCCTGGGTCATGCCTTGACGCGCGAATTGCGACCATTGTGTCCAGTTGAAGTCGGCACCTACGGCCCAATTGTTGCCTTTCTGCAGTGACACGCCTACGCCAATGCCTCGCGGCATGGTAATCTTCGCTTCACTGACACCATAGGAAATCGTGTCAATCAAATACTCCAACTCGGTGTCAAGGTCTTCCTCGAACGAGCGGATGAACAGCGTCTGATCGCCTTTCAGGTTAATCTTTTGGGTATAAGTGAGACCTACGCCCAGCTGAATGTCGTTGCCCACCTTAGTGTTGAACAATACGCCATAGTCGAACATGAAAGAGCGCACCATCACGTCGACGCTGCGGCGCGATCCGATATAATAAGTGGAATCAGGGAAATATAGCGAGGTCTCGGCCTGGCTGTTACCAAACACATAATAGGCGTTGGCACCCAAGGCGAAATGCTTGCCAATCTTAAAGGCATTGCCCAAATAAGCTCTGTTGAGGCCGCCGCTGCCCTTGAAACGCGTGGTGGTCTTGCCTATACCCTCTTCGTAATCGTCAACCAGCATGTTGTAGCCCGAAGTGGTGAAAGGCTGCACACCAACGGCTATCTTCCACCAATCCGTGGCGCCGAAACACATCGACACATGATTGAACGAGGCATTGTTGGCCTTTTCGGAGAGGCTGGAAGTGCTGAAAGTCGAGGTCTTGAAGTAGAGACCGGCATCGAAGAGGAAAGCCAACGAGTCGATCTTGGCATACGAGGCCGGATTGCCCGTGCTGATGAGGCCGCCACCATACATGGCATTGGCCACGCCACCCATGCCTTTCAGCCTGACGCTCGTCGAACGGGCGTTCACCTGCCCGAGGCCGAACAAGGAATAGGGAGAGTCGACATCGGCTTGAGCCTGTGCAGCAAGACCTAAACCCATCAGCAGGCAAACGAGTATTATGTTTTTATGAATAGGTGTTCTCATAACCATAACAAATGGGCTGCAAATATCGGTTTTTTTAACTCGTTGAGCAAGTTTTTATTGTCATAATTACAAGCACGATGTGTTATTTTGCTGAATATCAACGTAAAACAATTACAAAAATAAAAAAATCTCAATTTTTGAAGATTTTTTCTTGCCAATACGGATTTTTGTCGTATTTTTGCAGCCGCAAAAGGAGGTACCGTAGCTCAGTTGGTAGAGCAGAG
>JAGBQJ010000004.1 GCA_017632935.1 Bacteroidales bacterium | reverse complement strand
CATTTGGCGATGACCGCCCCAGTGATGCCAGTATGCTCCTTATTCGGGATAGCGCGCACGAGGGTGTAGCCTGTCATGATCGGGATGCAGAGACGGCGCACACGGTTGGCCTGCACCGTGAAGCCGCCCTCGCGGGGCATGGCCTCGATGATGGCCTTGATGGTGGCACCAGCCTGCATGCCTTGGTAGGAGGTCAGGTAGCCGATGTTGCCTGCACCCACGGTAAGGACTTTCTTACCCAACAGGGTGTGCTCTTGGTTCATCATCTTCTGGAACACGGCAGCGGTATAGACGCCCGGCACATCGTCATTTTCGAAGGTAGGCATGAAAGGCACGGCACCTGTGGCAACAACGAGATGTTGTGCGTCGATGTAGCCAATCTCGCCAGTGATGATGTTCTTGATGGCCACGCGACCACCTTCAAGCAAGTCCCAAACGGTGTTGTTCAGCAGGATGCCTTCGTGGTTGTCGCCAGCAAGGGTCTTGGCGATGTCGAAGCCACGCATGCCGCCGAATTTCTTCTCTTTCTCAAAGAAGAAGAATTGGTGGGTCTGCATGTTGAACTGTCCGCCGACGCGGGCGTTGTTGTCCACAACGATGTTGCTGATGCCAAAGGCGTTCAGCTGTTCACGGCAGGCGAGGCCGGCAGGACCTGCGCCGATGATGGCGACTTGGGTCTTATAGATCTTGACCTCACGCGGAAGCTGTTCCTTGGGCTCGGGAAGGATATTGGCTTCGTTGTTGATGGACTTGACTTCTTTCACGCCGTCGACGAGGGTGATGCAGATACGGCGGATCTTGCCGTCGACCAGCATTTCGCAGGCGCCGCACTTGCCGATGCCGCAGTTGAGGCTTCGGTTGCGACCGTCGAGCGAGTGGCTGTGGACGGGATATCCGGCTTGGTGAAGGGCGGCGGCGATGGTTTTGCCGCGCTGACCTTTGATGGTCTTGCCTTCATATTGGAATTCCACAAGGTCTTCCTGCGGGATGTCCAAGATGGGGTGTTTTTCGATTTTGTACATATAGGATGTGTTTTGAGTCGTAAAAAGCGACCGCAAATTTAGGAAAAAGCAGTTAGCAGTTGGAATTTTTTCGAAAAAATTCCAACTGCTAACTGAGAACAAACTGCATCGTGCTGCGGCTGCTCTGTTTCACGAGGACTTTCTTGCCTTTTAAGAAATCCTGCTCTAATCCATCCTGATAATGCCTGATAGTGAACAACTGCAATCCTTCATTATACTTGATGCTGAAATCGTTTTTGAGGCTGGCCCTCAATTGTTTCAGTTTCTGCTCGTTGCTGTCGAAGCAGAACGAGAGCATCAAGGCGGAGGTCTGGATCATGTTGGCATGGATGTTCAGGTCGGCGCAAACGGCGAAGATGGTCTTCAGGTTGCGCTCGTCCATGAACGAGTAGTCACGGGGCGAGATGGAGACCAGCGTCTGGTTGTCTTTGACGATATAGGAAGGGATGCTCTCGTCGTTTTTCCTATGACCGCCGTCAATGAGGGTGGGTTCATGGTCGGGGTTGAGGAACGACTGCACCTTAAGCGTTATTCCCTTGTTTTGCAGCGGTTTGATGGTCTTAGGGTGGATGATGGTCGCGCCGTAGAAGGCCAACTCGATGGCTTCGGAGTAAGGGATATGTGGGAGCTGGACCGTGTCGGCGAAGCGCTTCGGGTCGGCGTTGAGCAGACCGTCGACGTCCTTCCAGATGGTGACCTCTTCGGCATCGAGGCAGTTGGCGAAGATGGCCGCAGTGAAGTCGGAGCCTTCACGACCGAGGGTGACGCTGTGTTTGCCATCTGCCGTGCCGCCAATGAAACCCTGCGTCAGGCATACGATACCTCGAATGTGCTCATCGTTCAACTTGCTGATTTTGAGTCTTGTCTCGTCCCAATCGGGGTTGGCGGCGCGGTAGTGGGCCTCGTCCTCGGCGATGACATATTGGCGGGCGTCAAGCCAACGTGTCGGGATGTCACATTTGCTGAGGTATTCGTGGATGATGCTGGTGGAGATGAGCTCGCCGTAGCACACGGTTTGGTCGTATTGGTAGTCGTAGGGTGTGTCGGTTTTCTGCAGTTTCTCCCAAAGTTCGATGAAGAGTCCGGCGATGTTCTCGTCGAAACGTGGGTCGGTGTTGCCGTCGAACAGGCCTTGGATGATGCCGTCGTGGTAGGCGATGACCTCGTGCAGGGCATCCATGCCAAGTTGACCGTCGTGTTCACGGAAATTGGCCAATGCTTTTTCGAGGGCATTGGTCGTCTTGCCCATGGCGGAGACCACCAACATGATGTCCTCGTCCTTGTGCTGACTGACAATTTGTGCCAAGTTGCGCACGGCATCGGCGTCTTTCACTGACGCGCCACCGAATTTATAGATTTTCTTGATCATTGATTCTGATTTTGAAAATGCAAAAATAACGAATAATTTGAATTGCTAAATGGTTTTAATTACTTTGTTGGTATTCAAAAACATATCCGACAGCAAACGACAACAAACGACTACTTTCGACAACAAATGTTTGTTCAACGGCTTACTCTTGACAGATGGTTTTTCTTTGCTGTGTAAAACTAACAAATCTACATTATGACAATTCCAAGGTATATTGAGGGGATTCCAACTGAAAAGAAAAGAGGCAAGGAACGCTTTGCACTCATCATGAATTATTATGAGCAATTATGGAAGCGGCTGCAACGAGAGTGCAATTCCAATTACATCAGAAACAAGTTTTTGAATGCGGACATTTTTATCGTAAAAAATGAAAGCGACAAGAAGACCGCTCGCGAGGCATTACATAACTGGAAATCGACCTATGCGGTCAAGCATTTGAAAAGAGTTGTTGAAGAAGCTAAACCTATGGAAGGCTTACCTATGTTTGTTTCGCGAAAAGAAGGAGAGCAAAAGAGAAATGGCTATAAGAACATGATCCTTCTATACTATGATTTTTCGGATAATGAGATCGACTATATGAATTTCAGGGTAAAACTGACCATTGGGGTCATGACGGGAGGGAAGCATGTCCAATATTGCGTGAATAAGATTGAGGTAAAATAAAAAAACCAGTCATGTAATCCGTTACCGCACAAAAGTTTGGAACGCTGCCCCTGACTGGATTTTCTGCCTGCAAAATTACAGTTTTTTTTCGATGTCGCAACCCCTTTTCTGCAATAAATTTATTAAATAGGAGTTATTCAACCCGAATACTCATTATTTTTGCACAGTTTTTGCCATATGGCAAAAACTGTAAAATTGAACAACTAAATAACTGACAATAATGATAGAAACTGACATTCGTGAACTGAACGAAAAAATCCAACGTGAGAGTCAATTCCTCGACCTCATCAATCTTGAAATGAACAAGGTCATCGTCGGACAGAAACAGATGACCGAACGCCTTTTGATCGGCCTGCTCGCCAACGGCCACATCCTCCTTGAAGGTGTGCCTGGCCTGGCCAAGACCTTGGCCATCAAGTCGATGGCCAGTGCCATCGATGCCGACTTCGCCCGTATCCAATTCACCCCTGACCTGCTCCCTGCCGACCTTATCGGTACACTGATCTACAGCCAGAAGAAGGAGGAATTTGTGGTGCGTCGCGGTCCCATCTTCGCCAACTTCGTCCTCGCTGATGAAATCAACCGTTCTCCTGCCAAGGTGCAGAGCGCCTTGCTCGAGGCCATGCAGGAGCATCAGGTGACCATCGGCGACGAGACCTTCCAACTGCCGGATCCCTTCCTGGTCATGGCCACGCAGAACCCCATCGAGCAGGAAGGCACCTATCCGCTGCCCGAGGCCCAGGTGGACCGTTTCATGCTGAAGGTGGTCATCAACTACCCCAAGAAGGATGAGGAGAAACTGATTCTCCGTCAGCAGATTGCCAGCACAGGTGCCAAGATCAACGCCGTGGTGCGTCCCGAGGACATCATCCGCGCCCGCGAGGTGTGCCGTGAGATTTACCTTGATGAGAAGATTGAGAACTATATCACCGACATCGTCTTCGCCTCACGTTATCCTTCGGATTACAAGCTGAAGAAGTTCGCCAACATGATCAGCTACGGCGGCTCACCGCGTGCCACCATCAACCTGGCACTGGCAGCCAAGGCCTACGCCTTCATCAAGCACCGTGGCTATGTCATCCCCGAGGACATTCGTGCCGTGGCTCCCGACGTGCTGCGCCACCGTATCGGCCTGACCTACGAGGCCGAAGCCGAAAATATCACCACCGAAGAAATCATCAACGAGATCCTGAATACCATAGAGGTGCCGTAATTTAGTTGAGAGTTTAGAGTTGAGAGTTTAGAGTTGAGAAATGGAATCAACAGAAATTTTCAAAAAGGTTAGAAAAATCGAAATCAAGACGCGAGGTCTCTCGAATCACATTTTTTCGGGACAGTACCACAGCGCCTTTAAGGGGCGTGGTATGACCTTCAGCGAGGTGCGTGAGTACGAGTACGGCGATGACATCCGCAACATCGATTGGAACGTTACGGCTCGTTTCAACCATCCTTTCGTCAAGGTTTTCGAGGAAGAGCGTGAGATGACGGTGATGCTGCTCATCGACGTGTCGGGTTCCAACGATTTCGGCTCACAGAGCCAGTCGAAACGTGATCTGACCGCCGAATTGGCAGCGGTCTTGGCGTTTTCTGCTATCCAGAACAACGACAAGGTGGGCGTGATTTTCTTCAGCAGCAAGGTGGAGAAGTTCATCCCGCCCAAGAAGGGTAGCTCGCATATCCTGCGCATCATCCGCGAGATCGTCGACTTCAAGCCGACGGAGCGTGGCACCGACATCGGTGAGGGCCTGCGTTTCCTGACCTCGGCCATTAAGCGCCGCACCACGGCCTTCCTCATTTCCGACTTCATGACGGACAAAGATTTCGAGAAGGAAATGCAGATCTGCGCCAACAAGCATGACCTTGTCGCCCTGCGCATCACTGACCGCCGCGAGATGGATATCCCCAAGGTGGGATTGGTGAAGTTCCGCGACTCGGAGACGGGCAAGGAACGCTGGGTCAACACCTCAAGCCGCGCATGGAACCGTGCCTACCAGCAGATGATCCAATACAAATCGTTGGAACTGAACCGCGAGTTTACCAAACACGGTATCGACAACTCGCTGATTTACACCGACGAAGACTATGTGAAACCTTTGATGCAACTCTTTAAGAAAAGGGAGGCAAGAAGATGAAGAAATATGTTTTGATATTGATGGCGATGTTCGCCCTGTTGGGTGGCCTCAAGGCGCAAAACGTGGAGGTGGAAGGCAAGGTCAACGACACGAAAGTGCAGGTGGGAAAGCCTTTCACGCTCGACTTGAGTCTCAAGGTGCCCTATGGCTGGTTCGTGGAATGGAACGACTTCAGCATCGACACGCTGTCGGACCAGATCGACATCATCAAGCGAGGCGAGGTGGAGCGGTCTGCTGATGCTGACAGCAATGTCATCGTGAAGCAGCAGCTGACCCTGATGGCATTCGACACGGGACAAATCCAAGTGCCATCCGTCGGCCTGACCTATGCCCGCTCTTTCGACGATCCAGAACGCCTGAAAGCCTATACTGACCCCATCCGTCTTTACTCGACCACCATGACGGTCGACACCACACAGGCTTACAAGCCCATCGTGGAGCCCATCGCTGCACCAATAAAGTTTAAAGAGGTATTCCCTTGGATTCTCGGTGCGCTGGTGTTGGTGCTGATTGCCTTTGGCGTTTGGTATTGGCTGAAGCACCGCAAACCCAAGGTGGACGTCGACGGCAATATCGTTCGCGGACCCGTCATTCCGCCTTATGACAAGGCGGTGGGCGACCTCGAGAGCCTACGTCAGCAAAAGCTCTGGCAGTCGGGCAAGGTGAAGGAGTATTTCTCCTCGCTGACCGACATTGCTCGCGAATATATCGAAGGCCAGTTTGGCGTCAACGCTGTCGAGATGACCACCGACGACATCCTCGAGGAGGTCAAGCCGCTGCATTTCTCGCCAGAGACCTACAACAAGTTGAAAGAGACCATGGAAGTGGCCGACTTGGTGAAGTTCGCCAAGTATTCGGCAGCCAATCTGGAAAGCGAAAACGCCATGAACAGCATGACCGACTTCGTCAACGAAAGTTATTTGCAATACAAGCAGCGCAAAGCCGAAGAGGAAGCGAGGCTTGCCGAGATGAAGAAAGTGAAACAAGAGGAACCCGCAGTAAAGGAGGAGGTGAAAGATGTTTGAAAACATTGAATTTGCGAATCCCAAGCTGCTGTGGCTCTTGCTCTTGGTGCCGCTGGCCATCATTTGGTACATCCTGCGTCATAAGAAACAAGAGGCTGCTGTGACTTTCTCCGACATGAAGGGGATGGTCAAGTTGCCCAGGACTTGGAAAGGCATTATGCGCCACCTGCTCTTCGCCTTGAAGATGGCGGCCTTGGCCTTGCTCATCGTGGCCATAGCCCGTCCGCAGAGCTCCTCGACCAATTCGACTTCCAACATCGAAGGCATCGACATCGTGATGGCCATGGACGTCTCGGGCTCTATGCTGGCCCGCGACCTGAAGCCCGACCGCTTGACAGCCGCCAAGAACGTGGCCTCCGACTTTGTGAAGGACCGCCCCGGCGACCGTATGGGACTGGTCATCTTCTCGGGTGAGACCTTCACCCAAGTCCCCTTGACCACCGACCATACAGTAATGCTCAACATGTTGGCTGAGATGAAAAACGGCCTCATCGAGGACGGCACCGCCATCGGTGACGGCTTAGCCACTGCCATCAGCAGACTTAAGGACAGCGAAGCCATCTCAAAAGTGGTTATCTTGCTCACCGATGGCATGAACAACGCCGGCTCCGTCGACCCGTACACTGCCGCTGAAATCGCCAAGCTATATGGCATCCGTGTCTACACCATTGGCGTGGGTACATACGGCACCGCCCCTTATCCTGTGCAGGACTTCTTCGGCAGAACGGTCATTCAACAGATTAAGGTGGAAATCGATGAGAAGTTGCTCACCACCATTGCCAACTCGACGGGCGGCAAGTACTACCGCGCCAACAACAACAAGAAGTTGGACGAGATCTATCAGGAAATCGACAAGTTGGAACGCTCCAAGATCGAGGTGACGGAGTTCCGCCGCCTCCACGAGGAGTTTTATCCGCTGGTGGCCTGGGCTATCGCCTTGCTGCTGCTTGAGTTCTTGCTGCGTAAAACTATTTTCAGAACTTTAACCGATTAAAGCTATGGAAAACGTATTGCGATTCGAACATCCCGAGTACCTCTACTGGTTGCTAGTCATACCGGTTTTGGTCATCATCTATATCTTGTTCCGCATTGGCCAAAAGCGTCGTTTCGAGCGTTTCGCCCACATCGGGATGCGCGAACAGCTGGTGCCGAGTTATTCTTCCCGTCGTTCCATCCTCAAGTTCATCATCTTCTTACTCGTCATTGCCTGCTCTATTTTGGCCTTGGCTAATTTGCAGAGCGGCAGTAAGATGGAGGAAGTAAAACGAGAGGGCATCGACCTTTACATCGCTGTCGACGTATCCAATTCGATGAACGCAGAGGACATCGTCCCCAGTCGTATGGAACGCTCTAAGCAGGCCATCAACAAGCTCATCAGCGAGATGCGTGGCGACCGTCTCGGCATCATCGTCTTTGCCGACAAGGCATACGTTCAGCTGCCCATCACCACCGACTATTCGGCGGCGAAGATGTTCCTCTCGACCATCAACACGAAGCTGGTGGCCTCGCAGGGTACTGCCATTGCCGAAGCCATCAACCTGGCGATGAAGTCTTTCCCCGATGAAGCCCACAGCCGCGCCATCGTCATCATCTCCGACGGTGAGGACCACGAGAACGACGCTGCTGTGAAAGCCGCTCAAGAGGCGGCCAAACAGGATGTGCATATCTATACCATCGGAATGGGTCTCGCCGAAGGCGCCCCGATTCCGGAATACAACCAATACGGCCACCAGACGGGCTACCGCAAGGACAAGAATGGCACCACCATCATCACCCGCCTCGACGAGCAGATGCTGCAAAGGATTGCCTCCGCTGGCAACGGTGTTTATGTCCGCGCCAGCAACTCCAACGTGGGCTTGAGCAAGATCTATGAGGACATCAGCAAGTTGGACAAGACGGAAATCGAAGCCAAAGTATTCACTGACTACGAGGACCAGTTCCAGTGGTTTGTGGGTGCCGCCATCGTACTCCTGCTGATAGAAATTCTCATCTCTTCGAGCAAGAGAGCTTGGGAAAAGAAGTTTAACATTTTTGAGAAGAAAGATGAATAAATTCATTAAATATCTGACCATCATTGTTTTATTGTCTTCCGTTCTGACGGTCTCGGCACAGAATGAGGAGAAGACCATCCGCAAGGGCAACCGCAAGTACAGGAGGTCGAATTACGTGGAGGCCATCGCCAAATACAAAGAGGTCTTGGAAGCGAGCCCCAACAACACCAAAGCGCAATTCAACTTGGGTGACGCCTATTATGGTATGCAGCAGTACGACAGCGCCTTTGCCGCATTTCAAAAGGTGGTGGACATGTCGCCCGATGCCAAGCTGAAGTCGGATGCGGTGTTCAACATGGGCAACTGCCTGTTGGCGCAGGACAGGTATTACGACGCTTTTAATATATATAAGGTATCGCTGGCGATGAATCCAGAGAACGAGAACGCCTTGTACAACCTCGAGTATTGCCGCGCCCATCTGGTGAAGAGCAAGATCTATGTGGTGCAGCCTGAACACGGTAGCGTTGAGGTGAAGGAGACAGAGGCTTTCAACGGACAACGCATTGCGCTGAAGGCGCAGCCTGAGAAGGGCTATGCCTTGAAGCAGTATATTGTGGTCCGCGCCGACCATCAGGATGTGACGGTGGAAGCTGACGACAAGGGCTTCATCATGCCCAAGTTCGATGTGCTGGTGACGGCTGAGTTCGACAAGAACGACAATAAGGACCAACAACAGCAGCAAGATCAGCAACAGCAGCAAGATCAGCAGCAACAACAGCAAGACCAACAAGACCAACAGCAGGATCAACAGGATCAGCAACAAGACCAAGAGCAACAACAGGATCAGCAAGATCAGCAACAGGGTCAGCAAGACCAGCAACAACAGCAGGACCAGCAGAAACAGCAGCAACAACCGCAACAGAGTCAGGAGATGTCGAAGGAAGATGCCCAACGCATGCTGGATGCCCTCGAAAACCAAGAGAAGAAGACCATGGAGAAGGTCAACGAACAAAAAGTCCGTCAACAACCCAAAAAGAAAACCGACAAAGATTGGTAATTATAGGGACGCAATGCTTGCGTCCACCAAAATTGTAATTTTGCAACGTGAAAATATCGGATCAATGAAGAGAATAATTCGGTTATTATTGTTTATGGTATGTTTTGTGCCTATGGCCGCATGGGCGCAAGACACCCCCACGCTGACCGTCTCGGCCAAGAAGCAAGTCGTGGTGGGCGAGCGTTTCCAAGTGGTGTTTGAAGCCAATGCGGAGAGCCGCAATTTCCAGGCACCGGCGTTTGAGGGCTTCAACGTGTTGGGAGGTCCGTTCACCTCGTCAAGTTCCAGCATTCAGATGGTCAACGGCTCGGTGACGCGTTCCACGCGCAATTCTTATACCTACGCTTTGCAAGCCAGCCGTGAGGGTACCTTCCACATCGGCTCTGCTTCCGTTACGGTTGATGGCAACAAGGTCAGCAGCGAGCCTTTCGAAATCAAGGTGCTGCCCGACGATGGTAGCTATGCCGCATCAGGTGGGGGAGGCGGTGCCTCGTCCAACCAGGGACAGCAGGGACAAGCCCAACAAAACACCAACGACCCTCAAGTCAGCGGTAAGGATTTGTTTCTCAGGTGCATCCCTTCCAAGAAGTCGGCGTATGTGGGTGAGCAGATTGTGCTGGTGTATAAGCTTTACACCAAGGTGCCAGTGTCGTCGGTTTCGGTCTCCAAGATGCCGTCGTATGCCGGTTTCTGGACCAAGGACCTCTCTGACAACAGCGGCAAGCTGAAGCAGTCGAGCGAATACATCAACGGCATCGAATACACGACGGCCGAAATCCAAAGGGTGGTCATCGTGCCGCAGCGTTCAGGCAAGCTCACCATCGACCCGATGACGATGGAGTGCATCGCCCAGATTCGTACCGAGCGCAGCAGTCGTCGCAGCATGGACCCCTTCGAGGCGTTTTTCAACGACCCCTTCTTCAGCAACAATATCACCAATGTGCAGAAGGATCTTTCCTCACAGTCGCTCGGCATCGAAGTGAAGAGCCTCCCCGAAAACGGTAGACCCGATTCCTTTGCCGGTGCCGTGGGCAACTATAAGTTCACCTCGTCCATCGACAAAGAGGAGTTGAGCACCAACGAGGCTGTCACCATCACGCTGACCGTTTCAGGTACGGGCAACATCGAGTTGTTACAGATGCCTGAGCCAGTCTTCCCACCTGATTTTGAGGTATATGACCCTAAAATTACCACTTCGACGGATTTTAACGGGCAAGGCATAACGGGTACGAAAAAGGCTGAGTACCTGGCCATCCCGCGTCGGGCCGGCACCTTCAACATCCAGCCTGTGGAGTTCACTTTCTTCAATCCCTCCACGGGTACCTATCAGACCCTGCTCTCCGAGCCTTACGAGCTCTCGGTGCGTAAGGGCAAGGAAACTGAAGGCGATGGCGGCGTGTATGCCTCCAACCAAGAGGACATCAAATATCTGGGCAGCGACGTGCGTCATATCATGAACGACGGTGCCCAGCTGAAGCCCAAGCACACCACTTTCTTCGCTTCGACTACCTATTTCGCCATATTGCTGGGTTTGCTGGTGGTTTTCATCGCCCTGCTTTTCATCCTGAAGAAACGCGCCGATTTGGCCAAGGACACTGCCGCCAACCGCAACCGCAAGGCCGACAAAGTGGCTCGTGGCCGACTGAAAAACGCCTACCAACATCTGAAAGCCAAAGACCAAGAGAAGTTCTACGTGGAGATGTCACAGGCCTTGTGGGGTTACATCGCCGACAAGCTCGGCATCGAGCGTTCCAAACTGTCGATGGAGACGGTGAGCGAGACCATGAAAGACAAGAACGTGCCTGATGAGCTGACGCAACAGTTTGTCGACACGCTCAACTACTGCGAGTTCGCTCGTTTCGCCCCTGGTAGCGCGGAGGAGAAGATGGATGACCTCTACCAGCAAGGCATCGACGTCATTTCGAAAGCGGAAAAAGTAATCTGAAGAATGAAAGGAGAAACAACAATGAAAAGATACACCTTATTAATATATATGCTCGCCGTGATGGGTTGGACTTTTGCGCAAAACCCTGCCGACGACTGGTTTAACCAAGCTAATACAGCCTATAACTCAGGCAATTACGAGGACGCGGTGGAGCTCTATCAGAAGATCCTTGACACCGATATGGAGTCGGTACCAGTCTATTACAACATGGGCAACGCCTACTACAAGATGCGCGAATACCCCATGGCCATCTATTGCTACGAGAAGGCCTTGAAGCTCGACCCGTCGAACGAGGACGCGCGTACCAACCTCGAAATCGCCAATCTCGCCATTGTCGACAAGATCGAGCCTGTGCCCCAGTCGTTCATCGAACGCTGGTGGCGCAGTCTAAGGGCGATGTGCTCGAGCGACCTCTGGGCATGGTGTTCAGTGGCGGCTTTTGCGCTGCTGCTTATTTGCGCTTTCCTGTTTTTCCGTTCGCGCCGCGTCGGGTTGCGCAAGTTGGGTTTCTTCATGGGCATCATCTTCCTCATCGTTTTTGCCATTTCGGTGGTCTTCGCGGCCCAGCTCAGGCATGCCGCTAACACCCAAGACCAGGCCATCATCATGACGCCCACGGTGACTGTGAAGAGTTCGCCTGCCGAAGCCAGTGTCGACCTCTTTGTATTGCACGAAGGTACTAAAGTGACCATTTTGGAGACTTCAAACGGCTGGAATAAGGTCCGAATCGCCAACGGCAGCATTGGATGGCTTGAAGCGGATAAAATGCTTTCTTTCTGAGCTTTTTAGGACACTGAATGAAATTTTTTGAGAAAAAAATGAATTTTTTTTCCTCAAAATGTATTTTCATTGAAAGAATGTCCTATATTTGCAGACCATATTAAAGTGAAAAAGTGTCAAAACACGTGTAAAAGAAAGAATTAATTAAAATTTCACGATATGAAAAAGAGATTTTTACCTTTCAGTTTACTTCTGGTAATCATGATCTTAGGTCAGTCAGTGATTGCTGACCAAGGTGGACACTATGTCCCGCGCAAGCAAATCAACAATGCGGAAAGCTTCATGGGCAGTCTCCGCGCTAACCAAAAGACGGGCTTGATCGATCCTGCTGACATGTTTAAAGCCATGCAGGCTCCAGTAACGAAGAATGGTGCCGACAAACCGCTCTATTGGATCAACATGGGTCCTGACAACATGGGTGGTCAGACCACGGCAATCGTTTATGATAACAAGAAAAACGCTTATGGCAATCCTAACGGCGTGGTGTACATCGGCTCCAAAGGCGGTGGTGTCTACAAGACCTACAACCATGGCGTGACCTGGCACCAAGTGGGCAACCTCAATCTGATGGTCAGCTGCATGGTTCAGGACGCCAACGGTGTCATCTATGTCGGTACGGGTGATGGCGGTACTTCCGCAGATCACAATGGCCTTAGCCAACAGGATTATGACAACAGTTTCATCGGCACGGGTCTCTACACCCTCACCGATGACGTGTTCGAACAAATCGTGGCTCCCACTGAGGACGCTTGGCAGTTTATTAACGAACTCGCCATCGCCGATGGTAAGCTTCTGGCCGCCACCAACGAAGGCTTGATGTACTCGAGCGACGGTGGTCATACCTGGTCAACCGCCATTGAAGGTGTAGCTCATTCTGTGAAGGTGAGTAGCGACAATACCATCATGGCAGCTATCGACAGACATGTTTATATTGGCAGCGATATTGAAAACTTGGAAGATCATTCCGGCAACACCAATAACTTGCAAGGTGACAGCCTCCTGCCTCAGATGCCCAATAATGGTATGCTTGACATCGCCATCGCTCCTTCTGATCCCAATGTCATGTATGTCGCCCTCATCAATAGCAGCGGCACCCATACGGGTGTGTATGTCTCCAAGGACAAAGGTGAGACTTGGCGTATTGCCCTGCCTTCTGTGACGAATAACCAGGGTCACAACATCTATAACAGCAACGGCCTTTACAACCACGGTCTTGTGGTTGACCCTGAAAACGCTGGCCTTGTCTATGTAATGGGTTATTACCTCTGGTCGTTGACGGCCACCGATGGCAATGGCTTGTATATTGCCAACCAGATAAACAGCGCTTCTTACTACTATCTCCCGGACTATCTCCATGTCGGTCTTCGTACGATGGTCTTCAACCCCAACAATACTCAAGAATGTTATGTGGGTACCGATGGTGGTGTCTATAAGGCCACGGGCAGATTCACTTTCAGCTACTGCAACCGCAACTATGTCACTTTCCGTGCATTCAATGTGGCCTATTCAGGCAAGGATACTAAAGTTTTGGCTGCCGGCCTCGATCACGGTACAGTGTATATCGCTGGCGACGAGAATGGCAATACCCTGGGAACGGGCAATTGGATCAACCCCTCGGGCGACAACATGGGTATCTTCTCCGAAGGCTCCAGCGCTGGCCCTTGCGCATTCTCCACAATCAATACCAACACGATTTTCGTGACTTATCGTACTAAGAATCCTGGTGGTACTAGTTCTTCTGATCGTGTGCCGTGGGTCTCGCGTTCTGAAACTCTTGGTGAAGACTGGGTTTCGAGCAACTTTACCTCTGCATTGTCCTTGGCGACCAACACCTCATTCAGACTTCCTGTCCTTCTTCACGAGAACTACAACAACCAACTCAACCCCGAGACCACTTGGTTCTTCAATACCACAGAACAAAGAATTCCTGCCGACACCACCGTTCAGGTGATGAGCAACAACAAATACCCCTTCAACTATACGTTGACGGCTCCTCTCGCCGCTGGTGACTCCATCGAAGTGCATGATCCCATCACTTCTTACTTCTTCATCGCTGGTACCGATAACTTCTGCATGACCCGTACCCCGTTGCAATTCGACAAGGAAGCAGTTTGGTATAAGGTTGCTGATAACTCCGCTGATGGTGGTAACTTCAAGGGCGACCCGCTCTGCATGGACATCTCTGCTGATGGTGATGTTGTTTTCGTTGGCTTCAAGGATGGCAAGTTCTTCCGCATCTCGGGTCTGAACAGCGTTGTTGATGACGCCACTGGCACCATCGGCGACGAGGCCTATGCCGCCACCGTGACCAAGATCACGCTGCCCATCAGCGGTCAGTGCGTCACCTCTGTTGCCGTTGACCCGCGCGACAAGAACAAAGTCCTCGTCACTTGCGGTAACTATGGCAACGACGATTACGTGTTCTACAGCACCAACGCCATGTCTGACGAGCCCACCTTCGTCTCCAAGCAAGGCAACTTGCCCAAGATGCCCGTCTATTCTTCTGTAATCGACATGGAGACCGGCGATGTCATCATCGGCACAGAACGTGGTATCTACAGAACGAAGAACCTCAGCACCTGGACCTACGACAGTGAAATCCTTGGCGAGGTTCCGGTCATGGAACTCAAGCAACAGCGTCTCTGCGTTGAAGATGTCGTCACAGTGAACCACACCGACGAAGGCGACTTCGAGACCGTCTACCCGGGCGTCAAGAATACGGGTATCATTTATGCCGCCACTTATGGCCGTGGCATCTTCCGCTGCGAAAACTATAAGAAAGACTTCGCCAGCGTGCCCGAGACTCCGAGCGTCAGCAACGTCAACGTGAGCATCTATCCTAACCCGGTCAGCAGCCAGGCTACCGTCAGCTTCGAACTCATGGAAAGCGGTAACGTCAGCTACCAAGTGTTCGACATGACAGGCCGTATGGTGATGAACCAGAATATGGGCCGTCTCGCTGAAGGCAAACACCAAGTCAACGTCAATGCTGAAAACCTCAGCAGCGGCTCCTACATCCTGCGTCTCAGCCAGGGTGCCAAGACCGACGTTGTGAAATTCATGGTGTATTGATTTAACCCTATTAGAGAAAAAGCAAGAGGACGGCCGAATGACCGTCCTCTTTTTTCAAGCATGCATGAATAGTAAAAGAATAAACAAAGTCCTGATAGCTAACCGTGGCGAAATCGCAGTGCGCGTTATCAAAACCTTGCGCAAGTTGCACATTGCTTCCGTCGCGATTTTCGCCGACAACGACGCCAACGCCTTGCATAGGCGCATGGCCGACGAAGCCTATCCCTTGGGCAACGGCGCGCTGAAAGACACCTACCTCAACGTTCGCAAGATCATTGACGCGGCCCTCGACTCAGGTGCCGATGCCATACATCCTGGCTACGGCTTCCTTTCCGAGAGCCCCGAGCTGGCCGAGGCCTGCCAAGCCAACAACCTCATCTTCATCGGCCCTGATGCCCAGTCTATGCGGCTCATGGGCAACAAGATTGCCGCCCGCAAAATCGCCGTTGAGCATGGCATTCCCGTCACCTTCGGCATGATGGGTAGCCACGAGGAGATCCTCGAGCAAGCCGACGCCCTGCCTTATCCTATTTTAATCAAGGCGGCTGCTGGCGGCGGCGGCAAAGGCATGCACATCGTTTGGCAGAAAGACGACCTCAAGAACGAACTGGAACGCGCCTCTCGTGAGGCAGAGAAATATTTTGGCGATGGCACTGTCTTCGTCGAGCAATACATTGAAGCCCCGCGCCATATCGAGGTGCAGGTGCTTGCCGACCATTTCGGCAACGTGATTCATCTACACGAGCGCGAATGTACCATACAACGACGCTATCAGAAGATTATCGAGGAGTCGCCCTCGCCCACGTTGACGGAGGAGAAACGTCAACAGATATGTGAAACTGCTGTAAAACTCTGTAAGGCCATTGGCTACCACAATGCCGGCACGGTGGAGTTCCTTGTCGACAAAGGCCTGAACTTTTACTTCTTGGAGATGAATACCCGCATACAGGTGGAGCACCCCGTCACCGAGATGCGTACGGGCATAGACATCGTGGAGGAACAGATCCGCATCGCTAGAGGAAAGGAGATGGGCTGGACACAGGACATGATACAACCCCATGGTCACGCCATTGAGTTGCGTGTCTACGCCGAAGACCCCGCCAATGGCTTCCTGCCCACGCCTGGCAAGGTGACAGCCTACCACGAGCCTCAGGTACGCGGTGCCCGCGTTGACAGCAGCATCGACGGGACATGCTCGATCTCAGAGGCCTACGACCCCATGATTGCCAAGCTCACCTGTCATGCCAAAGACCGCGCCTCGGCCATTGACACCGCCCGCCGCGCCTTGAAGGACTTTATCATTCAAGGCCTTACCACCAACAAGGCTTACCTTTGGGAGGTGATCAAAAACGAGGACTTCATCGAAAACAAGATTGACACTGGCTTTTGCACCTCACACCAAGAGGCTTTGATCAAGGCTTTGGAAGAGAATCGCAATACGCAGAATGTCAACGATATAGTCGCCGCATTCCTGATGTTCGATTTCTGTAAGAAACAGGTGGAGCAGCACCCCGAGAACGTGTGGGAGGAGATAGGCTATTGGCGCTACCACATGCAGATTACTGTGGACGTGGAAGGCCGCAAGGTGCCTGTCAGCATCAGCGCCGCCGAAGCTGGAAAAATTCAGGGAAGGGTAGGAGAGAAGCCCTTCGCAGTGGAGTTCATTCAATATGACAACCATCAGCTGAAGATCATGCTCAACGGACGCACCGAGACGGTCTATTGCTCCGTCAACGACGAGCAAAAGACTATCGTCAATTTCCATGGTTTGAATTACACTTGCTACCGCACCGACCAACTCAACGACACACTCGACTACGCCTGTAAGGAACAGGCCAACGACAAGTCGCGGCTGGTCTCGCCTATGCCTGGTAAGGTGGTGAAAATCAACGTTAAGGAAGGTGATGAGGTGAAGGAAGGCACCATCATGATGGTCGTTGAGGCCATGAAGATGGAAAACAACATCGTCGCCGCTGGCAAGGCCAAGGTGAAGAAAATTCTTGTTACCGAAGGCCAGATGGTAGACAATAAAATGCAATTAATCGTGTTAGAATAGCCTGTAGGGACGCATCGTATGCGTCCGATAAAACAAGATAATATGAATTTCGATCTCACACAAGACCAGGAAGCCCTCCGCCAGCGCGTGCGCGACTTCGCCGAACAAGAAGTGAAACCCGTCGCCCGCCAAAACGACGAAGACCAGCATTTCGATGTCGAATTAACCCTGAAGATGGCCGAGCAAGGCCTTTTGGGCATGACCGTCCCGAAGGAATACGGCGGTCAAGGGCTCGACAACCTGAGCTATATCATCGCCGTGGAGGAGTTGGCCCGTGTGGACGGCTCCACCGCTGCCACCATCGCCGCCGACAACTCCTTGGGTATCGGCCCCATCAAGGACTACGGCACCGAGGAACAGAAACGACGTTACTTGCCTCAGCTCTGCAAAGACCGTCTCTGGGGCTTCGGCCTGACCGAGGAAGATGCCGGCAGCGACTCGCGCGGCACCAAGACCACCGCGCAATACGACGGCACGCTGTGGCACCTCAACGGCTCCAAGATCTTTATCACCAACAGCGCGACGCCCATCAGCCTCGGCACCACCGTGCAGGCCGTGTCGGGCGAGAAAGACGGCAAACCTGAGTTCACCGCGTTGCTCGTTGAGAACAAGAAGGAAGGCTTCACCCAGACGCCCATGCACGACAAGATGATGTGGCGTGCCTCCAACACGGGCAAGCTGATCTTCAACGATGTACGTCTTGGCGATGACTGTATCCTCGGCAAGCCGGGCGAAGGCTCCCACATCATGCTCGCCACCCTCGACTCGGGCCGTCTTTCGATAGCTGCCATGGGTCTGGGCTGCGCACAGGGCGCCTACGAGATGGCCTTGGCCTACTCGAAGAAACGCGTGCAGTTCGGCAAGCCCGTCTCCAAGTTCCAGGCTGTTGGCTTCAAGCTGGCTGACATGGCCATGAAGATTGAGGCGGCGCGCGGCCTGCTCTACCGTGCCTGTTGGCTCAAGGACCAGCACCGTCCCTTTGGTAAGGAAGCAGCTATGGCCAAGCTCTACTGCTCCGAAGTGGCCGCCGAGGTCTGTGACAAAGCTGTCCAGGTGATGGGTGGCCACGGCCTGCTGAAGGAGTTTGACATGGAGCGCTTCTACCGCGACCAACGCATCCTCCAAATCGGCGAAGGCACCTCGGAGATTCTCCGCTTGGTCATCTCCCGTGCCATTGGATGTTAAGAATCTATTATTAATACATATCAATATGAAAATCAAGTACCTAGCCATTATCGCAGCCCTGGCCATCGGCGCCACCGCCTGCGACGACACCAAGAAGCCTGAACCGACCCCGGAGCCCGTTCAGCAACAAAGCAACCTCTCGGACAAATACGCCGAGTACACCCTCACCTCCGACATCAGCCACCTCAGTCAGAACGAACGCGAGATGCTGCCGCTGCTCTTCGAAGCCGCCAACATCATGGATCAGCTCTTCTGGATGGAGAACTATGGCGACAAGGAAGAACTCATGACCCGAATCGGCGATAACGCTGACTTGCGTAAGATGGCCACCATCACCTACGGTGCCTGGGACGGCCTCGATGGCAACAAGCCCTTCGTGGAAGGCATCGGCGAAAAACCCGCCGGCGCCCAGTTCTATCCCATCGACATGACCGAGGAGGAATGGAACGCTTTCGACGACCCCAACAAGACCAGCCAATACACCATGGTCGTCCGCGATGAGAACGGCGCCCTCAAGTGCGTGTGGTACCACGACTACTTCGCCGAACAAATCGAGAAGGCCGCCTCGCTGCTCGACCAAGCCTCGGAACTCGCTGGCGACAAGGAGTTTGCCACCTATCTGAAGCTCCGCGCTAAGGCCCTCCGCACCGATGATTATCTGGAGAGCGACCTGCAGTGGATGGATGTCCGCAACAATAACATCGATATGGTCGTTGGTCCCATCGAGAACTACACTGATGCCCGTTATGGCATCAAGGCCGCCCATGAAGCCTTTATCCTCATCAAGGATCAGGAGTGGACCAAACAGCTGGCTCGCTATGCTGCATACGTGCCTGAGTTGCAAAAGCAATTGCCTGTGCCTGAGGAATATAAGAAGGAAGTGCCGGGTGCCGACCTCGACCTGGCCGCCTACGATGCCGTCTTCTACGCTGGCGATTGCAACGCCAACAGCAAGACCATCGCCATCAACCTGCCCAACGACGAGCGCGTGCAGCTGAAGCGCGGCACCCGCAAGCTCCAGCTCAAGAACTCCATGCAGGCCAAGTTCGACAAGATACTCGTCCCCATCGCCAAGGAGCTGATGACGCCCGAGTCGATGGACAACATCAAGTTTGACGCCTTCTTCGCCAACGTGATGTTCCACGAGACCGCCCACGGCATGGGCATCAAGAACACCATCGACGGCAAGGGGACAGTGCGTGAGGCTCTGGGCAACCAATACAGTGCCATCGAAGAGGCCAAGGCCGACGTGCTGGGTCTCTATCTCGTGACCAAGCTCGCCGAAATGGGCGTGTACACCAACACCACGATGGAAGACAACTACACCACCTTCATGGCGGGCATCTTCCGCTCGGTGCGTTTCGGTGCCGCCAGTGCTCATGGCAAGGCCAATATGCTTACTTTCAACTACTTCCAGAATGAAGGCGCTTTCGTTCGCAACGAAGAAGGCAAGTATTCCATCGATTTCGAGAAGATGAAGGTAGCCGTGGAGAAGTTGGCGGGCGACATCCTGAAGCACCAGGGCGACGGCGACTACGAGGCTGTGAAGGCCTGGCTGGGTGAGATGAGCGTCATCCATCCCGAGCTGCAGGCCGACCTTGACAAGGTCAACGCCGCCGGCATCCCCACCGACATCTACTTCAACATGGGGCCTCAGGTATTGTTGAAATGATGTTCCCTTCCCGGAAGGGCATCAATTAGTTTTTTGGTATAAGCGTTAAGCGGATGTTCGAACAGAGCATCCGCTTCGTTTATCTCTACGGACTTGCCGTTGTACATCACCACTATGCGGTCGCTCATGAAACGCACCACGCTCAGGTCGTGCGAGATGAAGATATAAGTGAGGCCGCGCTCAGCCTTCAGCCGGTTGAGCAGATTCAAGACCTGTGCCTGCACCGACACGTCCAAGGCCGACACCGACTCGTCGCAAATCACTAGCCTCGGGTCGACCGCCAAGGCGCGGGCGATGCAGATGCGCTGCCGCTGTCCGCCAGAGAACTCGTGCGGATAACGGTCGTAATGCTCGGCTTTCAAGCCTACCTGCTCCAACAAGTCGCAGACTTTGGAACGGCATTGGGCCTTGTCGGTTTCGATGCCATGCACCCGCATAGGCTCGGCGATGGCCTCGCCGATGGTGCTCCTTGGGTTGAGGCTAGAGTAGGGGTCTTGAAACACAATCTGCGCCTGTTTGCGGAAGTCGCGCAAAGCCTGTCCCTTCAAAGCGGTCACTTCCACGCCATCAAACCACACCTTGCCGCCTGTGGGCTCGGCCAGGCGCAGGATGCTGCGCCCTAAGGTGGTCTTACCGCAGCCGGACTCACCCACAAGGCCGAGGGTCTCTCCCTCGTAGACTTCAAGGCTCACATCGTCAACGGCTTTCACATGGCCGTAGACGCGGCTAAACACGCCCTTGCGCAAAGGATACCAAGTCTGCAGATGCTCCACCTTCAACAAAGGCTGACGGTTATAAAGCTGCTTCAGGTGCGCTTGCCGCTCTTCATCGGTGATTTGCAGGTCGTGCAGAATCTGTTCCTTGCCGCCTTGCCATTGCCCGTCGAGGAACTCTTTCACGATGGGCAGGCGCTTGAGGCGCACGTCCATGGGCGGACGACAAGCCAGAAGCCCTTGAGTATAAGGGTGTTGCGGGTGCTTCATGATGTCGTTGACCGTGCCGCGTTCGAGGATCTCGCCGTTGTGCATCACGGCCACGTCGTCGGCGATTTCGGCCACCACGCCCAGGTCGTGGGTGATGAAGATCATGCCCATGCCCGTCTCGGCTTGCAACTTGCGCAGGAGCTTGAGGATCTCTAACTGCACGGTCACGTCCAAGGCGGTAGTGGGCTCGTCGGCGATGAGCAGCTGGGGATGGCAGGCGATGGCCATGGCAATCATCACGCGTTGTTTCTGCCCACCCGAGAGCTCATGGGGATAGCTGTCGTAGATGGCCTCAGGGCGGGGCAACATCACTTGTTTGAAAAGATCAATCGCCCGTTCGCGTGCCAAGTCACGACTCACTGGCTCATGCTGCAAAATCATCTCGCTGACCTGAAAGCCGCATTTGTACACTGGATTCAGCGAGGTCATGGGCTCCTGGAAGATCATAGCGATGCGCTTGCCGCGCACCTCGGCCATCTGGGATTCTGTGTAGCCTTTGATTTCCTCGCCTTCAAGCCTGATGCTGTCGGCCTCGATGCTGCTCACCCTCTCGTTGAGCAGGCGCATCACCGCCAGCGAACTCACCGACTTGCCTGAGCCCGACTCGCCAACCAGCCCCAAAGTGCGGCCTGCCGCCACATCGAGGTCGATGCCGTGGACGGCTTCAACCCATTGGCTTTCGTGCTTGAAGGCGACTTTGAGGTTTTTTATGGAGAGCAATGGCTCGGACATATAGGAAGATTTGGCGCAAAGATAGTAAATCCTCTAAAAAAGTCTCATATATCAAAAAAATACCTACTTTTGTAACATCAAAACACATAAAACAACGCGCTATGAAACACATTTGCCTTGCCTTATCATTGGCCATCGTCCTCTTTGCCACGTCTTGCATTGGCAAGCTGGGGAAGACTCAAGAACAAGACCCTCAACCTGTTGAGAAAACGACACCCGAAATCGTGACGGACCTGTCGCAAGACTATGTCACCTTGGAAGAGAGCGTGCCGACCATCACGGGTGAAATCAAGAACGATGGTCTGTGGCTGACCTTCCACAAAGCCCCTATCATGTATCTGAACATTGTGGACGAGTATTCGTACCGTCTGCCCGAAGAGCCCGTCAAGGTGGAAGGCCTGAAAGGCGCACCGAAGAACTTCATCATCGCTGACATCGGGCAGGACTACAACCCCATCCTTTGCGTGTTGACCGACCAAGGCAAGGTGCAGATGCTGGGCCTCTGGAATGCTGTCGCCACGGGTGACGTGGAAGCCACAGAAATTCCCATGGACCGCATCGTAGGCTTCAAGGACGGCCCTGGTGGCCCTTGGGAGGACGAAGACGGCACCGTGTTCTATGAATACACCACCATCTATGGCATCGATGCACAAGGCGGCGAGCATGAGATCCCCGTGTACCTCCTTGACAACGACCTCGAGTATATCGAAAGAATGCAAGGGGCCGACGCCGACTTCAAGCTGTATCTTGGCGACGACTGGAAGATGCGTTATATCGTTGGCTACTACCTCAGCGAGGCGGTGGAAGAGCTGCAAGGCCGTTTCTGGCTCATCAGCGAGGACTGGGACGAGATGTACTTCCGCTTCGGCTATGAGCTGACCACCCGTCTGGAGTTCACGGGCGAGGGTGTCAACACCACCGAGGTCAATTACAAAGGCGTCTTCGACATGCAGTGCCCCGACTTCGACACGCGCAAGCACATCATCACCCCCATCGAAGGCATCGACTTCGCCAACAAGGGCATGAACGTGCCAGTGTCTTTCAGCCCGGGCAGCGCTATAGGAGGATGACGCCATGAAAAAGCTTTGGATATTCGTGGTGACGGCAGCAGTCATGACATTGTTTGCCCAGGAAGTTGTCGCACAGGTCGGCGATGACAGTTGGAAGAACGACACCTGCGACATGAGGGCGCTGAGGGACGCCATCGGCGATGGCCTCCTTTTCGACGGCGCGCCTCAATACGGGATCAACGATTTCAGCTACTACAGGGAGATGTACAACGAGAACTGCGAGGGATGGTGCGATGCCTTGAATTATTATATGCACAGCTTCCCCATGAAAGGCGGCGGCTTCAAGGTGTACACGACCTATGAGTTTGATTCTGGCTGGCCGGAGGATGCAGAAGGAAATGGCTTTGTGCATTTGTCCGCCTACATCTACAAGGACGACGAAGCGACCGAGGTGGAACTCGATCCCGGGTTAGATGCCTTTGAGGTCAATGAGCACAACGTCTATGTCAATATCTGGTCCGTCTTGTTTTTGGAAGACTCCATCGTGTTCCTTTTTGAAAAAGAGGACCCGACAGAGCCTACCCGGGGCGTGGTGTTCAAATGGGACGGCGAAACCATGAAGAAGACACACGAAGGCGTGATAGATGAACGATAACAAAAAACTATTGAATCATGAAAAAAATTGCATTATTGGCAGCCTGCGTGACGCTCCTTGTCTTCGGGTCATGCGACAACAGCCAAAACGGAAAGGAAGACACGAAGGAAACCACGGTGACCGCCTCGCCCGACTTGACTTTTTGGGAGCTGAAAGGCCCGGTGAAAAGCTGCGATGAAGTGGAGTTCGACCGCCAAGGTATGATGGCGCAGTATCTTGGGTACGACCCCTTCGCCATAGAGGAGCCTTACCGCGAAATCGACGAGGAAGGCTATATGGAAGAGTTCTCGAAATGGGAACGCAACGCGGAAGGACAGATTTCCACTGTCACCGGCATCGAAGGGATGACGGCATACACATGGCGTGACGGCCTGATGGTGCACAATGAAGGCGTGCAGGAAGCCACGGAGTTCGCCGCCGACTACGAGTATGACGAAAACGGCCTCCTGGTGAAGCTCTATGAGTATATGAGAGAAGCCTCGGATGAAGAAAAAGAGAGCGAGATGCCACTCTGGTCGACCACGGAATACCACTACCTCGAGTTCGACAGCCATGGCAACTGGATCCGCCGCGAAGTGTCGGTGGTCTACGCCGACTATGACACCACCGAGGACTACGAGGAAACCCGCACCATCGCGTATTACGAATAACTGAGGTTAGTAGGAGTATTCTACGCCATACAGCTCGTTGAACACCTTCTTGAACAAGGGGAAGTTCTTCTTTGCGCTGTCGAAAGCCCTCTCAAAGGCCTCTTCAAGCTCGCAGTCTTTCAACTCGCCGTCTTCTTCCGCTTTCTTGCAGGTGGTCTCCAACAGGTCGCCGTTAGCGGCATAACAGCCTTGCAGCTCGAACTGGTTGATGTAGCCTTTCCCGTCGAAATAGCCGTAGTGTGAGTACCAGAGCAAGGGGTTGCCCTCGTCATCGTAGATGTATTGCTCGAAATACTCGCCCGAGCCGATATTATAGGCGCGGCACATGATGGTCAAGGTGTAGCCCGAAGGATACGGCTCAGTGTCGTCCACATATTCCTCTTGGTAATAGAACGTCATTGAGTCAATCATCTGTCCCGACCCAGACCAGTTCTGCTTGCGCACCACGGTCGTGTAATTGAGGCTAGGGATGCCATCTTTCTCGTATTCCTTCATCGTGAGGACGTATGACGCCCGTTCGGTGTATTTTTGCTTGGCCAGTTTGACTCTGGGGTCCACTTTAAAGTTTTTTTGGGCCGCCATAGGGGTAACGAGACCCAAAAGCAGCGCGAACAAAATCAGTAATTGCTTTCTCATGATGAATAGGTTTTAATTATACCCTACAAAAATAGACATTTTTCCAATTATCCTTATCTTTGCACGGTAAAAATCAAAAACAGCAATCATGAAAAGACAAACCATCATCGTTTTGGCCCTGTTGTTGGGCTTCGCCATGCCCGTTTTGGCGCAGGGCAAGACCAAGAAAGTGGAAGACCGTATCCAGCTTGCCCGCGAGAAATATGCCGATGGCTTGGCTCTCATTAACGAAAGCGTCGAAGAGGGCTTCAACTATGCCACAGTGGTCAGAAACCAAAACTGGGCGGCGATAGGCCAGAAAATCGACAGCCTCGAATTCTACTATCATGAACTCAGAAAAGAGGAAGAGGATCCCTATCCCAGCGGTTATGCCCTTCGCATGGTGCGCCGTAAGTTTAACATCACGGTGCGCAATCATCTGCAAGAGTATCTTTTCGATGACCAGGGCAGACCGCTTTTCTATTACACGCGATTCACAGAACTTGTCGACGAAAGTGACTGCGGCTTCCCCTTATATGTCAATCCTGAGGTTGGTCTGCCGCAATTTGAACTGCGCCTCTACTATGATGAAAAAGGCAATGTGATTCGCACCATCTACAAGACGTTGGACGAAAACGGCAAGATGAAGGAAATTAGTGAAAGCCAAGTGAAACCCATCAAAGGGCTTTTCCTGGATCCGGACTTCACCTACGTGAAAAGCGTGTTTGATGCCATTTACTCGAATGAATAAGCCATGAAAAGAAACCTTGTTTTCCTGCTCGCCTTACTGCCGATGACGCTATGGGCCCAGTTTGACCAGTTTTTCGCCGAGTCGTCGTTGCGCGTCGACTATGTCCTGACGGGCAACGACAAGACGACCACCTATGCGCTCAAGGAACTCATCCACGAGCCTTATTGGAGCGGCTCCAAGACCAACCTCATCGACGACCTGGAGTTCGGCAACTATATTATTAAGGTGTATGAAGCGGGCACGGACCACCTGCTGTTTTCCAAAGGCTACCAAAACCTCTTCGGCGAATGGCAAACCACGCCCGAAGCCCTGACACTCACCAAGAGCTTCGATGAGTCGGTCATCGTGCCTTTCCCCAAGGTGAAGATTGACCTCGCCTTCTGCTACAAGACATGGGAGGGCGAGCTGAAGGAAGGGATGCGCCTTACCGTCAGTCCGGACGACTATTTCATCCGCGACTACGACAACCTCGGCCTGCCTGTCTATGATGCCTGGATGGGCAACAAAGACATCACCAAGGCCGTCGACATCGTCATTCTGCCCGAGGGCTACACGCAGGCCGAGATGGGCAAGTTCATTAAGGACTGCGACTTCTTCGTGAAGAGCCTCTTCGACTATGCGCCCTACAACCACTACCGCGAGAGCTTCAACGTCCGTGGCGTGATGGTGCCTTCAGTGGAGAGCGGCTGCACCATGCCTGGCGACCACATCTACAAGAACACGGCCATGCGTTTCAGCTTCTGGACCTTCGACTCTGAGCGCTACTGCATGAGCACCGACAACCGCGACATCCGCGACCTGGCGGGGCAGGTGCCTTACGACCAGATTTATGTCCTCGTCAACACGGCGAAATACGGTGGTGGTGGCATTTACAATTTCTATTGCTCCAGCGCGAGCAGCAACAGTTTCTCAAGCGACGTCATCATCCATGAGTTCGGGCATGGCTTCGCGGGCTTGGCCGACGAATACTTTTACGAAGACGCCGACGACCACATGTACAACCTCGCCCTCGAGCCTTGGGAGCCCAACCTCACCACCTTGGTCGACTTCAGCAGCAAATGGGGCAACATGATGGACAAGGGAACGCCTGTCCCGGCGCCGCGCGAGAAGAAATATGAGCAAACGATTGGCGTGTTTGAGGGTGGCGGCTACGAGACCAAAGGCATGTATAGCCCCCACATGGACTGCCTGATGAAGACCTTCCAAGGCCACGAGTTCTGCCCCGTCTGCCAACGCGCCATTGAACGAATGATTCTTTATTACTCCAAATGAACTACTTAGACATCATCATAGCGATTATCCTGATTCTCTTTGGTATCAAGGGTCTCCGCAAGGGCCTCATCATCGAGGTGGTCACCTTGTTGGCTTTTGGCGTGGGCATCTATGGCGCCATGCATTTCTCCGATTTTACCGCCGCCCGTTTGCAGGACGTGATGGAAATCAATCCAAACTACCTCAACACCATCGCTTTCGTGTTGACTTTCATCGTCTTGGTGGTGCTGGTCAACATTATCGGCCGTTTGGTTTCCAGGGCTGTCAAGTCCTTGAATCTCGGCTTCTTCGACAAGGTGGGTGGTTTCCTTTTCGGTGTGGCTAAGGGCGTGTTGCTGTGCAGTACTTTGGTATTAGTCCTCAACAATTTGCAATGGACGGGCATCATCAAGGAGGAGGTGAGGCAGCAGTCGTTCCTGTATTCCCACGTGGAGAAGGCCGTGCCGTATCTTTACAAAGGCTTCGACTTGGTGAAGGGCTATGCCCAGGAAATGTTACCCAGCGATGAAAACGAAAAAACGGAACCCTCAGGCCCCGTTTCCTCGTTTTGATGACTTTTGCTTAGATCACCCCGCGTTCCATCAACACCATGATGGTCTCGATGTCGTCATCTTCGGGGTTGTTGTGCGGGTCATATTCCGTCTTAAGGTTGTAGCCCCACAGGCGGGCGAAGCCTTGGTAGAAGAAGGCGCGCACCTTGCCGCGCAGCTCTCTGACGACTTGATAGCTGGTACGTGACGTCTCGCGGTCGATGAGGCGGACGAGGATGAGCCCCTGTGAGATGGTAAGGTGCTTCAGCTCCTCGGTGTATTGGCTGGTGATTTCGTCCTCAGCTTGTTTCATCAGTTGTTTGCGTTCCGTCTTGTCGCTGATGTTGGCCAGGATGGAGTCGTATTCCTGCATCTTCGCGCCAGCCAGTTTGGCGTAGGGATACACCTTTTTCACGTTGTTGGCCAAGCGGCGACCCTTGTTCGTTTCGGTGATTTGCAGGTAGCGTTGCATCAGGTCGATGTCTACCTCGGGGAGGAAGACGATGAGGGTGGTGTCACCGTTCTCGTCGATGCGGCCGTAGACCACGCTACCGCTTTGAACGGGCTCGGTGGGATTGGAAAAGTCGACCACTGCAGATTGTGGCTTGGGTGCTTCCTGCTTTTTGATGACCTTGATTTTTTTCTTCGGAGCATCGCTTTTGGCAATCATTTGGGCAAATCCGGTCAGACTCATCAAGGCGATCAGTGCGGCTAAGGCTATTCTTTTCATGGCAATTTTCATTTTTATGGTTTAACGCAACAGATATAGCAAGTATTGTGCCAAAAAAAAGCATCGAGTTTAAACCCGATGCTTTTGATAATCTATAGGTCTGAAAATCAATCCCCAACGTGTAACTTCTGCAAGCCAGATTTCTCTAACTTGGCTTCTGCATAAGCGCGGTCGATGACCAACTCGGTTGCGTTGATGTCGGAAGGCAGCTCAAACATGGCGTCGTTGAGGATGGCCTCCATGATGGAACGCAGGCCGCGTGCGCCCACCTTGAACTCGATGGCTTTCTCTACCACGAAGTCGAGCACCTCATCCTCGATGACCAGGTTGATGTGGTCCATGGCGAAGAGTTTGGTGAACTGCTTCACCAAGGCATTCTTCGGCTCGACGAGGATGCGTTTCAGCGCGTCTTTGTCCAAGGGGTTGAGGTGGGTGATGATGGGCAGACGTCCGACGATTTCGGGGATGAGGCCGTATTTCTTTAGGTCGGCGGGCGAGAGGTATTGCAGCATGTTGTCCTTGTCGATGGCCTCGTTGCCGCCCGAGCCGTAGCCGATGACGTTGGTGCGTTTACGTGCCGCGATGAGGCGCTCGATGCCGTCGAAGGCGCCACCGGCGATGAAGAGGATGTCTTTCGTGTTGATGGCCACCATGGGCTGCTCGGGGTGCTTGCGGCCACCCTTGGGCGGCACGTTGACGACCGAGCCTTCCAAAAGCTTCAGCATGGCTTGTTGTACGCCTTCGCCCGACACATCGCGGGTGATGCTGGGGTTGTCGCTTTTGCGCGCAATCTTGTCGATCTCGTCGATGAAGACGATGCCGCGCTCAGTGGCGGCCACGTCGTAGTCGGCGGCCTGAAGCAGGCGGACGAGGATGTTCTCCACGTCTTCGCCCACATAACCTGCCTCGGTGAGCACGGTGGCGTCGGCGATGGCGAAGGGCACGTTGAGCATCTTGGCGATGGTGCGGGCCAGCAGGGTTTTGCCCGTGCCAGTCTCGCCCACGAGGATGATGTTCGACTTCTCGATCTCCACCTCGTCGGCCTGCACCTTCTGGCTGATGCGCTTGTAGTGGTTGTAGACGGCCACGGCCAAGGTGCGTTTGGCTTCGTCTTGTCCGATGACATACTGGTCAAGGAAACGCTTGATCTCGGCGGGCTTCTTCAGGGTGAAGCCTTTCGAGTCGAAGCCTTTGTCGTGCTCCGTGTTGGCGAACTGCTCCTTGACGATGGCAAAAGCCTGTTCGGCGCAGCCGTCGCAGATCTCGGCGTTGATGCCTTGGATGAGCAGCCGCACCTCGGTGGCTTTCCGGCCACAAAACGCGCAAACACCTGACTTCTTTGTCATGGTTTAGGCTTGTTTCTTGATGAGCACCTCGTCGATCATGCCGTATTCCTGGGCTTCGGCGGCGGTCATCCAGTAATCGCGGTCACTGTCGGCCCACACCTTGTCGTAGGACTGGCCCGAGTGCTTGGCGATGATTTCGTACAGTTCCTTCTTCAGCTTTTGGATCTCGCGTGCCGTGATTTCGATCTCGGTGGCTTGACCTTCCACGCCGCCCATGGGCTGGTGGATCATGATACGCGAGTGGGGTAGGGCGGAACGCTTGCCTTTGGTGCCGGCGCACATCAGCACGGCGGCCATCGAAGCGGCCATGCCGGTGCAGATGGTGGCCACGTCGGGGCTGATGAACTGCATGGTGTCGTAGATGCCCAATCCGGCGTAGACGCTGCCGCCAGGTGAGTTGAGGTAGATCTGGATGTCGCGCTTCGAGTCGGTCGACTCAAGGAAGAGCAGCTGGGCTTGGATGATATTGGCCACGTAGTCGTCGATGGCGGTGCCGAGGAAGATGATGCGGTCCATCATCAGGCGGCTGAACACGTCCATCTGCGCCACGTTGAGCTGACGCTCCTCGATGACGGTGGGGCTGATGTAGCCGCTGTTGTTGATCTTGGAAATGTATTGCTCCAGGCCTAGGGTGTTCAGCCCCACGTGCTTGGTGGCGTATTTGAAGAATTCGTTATTCATTTTTTCTTGGACTTGGCTTTGTTTTCTTTTTCCAGTTGCTTCATGAAGTCGGCGGCGGTGGTGTCGCTGAAATTGATATTCATCTTGCCTTTCAGGAACTGTGTCATCTTGATGTCGGCGAGTTGATTCTTAATGCCGCTCACCTGTTGCTCGTCCTTGAGGTAGTTGGCGGCGATCTTGTCGAGGTTGGCCTTCATGTCGTCCTCCAAGGTGGCATAGTCGATGCCGGGGAAGATCTGTTTCAGCACGAAGTTCTTCACCTCCTCGTCATTGATGATGAGCTCGGGGTTGGCCTTCACGATGCTGTCTTCGATGAGCTGCCAGCGCAGACCCTTCACGTAGTCTTTTTCGTAGTTCTTCTCAACGTCCTCGGCGGTGATTTTGCCTTGGCTGTTTTCGACGATCCAACGCTTCATGAAGGCATCGGGCAGGTCGAACTTCACGGCGGCCACCAGCTCGTCAATCATCTTGTTGAAGAGGATGGGGTCGGTCTCGGCCTCATGCTGCTTCTCCATCTCGGCTTTGACGGCGGCTTTGAAAGCATCGAGGTCCTTGATGTCCTTGTCGGGGAAGATCTTCTTGAAGAAGTCTTCGTTCAGTTCGGGCTTCTCGTTGCGGATGGCGTCGTCGATGATGATGTTGAAGTCGCCGGCCACAGGAGCGTCTTTGCCCAAAATCTTGGCAGCTTCCTCTTCCGAGCCGAACACTTTGGCAAAGTTGACGATGAACTCAGCGCCCACTTCCTTGTCGATGAACTTCTTGCGTTGGGTCTTGTTCTTGATCTGGCTCATGTTGAAGTAGACGCCGTCTTTCTCGAAGCCGCCTTCCACTTCCTTGCCGTTCTTGGCTTCGCGGATCTTGATTTCGAGGCGGTCGTCTTCGCCCACGGTCTCAGGATGGCTGGTGTTGGGGTTGCGCTGTTGCAGGTCCTCAACGACCTTGTCCACCTCTTCGTCGGTGGGGATGATATGGAAGAAGTCGACCATGGTGTTGGTGAAGTCGACGTTGATTTCGGGACGCAGGGCGGCTTCGAAGTAGAAGTCGATGTTGTCGTCTTTCTCAAGGTCGGTGGGCTGCTGTTGCTCTGTGTCGCTCAGCGGGTAGCCCAACAGGTCGAGCTTGTTGTCGACGATATGTTTGTTGAGGTTGTCGGAAACGATGGTGTTCAGTGCTTCCATCTTAGCGCTGGCGCCATACATCTTCTTGATCATGCCCATGGGCACCATGCCTGGACGGAAGCCGGGCACGTTGGCTCTGTGGCGCATCTGCTTCAGCGTTTTTTCGACCATTTCTTCGTAATCGGCCTTCTCAACATTGATTTTGATGGAGATCAGGTTGTCTCCTTTAGTGCTTTGTGTGATGTTCATTGCTTTGTAAACTATTGATTGTCTTTAACTTGTGCGGATGAAGGGACTCGAACCCTTACTTCGTGAGAAACTAGATCCTAAGTCTAGCGCGTCTACCAATTCCGCCACACCCGCGATTTTGAGGGCGCAAAGATACAACTTTTCTGCGAATTGCACCTTAATTAATATTTCAATTGCTCGTTTTCTGCCGCTTTGCGTCATTGCGAGGAGGAACGACGAAGCAATCCAGAGAAAAAAGCTTATTGTCTGGACTGCTTCGTTCCTCGCAGTGACGGGAAGCAATCAGTTTTTAACATCCAGCGCCTCTCTTAAAGCATTCCCAATAAGCATAAACGCCAGCACCAGCAGCATAATGGCGATGCCGGGTAGGATGGCCAGATAGGCCGCATCGAGGATGATGAAAGCGTAGTTCTCCTTAATCATGCTGCCCCAGGACGGCATGGGTGGCTGCACGCCGATGCCCAAGAAACTCAAGCCTGCCTCAAGCAGGATAGCCGAGGCGAAGTTGGCTGCCGACACCACGATGATGGGGTTGAGGATGTTGGGCAGGATATGGCGGAAGATGATGCGCAAATCTTTGAATCCCAAGGCTCTGCCAGCTTCGACAAAAGTCGTCTCGCGGATGCTGAGAATCTGTCCGCGCACGATGCGCGCCACCTCTACCCACATGGTCAGGCCCACTGCGATGAACACCTGCGCGATGCCCTTGCCCAAGGCGAAGGTGATGGCGATGACCAAGAGCAGGGTAGGGATGGACCATACCACGTTGATGAACCACACCACCGCGTCGTCGACCTTGCCACGGAAGAAGCCGCCCAAGCTGCCCATCACGATGCCGATCATCAGACTGAGCAGCACCGCGATGAAGCCCACCATCAAGCTGATGCGGCTGCCCAAGACCAAGCGGCTGAGGAAGTCGCGGCCAAACTGGTCGGTGCCCAAAAGGAACTTACGGTGCTTTATGCAATGGCTTCTGATATAGGTGTCAACCTCCTCCACGGATGAAAAAGTTAAGGTCCCTGAGCCTGTCGAAGGGCCGATTAAATCATGATTATCAACAATCTCCGTCCTAACCTTCGAGCTTTCTTCTGCTTGATACAAATAAACGATGGTCTTCTCTTTCTCCACTTTGATGCTGTCGAAGGGCAAATAAACGCACGCATCAGGCCTCCCGTTGAGCAGGAAATCGAGGAAGTTCGTCCTTTGCGGTGGCGTCTCCTTCGGGATCATCAGCATGTCGACCTCGAAGCCAGGTTTTTTGGTGCTGGTTTCGAGGATCTGTCGGTTGGCGTTGGGGGTCTTGTCGGGGATGACGACGTAAGCAAACAAGGCCAGCAAAGCCCATAGGAGCACGAAACCAAGCGAAACCATTCCGAGCTTGTTGCTGCGGAACCGTTTCCATGCCAGTGCTTTAGGCGATTGGTTTTGTTTCGTTTGGCTTTCCATGAGGCGTCTTTGTTTGCGCCGTCAAAAATACGGAATTCACCCCTGATTTCGAGCCGAAAACGAAAAAAATGAAAAATTTGCCTGAAAATCGTCGCCGTTTCCGAAAAAAGTAGTATTTTTGCAGCCGCAAACACAGATGGTGGGTGTAGCTCAGCTGGTTAGAGTACCGGATTGTGGTTCCGAGGGTCGTGGGTTCGAATCCCATCTCCCACCCAAGGCAAAGAGAGGCTTGAGAGAGCCTCTTTTTTTGTTGGGTGTATCCCAACTCGGTAAAATTGTGTACTTTTGCACCCCAGAAAACAAATGAAATGGCAAGGATAATGGCAATCGACTTGGGACGCAAGCGTAGCGGCATCGCCGTCACCGACCCTTTGCAGATCATTGCGAACGGGCTGACGACAGTAGAGTCGCACAAGCTCGTCGACTTCGTGCTGGAGTATGTGAAGCACGAGGAAGTGGAGCAAATCGTCATCGGCGAGCCCAAGGACATGAAGAACAACCCTTCCGACTGTTCCAAGTACATTGAGCCCATCGTCAACCGCCTCAAGAAGCTGCTGCCGGAGATGAAGATTGTCCGCTACGACGAGCGCTTCACCTCGGTGATGGCGCACCAGACCATGATTGACGCCGGCCTGAGCAAATCACGCCGCCAGGACAAAGAACTCGTCGACACCATCGCCGCCACCATCATCCTCCAATCTTACATGGAATCAAAAAACAATTCAACGATTAAACAATCAACAATTCAACAATGATACTACCTATTGTAGCATACGGTCACCCCACGCTGAAGGCCATCGCCCAGCCTATCACGCCCGATTATCCTGAATTGGAAACGTTGCTGAAGGACATGTGGGAGACCTTGGCCCATTCTGAGGGCGTCGGTTTGGCCGCGCCTCAGGTCAACAAGTCCATCCGCCTGTTCATCGTCGACGGCAACCCCTTCTATCCCGATTACCCGGATGCGAAGGACTTCAAGCAGGCCTTCATCAACGCCGAGCTCATCGAAGCCTTTGGCGACGAGGTGCCATTCAAGGAAGGCTGCCTCAGTCTGCCCAACATCTATGAGGAGGTGATGCGCCCCGACAAAGTCCGCATCAAGTACCTTGACGAGAACTTCCAAGAGCACGAGGAGGTCTTTGAAGGCATCCGCGCCCGCATTATCCAGCACGAATACGATCATTTGGAAGGCCATGTCCTTTCCGACCATGTGGCCCCGCTGCGCAAGACCTTGCTGCAAGGCAAGCTGCGCGCCATCTCTGAGGGCAAGTGCGACGTGGATTACCGCATGATCTTCCCGCACAAGAAAAAACACAGATAAACAAGGACGCTAGACGGCGTGGCACGAGACTATGTGACAAATTAAATCTCGCGTCCCGCGTCGCGAAGTCTCGTGTCAAATAAAACACATTAATGATGAAAAAGACCTTGAAATTGATGGCTTTCGTCCTGCTGGCTTTTGGCCTGTTTGCCTGTGGCGAAATGGGGAAAAAACTGACCAACGAGGACCTGAGGGAAGCCGAGAAGACCTTGTTCAATGAAGACAAGTCGCTGAACGTGGAGGCGGCGCCTGGAGTGGCGGAGAAATACTGCCAGTTCGTCAAGCAGCATCCTAAGGACTCCACGGCGGCCAGATGGCTCTATCATGCCATGGAAATCCATGTGCTGCTGAAGAATGCCGACCAAAGCATCGCGCTTGGCGACCAGATGCTGAAGGACTATCCCCAATCGGAATGGGCACCGATGAGCCTTTTCCTGTTGGGCTCGTTTGTGTATGACGAACAACTCAACGACACGGCCCGCGCCCACGTCGCTTACCAGAGGCTGATTGACGACTATCCCAACAGCCCTCTCGTCGATGACGCCCAGAAATCCATCGAGTTTTTGGGCATGACACCCGAAGAAATCATGGAGACGTTCTTGACATCGACGCTACAGGAAGGGGAAGAGAACGAGTAAATGGCGTTGCCTGATAAAAAAGCCTGCGGGATATTGAACTGAACCCCGAAAGTTTTTTGTCCAACTTTCGGGGTTCAGTTCATATTTTCTCGCAGGCTTTTTTTGTTTTGGGATTTCGCTTTTAGCACTTGAAGGCTTTCTTCAGCTTGTCCACAAGGTCGAGCTTCTCCCAACCGAAGAACTCCACGTCTTTGTAAGTCTTGCCGTCTTTGACGTAGGTGTTCTTGTCCTTATAGAAGACCTCAACGGGCTTGGTCACAGGTTGGCGACCGAAGTGACCGTAAGAGGCCGTCTCCTCAAAGATGGGGTTGGTGAGGCCGAAGCGCTTCACGATGAAGTAAGGTCTTAAGTCGACGATCTTTTTCACCTTGAGGGCGATCTCGGCGTCGCTCATCGAGACATGTGAGGTGCCTTCGGTATTGATGTAGAAGCCTACAGGCTCGGCTTTGCCGATGGCATAGGCAATCTGTACCAAGGCTTGGTCGCATACGCCAGCGGCTACGAGGTTCTTGGCAATGTGGCGTGCGGCATAGGCGGCCGAGCGATCCACTTTCGAGCTGTCCTTGCCCGAGAAGGCACCACCGCCATGGGCACCGCGACCACCATAGGTGTCGACGATGATCTTACGACCTGTCACACCTGTGTCGCCGTGAGGACCGCCGATGACGAACTTACCCGTCGGGTTGACGTAGAGCTTCATGTCGTCGCCGAAGAGTTTCTTTAGGCGAGTGGGCAGCAGTTTCTTCACCCTCGGGATGAGGATGTTGCGCACGTCGGCCTCGATCTGCTTCTGCATGGTCTCGTCGTCGGCAAATTCGTCGTGCTGTGTGCTGACCACGATGGTGTCGATGCGCAAGGGATTCCAACCTTCGCCATATTCCACCGTCACCTGCGACTTGGCGTCGGGACGGAGATAAGTCATTTTCTTGCCTTCGCGGCGGATCTTGGCCAACTCTACGAGCAGCATGTGGGAGAGGTCGATGGTGAGGGGCATGTAGTTCTCGGTTTCCTTGCAGGCAAAGCCGAACATCATGCCTTGGTCGCCGGCACCTTGGTCTTCAGGCTTGGTGCGTCCCACACCTTGGAAGATGTCGTTCGACTGTCCGTGCAGGGCTGAAAGCACGCCGCACGACTGGGCGTCGAACTGGTATTCCGACTTATTGTAGCCGATGCGGTCGATGACGCGGCGGGTGATGTCCTGGATCTCAACGTAGGCGTTGGTGCGGATTTCGCCTGCCACAACGACTAAACCGGTGGTAACCAAGGTTTCGCACGCCACCTTTGAGTTGGGGTCATAACGAAGAATCTCGTCCAATACGGCATCCGAAATCTGGTCGCATACCTTGTCAGGATGACCTTCAGAGACGGATTCTGATGTGAAATAGTAACCCATAACAAATTGTTTATTAGTTAGTTAATAATGAATTTGTGTGGGAAGCAGTTGACTGAAAGGGGAAGGAAAAAGCATTGGTTTAGCATTTTTTCTTGTGGTTGCAATCAAATCAAATCTTTCCACGTTTGCGGGTGCAAAGATACGAATAATTTTGGACGCGGCAATCGCCGCGTCCAAAATTATTTCGTCAACTTCTGGAACGCCTCTTCAATACTTAAGTCCTCTTTCTGGAGGGTCTTGATGATGAGGCCTCGGTCCACCGACCACTTCATCAGGTTGGCACGGATGTCGGTGTCGCCTTGGGGTTCGAGGATCCAGTGGTTGTCCTTCACATGCTGCACGCGTCCTACCTGCGGGATGCTGAGGAGCAGCTCTTCGCTCACTTCGCTCTCAAACTCCACGATGACCACGTTGCTCATGGCGCTGTCCTGTTTCAGGTTATCGATCTTGTCGTCGGCCACCACCACACCTTTATTAATAATAATGGCCCGTTCGCAGATGGCTTCCACCTCCTGCATGATGTGAGTGGAGAGTAGCACCGTCTTCTCCTTGCCGAGGTTGGAGATGAGGTTGCGGATGTCGATGAGTTGGTTGGGGTCGAGGCCCGAGGTGGTCTCGTCGAGGATGAGCTCCTGCGGGTCGTGCATCATGGCATGGTCCAGACCGACGCGTTGGCGGTTCCCCTTCGACAATGCCCCGTT
>JAGBQJ010000012.1 GCA_017632935.1 Bacteroidales bacterium | reverse complement strand
TTGAATGGTGGTGGAAATGTTCTTGTCGAAGTGCAACAAGGTGTTGCCCATTTCAAAGAAGCCTTGGTATCCGCTGGGGATGCGCACTCCGGTTACTTCATCATTCTGCGCAAAAGCGCCGACGGCGAAAAGCGCCATCACTAAGGTTAAGAAAATCTTTTTCATTTTTTTGTTTTAGATGGTTTATGTTTTAAATGGTATTTGATTTTATTCTTTTGTCGGTGCAAAAGTAATGTTTTTATTCGTTATTAATTATGGTATCAGTGTCAGCGAATAGTTATCATGTTTTGCTGCAATCAGTCCTTGTTGTTCGCTGTAGTACCAAGCATAGGGAACCATGGTGGTGTCTGCCATATAGGACCCTTGGTCGACATGCACATTCTCGTAGGTGGTTGCTCCAATCGTGAATGTGGTGGTGGAAAGGTCGTTCAAGGGAAGGGTGCGGCCTAGAAGGGTATGCCAATAATAGAAATCTCTTTCCTGGAAAAGGCGGAACTCTTCGTATGTGATGGTGACCACCTTCTCGGGTGCCACGATGCAACGCAGCAGGCAGCTGTCTTCGGGCGGACTTTGAAGCACCACTTCACGAGCATAGAAATAGGGACGAGGCTCAATGGACATTTTTCCGTAAGGGTGATAACGGGAGTCGTCGTAGTTATAGGCTACATAAGTGGTGTCGTGTACAACGGTGAAGCAGAGTGTGTCGTTGTCTTGGTTGAGCATTCGGATGGTTTGCCCCATCTGATAAGGGACGATGGCCGCTTCTTCATCGGAGATCATGCGGTAGATATGAGGTTCTTTCACGCAAGAGGCCATCACGGCCACGAGGGCGATGCAAAATATCAAGTGTCTTTTCATGGCGTTTACTCCTTATCTTTTAGTCCGTAACGAAAACCTATGCTGATGATGCCTTCCATACCCAAGCCGCATTGGATGAAGCCAGCGTATTGCTTCGTGCCGACTTCCACCCCGATGGGAACAAACTGGTAGGCGTAGTCGATCCTATCTATGAATTTGTTGGACGGCATGTTGATATGATACAAGTCGGGTCGGTATTCCTTGAGGTTGTAGCCCCAAGCCATGATGCCTTGCCCGACTTTGCTGTAGAGGTTCACATACTTGGTGTTGAGCCAGTTGATTTTGAGGTGAAACATGAGTGTGTGGCTCGACTCGCCAAGGCGGCAAATAAGGCCTTCTTTGGTGTTGGGTTTTTCATAATAGGTGAAGACGCGCGGGTCGAGGCAATAGGTGGCTCCGATGCCGATGACCTTGGTGAGGCGGCGCGTGTAGGTAGCATAAATGGCACCGACATGTTCTTCCAACGGATAATAGTGTTGGCCTGGGCTAAAACGGAAACTGCTTGAAGGTTTCACGCCGTAGCCGAAGCTGAACTCGTTCTTGTTGCTCCTGATGGTGTCGCGCTGCGCGAAAGCGGGCACCGCCAAGGCGAGGAGCAAACTAAGGATGATAAACTTGGTTTTCATAACTATTTGGATTTGAATCATTTACTTTCAGAAATGGAAATTGTACGCATAACTGACGAAAACAGCAGGTTTTATGTTTTGGCTCTCGTAACTGAAAGGCTCTCCTGCAATGTTCCAGCCCATTTCGTAGGTGTGGATATTGACAAACTGCACACCAAGGCCGACATCGGAATGTCCGAACGAACAACCGCTAGCCACGGTGGCATTAAATCTTGGATTTACCGTGTGCGCTTGAAAGTGTAGCACTGGGTTTGCTCTAAATGGTGGTGAGAATACTCTGGATGTCCGTTGTTCGTATATTGTTCAATGACAAGGGTTTCGTTGTTGAGTTCCTTGATTGCGTATTTTAACACACTACCCTCAAACCAGTTGGTAGAGACAAATAGTGAGTCACCGCTGTTGCGCCATTCGAAGTGCCTGTAAGGTTCGGTATACATTCCATCGTGGACATATAAGTCGCTCATGTGCCACCGAGTAGTACCATCGGAATAGAACTCAGCTGCGTCATATCCACGATAATTGGTGTCGGTGGCTGGGGTGTAAGTTGCATCTTCGTATGTGTCCATAGTAAAGTCGTGCAACCAACAGTGATAAGTCTGCACATCCCATTTTCCGACAATTAGTTCTTCCTTGCTTTGGTTGTTCTTGTTGCAAGACACCATTGTAGTCACGAATGCCGCAACTATCATCATTGCTAATACTTTTTTCATAGTTGTAAGAATTATAGGTTATTGAATTTTAAATCTTTGAATCTTTGAATCTTTGAATTTTGAATCTACCGTCCGCGCTTGAGAGTGTAGCGATTAATTCGTTCCCAGCCATGATGGCCTTGATATGAGTTTACTCTAAAGTAGTCTTCGATAATAAGGGTTTCCTCATCGAGTTTTGTTATTGCATATTTGGTCGTGTTGATAATCAGCGAGTTGCCGTTGAGAAACCAATTAGCCTCCACATAAGGGTCGGTAAACGCGCCTTCTTGAGCCATAAGGTCGCTCATGTGCCAACGCAGGGTTCCATCGGCATCGAACTCGATTGCGTCATAGCCAACATAATTAGTGTCAGGCAAGTTCCATGTTTCTTCATGTGAGTAGGACCCATCGTTAACCCACGGATCCTCGTCGGTAAGGTCGTGAATCCAAAGGTAATAGGATTGCACATCCCAATTCCCGATGAGTTGTTCTGTGTTGCCTGGGGTGTTGGGCAACATTCTTGTTAGTGTGAAATCACCTTTTTGGAAATACAGCAAACCATATTCCTCGTTATAATACCAGTCGTAGAGCATCTCTCCGCTGAATTGGTTGTAGAGCCTCTCATGATGCACATGTTCATGAGTGATGCCATTAATCGAAACAGTTTCGTCCGATGCGGGTAAATCGCAGCTAATGACAAGTTCGTTGTTCCAGTTGAAATACATTCCTTTTTCTGGGTAAACGGTGAAACTGATATGGGATGGGTAGGTTTCACAAGTCAACTCTACGGTACGGGTGTAACAATAGACTCCTGGTGAACCAAAATCCAAAGT
>JAGBQJ010000011.1 GCA_017632935.1 Bacteroidales bacterium | reverse complement strand
GGATAGTAGTGCCTTCCGGGACCTGGATCTGTTTGTTATCAATTGTTACATTAATCATAATATGTCTCCTCCTCTATTTTATTTGACAGAAATGGCATTGAACTTACAACCGCTGATACAGGCACCGCACTTGATGCACTTGCTGGAGTCGATGACCATCGAAGGCAGCTTGTGGCCAGGAGCGATGTAGTCGGTCTTCGAGATGGCTTCAGCCGGGCAGTTCTTGGCGCACTTGCCGCAACCGATACAAACTTCCTTGTCGATCACGTAGCTCATGAGCTTCTTGCAGACGCCAGCGCGGCATTTCTTGTCAACGACGTGCTCGACGTACTCGTCCCAGAAGTTGTCCAAGGTCGACAGCACCGGGTTCGGTGAGGTCTGGCCCAGACCGCAGAGGGCGGTGTCCTTGATCACGGCGGCGAGGTTGCGGAGCTCCTGGAGGTCTTCCATGGTGCCGTTGCCCTCGGTGATCTTGGTGAGGATTTCGAGCATACGCTTGTTACCGATACGGCAGGGCGAGCACTTACCGCAGCTCTCTTCGCAGGTGAACTCCAAGTAGAACTTGGCGATGGCCACCATGCAGGAGGTGTCGTCCATGACCACCATACCGCCAGAGCCCATCATGGAGCCGGCAGCGGCGAGGCTTTCATAGTCGATAGCAGTGTCGAGGTGTTTCTCCGTCAAGCAGCCGCCTGAAGGACCACCAGTCTGGACGGCCTTGAACTTACGGCCACCCTTGATGCCACCACCGATTTCGTAGATGATGTCGCGCAGCGTGGTGCCCATCGGGACCTCAATCAGACCGACGTTGTTGATCTGACCGGCCAGAGCGAACACCTTCGTGCCCTTCGACTTCTCGGAGCCGATGCTGGCAAACCAGTCGGCACCCTTGGTGATGATGATCGGGATGTTGGCGAAGGTCTCCACGTTGTTCACGTTGGAGGGTTGGCCCTTGTAGCCATGAACAGCCGGGAACGGGGGTTTCAGCGTAGGCTCACCACGCATGCCTTCCATCGAGTGGATCAGAGCAGTCTCTTCACCGCAGACGAAAGCACCAGCACCGTAGCGGAGTTCGATATCGAAATCGAAGCCAGAGCCGAGGATGTCTTTACCGAGCAGGCCGTATTCGCGGGCCTGGGCGATGGCGACTTGCAGACGGTGGATAGCCAGCGGGTATTCAGCACGGATGTAAACCAAACCGTGGGTGGCGCCGATGGCATAGCCGCAGATGGCCATAGCCTCGACGATGCTGTGCGGGTCACCTTCCATGATGGAACGGTCCATGAACGCACCCGGGTCGCCTTCGTCGGCGTTGCAGATGACGTACATCTCATCGCATTTGTTCTTTGCGCAGAGACCCCATTTCACGCCGGTGGGGAAACCAGCGCCGCCACGGCCGCGGAGGCCTGACTTGGTGATTTCGTCGACCACCTGTTGGGGAGTCATCTCCGACAACACCTTACCCAAAGCTTCATAACCACCACGCGAGATGCACTCGTCGATGTTTTCGGGGTTGATGAAACCGCAGTTACGCAGGGCAATACGGAGTTGCTTACGATAGAAGCCCATGTGCTTCGAGTCGGCAACGTGTTCCTTGTTCTCGGGATCCATGTAGAGCAGGTCGGTGACCTTACGGCCCTTGATGATGTGCTCGTTCACGATCTTCTCGACGTCTTCAGGCTTCACCTGAGTGTAGAACGTGTTGTCAGGCATGATCTTCACGATGGGGCCCTTCTCGCAGAAGCCGAAGCAACCCGTTCTGACCACCTGAACTTCATCCTGCAAGCCCTTCTCAGCGAGGATGCGCTGGAAGTTCTCGATGATTTGAGCACTTGCCGAAGCCTGGCAGCCGGTACCGCCGCAGACGAGCACGTGCATCTTGATTTTTGCCATATAAATTCCTCCGAATTAAGTTATTAGATAGTTTCGTAGTTCACGGGGATGACGCCTTCCACCATCTCGTTGTTCATCACATACTTGGTGAGGATTTCGTCAGCGCGGTTGTTGTCGACATGACCGAAGACGATCGGGTCCTTGCCGGGGCACTTCACCTCAATGGTCGGCTCGGCGTGGCAGTAGCCCATGCAGCCGGTCTGGGTGAAGACGATGCCGAGCTTCAGCTCGTCGGCCTTCTCCATCATGTGTTCCATAACTTGTTTTGCACCGGCGGCGATACCGCAGGTAGCCATTGCGACCTTAATTTGCACCAAAGAGTCGGGGTCGTTGCTCTTCTCGCGAAGGTCAAGGGTGGACTGAAGCTTTTCTCTCATAGCTTTCAGTTCTGCTAAAGACTTAACTTTTGCCATAGAATTCGCTATTTTTATGGTTATTTATTGAGTTGATTTCTCTCGTTTGCTTCCCGCGTGGGCACACCTCGCCGAAAACGCTGCAAATTTAGGGAAATTAGCGGCTCATTCCAAATAAAAGTCAAAGATTTTTCGTGATTTTTGTTTTTCACATCGCATTGGTTATCAAATGTTTATAAAACATAAATTCGCCCGAATCGTAAATTAGAATCGTTCTAATTTAGAAAAGGGCGGATTTGTGGAATCTCCCAGGCTTCAGCTTCTCACGACAGTCCGGGAATTTTTGCCTAATTTGGCGCAAAGTAAGAAAAACACGGACATGAATGCGTGCCATACAATAGCTATAATATTATATATCCCACCATATATTTTCAACTTTCTATAATACAAGTCTTCATCGAAAACGGATCTCTCTAAAATATTGACAAATAAAAACTTGTATAAAATGCCGTAAACAAAGATGGCCAAGATAACAATGCCAACGGTGATAGACCATTTTTTGGCTCTCTCAGGCAGGTAGTGGCCCATAAGAATAAAGGCAATGCCTAATAAAACACGGCCAATTCCACCCAAGACGAACAACATGTCGTAATATAAATCCTGTTGCAGACCAAAAAAGAATCTATAACGTGAAATTTGGACACCCAAATTGCCAATATCAACCAACAAGAACGCCGAAAGGGCAATCAAAGCCAACACGCTAAACGCCTTCCTCTTGCTGACTTTACCAGCCAAAGCAAACCAAACCAACATAAGAGCCCATAAAACGAGGTCTATGATGTTGACCGTAGTATTGATGAAGTTACTCCAAACAACACTTGGATGAAAAAATGAATAAAACAACCAGAAAACCGCTTGCACAATTACCAATCCAGCCGACGAGGCAGCAACGATGCCGAGGACGAAGGACAGGGAAGGCGGAATCCTGACCGCATCGTCGTCGGCCTCACTCCTTTTGGGTTTGGGCGCAGCCTGGGTGTCGACGACCGTCTCATTGTTAATGCATGGGTAATTTGTACTTGTTTTAGAGACCTTTGTTCTGTTCGTATCGATAGGCTCAGCGAACGAAGGTGAAATAAGTTCCAATGCAGGCCGTTTTTGCGGGTCTTTCTCCAAATAGGGCTGCAAGAAATTGCGCCAGTTGGTGGGAAGTGGTGAGAGGTCGAGCTTCTCCTCCACGATGCCCTTGAGGATGGCGTAGTCGTTGGAGGTAGTGGTGTCGTAGGGAGCCTTACCCGTCAGCAGGTGAATGAAAGTGACGGCGAGCGAGTACACATCGGAGCGGTAGTCCACGTTTTTGCTGTCTTGCACCTGCTCGGGACTCATGTAGACCAATGTGCCCATCATCGCGCCGCTCATGGTGAGCGGCATGTTTTCCCTGATCTTGGCGATGCCGAAGTCGGTGAGTCTGGCGTTACCTTCAGAGTCTATGAAGATGTTGCTGGGCTTGATGTCGCGGTGCACGACTCCCTTGGCGTGGGTGTAGTTGAGTGCTTGGGCTATCTGATTCCACCATCGGCGCAACTCCTCTTCCGTGAAGCGACGCCCACCCCTCAACAGCGTTTCAAGGTCGCTGCCCTCAAGATATTCCATGATGATGCAGTGTCGACTGTCAATATAACCATAGCCATACACTTGCCTGATGTTGGAATGGTTGAGCTTCACCATCACAAGTGCTTCATTGTGGAAACGCTCCACAATTTGCGGGGAGCTCGACAGGTTTGGGCTTAGGATTTTCACGGCAGCGGGTTTGCCGATTTCGTTTTCGGCGTACCACACTTCAGCCATGCCACCAGTGCCGAGCAGCCGTTTCAGCACAAAGCCGTTGACACTTTTTCCCTGCATTACAACTGTTTAGAGCTCGTCGTTGATGAGCATTTCCACCACCTTCATGAAGTTCTGCTCCTTGAGGTTGACTTCGCCTTCTTCAGCGGCGACGATGTCGTTGAGGTCGGCCATAAACGCCACTTTGTCCTCCTGTGTCTTGAGGAATTCGTCCTTATGTTCTTTGAAGAAACTCAGCCAAGCCGGACTGGTCATCGACTTCCAGGACTCAAAGACCTCGTTGTAACTCTTTTCATCGAACTGCATGCATATGCGTTCCAGCTCTTTCATGGAAATGTTGCCATCGATGCCCGAAGCGCAAAGCATCATAAAGATTTCAAACTTTTCTTTGGTAAGGTTGTTTTCCATGGTATTGCGTTTTTATGAGTGAATAAATTAAGAACAAATCTATGATTTGGGGCAAAAATAGGAAATAAAACCATACCTTTGCATCAAAATTGTTTTTTTTATGAGAAAAATTTTCCTAATCGCCATTTTTGCCCTGCTAGGAAGCATGGCTATGGCACAAGACAAGTGTTTCTGGGTCTTCTTCACCGACAAAAACGACACCCAATTCGATCCCTATTCCTATTTCGATGCCAAGGCCATCGCGCGTTACAACCAATGCGGTGCCGACCTTTACGACATCAGCAACTACCCGCTGAACGACAGCTATGTCAACACGGTGGTCTCCTACTCTATCGAGGTCTTCGGCGAATCACGCTGGCTCAATGCCATCGGCGTGGAAGCCACCGACGACAATGCCGCCCTGATTGCCCAGCTGCCTTTCGTGGCTAGAGTACAGGAAATCGTTTCTGCTGGCGCTATAGCGTCATTGCGAGCGGAGCGAAGCAATCCAGAAAAACAAGCTATATCCCTGGATTGCTTCGTCGTTCCTCCTCGCAATGACGAAGAGATCCTTACCGACCAGCTTAAGCGTTTCGGCGGACAACATTTCATCGACAAAGGCATTGACGGCAAGGGCATGCGCATCTGCGTCATGGATGGCGGCTTCCCTAAAGTCAACACCCACCCTGCTTTCCAGCATTTGCGCGACAACCATCAGATTATCAAGACTTACAACTTTCCCAACAAAAAGGAAGATGTCTATGGCTGGAGCACCCACGGCACCATGGTGTTGAGCTGCATCGCCGGTATCAACGAGGAAGGTCAGAAACTCGGTCTGGCTACTGGCGCAGAATTCCTTTTGGCGCGTACTGAAATCGACCCTGAACCTTTTAAGGAAGAGGTATGGTGGGCACAAGGTGCCGAATGGGCCGACAAAAACGGTGCCGACATCATCAACAGCTCGTTGGGTTATGGCAAAGACCGCCACTGGACCAAAGACATGGACGGCACTTCCTACGTGGCCAAAGCCGCCAACAAAGCCGTTGAAAAGGGCATCCTGATTTGCAACTCCGCCGGCAACGAGGGCGACGACAGCCGCTGGATGACCATCATCACCCCTGCCGATGCCGAAAACGTCATCTGCGTGGGTGGCATTGATGCCAATCTTGATGACTACCGTCACATCTCTTTCAGCTCCTACGGTCCTACTGCCGACAAGCGCAGAAAGCCCGACGTGGTGGCCTTCGGCGAGGCTCAAGTGGCCAAACCAAGCGGGGGGTTCACCTCTGCCTTCGGCACTTCGTTTGCCAGCCCTCTGACCGCTGGTTTCTGCGCCTGCGCCTGGCAAACCAAGCGTGACCTGACCGCCTTGCAGATGAAGGCTGAAATCCTGAAGTCGTGCGACCTCTATCCTTATTATGATTACGCCTTTGGCTACGGCGTACCCCAAGCCGCCTATTTCACGGGTGACCTGAAACCCGCCGAGCGTTCGTTCAACCTCGTGCAGGAGAAGGACGGCGTGAAGATTGTCGTCCTGAAGGTCATCGAAAACCAGGATGTTTTCATCAATGTGGAAGGTGCCGACGGCGTGCTGCTCGGTTATTATAAGGTGCATCCCGACTCAACAGGCATCAAACTGGATAACAAGGACTTTGGTCAAGGCAAAAAGCTCAATGTCAGCTACAACGGATTCTACGACTCCTGCCCCATCAGCGGCATGGGTGGCGACATCAACCTGCTGACCCAATACAGAAACAGCCAAAACGGCACATTTAAAAAGGTGGAAGCTGAAGGCTGGCAAAATTCACTCTACTTCCAATACGACTACAATTTGCCCAATGCTACATGGAATGGTTTCAATCGTCATTTCGCTTTCGGTCGCCGCTGGATGTATGGCAAGTCATATAAAATAGGTATGGGACTCGGCTTGGATTGGAACCGTTTTGTAAGCAATGACAAGGACAGCGACTTCCATCCCTTCCATGATCAAATTATGTTGAGAAACATGCAATTGCGTGGCGAATTGTTGCAACGCGTCGCCATCCGCTTGTGGGGCATCAACTGGGACCTCGGTGGCTATGGTGGCATCAACATCACACGCCGTGTACGCATCACCGACAAGACCTACATTACCGATGATATTGGCCAGCACATCTCAGACAACGACTATTCAAAGAAGATCACGACCTATTACAATGCCAAAATAATGAATCTCTTTGAATATGGTGCCTTCACACGCATTAGCTACAGCATCCAAAACATGCTCAACATCGGCATTTACGGCAGCTATCGCCTGTCGCCTGTCTGCAAAGACACTGACGACCTCATTCATCCGGATGGTGAATGTTACATCAGTCCGTCTCATTGGAGTGTAGGCATCGAACTTGAAGTCACGCCGTAATACAGCCTGACAAATAGATTTTGGAATAAATCGCACTTTTCGGAGTGCGATTTTTCTTTATGTACAAATAAATTGCTAAATTTGCAGTCCTTTATAGAAAGAACAAAAGATCAAAAAAACGATAAACAATGAAAGTACAGGAATTAGTTGAGAAACTCAACCTCAAAGTATTGTCGGGCGCTAACGGCCTTGACAGAGAGATCGATGGATGCTACATCTCCGACCTCTTGAGCGATGTGATGGGTAACGCCATGGAAGGCAACATCTGGATCACGCTGCAGACCCACAAAAACGTGATGGCCGTGGCCTCGCTGAAGGAGTTGGCCTGCATTATCCTAGTGAAGAACCTCGTACCCAACGACGAGACCATCGAGCAGAGCAATGACGAGGATTTGCCTATCTTGCAGACCTCGTTGCCGACGTATGAAATTGCTGGATTGGTGTATAACCTTTTGAATAGTTAACAGTTATCAGTTGTCAGTTGTATTGATAACAACTAACTGGCAACTGCAAACTGCAAACTGGCAACTGCAAACCGATGGAATTAAATGCATATAGAGCGGACCTTCACATGCACACGGTGCTTTCGCCGTGCGGCGACCTCTATATGAGTCCCAGCGCCATCGTCGAACAGGCCAAGAAACTGCATCTCGATGTCATCGCCATCTGCGATCATAATACGACGCGACAGGTGAAGGTGACGCAAAAGATAGGCCGTGAGAACGGCATCCTCGTCATCGGCGGCGTTGAAATCACCACCCAAGAAGAAGCTCATGCCCTCGCCTACTTCGAGACCGATGAGCAACTGGACAAGTTCCAGGAATACCTTGATGAACACCTCCCCCACATCCCTTTAGATGAAGAGAAATTTGGATATCAGTTGATTGTGGACGAAAACGAGGAAGTGGTCGGCGAAGAGGAATGGCTGCTGTGGTCGGCATTAGATGCCGATTTGGACCAGCTCTATGACGTGGTGCACGAAATTGGCGGACTGTTCGTCCCGGCGCATGTCAACAAGCCGGCGAGCAGCCTCATCAGCCAGTTGGGCTTCATTCCGCCCGACATCAAGGCCGACGCTTTGGAGATATCTAAGCATGTCACCAAGCCCGATTTCCTGAAGAAATACGCCTACCTGAAGAAGTTCAACTTCACCAAGAGCAGCGACGCGCATTTCCTCCACATCATTGGCGAGGTACATTGTGTGCTGCACATGTACGACAAGACCTTCGACGAGTTCCGCAAGACCCTCCACGGCGAGGATGGACGTTACATCGACACTGAACCCAAGGAAAAACTACAACTCTTATTCGGATGAAAGAACTATCAATGCACGTTTACGACCTGATGGAAAACTCGACGGCGGCCAACTCCACCCTCGTTGAACTGACCATCAAGGACAGCCTGAAAGACAACATATACGCCTTCACCATCAAGGACAACGGCAAAGGCATGACGCCCGAGTTTTTGGCCAAGGTGACTGATCCCTGGACTACTTCGCGCACCACGCGTAAGGTTGGCTTGGGTCTGCCACTCATCAAGATGAACACCGAGAATGCCGGTGGCGGCATGAACATTGAAAGCGAGGTCGGCAAAGGCACCGTACTGAACTTCTGGTTCCAGCACGACCATTTAGACCGTCCCCCAATGGGCGATCTGGCTGGCTCGTTGGTGATGCTGTTCGCTGCGCACGAGGACATCCATTTCATCTACAAGCACATCACCGACGACGGCGAGTTTGTCTTCGACACTGACGAAATCAAGGAAGCCTTAGACGGGATGCCCATGACCGATGTCAGCATCATGAAATACCTGAAGGAAATGATTCAGGAGAATTTAGAGGAGATACATTATAATGATTGACCCCAGCAATGGGTTATTTTATTCCAACTCCTTCCGTCCTTCTTCCAATGCCAAAAACCTATCAAAATCGCTTTCAAAAAGGCGGTCTTGAACAATTCTAAATTTTTCGAATTCCGTCTCGGCGTGTTGACGTGCGACTTCCATTGATATGGTTCCGGCATTAGTCAATAATTCATGCTCCGTAGCCATTAGGATGCGGTCAAGGTGCTTTGCCCAATCCTGCATCGTCATTGGGATGTTGCGTTTGGCTTGACTTTCGGCAAAGTCAAGGTAACCGGAAACGATGAGTTCCAATGCCTGCATCTCCTCTTTGGAAAGGTAGTTTTTGGCGACAAAAGTGTCGGATTTTACGATCTTTCCGCTTGGAGCCGCTTCCCACGTCTGCAATCCCATGTTTTGTTTTTCGGCATCTGCACGGATGTAAATCAGTTCGGCAGCCGTATGTCCGTGAATGGCCCAATGTAGTTTGTTTTGCACCTTCTTAAAAAACTCGCGCGTGGTCTTCGCTGTTGGGTCATAGTCGAGTGCTGTGGAATATATATCTGTGATTTTCTGATAGAAACGGCGCTCCGAAAGGCGAATCTCACGAATGACCTCCAACTGCTTCTCAAAGTAGTCCTTGGTCAGGATGGTGCCGTATTTCTTGAGCCGTTCCTTGTCCATCGCCCAACCTTGGATGGTGTAGTCCTTCACGATTTGGTTCGCCCATTTGCGGAAACGTACTGCTCGCTCGTTGTTCACCTTGAAGCCGACGGCGATGATCATCTGAAGGCTATAATGGTTGGTTTCATAGTTTTTACCGTCAGAAGCAGTTATCCAATATTTTCGGATAACTGAATTTTCGTTCAATTCGCCGTCTTCTAAAACCTTCTTTACGTGATAGTTAATGGTGCGGACATCAACATCATACAGCACGGCCATAAGTTTTTGCGTGAGCCAAATGTTCTCATCCTCATAGCGCATTTCGATGCTTTGAGGATTATCGCCAGTGGCCGCAATATAGGTCAGATACTCGGCAGCGGATGAGCGGATGGTGATTTCGTTGGAGGGCATAAGGATGGTTTTGGATTGTCGTTATTTGCTTTGCAAAGATAATAAAAATCCGCATACCAAACAATGCCCAAAAATCTTTGTTTTAGTTTATATGAAGAAGGCGTGACAACCATGCCGCGCCCTCTTTCTTACAGTCAGACCTCTAACTTATTCTTTATAAAGGACTATGTCAACTGTTCCTTCCCATGCATTGAAGACAGTATCAAAAACGACATAATCTGTAGCCGTGAAGGTGAATCTTGTAGTGCGTTCTCCAAGCAAATCTTCCCCGTTGTCGCGAGCAGCGTCAACGGTGACCACTCCCTCGGCATCGGTATAGGCGTATTGCGTTTTGCCTACAATGGGATCATTATCGAAACCGTCTACCTCCACAGCCTTTAAACTTACATTCGATAAAGGTTTCCCCTCCTCAGAAATCACATGGAAAGTCACAGGATCCCTGTTGACAAACACATTTCCATAGACATCGCGCTTACAAGCGGAAATCGTCATAAGCATCATCGCTGATAAACCTAAAATCCATCTTTTCATTTTTTTATCCCTAATTTCGTGTCGGGTGCAACCTATAAGTTTTTCATAAGAACCGCTGCAAATTTATAAAGAAATCGGAAAGGCAAAGCGGATTTGGAGATTTTTCCGACAAAAACATCCTTTTAGACCTATACAATCGAAAAAAGGTCTATTTTTGTAGCAGATTAAACCAACAATTAAACGATTAAACAACCAACAATTCAACATACAATGAAACTCAGAGAAATATCTGAACTTTTGAATGCCAAGGTACTTTGCGGCCAAGACCGCTTGGACGAAGAACACGAAACCGCTTTCGCCTCCGACCTGATGAGCGACGTGCTGACCTTGGGCGACTACAACCCTGTTATTTTGACCGGCCTCTGCAACATGCAGACCATCCGCACCTGTGAGATGGGTAACCTCGACATCATCGTGCTAGTCCGAAAAAAGAAAGCCACTGAAGAGATGATCGAGGAAGCCGAGGACGAAGGTATGGTGGTCATGGAATGTGACTTCTCCATGTTCAAGGCCTGCGGGCTGCTCTTCAAAGCGGGCATGCTCCCCATTTTCTGATGTCAAACCAAAACGCCACGCCATGCACTTAGAATACCAAGTATATGAAGCGGACTTCGTCAACGCAGGAGCCGCATCGAGCGCCATCAAGAAGACCTTGAAGCAGCTCAACATCAACCCTCAAATTGTGAAACGGGTGGTCGTTGCCCTGTATGAGGCTGAGGTCAACGCCATCGCGCACGCCTACGGCGGCACCATCTATGCCGACATCGAGCCAGACAAGATCTCCTTGAAGGTCGTGGACACCGGTCCAGGCATCCCCGACATCGACTGGGCCATGCAGGAAGGCCACTCCACCGCCTCGCCCGAGGTGCGCAACATGGGTTTCGGCGCCGGAATGGGTCTGCCTAACATCCAGAAGAACGTCGACAAATTGAATGTGACCTCCACCGTGGGTGTTGGCACCACCGTCGAGATGGAGGTGAATTTTACCTGAACAAGCCGGCATAGATCCCCGCTCTCCCACAAGCCTTCGCTGGGATGACATGCCTAACTGAACAACTGAACAACTAACAACTGAAAACTATGGAAAAGACTCCGTTCTTCCACGCCCTAAAGATAGATGAAGACACCTGCATCGGCTGCTCGCGCTGTATGAAGATCTGCCCCACCGAGGCATTGCGTGTGCGCGATGGCAAGGCTGTCCTAATGCCTGACCGCTGCGTCGACTGCGGCAATTGTTTCAAGGTGTGTCCCACCCGCTCCATCTACATTGAGCAGGACGACTTCGAGAACATCTTCAACTTCCCCATCCGAGTCGCCTTGGTGCCTGCCGTTTTCATGGGCCAGTTCCCGAACGACATCACCGTGTCGCGCATCTACGGCATCCTCAAGGATCTGGGCTTCACCCATGTGTTGGAGACCGAGTCTTCCATACCCATCTACACAGCAGCCAAAAACAAATATGCCGCCGAGAATCCCGACATCAGGCCACTCATCTCGACCTTCTGTCCGGCCATCGTGCGTCTCATCCAGGTGAAGTTCCCCGGCCTGACCGAAAACCTCATCCCCTTGCGCGCACCGCTCGACATCTCGGCCATGTATATCCGCCGTAAACTCAAAGAGGAACTGGAGATCAAAGACGACCAGATTGGCATCTTCTACATCACGCCATGCGCAGCCAAGATTGCTGCCGTGAAGAGCCCCGTAGGCGAAGAGAAGTCATTGGTCGACGGCGTCATTAACATGGACTCCTTATATAATCGTGTTTACAAGGAAATCAAGAAGCAGGGCCATGGCTACAAAGAGCAGAAGTTGCCCGTGTCGCAACTTTCCGCTGATGGTGTGCTGACTTCGTTGACCAACGGCGAACGCCGCCTCTCAGATGCACAACACTCCTATTCCATCGATGAGATCCACAATGTCATTGAATTTTTGGAAAAGGTTGAAAACGAAGAAATTGAGAATGTCGACTTCCTTGAGCTGCGTGCCTGCGACCAAAGCTGCCCAGGTGGCATCCTAACCTGCGACAACCGTTTCCTGATGTGCGAACGCGTCTTCGGTCGCGCCAGAAAGATCGCCGACCGCGAGCGCAAGGGCGAACAAACCAAGGACCACGAGCTGGAGGAGGAACGCAACTACCTCATGCGCCACATGAAAGTCGGCGAAATCAAGCCGCGTTCCATGCTTGTCTTGGACGACAACATCGCCGTCGCTTTGGAGAAGATGAAGAAGATTGACGAATACCGTGCCCGTCTGCCTCAGACCGACTGCGGCATCTGTGGTGCGCCCACCTGCGATGCTTTGGCCCGCGACATCGTCTGCGACAACGCCGAGTTGACCGACTGCGTCTTTATCCAGCGCAACCTCGAAGCCCGTGGCAACATGGATGTGCAGGAGAGCCTCAAAATCATGGAGGTGATTTGGGGCAAGGCGAAGATGAATGACTACGTGAAGAAGAAATAAAAAAAACAGGGCGTGATTTTCACGCCCTGTTTTTTTATTGAAGCAATTATTCGCCTTTTTGGGCTTTCTCTTGCTTCTCAAGGTTTTCCTTCAGACCAGCGAGAACTTCGAGGTCACCGAGGGTGCTGTGTTCAATGTTGTCATTGATTTCCTTCACAGTACGCTTGGCTTGTTTAGCTGCCTTGTCGGCTGCCTTTTCCTCTGCAGTCTTGACTTCCTTCTCTTCCTCTACCTTAGGCAAGGCGAGAATGATCTTCTTGCTTTCCTTGTTGAACTCAAGAACCTTGAACTCGAGGCTGTCGTCCACCTTTGCAGGTGTGCCGTCTTCCTTCTTCATGTAACGGCTCGGGCAGAAGCCTTCCACGCCATAAGGCAGGCTGACCACGGCGCCCTTGTCGTTAGCGCTGATGACGGTGCCTTGGTGCATGGAACCGACGGTGAAGACGGTTTCAAACACATCCCAAGGATTCTCTTCGAGTTGCTTGTGGCCGAGGCTGAGGCGGCGGTTCTCCTGGTCGACGTCGAGGACGACGACTTCGATGGTCTCGCCAACCTTGGTGAATTCAGCCGGGTGCTTGATCTTCTTGGACCAGCTGAGGTCGCTGATGTGGATCAAACCATCGACGCCTTCTTCGAGTTCGACGAAGATACCGAAGTTGGTGAAGTTACGCACGGTGGCGGTGTGCTTCGAACCAATCGGATAGCGGTCGGTGATGTTGGCCCACGGGTCGGGCATCAACTGCTTCATGCCGAGGCTCATCTTGCGCTCCTCGCGGTCGAGGGTCAAGACCTTGGCTTCCACCTCGTCGCCCACCTTCAGGAAGTCCTGGGCGCTGCGGAGGTGTTGGCTCCATGACATCTCGGACACGTGGATGAGGCCTTCAACGCCAGGAGCGATCTCGACGAACGCACCGTAGTCGGCGATGACGACGACCTTACCCTTGACAGTGTCGCCCACCTTGAGGTTCTCGTCGAGGGCATCCCACGGAGGAGGAGTGAGCTGCTTGAGACCCAAGGCACTACGT
>JAGBQJ010000062.1 GCA_017632935.1 Bacteroidales bacterium | reverse complement strand
TGTTCATGGCAGTGGCGGTGATGCTCTCGCTTCTGGGTCTGGTGGCCATGAGCACGCATTTCGCCTCCGAGCGCGAGAAGACCATCGCCGTCCGCAAGGTGTTTGGCGGCACGATGCAAAGCGAGATTCGCCGCAACCTGAAGGAATACGTCATCATGATTCTCATCGCCAATGTCATCGCCATACCCATAGCGGTATGGGTGTGCGGGCGTTATCTGGAGGACTTCGTCTATCGCATCGACCTGTATCCGTGGATCTTCGTGGTGACGGTGGTGCTGTCGTTTGTCATCGCCATCGGCTCGGTGCTTTGGCAAATCGTCTCCGTGGCGAGGGTGAACCCGGTGATGGCGTTGAAGAAGGAATAACAATGCCAGAAAACTACATCGGACTGAACACTATCTTTTTGTTCGGTAGTTCTCGTTCACGGAGATACATCAACAGATACACCGGAAGATATATGTTTCGGTCAAGGATTTCAATGTTCTTTGTCGTATATATAAAAGCCTCTTTTATCGCATATTCTTCGTTTTTCATCACATTGCAAAGAGCGTTATGCCGTTTGTAATCCTTCCCTGACTTGATTTCTATCGGGAGAGCCTGATTGTCGTGTTCAATGACGAAATCGAGTTCTCCCTGTTTTTTACTGTTGAAATAGTAAAGGTCGTAACCATGCGAACGAAGTTCTTGTGCGGCAAAATTCTCAAAAACGGCACCGAAGTTTGCATTGATTTCGCCAATCATGATATTGAGTTGAAAACCAGACGAGTACATGCAGGACAGCAGGCCAACATCATTAAGAAACAACTTGAACAAGTTGCGTTGTTCATTGAGTTTCAACGGAACACAAGGTTTGTCGACATTATATGTGGGTAAGGCCACCCCTGCATCGGTCAGCCAAAGGAAGCTGTTCTCGTATTTTTCGAATTTTGCTCTATCGTTCAGCGATTTTAGTATAAATCTCTTGTTTTGGGCATTGAGTTCCGACGGAATCCTTTCAAAAATCTCTTTGATAAATAGCTTGTTGCCGGCATATTTTGCAATGTCCTTTTTATACAGTTTCAGGATGTTCTCCTGCTCGCGTCGGACTTCGTGCATATTGTTGGTGTCCAAATATTTCTCCACAACAGCTGGCATTCCTCCAATCACAAGGTATAGACGAAGCAATTCCATCATCTTCTCATGAACGACAGAGTCGATGGGAATTCTCTTATCGTAACATTCATGAAGATGTGTCATCACCTCATCACTCATGCCTAAAGACAATGCGAACTCTTCGAAATCGAGCGGAAACATTTCTTTTTCAGCCATGTAACCAACAGGGACGCTTCGCAAGTCTTTCAATTCGACACCTAAAAGAGAGCCGCTCATGACATAACGATAACTTCCTTCATCGACAAGAAACTTAATCGCCGTGACAATTTCTGGACATTCCTGCACTTCATCGAAGAAAATCAAGGTGCTGCCAGATTCCAATTTTGTGGCGGTCAACGCAGAAATGCGCAACAGGATATCGTTTGTGTCGAGCGGATTGGCAAAGATGGTTTTGAGTTTCGGATTTTTGATGAAATTGAATTCCACAAAATGCTTGAATGTTTCTTCTCCCACCTTGCGTATGGCAAATGTTTTTCCTACTTGTCGTGCACCCGTAACAAGGAGCGATTTTTTGTCATTCAAAAAGAAATCTTTTAAAGAACTGTAAATCTTTCTATTAATCATTTTTCAATGCTTTTTTCCAACCGCAAAAATACAACTATTTTGCTTTTTTCCAACCTTAATTAGGATGATTTTATGCTTTTTTCCAACTTATTCATAAAATTAGGGAAATAGCCTGTACCCAATTTACATGACGACTGTAAAGTTTCTTTACACCGCTGTAAAGAAACTTTACACTTTTACAAAAGGGTAAAATCGTATCTTGTTGATTCATATTGTTTTATGATTTTGGCACGGATTATGCCACACGACCTACAACAATTAAATTAAACAAATAAACAGTTAAACAATCAACAAATAAACAGCAATGAGCAGCTACCTGAAATTCCTCTCCCGGAACAAACGCTACACCGCTATCGAGGCGATAGGTCTAACCATCAGTTTGGCCTTTATGGTCATCATTTTCTGCTACGTGGCGCAGCAAATCGCTGTGACACGTGAAAACCCGCACAGGAAGGAGATCTATAGTGTTGGCAGGGAGGGCTATATGAAGTTCGAGTACGGATTCAAGGCGAGCATTGGCGAAAGCATCCCTGAGATAGAGACTATTACTGAGTTTGGATGGATCGAAGGCACAACCATGAAATTCGATGGGCAATCGCGCGTGGTGCGTGTGATGGGGTGCGACCGCGACTATTTCGAATTGTTTCCCACCCAATTTGCTGAAGGCCATCCCGACCAGATTGATGAGACTTTGACGGCTTTCGTTTCGGAAAGCTTTGCCAGGACGCTTTCGGAGTCGGGTGAGGTCGTGGGGAAAACCATACAATTGTTGAATCGTGAGTTTACCGTGGTGGGGGTCATCTCCGATTTCGGCACCTCACTTTTCTTTGATTTGCCCGATGTGGTTGTCAATGTGGATATTAGTGATGGCGTCAAATATTTTGGTGGCCTCGATAGCCCGGCTCTCCCTGCCAACATGTTCGAACAGGTGTGGGTCTTCGTCAAAGTGTTTCATGGAGCCGACAGTGCGGCATTGACGGAAAAGTTATCAACGGCTTATTTGACGTTTATTAGGCAACTGTCAGGGAGGGATGTTACTGGACTATCTTCCAAAATTCAGTTGGTGCGCATGGACGAACTGTTTTTCAGCGACTGCAGCACCAATCTGAAAAAAGGCGACAAAACCATGATGCACAGCCTGTTGGCAGTGGGATTGCTATTGTTGATTTCCTCTTTGTTCAATTATATCAACCTTAATGTTGCTTTGACGAGCAAACGTGCCAAGGAGATGGCCACAAGGCGATTGCACGGAGCCACCAAAGGCCGAATCATCGGGAAATACCTGCTTGAGTCGTTGGCGTTTACCACGGTGTGCATGGTGTTAGGCATCTTGCTGGCTGAGGCACTTGTGCCGTTGGTCAACCGCTTACTGGCGAGCGATGTCGCCATCAGCATCAAGTTCTCGCCGTTTTATGTGCTGTCCTACCTGCTGATAGCGGTTGTGGTGGCGTTGTTGGCGGGCTTGATCCCAGCCATTGTGGTGTCGCGAGCCAAGCCTATCGACGTGGTGAAAGGTACTTTCCGTTTCCGCAACAAGATGGTGCTTTCCAAGGTGTTCATCGTGTTGCAAAATGTCATTGCCATCATTCTGATTGCTTTGGTGATTACCATGGAGGTGCAGATGCGTCATTTGGAGCGGAGACCTGTCGGATGCAATACCGAGAACCTGTTTTTTTGTGAAAGTATCCTTTCGGGCGATGAGGCTTTCGAGAATGACTTGTTGGCCTTGCCTTGTGTGAAGCGGATGGGGCATTCCTACGGCTATCCGGGAGGCACGTATATGGGGACGTATTGGGATCGCCTGAATCAGGAAGAGCCTCCTGTTTCCGTGAGTTGTTTGTTGTGCGATACGACAGCCTTCAACATGTTCGATTTCCATGTCAAAGCGTTGTTTATGCAGCCTAGTGAGAATCAGTGGCTGGTCACCCAAGGCTTGTTGGAAAGCCAGACTGGGATGCCGCTGGAACAATTTAACCTTGATTCGCTCGGCATTTGGTATAAAAAGAACTTCGGTTCCGAAATAGTTGGTGTGGTGGAAGATTTTGCGCTCGAAGACGCAGTCCATGTGGTGGATGAGGATTTTGGAGCCATCCGCATTATTGGAAAGGAACCGATGTTTGCGCACATGGCATACAACCCTGTGTTGGAGATTATTGGCGACCACGCTGATGCGCGTGAAGCCATCAAAGAGGTATATGAAAAGCACATCAATAAGAAAGAGGCTTATTGGGAGCCAGGTTCCATGGACTTTAT
>JAGBQJ010000061.1 GCA_017632935.1 Bacteroidales bacterium | reverse complement strand
GCCAACGTGAATCAGCTGGTCTTGCAGGAAATGGAAATGCGACACGGTTTCAATCTCGGGCAGTTTGCCGTCGAAAACTTCTTTCATGCCGTAGCAATTAAGGAATTGTTCTTTATCGCCCACGGCATAAATCCGCTCGCGGTCGGGGTTCTCGCGCGTCACGGCGTATTGCTGCACTACATAGCAGAAACTGATGATGACGAAGGCCAAGGCTACGCTCAGTCCAATGAACTCAATGGCGGTGTAGAGTTTGTTGCGGGATAGGAATTTCAGGTAGGATTTCATATTGTTGATTGTAGATTGTTTAACTGTTTAATTGTTGAGATTCCGGTTGGAGAGTTCTTATGATTTCCGCTTAGCCTCATTGTTCCAAATACGATGTCCCGCCATAGTAATTAACCACACTATTCTTAATAAAGTATTGAAGCCTGGCGTTCAATTGTTCCGCGAGGGCATTGAGATAGGTGTTTGAGGCCGTCTGGTATTCGATGGAGGAAATCAAGCCCTGCTCGAATCTTTTGGTGTTCAGCGCGAAGGCCTCATTTTGTAATTCTGCTCGGGTGTCGGCTTGGCGCAAGGCGTCGGCTGAGCCGTCGCGGTCGGCGATGGCGCGGCGCACCTCGGCTTCCACCGTTTGGAGCGCCTGCTCGTAGTCGGCCTGGGCACGGTCGTAAGCGTTCTTCTTCCGCGCGATGTTGGAATGGCTGGAGAGGCGGTCGAAAATGGGGATGCTCAACGAGAGTTGCACATACTCGCCGCCGTTGTTCTTCAATTGCTCGAAATAGGGCGTGGGCACATAGCCTTCCATGCCAGGATAGGTGAAATAACTCGACGACCAGCCACCATAGAGCGAGAGGCGGGGCAGCAACTGCCAACGGGCCGTTTTGAGGGCAAGACGGGCATTTTTCATCGTGCCTTCAGCCAAAACGACGGCGGGCATGTTGGTTTTGGCAAATTCCACCATTTGGGAAATGTTTTCCGTCCCCATTGTAGGACTGTCGCATTGCGGCTGCCGCACTAACGGATCGTTGATGATGCAGCTGCCACGGTGTGACAGCCCTACAGCCAAACCATCGATTTTCAAAGGTTTTTCAATCGGCCAAAACATCACATCCTTCAGGGTGATGACGGCATTGTTGAGGTTGTTCCGACAAGTGGTCAGCAGGTATTGCCGCTCGGCGAGGTCACTCTGCATCTGCACCACATCGGCATGGGATTTCTGCCCCAGTTGTTCCTGCCTTGTGGCCAGTTGCACAGATTTTTCCGCTGTGGCCAGTTGTCCTTCCAGGGCTTTCTCCAATTCGGTGTAGTAAAGCACATTGCAGTAGGCCTCCATGGTGGCGAGACAGATCTGGTCTTCGGTTTGTTGCTCCTTAGTCAAGCCCATCAACTGTGCCGTCTTGGTGATTTTCAGGTTATTGACCGCCTGGAATCCATTGAAGAGGTTGATGCCCGCCGAGAGACTATAGCCATTGTGGAACGAGGTCGTCCTGATATAGGTGTTAGTCTCGGGGTCGATGCTGCGGCCGAAGTTGGAATAGGCGTATGTGTTGCCCTCAATTGTGGGTGTGAAGGCGGCAAGAATGGCATCTCGGCGGTCGATTTGCGCATCGCGGTTGTCGGCATGGGCAATGCGCATCTTGGTGGAATGCTCCACGGCATAGCGCATACAGGCTTTAAGGTCCATGGCGACGGTGTCCTGGGCCTTGACCTGATTCAAGGCCCCTAGGAACAACACAAAAACGAAAAAGGTATGTTTTGCTTTCATAGTACACATAGTTTTTTATGTGCCAATAGAAAACATATCTCATGCCAAAAATGTAACTATTTAATATTCAAAGATTTAAAATTTAAGATTCAAAACAAAGTGTAAAGTTTTTTTACAGTGGTGTAACAAAACTTTACACTGGACAAGCAAGCTTGGAAATCCTCAGGTAATGGTTACCTCTTACAAATCAGCTTAAAATCGCAATACTTGCATTTTTTGTCGTCTTCAGCTTGCACAAAGGGTATTTCCGTGTCGAGCATCTCTTTGATTACGGCTTTCAGCATGGCCTCCATGTCGGCAATGAAGGTGGCATCGCTGAGGAAGTCGGCATCGACGTTTGGATCGTCTTTCTTCGCTGTGGCTTGTGAGAGGCCGAATTCTATGCCGTGGGCGTATTTCAAGCCATGGATGGCACCGACTATGGTCTCGGGCGCCACCGATGGATTCTCTTTGAGGTACATGTACTTGTAGAGAAGCAGTTGCAAGGCCTTGTCGGGAATCTGTCTCATGTATTCCAGCACGCTCTCGCCGTGATGGTGCACGGGTTTTTTGAGGTCGGCGCTGTCAACCCTGCCAGTCTTGTAGTCGATGACTCGGGTTTGTCCATCGTATTGGTCAATGCGGTCGGCTCGGCCGCTGACGATGAATTCGCCTTGGTCGGTCCGAAGCTTGGCTTTCAGTTTTTCCTCGGTCTTTAAAATGACCAAGTCGTTGTTCTCCAACTGCTTGGAAGTGTAATTGAGATAGTTTTTAAGCTGTTGTTCGACCTTGACGTGGTTCAGGTAGTTGAAGCCTACGTCGGGGAATCCGTTGGGCGTGTTTTTCGCGATGGATTGTGCCAGTTTCAGCTCCCATCGTGGCTTGATAACCTCGTCGAAGAGTTTCTTGTCGATGATTTGTGGCTTGTCGTCATGTGGGAGATAATCGTCAAACAGGAATTGCAGGGTGTCGTGGATGATGGTACCGATGACATCGGTGCCCGTCTCTTCCTCGACGCTGTTGTCCTTGATGTTGAGGATATGCCTGAGATAGTACTGCAATGGACAGTTGAGGTAGGTCGACAGTGAAGTGGGAGAGAGGCCTTTCTCTTCGTCTTCAAGCAGGTAGTGGAGCTTCTGGAGGGTCTCCTCGGTCTTCTGTGCGCTTAAGGCTCTCACTTCAAGGGAAGACTTGGCTGTGTTGCTGAATGCTTCCTCCTCAACCGTGATGTTGGCATTCTTGGCCAATTCATGCTTGATTTGCAGGATGAATCGGCTGGCCTCGCCGCCTGAGGTGTCGCTTAGGTCGTTGTAATACAAATAAATATCCTTTCCACTTTGCAACAGTCGATAGAAGTGATAGGCCACCACGGCTTGGCCGTCGTAATAGTCCGGCAAACCGCAGGCACGGCGGATGAACTGGGGGATGAAGCTGCCGCGTGACTTGTCGGGTGGCAAGGTGCCTTCGTTGACGCTGAGTAGGTGTAGCCGCTCGAAGTCGAGGTTGCGGGTTTCGAGCAAGCCCATGATTTGCAGGCCGTCGGTCTCGCTGCTGTTCAGTTTCATGCTCGTTGCCGACGACAGCACCCGATACAAGGCTTCGAGGCCATGCACGTCTTTGATGTATCTGGCGTTTTGCTCCACAACCCTTTGCAGTCGGCTGATAATTTTCCCGGTTTCGCTGACTTGGTTGAGGAGGAATACGTTCTTGTTTTCCTCATTTTTCGACTGGATCAGATGTGCAATGAAAGCCAATACCTCGCTGATGTTTTCCAGTATCGTGGCAGGAGAGACCACGTCTTTTCTATTCAATACCATGCGGAGGAATGTCTGAATGTTAGGCATCTGCTGCAAGGCATCGATGTCACCGTCCTCGAAAATGAACTTGCCGCCTTTCACCGTCTTGTATTTCCATTGGCTGAAAGCATCGAGTTCGTTTGTAGGGATGATGATTTTGACGATTTCGAGATCCATCAAGCGCAGGATGGGCCAGATGTACCAGCCTTCTGCCTCGCGTTCGCTGTCGTTTTCGGTCACCTTACGTGAGATTCTTTTGTGGCGGCACAAGGCAAAAAAACGCTTGACAAGCTGGTTGACGGGCGTCTGTGAGAGGGGATAGCCCATCGAGACCTTGAAGCCAGCACATGACTTCGGAATGCTGTTCAAGACAGGGATCAGCAGGTTCTCGTCGGCGAGGATGACAGCTTGCTTCTCATCCTGCGTCTCTTGGGCTTTGTCTTGTTTTTCATCATGGATTTCTTGCAGTTTGGCTTGAAGGGCCTTGGCCTGCATGGCGTTGCCGCTGGCGCTGATGATGTGTATGGTTTTCGGCTCGGTGGTCAGCGCATGGGAGATGCCGTTTTCCAGCCATTTGGGATGGCGTTGCTTGTATTTCCGCGCGAAGGTTCCCGCTTCGTTGATGGTATCGTCCACATAGTAATGGTCGTAGTCGAAGAGGACTTCGGCCTTGTCGTTTTTGACCAAGGTGTCGATGATGCGCTCCTCTGTGCTGGTCAGGGCATTGAAGCCGGCGAAGATGATGCGCCTGTCACCGATCTTGGCCATCAGTTCGTCTTCGGACAACTCCGACAAAAGCCGGGTAATCATACCGTAGTAGCCTTTGTTTTCCTGGGTTAGCCGCTCGCGCAGCATCTGATAATACGCATGTAGCGACCTGAAAAATTGGAGGTATTCTATTTCTTTTTCCGTATGGTGGCCGCCGTCCACGTCCCAGGTCTTCAATTCTTTTTCGTTGGAGACAAACTCAAAGACACTCTTGGCATCGATGCCATATTGGTCGATTTCGTCGAAGTCCTTGGCCATCTGTGCAGCTTGGCTGCCGAAAACGCTGAGGTCGCTGTTTTGTGCCACATGCAGTTGTGCGTCGATGTCGATCAATGCAAAAAGCAGGTCGATGTTGTCGGCCAAGGTGTAGCCGCTCCATTCGGTGACGGCTTCCTCAATGGAGATCATCTGCGGCAGCCAGAGGGTTTGCTTGCACTGCGCTTTGAAGGCATTACGCAAGAAAAAGGCCGCGCGTTTGTTGGGGAAGACCACGGTCAGTTCCTGCTTCGTGAGGTCGTAGTGGCTTTGGATATGGTTTGCCAGCTTGGCTATGAAGGAGCCTTCGTTCATTTCAAAGTGTTTTTATATAGTTTTCGGCAGCTAGCAACTGTTCGGGTTTGCCCAGGTCGAACCAATAGTCGGGTTGGATGGGCTTGGAGATGATGCGGTTGTTTTTGGCTAAATCAAGATACAAATCAATGACACTCTGAGGCTTGACCTCAAACTCAGCAAACAAATCGCTGCGGAAGAAATGCAGCCCACTGAAAGCCTGTTCGTTGTAATCTAAGGTCCCTGAGCCCTGAGCTCGTCGAAGGGTCGAAGGGCCGATGATCTCTGGGTTAACCCATTTGAAGCTACCATCAGCCTTGTTGTGCCAACCAATGAGTTGGTCATCGTCTCTGAACAGCAACTTCCTATTCGTCTCCCTATCTTGCGTCAGCAACCAAGCATCATCATCAGAATCAAGGAATTGTCTGCTCATTTCACCAAGATTCACATTGCTGATGATGTCCACATTATGCACCAAAACGGTTTTTGAGTCCTTGAATAGGGGAGTGGCCTTGACGATGCCTCCGCCTGTATCCATAAGTAGGTCGCGCTCGTCAGAGATTTCGATGTCGGCATCAAACTTGTTTAGTTCCACAAAGTCGATGATCTGCTCGCCAAAATGGTGCACATTGATGACGATATGATGAAAACTATTGGCGATCAGGTTCTCGATGCAGTGCTGCAATAGGGGCTTGCCGTTGAGTGGAACCAAGGCTTTGGGTTTGTCCTGGGTCAAAGCGCCGAGGCGTGTGCCGAGGCCGGCAGCCAATATCATGACGGTGGTGTCGTGGTTCATGCGTTGTGCTCCTCCTTGATTTTGCGTTCGATATGGTTCACCACCACGTGTATGTCGGGATAGGTTGCTTTCAGCCATTCGTAGATGGTCTGGGCGAAGAAGACGGAGCGGTGTTGTCCACCCGTACAGCCAAAGGACACCATCAGGTTGCTGAAATGCCGCTCGCGGTAGTTGTCGACGCTCTGTCCGACGATGCCTTTCACATGGTCGAGGAAGACATGGACGGGCGGCTTGGCCATCAGGTAGTCGATGACCTCCCAGTCGCGGCCGGTCTTGGTCTTGAACTCGGGTTCGCGACCTGGATTGGGCAGGGCACGGCAGTCGAACACGAAGCCGCCGCCGTTGCCGCTGAAATCGTTAGGATAGCCTTTCTTGAACGAGAAACTGTTTATGGTAACTGTGAGTTTAGAGTTTAGAGTTGAGAGTTTAGAGTCAGTTGGAAGTGGATAGTTTAGAGTTGAAAGTTGAGAGAGAATGTGTTGGAGTTCTGGGTATTTGTTTAAGGGGTGGTTTTCGTTCCAAGTTTTCAATTCCTTTAGGGCGTAAGGAATGCTCTCGATGAAGTGGGACTTCTTCTGGATGAGGCCTCTGAAGCCGTAGGCACCCAGCACCTGCATCAGGCGCAGGTAGACGAAATAAGGCTGGTAGATGTCGAATTTGACGGCCTCGGGGCTCATGTATCGTGACAGTTCAGCTTTGTAATACTCGACCAGTTTGTCACGCGTGGTTTGCGGTATCTGTGCCTTCACTTGATAGAGTAGTGATACCACATCGTAGTTCAACGGACCTTTGCGACCGCCTTGGAAGTCGATAAAATACAGGTCGCCATCTTTGACCATGATGTTCCTTGACTGGAAGTCGCGGTACATGAAGAAGTCGCAAGGCGCTTGGCTGACGAAGTCGGCAAAAGCCTCAAAGTCCTTGCCCAAGCGCGTCTCGTTGAAGTCGATTTCTTCGTGGGGCTTGACGAAGTAGTACTTGAAATAGTTGAGGTCGTCGATGATAGATTGTCTATCGAAGCGATCGGTAGGGTAGGCCTTCGTGTAGTCCAAGCCTTGGTGCCCTAGCACCTGCAGCTTCACCAAGTGGCCTAATGCTTTTTTGTATAGTTCGATGACGTTTTCGCTATATGAAGCTAAGGTCCCTGAGCCCTGAGCCCGTCGAAGGGTCGAAGGAGTCGAAGGGCCGCTGTCTAAAGGTCCCTGAGCCTGTCGAAGGGCCGACACATTGTTAGCCATCAATGCTTTCTGCACATGCGCAAACAAATTGTCATCCCCAAAATCGCTTTGCAAATAGCAGGTTCTCTCTTCGTTAACGGCAAAGACCTCAGGCACATTAAGTCCAAGGTTATGGAAATGCTTGCTGAAACAGAGGAAGGCCTCGTTTTCCTCGATGTTGCTGCTGAAGGTGCCAATTAGGCTGCGCTGGTTGGTGAGGATACGGAAATACTTCCTCGCCGAGCCCGACTCCGCGATGGGTAAGATTTCCTTGGGCGTTTCCCCGGCGGAACGCGTTAATTCAGCCAGTATGTTTTGAATATCAGGGGTTTGCATGGAATTCCATTGTTTTCTATTGTTGCAAAGTTACAAAGAAAAAATGGAATTGGGAAATTTGTCGCCTATTTCTTTCCGCGGGTTTCGATCCACACCCACAGCCGCCACATCAACCAGCCCCAGGCGAAGAAGAGGACGTAGAAGATCCATTTGGGCACCAAGGTCTGATAGGCACCTTCATGGTCGATTTCGCTGTATTGCTCGGTGGGGATGTCGGCGTAGTAATAGGCGCCCGCGCCGAAGTCGTAGCCTTCGACGAGACCAAGCTGGTTGGCCATGATCCAACCGGCCAAAAACAAAGTGATTACCACCACAACGATGGTAATCACTTTGAATATTTTGTGCTTTTTGTTCATCACTTGAACATGTCTAAGACCGGTACTTCAAAGACCTTTCCTGAGAGCAGGAACCACACTGCAAACAGCGTGAGGGCGATATTGAAGAGCTGACCTAAGATGTAGAGCCAGAGTACTTTACCGCCTTGCATACGTTTGAAGAGGCTCTTGAAGTTGGTGTCCAAGCCGATGCTGGTGAAAGCCAGCACGAAGGCCCAGTTCTTGTATTGGTCGAGCACGCCGTTGATGGCTTTCACCTCTTCGCCACTGGTGAGGGGCTGAATGATGAACGAGGCCACCAAAGAGGCAACAAAGAAACCGATGATGAACTTCGGGAAGCGGGTCCAAATCTCGATGGCACCGACCTTCTGGTTCGGGTCTTTGTCGACCTTGGTGGCAAAGAAGATGGCCACGAAGAAGGCGATGAAACCGATGAGGATGTTCTGGATGGACTTCACGAGCACGGCGGACTGCTCGGCAACCGGACCTAAGGCGTTACCAGCCAAGACCACAGCACCCGTCGAGTCGACGGTACCGCCAATCAAGGCGCCACCCATCATCTGACCCATGCCGCAGGCACGGATGATCATGGGCTCGAACACCATCATGAGGATGGTGAAGATGATGGAGATGCTGATGGCCAACGAGACGTCTTCCTTCTTGGCCTTGGCTGCCGCACCCGTGGCGATGGCGGCACTGGTACCGCACACCGAAGTGGCTGTGGCCAACGTGATGACCAATGGCTTGTTGCCAATCTTCAGCACCTTGGTGCCCAACCACCACATGAAGATGATGACGATAGGCGTCACAATCCATGCGATGCCGAGACCGTAGAGGCCAAACTTGGCGATGTTGCTGAACAGCACCGAGAAGCCCATGATGACCAGACCCGTCTTGATGTAAAACTCCGTCTTGATGGCAGGCTTCAGCCATTCGGGTGTGCCGATGGTGTTGGAGATGAGCAGACCGATGAGCAAGGCCCAGAAGGCCCATTCAAGGTAACGGTTCAATGTGAACTCGGCACTGACCATGCGGACCAGCATCGAGATGAGGAACAGCACGACGAAGGCGATGAAAAACTTGCCCACCTTTTCGCCTTGCAGCTTGACGCCAATAGCAAAGAGGATGCCGAGCACCAGGAAGGTCAGCAGGATCTTACCCCAGAATTCGAGGTTGAACTGACTGCCCAACGAGACGATCTTGGCGTCTTTCTTGCCTTCGCCTTCGAAGGTGTAGCTGTTGTCGGCAATCACGTACTTGTCTTTCTTGATGGTCTTTTCTTCGCCTTTGACCGTGACGGTCTCCTTGTCGGTTTTCTTCAAGAAGACCTTACCGTCGTATACATAATAGTCGTCTTTGGTGTAGGATTTTTCCAGTTTCCTACCGGATTTCTCGTTGACGACCTTTTCATATTTCTCATTGCCGTCTTTCAGCACTTTGTCGAACTTCGTCTTGAAAGCGACGATGGTGTCGGTGGAGACCTCGTTAGCGGCCAACTCGCGACTCAACGGATAATAACTCGTCGTTTTGTCTTCGGTATTGGTGACAACGGACAGTTTCACGTTGTTGTAAATCTGCGACTCTTTGAGGTCCTCGCCACAATGCCAGGTCTTGAATTTGGCGGCATCGAACTTGAACCAGCCCGTAAGGACGGCCACGCAGCCGACGGCGATGATGATGAAGCCAATCCAAACGGCCAGCCAGTCTTCTTTCTTCCAGAGGTTGGAGAGTTTGTTTTCGTTTGACATTATATATTATGTTTTTAGTGTTTGACTCTGCTTCTATCCGTCATCGCGGACTTGATCCGCGATCTCCCATGCAAAGAGTGCCGTCTTCGCGCTTGGGAGATGGCGGATGTTCCTCCGCCATGACGGTATAGAGCGTTAAACAGTGAACCCGGGTTTATTGTTTAGAATTTGTAGCTCAAGATGCCGACCACGCGGTGCGAGTTGGTGCCGCTTTCCTTCTGGATCAACGAGTAGTCGAGTTTGAAGTTGACGGACTTCAAAGGCCAGTAGTTGATGCCTGCGGTATACCAGTTGGTGCCTTCCATTGCTTGGCCAAAATGCTCATAACGCAATACGGGCATCAACTTTTGGCTTTTGTCTTTGCCAAGGGCGAAGTTGTAGCCAGCTACAGCGTAATAGCCTTTACTGTTGAGGATGCCTTCAAAAATAGCTGGATTGGCATGTTCGTCTAAACCACCGTTTTTACAACCAGTTTGACCACTGATGTATTCACCACGGATGACAAGTTTGCCGTCGTTGTATTGAGCGCCAGCAGTCCAACGGTTGCGAACACCATTGGGGAAAACTGTTTTTCCGACAGCAATGCCGCTCGTCGCTATTTGGTCCTCTACGGTTGTATTTCTGTACAGACCATAATAATACGAACCACTCAATGTTAGGTCTTTCAGGCCAGGATGCACTTCCAAGCGGCCGACGATGTCCTTGCGATTGTTGTTGTCAAGGTTGTTAGCACCGTTGCCGTTGAACACGCCCACGGCATAGTCAACGATGCTGTACTTGTAACCTTCTTCACCTTTTACAGGGAAGAGGCTACCCGTAGCCATCACGCCGAGGTCACGGCCGAGTGCACCGACACCGCAAACGTCTTTGTAGCCAACCAATTGCTGCACTGCCTCGCCATAGTCAAAGATTTCAAGGTTGACAGGGTTGATGGGGCTTTCCAAGGTGAACGGGGTCTTGAACTGACCGACCTGGATGGCAAACTCTCTGCAAGGTTTGTATTTCAAATAGGCATCAACCAGCATGGGGCTGCGGGTGAAGTCGCCTTGGATCTTATAGCTCACGGTCTTGGAAAGGTGGCCATCGACTGACAGACGTACGCGGCGCATCCTGAAGGTGTTGTCTTGAAGCTCAAAGTCGTTGTTGAGGTCGGCTTGATACATGCCTTGCACGAAGCCGGAGATTTTGGGCATTTCAAAACCGCCCATCATTCCTTTACCCTCATGCTTCTCTTTCTCGATTCTTTCGATCTCAAGTTTTTCCTTGTCGGATTTTTCTAGTTCGATCTTCTTTTGCTTTTCCTTTTCCATTGCGGCCTTATCGGCTTTCTGATTGGGTTTAGTAGGTTTCACTTGTGCGTTCATGCACAACGGAATGGCTAACAAAAGCATTCCAACGATAATGCGAAATTTGCGTTTCATAGTGATAAAATTTTAAACGTTTTCAATTTTGAATTTCGGCGGCAAAAATAGTAAAAATACTTATAGTAAATATATTTACTAATTTTTTTCTCAAAAAAATGAGGTCGAAGGGAACATGCAATTCCCCGCAACCTCAGATTTTTCCTAGCAATTCGGCGTGGTGGGACATCTCTTCAAAAGTGATCTTGAACCACTCTGTATAACACGCTGGATGTACTAAAATGTCATTTTTTAGTTCATCAATGCTCATGTATTTCCACGATTCTACCTCGTCTTGGTTGATTTGAGGTATGTCATCGCTTTGCCCGATGAACACATGGTCAAACTCGTGCTCAGTGAGGCCTTCGCCGACGTAAGCCTTATATATAAAGGTATATACCTCGTGCATCTCGCAGGCCATGCCCATCTCTTCCATCAGGCGGCGTGAGGTGGCTTCCTCAAGCGTCTCGCCGTCACGTGGATGGCTGCAACAGGTGTTGGTCCAAAGGCCAGGAGAGTGGTATTTCGAGAGCGCACGTTGCTGCATCAGCAATTCGCCTTTCGAGTTGAAAATAAAAACAGAAAAGGCTCTGTGAAGATGCGGCTCTATATGCGCGGCCTGCTTCTCCATCAGCCCGATGGGGCGGTCTTGTTCGTCAACGAGGATGACTTGTTCCATTACACGTTGAATCTGATGTTGAGGATGTCGCCGTCCTGCACGACGTAGGTCTTGCCTTCCACGCGGAACTTGCCTGCTTCTTTCACGGCGGCTTCAGAGCCGTATTTCAGAAAGTCTTCGGTACTCATCACCTCGGCGCGGATGAAGCCACGCTGCAGGTCGCTGTGGATGGCTCCGGCAGCGATGGGAGCGGTGTCACCCACATGGATGGTCCAGGCGCGGGTTTCGTCAGGACCCGTAGTGAAGAAAGAATGCAGGTTCAAGGTATGGTAGGCGGTGCGCACCAGCTTGTTCACGCCAGGCTCGGTCAGACCAGCATCTTCCATGAAGAGTTGGCGGTCATCGGCATCAAGCTCAGCGATTTCGGCCTCCAGCTTACCAGCGATGATGAGCATCTCCTGACCTTCCTTCAAAGCGGCTTTGACGGCTTCTGAATATTTGTTGCCCGTTGTGGCCGATGCATCGTCCACATTGCAGACATAGATAATGGGCTTGGCTGTCAGTAGCTGAATATCCTGAACGAACTTCTTGTCTTCTTCGGCCACTTTGGCGTCGCGGGCGTTACCGAAATTCTCGAGGGTTTCCTTGTAAACACTGAGCACATCGAAGGCTTTCTTGTTGTCCTTTTCACCGTTTTTCAGCAGTTTTTGCACACGCTCCAGTTTGCGGGTGACCAAATCCAAGTCGCGCACCTGCAGCTCCAGGTCAACGAGTTCCATATCACGCACGGGATCGATGCTGCCTTCGCTGTGGGGGATATTGGGGTCGTCGAAACAGCGCAGCACGTGGATGAGGGCATCCATGGTCTGCACTTCGGCGAGGAGTTTGTTGCCCACACCCTGACCGCCTTTGCTCAAGCCGGGCAGGTCGACGATTTCGACCGTGGCGGGCACGATGCGCTTCGAGTGGGAGATGTTGTCGATGAGCTTGAGGCGGTCGTCCACCACCTCGCACATGCCGATATTCGACTTTGAGGCAAAGCCAATCTCCGCCTTGGTGTTTGAAATACAGTTGAATATGGTGGTCTTTCCAGTGCTCGAAAGACCTATGATTCCGCAATTGAGTGCCATGATAATAAGGTTTAAATTTGCCGCAAAGATAAGAAATTATTGCATGTCCGTTACATTCCCGTCAAATTGCTGGGCTTGCGCGAGCGAATTCTCTTGGTGCTTCTTGATGAGCCTAAGACCCAAACGCCAGAGGAAGATGTCACCGGCAATGAAGAGTTGATAGATAAAGATGCCCAAAACCTCGCCTGCGCGCTCGCTGAACATGAGCAGCCAATCGAACAGACCATGGGCGAGGATGGCAAACAGCAGACCTAGGAAAATATAAAGCCCGCGCTTGCTCTTGTTGAACTTGGCCAACGACAGGAAATAGCCCAAGATGATGCCGAAGAAGAAGTGGCCGGGAACCGACAAGACAGCCCTCATGATGCCAACGCCGAGACCGCTAGGCAGGACGTACATGATGTTCTCGACCGTGGCAAATCCCAGACTGATGAATGAGGCATACACGATGCCGTCGAAGTATTCGTCAAAGTTCTTGTCGTTCCAGATGAAAACCATGAAAACAAGAAACTTGCTCACTTCTTCTGGGATTCCCGCAGTGATGAAAGAGTCGTAGAAAACGGTTTCGTTGAGATAGGGGATGAGCCCTATGGTGTAATCCGTGATGGTGACCATGAGCATTGTGGAAACGATCGCCAACATACCCGTGAAATAGGCCTTCACCAAAGACCCGAAGGGCTCTTTTTGGTATTTGTCCTTGAAGTAGATAAAGAACATAAGGAGAATGGCAGGCGCTATGGACACGCCCAACAAGAATAGGTACATGAACAGTTTTAATAGCATAACAAATCCATTTTCTGCAAAATTACGCTTTTTCCGTAAAAAAACACTATTTTTGCACAAAATTTCGGTTATGCAAGAAATGATTCTCATTCTTGACTTTGGCTCACAGGTCACGCAGCTTATCGGTCGCCGCCTGCGCGAGTTGAATGTCTATTGCGAAATCCATCCGTATAACAAGATACCAACCCTAGGCCCTAATGTCAAAGGCGTGATTCTCAGTGGTAGCCCGTTCTCGGTGCGCGACGAGAAGGCGCCTTTTGCCGACCTTGAGGGCATCAAAGGCAAGTTGCCCCTGCTGGGCATTTGCTATGGCGCGCAGTTCATCGCGCAGCATTTCGGTGGCGAGGTCAACGGCAGCATCGCCCGCGAATATGGCCGCGCCATGCTGACGGTGGTGGACGAGGCTTCGCCCTTGTTTAAAGGCGTGAGCAAAACCAGCCAAGTGTGGATGAGCCACGGCGACACTATCGCCAAGCTGCCTTTAGGCGCCCGCATCATCGCCTCGACTGACGACGTGGAAAACGCCGCCTACAAGATAGAAGGGGAGACGACCTACGCCGTGCAGTTCCATCCCGAGGTGTTCCACACCAAAGAAGGCCCGCAGATGTTGGCCAACTTCGCGTTGGGCATCTGTGGCTGCAAGGGCGACTGGACGCCGGATTCCTTCATCGACAATACAGTGGCAAGTTTGAAGCAGCAACTGGGCAATGATAAAGTCATCCTCGGCCTTTCGGGTGGTGTCGACAGCACCGTGGCCGCCGTGCTGCTCAACAAGGCCATCGGCAAGAACTTGACCTGTATCTTTGTAGATAACGGACTGCTTCGCAAGAACGAGTTTGAGGATGTGCTCGACTCCTACAAGGAAATGGGACTCAATGTGGTGGGTGTCCATGCCGGACCGCTGTTCCTGCAAAAGCTGGCAGGCGTGACCGACCCTGAGGCCAAGCGTAAGGCCATCGGCTCCACATTTATCGACGTCTTCGACGCCGAGGCCCAGAAGATTGAGGGCGCACGTTGGCTCGCCCAAGGCACCATCTATCCTGATGTCATTGAGAGCGTGAGCGTCAACGGGCCGAGCTGCAAAATCAAGTCCCACCACAACGTGGGCGGTTTGCCCGAAAAGATGAATCTGAAGATTGTGGAGCCGCTGCGTTCCCTCTTCAAGGACGAGGTGCGACGCGTGGGCCGTGCTTTGGGTATCAAGCGCGAACTCATCGGCCGCCATCCTTTCCCTGGGCCGAGTCTTGGCATCCGCATCTTGGGCGAGGTGACCGAAGAGAAGCTTCGCATCCTTCGCGAGGCCGACGACATCTTCATCAAGGGCCTGCGCAACTGGCCTTGCGAGCTGCCGAGTGCGTCTTATCCTAACGAGATGGCCGATAACCTGTATGACAGCATCTGGCAGGCAGGCACGATTCTGTTACCCGTGAAGTCAGTCGGCGTGATGGGTGACGAGAGAAGCTATGAGTACACCATCGCCTTGCGTGCGGTGATCTCCACCGACGGCATGACCGCCGATTGGGTGCACCTGCCGTATGAGTTCATGGCCAAGGTGTCGAACGATATTATTAATAAGGTGAAAGGGGTCAACCGTGTGTGCTACGACATCTCGTCGAAGCCGCCGGCGACCATTGAATGGGAATAATACTGAAAATTAGCAAGATAATGAGAAATAAACTGTTTTTCTTCCTCTTTTTCCTTTTTGGAATGTTGCTTTCGAGCAATGTGATGGCGCAAGACGTGGTGGTTGAGCGTTCGTCCGAGATTACCAAAATCGGTGGCAAGGAATACTACATGCACCGCGTGAAGCAAGGGCATACCCTCTATAGCATTTCCAAGGTTTACAATGTCTCTATCGAAGAACTTGAAGCGTTGAACCCTGAGGTAAAGAACGGCCTGAAGGTCGGGCATGTGCTTGGTATCCCCGTTCGTCCCGTTGCTGAGCCCAAGCAGGAAGAGCCAAAACCCGTTGTGGTCGAACCTGAACCCGAACCCGAACCCGAACCAGAGCCAGAGCCAGAGCCTGAGATTGTTGTAGTCGAGCCCGAACCGGAACCTGAACCTGAACCAGAGCCTGAGATTGTTGTAGTCGAGCCCGAACCGGAACCTGAACCTGAACCAGAGCCAGAAATCGTTGTAGTCGAGCCCGAACCCGAACCCGAGCCAGAGCCGGAACCTGAAATTGTTGTAGTCGAGCCCGAACCAGAACCAGAACCGGAACCAGAGCCAGAGCCTAAGATTGTTGTGGTTGAGCCTGAACCCGAACCTGAACCTGAGCCAGAACCAGAAATCGTTGTGGTTGAGCCTGAACCAGAACCTGAGCCGGAACCTGTTGTCGAGCAAACACCAAGCAGTAATCATAAGGAATTCTTTGATGGCAAAGCCCGCATCGTGCAGCGTGGCGAAGACCTTTACGACATCGCCAAGGAATACGGTATCGATGTGGCGGAACTGAAACGTGCCAATCCCAGACTGACGTTCGAGGACCCGCATGAAGGGACGCGCATCGTGATTCCCGAGATAGCTAATGAAAACGATTACATCGTGCATTCCTGCGAGAACAACGAGCGTGTGACAACGCTACTGAAGCGCTGGAAGGTGAACGAAACTGCCTTCAGAGCCAAGAATGTCTCTGTCGGGTCTCATGTGTTTGTCAATCAGATTGTACTGATACCTATCCAGCCGATTTCCGATTTCTATTGGGTGCAAAAGCAAGAGCAAGAACAGGACGAAGTTGTTGATGTAATTGAAGTGCCTGCCGAGCCGGAAGAGATTCAGGAACATCAGCAGTTGGATTTTGACTTCGAGATGGGCGAAATCCCTGATTGTGTGGCCGATCCTGCGAATGCGACCAAACAATACCATGTTGCCTTGATGGTGCCTTTATATTTGAATAACATCGGCAGTGTCGATTTGTCAAAGGATAAGGCGGCCAAGTCCAAGAAGTCGCGCCCCATGTCATTCCTGCAGTTCTACGAAGGTTTCATGATTGCAGCCGAAGCCATGGAAAGACAAGGCATGAAGTTGGATCTGACTGTCATCGATGTGACCGACAATGTCGCCACGGCTGAAAATGCCTTGGCGAAGATTGAGAACAAGGATATTGATTTGATTGTGGGTCCGTTCTTCGGCAACGCTTTCGATATCGTCGAGGAATATGCCAAAGCCAATGGCATCACGGTGGTCAACCCCTTGTCAACCCGCAAGGCCGTGATTGAGGACAGCCCCAATGTCATCAAGGCAAAAGCGGGTGATGTGGGCATGATTCTGACGCTCTCCAATTTGGTGAAAAACCGCTATTCCGATGCCAACGTGTTCATTGTCAGTCGCGAAAACGCCGCCGATTCGGCTTTCTTGGATCAATTGGAGCATCATCTGAATATGGCCATCAATGAGGAAGTGACGGTGAAAGGCGATGATTTCCTGCAGTTTGCGCGCAACGAAAGCGAACGCCAACAGATGGGCAGCCGCTTGGTGCCGACCATTGACGTGGAAGGCCAGGTGTATTCTACGGGCGATTTCCAAAGCGGGGAGACCAACGAAGTCGTGCTGACCAATACTGTGAAGCGTTATCCTTACAGCGAAATTGGCTCGGTGAGGTCGCAACTCTCGGGGGTGCGCGACAACGTAGTCATTGCCTACGGTGACGACAACGTATTTGCCACCCAAATGCTCAACGCGTTTACCAAACAAGCCGATAGGTATCCCATCACTTTGGTCTGTGTCCACGATTGGCAGAAACATGAGAAGCTTTTGGTTGACAACCTGTTGAAAATGAACGCTATATATATTAGCGACTGTTTCGTTGACTATAACAGCGATGAAGCCAAGCGTTTTGTGCTTCGTTTCAGGCAAAAGTATGACATCGACCCGCAGCAATATGCCTTTGAAGGTTACGATGTGGGCTGTTATTTCCTCAATGCCTTGATGCAGTACGGTAGTGATGACTTAATCAACTGCCTGCATTGCTATCAAGCTTCGATGTTGCACACCAATTATCGTTTCTACTATAAGAACTACATGAACGCGGCGGGCAATGATGGTAAGGAAAACCTGAATTGGAGCATCTATCAATACGACAAGAAAATCATTGAGCTCGTTCCCGTCGATGCATTCAAGAAACCTGAGATTGATGACTAAGCCTTGTTGTTTGTCGTTTCTTTTGGCCTTGTTATTTTTTGGCGCCTGCAATGATGGCGTGCAAAAGGCCTATTGGGAAAATGGCAAGCTGAAATCGGAGCTGCGCTATCAAGGTGACAGATTGAATGGCGAGAGCGTTTGGTACACCCAACAGGGCAAGGTGATGACGAGGGCTTTCTATAAGAACGATACACTTGAGGGTCGTTATCAGCGTTTCCATCAAAACGGGGTGCTTGAGTTGGAGTGTTGGTACAAGCATGGCGAACGCGATAGCATCTGTCGTTCCTATTCAGTGAATGGCAAGCTAGTGTCTGAGGAGAATTATGCCAAAGGCAAGCTCAACGGCGAATCGAAAAAATGGTACGACAACGGGCAGGTCTTTCAGGAAGGCCAGTTTGTTGACGACTTGATGGATGGATTGTGGTTCATCTTTTATCCAAGTGGTGCGTTAGCCAGCAAGGCGGAGTACAAAATGGGTAGGGGCAAGCAAATCTGTTACGATGAATCGGGATATAAATGTCTTGAAGTGCCTTACGTCGACAATTTGAAACATGGTCAGGAAATCTATTATAATCCTGATGGTAGGATTACGAAAATCGTTGAGTATGAGAATGGTAAGGAAGTTTCGGAAGACAATAGTCCACAAAATGACAGTGAGTGAGTAAGGAAATAGAAAATATTTTGTACAATTTGGAAATTGTTCAAATAAAAGTCCTAAATTTGCACCGCTTTACATAAGCAGTAAACTTTCAAACACAACAATAAACCTTTAATTAAAGTCAAAAAAATGAAAGTCAATGAAATTATGACCGCTCTGGAAGCCAAGCATCCGGGCGAAAACGAGTATCTGCAAGCAGTTCGCGAAGTGCTCGAATCCATCGAAGAAGTCTACAACCAGCATCCCGAGTTCGAGAAGGCCAAGATCGTCGAAAGAATCGTTGAGCCTGATCGTATCTTCACGTTCCGTGTGACTTGGGTTGACCGCAACGGCGAAGTTCAGACGAACCTCGGTTACCGCGTTCAGTACAACGCCGCTCTCGGCGCTTACAAAGGTGGTCTCCGTTTCCACAAGGCCGTCAACGTCTCCATGCTGAAGTTCTTGGGCTTCGAGCAGATCTTCAAGAACAGCCTCACCATGCTGCCTCTCGGCGGTGGTAAGGGTGGTTCCGACTTCGATCCTGTTGGCAAGACCGACGAAGAAATCATGCGTTTCTGCCAGGCCTTCATGTATGAGCTTTGGAGAAACATTGGTCCCGACCAAGACAGCCCTGCTGGCGACGTCGGCGTTGGTGGCCGCGAAATCGGTTACCTCTATGGCGCTTACAAGAAGCTCGCTCGCGAACACAGCACGGGTGCTCTGACTGGTAAGAGCTATGGCTGGGGTGGTTCTCTGATTCGTCCCGAAGCCACTGGTTTCGGTGCCATCTACTATGTCGAACGTATGGTGAAACAGACGGGCGACAAGATGGAAGGCAAGAGAATTGCTCTGTCTGGTTTCGGTAACGTGGCTTGGGGTGCCGCCATCAAGGCCACCGAGCTCGGTGCCAAGGTCGTTGCCCTGTCAGGTCCCGACGGCGTGTGCGAACTGCCGAACGGTATCGACAAGGAGATGATCGACTACATGCTTGACATGCGTGCCTCCAACCGTAACAAGGTTGAGGACATGGCCACCAAGTTCCCCGGCAAGGCCGTCTTCACTCCTGGCAAGAAGGCTTGGATGGTGAAGTG
>JAGBQJ010000060.1 GCA_017632935.1 Bacteroidales bacterium | reverse complement strand
GCTCGTGCCCCAGCAGATACCTCTTTCCGTCACGATGGCGCCGCCTGCATCGGTCACCTCACCGTGTGCCGTGGTGCCGCTGATGTCACCCGTCACCACAGTGGGCAAAGTGGCCGCCGTGGTGAAGTCCTTCTGCTCACCGTAGGTGGTGCCTTGGTCGTTGGTGGCGTAGGCCCTTACGTAGTATCTCGTTCCAGGCGTGAGGTTGCTTATGCTCACGGTGTATTCGCCCGTCCCCGTGCCGCTATTCGCATGGCTGCCATTGGTGGTCGGGCTGGGGCTGGTGCTCCAACAAATGCCTCGCTCCGTCACCGCGCTGCCGCCCTGGTCGGTCACCTTGCCGTGCCCCTTGGCCGTGGTCGAGGTGATGTCGGTCATGTCGAGCGTCAGCACCACGGGAAGGCCTTCCAAGGCCGTGAAGCTCACCTCCGCGCCGTAGGCCGTGCCTTGGCTGTTGGTGGCGTAGGCTCGCACATAATAGGTGGCATTGGGCGTGAGGTTGGTCATGCTCACCGTGTAGCTGCCCGCACCCGTGCCGCTGCTGGCGTGTGTGCCTGCCGTGGTCGGGTTGTGGCTCGTGCCCCAGCAGATGCCTCTCTCCGTCACATTGCTCGCGCCTTGGTCGGTCACCTCTCCACCGCCCTTCGCGCTGGTGGCTGTGATCTCTGTGATGCCCGAGGTGGTCACCACGGGCAGACCTTCTGTGGTGGTGAAGGTGAGGTCGGCGCCATAGGCCGTCCCCTTGGCGTTGGTGGCATAGGCGCGTACATGGTAGGTCTTGTTAGGTGTCAGGCCCGTCATGGCCACTTCAAACACGCCCAATGTGGCGTCCGTGGCTGCGGCATGGCTGCTAGCCAATGTCGGATTGGCGTTCAGGCTCCAGCACACGCCGCGTTCGGTCAGCTCGAGGCCGCCATCGCTGGCCACGTTGCCCATGCAGCTGGCCGTGGTGGAGGTCACGTTGCTCACCTCCACCGTCGAGACCTGCGGCACCGTTGTACTGCCGCCCGTCTCAAACTCCAGCACCTCACCGAAGCCGATGCCGGAGGCGTTCTTCGCGTAGGCACGGACATAGTATTTCGTGGAGAGGGCGAGGCCTTCCATGCGCAGCGTGTATTGTCCCACGCCGCCCGAGGCATGTTGCTTGGTCTCGTCATCCAAAGTCGGATCGCCGTAGGTGTTCCAGCAGATGCCGCGCTCGGTCACCTCTTGTCCGCCTTCTGCCACCACCTCGCATTTCACGCGGACGGTGGTGCTGTCCAAAGCCATCACCTCCAGCGTCTTCACCAGCGGTGAGTCGGCAGGCGTGGCGAAGGTCTTGGTCTCGGTCTTGTAGGGCTTGGAGAAACCATAGTCCACCTCGTAGCAGTAGTGGTATTCCGTGCCGGGTTGCAGGTTGTTCACCAACAGGGTGAAGTGCGTCCCGTCAAGGTTGGCATCAAAAGCGCGGGCGTCGGTGAGGTCGTGCCTCTGCCCCACCTGCATCTTGATGCCATCTATCTTGCCATCGTAGGCATACACGCCAGAGACGGTGACAGCAGTTGGGGTATATTGGAAGTATTCCCTTTCGATGGTGATGGACTGTATGTTGGGATCCGGGTCTTTCTTGCAGGAATGGGCGGCCATGGCCAAAATGCACATCAACAATGCGATATAAAGCTTATTCTTCATCATTTTACGATTATTGGGTTTGCAAATATACGAATAGAGGCGGGATTGGGAAAGAATTAGTCTGAAAAATACGAAAAACACCCAAATCGCCTTTTTTTCTATATTTTTTCCTATTTTTGCACTAATATTTCCAACTCAAGGCCTCTATTTCTTGAATTTCTTCTTTTAATCATTCCCAAACATGAAAAAAACCGCATTACCATTAGTTTTCCTACTGACGTTTCTCTCCCTGTTTTCATCAGCCCAAGACCTGTCGCACAACCGCGAAATCATGCAAAAAGTGATGTCGTCCGACAAATATTCCTTCGCCACAGGAACGGCCGACTCACTCAATGCCGCCATCTCATACGCCGTATCGCATTTGGCCGACCAGATCATGACCGACGTGAAAGTCACGTCGAAATCAGAGATCAAGTCGAAAAACGAAAACGGGGCCGTGGACGAGACGGTCGTTTTCGAACAAGTTTCCGAAACCTTCACCAATGTCAGGCTATCCGACTACCAGCAACTCATCATTGCCAAGCCCGACAAAAAAAACAAGGAATACACCGTCTTCGTCTATATCAGCAAGGAGAAGATCGACGAAATCGTGAAAGAGATCGAGCAAAAGGAAATCGACGTAAAGAAAGAAAAGGAAAAGAAAGCCGTCGAGGATGTCAACTTCTATTATTCGGAAGGATGCAAAGCCATCGACGACATCCGAATTGGCGACGCCTTGAAATACCTCTATTGGAGTTATGTCATAAGCTTGGGAACAAACATCAGCATCGAGCAAAACGGGAAAGCCCAACCCGCCACCCGACTCGCCGAGACCAAAATCGACAACCTGCTGAGCAACCTACAGTTCACCCCAGTCTCCTTCGAGAGGGAACAGATCAACGATTTCCAGGAGAAATACAAAGTGGTGCTGAACATCGAATATAACAAGGACGGCACGAAACACAAAGTCACCAACCTGGATTACGAGTATAACGACGGCAACACCTTGCAAAAAGGCCCGCGCGTGAGAGACGGCGTCGGAACACTCGACCTGCAATATGCCGACATGGACGAGGTCCGCATCCAATGCACCTACAAGTACGACAAAAACGAAACCCCGACCGACATCTACGAAACCATCAAAACGAAAGGCGAGAAAAAATTCTCCTCCGCCGTCAAGCTCGTTCCCCTCACCAAGACCCTCAAAGAAAGCAAGCCTGCGACTTCACCCAAACAGACCGATGCCGCCGATGAATACGGCCTCGCCAAAAGCAACAAGGCCATGGAGATGCCCACGGCCAAGCCCCACGATCACGAGGAAATGGGCAAAAGGATCCGCCTGGTGGAAGCGGCCATCAGAAACAAGGACTACACATCCGTCAAAAGCTATTTCACGCCCGAAGGATATGAAAGCTTCGAGAAACTTATCCGATATGGTCATGCCAGCATCATCGGCACACCAGAATACCGCTTCTTGGACTTCGGCAACCTGACCTTATGCCGCAGCATCACCATGCAATTCAGGTTTAGGAACAACAAGCAGTTCATCGAGAACATCACCTTCCGCTTCAACGAAGACAACCTCATCGAGTCGTTGGCCTTCACCCTTTCGGATGTGGCTGAGAGGGATATCCTGAGCAAGGGAAAATGGAACCGCGACTCACGTCTCCTGCTGATGACCTTCTTGGAGGACTACCAGACCGCCTATGCCCTTGGCCGCGACAAATACCTTGAAAGCATTTTCTCCGAAAACGCCCTGATCATCGTCGGCAACAAGGTGGAGAAGAGGGTTTTGTCCGACAATGTCATCATCACCGAAAGCGTGAAATACGACACTTTGTCGAAAGCACAATACATGGACCGACTGAAACAGCATTTCAGGACCAAGGAATACATCAACCTGAACTTCACCGATACCGATTTCAAGAGAGCCTCGGATGGCGACGAGTTCTATGGCATCCGCGTCAGGCAGGAGTATTTCTCCAGCAACTACGGCGACGTTGGATATCTTTTCCTGTTGGTGGACCTGCGTTTCGAAGTGCCCATCATCCACGTCAGGGCTTGGCAAAACGACAAGCTCCCCTTGGATGCGCTCTTCAGCCTTTCTGATGTTTATTAAAGTTGTATACCTAAGCTCCACCTGATATGACAAAAAAACTACCTTTATATTTCTTGGCCCTGTTCTTGTCCTTGTTTGTTGTAGCAAAAGCACAAGACTATAAAGTCGTCAGCGTTGAGTCGCTGCCCATGGACATGTCGGCCCGCAAACACATCGAAACAGACGAAAACGGCAAGCAATGCGCCTTGCTGCGCATCGCCACACAAAACATCTCCCCCGAAAAGAAGGAAGGCTTCCATTTCTCCTCCGACTATGGGTCGCAGGTGGTGGCCCACAGCATCATGGAGGGCGAAATATGGGTATGGGTCTCTCCTGGACTGAAAACCCTCAAGATCGCTCATCCGGATTGGGGCAAATACGAACTGCACATCACGAAGTACGTCCCGCAGATCGAGTCGCTCTACACATATAAAATTGTCGTTGAGGGACTCGTGGTCGAATCCGAGACTGGAGCATTAACCATCTCTTCGGTGCCATCGGGAGCCGAACTTATCTTGAACGGCCAACATGTCGGGATGACGCCCTACACAGCCACCCTACCCTTTGGGAAATACGAGTTCGTCTTGAAAAAAGAATCGCATCATGATTATTCAGGAGAAGTGGTGCTCGACGGCGACGTGAAAGGTGTCAAAGCAAAACTTGCCCCCATCTGTGGCCGCTTGGAAATCAACACCGACCCCGAAGGCGCGTTTGTGACCATTGACGGCGCGCCCTACAAAACAACGCCACTTGTATTGGATTCCATTCTTGTGGGTGCCCACCAGTTGAGAATTGAGATGAAAGGCTATGAAAACGAGATACTGCCTTTCCAAATCAACGAGAACCAACTCTTCAAAAAAGACTTCGAATTGCTCGCCCGCTTGTTGGAAGACGAATGGGAAGACGAGATCGAGATCTATAACGACGAGCAAATCGGTACTTCGCAGCTGTTGACCAACAAAATGCTTCGCACCGTGCCTTCCATGGCGCGACAGATGAACGACGTGTTGGCCTTGATCCCCCAATCCGTCACCACCTCTTCAGGACTTGCGGCTGGCGGCGGCAATCAAAGGCAATCAAATTTCACCGTGGATGGTGCGGTTTTCAACAATGTGTTTGGCATTGGCGGCAACCTCCCCGGAGGCACCGGACCCTCACTGGAACAGATTCGCAGCCTGACATACGACATAGCCCCTTACGACGTGCGACAAAACGACTTCACGGGAGCCGCCATCAACGCCATCACCAAAAGCGGCACCAACGACCTTCATGTCAGCCTCTACAATTTCTACAACAGCGATGCCATGTACGGGGTCAGGTACGGCAGAAAAGATGATTTCAACCATTATCCCGACCCATTGATCCTCTCGGAATCCTTCGACAACACCATGGGATTGTCGGTTGGCGGCCCCATCGTGAAAGACAAACTGTTCTATTACCTCAACTTTGAATACCTGATTGACATCGACCCTGCACAAACCAGATTTGCCCGCCCAAGCGAGGACACTGAATGGGGAGGTAGCTCCTACTACAATCGTCCGACGGCAAGCCGCATGAACGAAATACGCAATTTCCTGGTCAGCCGCTACGGCTACGACCCTGGTCGCTACGACAACTACACCTCACGCACGCCCGACTATAGGCTTTTGGCCCGTGTCGACTGGAACTTCAACGACTACAACACTTTAACCTTAAGCTACAATATAATCACCAATTCCTACAGTTTCGCCCCTTCGAATTCCATCACCCCTTTACCATCCTCAGTTTACAACCGCTACATGTATGGCCGCACTTCCGACTATGCCTTGTACTTCGAGAGTTGCCGCTACATGCAAGGTCAGAATTTCTCTTCCATCGTCGGCCAGTTGAACAGCAAGTCGAAGAGTGGCTTGTTCAACAACCTTTTCCGGGTCACCTACTCCCATCAAGATGAGCCGAGAGGTACCACATCGGGCGATTTTCCGACAGTCGACATTCTCGAAAGCATTGACACCGACTACGATGGCGTGCCCGACACCAGAGCCGTTTATACGACCTTCGGACCCGACCCGTTCACATCGGGAAACTTGAGAGAAGCCAAGGTATTGACACTCACCGAGGAACTCGGGCTTTCGTTGGGCAAAAACGAATTGCTGTTCGGCCTCCAGATGGAGCGCAACCACCTGGAAAACGGATTCCAACAAGGCGGAAACGGCTTTTATGTCTATGAATCGTGGGAAGATTTCTACCAAGGCAACAACCCCTTGGCTTTTCTTTACACATACGGCAACAATGCGAGCCGAGTGTATGAAACCCCATGGATGAACCAAATATTGGCTTCCGCCTACCTTCAAGACGAGATAAGGTTGGGAAAACGCTTCAAGATGTCGTTGGGCCTGCGTGCCGAAATACCTTTCTATCCTTCCATCGAAGACAGAAACTACAACAAAGAGTTCTCCGAAGGCTGGAACGATGATGAAGGCATTCACCACGCCATTGCTGACGGCGAAAACAGCATGTCGGGGCTATCGACAGCAGATGTGCCGACTTCAAAATTCATGCTTCTGCCAAGGGTTGCGTTCTCACTCGGATTGGACGATGAGAACGACTATGTCATCCGAGGCAGCAGCGGGTTGTATTCCGGCCGCATCCCCGGAGTTTGGCTCATATCCACTTTAGGGAATAGCAACTGCAGTTCGATGCAATACATCAATTACAACTATCCAGATATCGGGTTCTACACTTCTGAAACTGAACTAATCAAAAACAACTTAGATTTGTTCACCCTAAATGATCCAGTTTCGCCACAAAGCCCCACCATACTCGACAAGGAATTCAAGATGCCTGAGATTTGGAAGACTTCGCTCGCCATCGAAACAAAACTGCCAAGGGAATTTGCCGGAATGTTCAACTTCGTGTTCGGCAAGGAGACCAACGCGATAACCATTAAAAAGCTGGGCTTAAGCGAAGGCGATCCCATCCAACTTCCGGGCGAGTCTGAGGCAAGAACCCATTGGACCAATGAAAATGTCGTAAACTCAGTAGGGAGACCAGTTACTCCATATTATCTGACTAATTCCCAAAACAAAGGATACAACATGTTCCTAACTCTCCAACTTCAAAAGCAAGTAGGAAGCAAACTGAATTTCTTGGCTGCATACACTTACGGTGTAGGCAAAAGCGTCAACGACGGAGTGGGCGACCAAGTGACTTCGGTCTATAGTAGTATCAACAGCATCAATGGCGGCAACGCCGAAGAGCTGGGGTATGTCTCATACATCTCACCCAATCGCTTGATGCTCTATGCGGGTTATTCCTTCAGGATTGGCAAGCATCATAGTAGCACGTTTGGCGTTTACTACGAAGGACGCAACTTGGCCTATATTGGAATGTACAGCTATTGCCGTTATTCCTATTTGATGACCTCCAATGTCACCGGTGACGGTGGTGCCTCTAGCTTGATATACATCCCAACGGAAAGTGAGTTGAGCGCCATGCCTTTTGTCGATGACGACAACAGAAACGCATTTGGTGAGTTCATCAATTCAGACAAGTACTTGAGCACCCACCGAGGCCAGTATGCCGAGCGTGGCGGTGCCGTTGCGCCTTTCTTCAACACCATCAACCTGCTCTACACGCATGATTTCATCCTGAAAGCCAACTCTCATAAAATCCAAGTCGGCCTTGATCTGAAGAATGTGGCCAATCTTATTTATCGCGGTTGGGGCAACATGCAACGATTAAGCTCAGAAGCTTTACTCCGGCTTTCTGGTAATGGTTCCGAAGCAAGCCCCTACACATACACATTCACCAATCCATCATGGGATGTTTATGCTTCGACACATTCCACTTGGGCGGTGTCGCTGAACTTGCGCTACAGCTTCTGATGCAAACAAAAATCTCGCATGTTTTAGACTAAAATAAAGAGTTCGCCTCCTCTAAGGCATAGAAAACCATTCACCATGAACAGAAGCATCAAACTGATTGTCGCACTAAGTTGGCTCATCCTGCCCCTTGTCGGTCATGCACAGACCGACAGCACCCGCCGCAATCGATCCTATGAGCGATTCAAGGAACAGGCTTTTGAGGAATACTACCAATTCCGACAAGATGCCTTCAACGAGTTCGAGCAGTTCCTGAGCGCAGCTTGGACCGAATACCAAAGCTTTGCCGGACTACCGGGTGCCTATCCCTCGAAAAAGCCGGTGTCCATGCCCTCCCTGCCTGCGCAATCGGGCATCATCGACGTGGATGCGCCGCACAACACAATGGAAAACATCCGGGAAGAAGAAATCGACCAGAAAAACGATGCCTTTATGCCAAGCCAGTCCGACAGAGTCGCCATCAATTTCTATGGTCGCCCGCTGACCTTCAACGTACCTCGCGGATTGAGAATCACGGCAAATGGCAACAAGGAGCGGCATGTGGCAACCTATCACGAAACCATGCGCAAAAACGACACCATCCGTTTGTTTCACGCCCAACTCAATGCCGCTGTCAGCAACATGGGCTTGAATGAATGGGGGTATTTTGTCCTGCTACGTAACATCTCAGAGGAGTTGTTCACCAACGCGAACGACCGCGTGCTGTTCTCCTTCTATATGCTGCACCACCACGGTTTCAAGGCTAGGGTGGGACGCGGCTCAAAAAGCGGACAGCTGTTGCTGTTGCTTGCCCTCGACAACAGCAAGGAGGTGTACTCCAAGACCTTTTTCCGCATCAACGGCACCAAGTTCTATGTCGTCTATGGCAATGGGACGAAAGGCGAAGGCGTCTACTCCTACGACGAAAAAGCCGACGACAGCGGCCTAAAGGAAATCGGGCTCGATTTCCACAAGCCGCTTCACATAGCAGACTGCGACAAGCAGCGCAAGCTGCATCTCAACAAGGCAAACATCGACATTAGTCTTCCCTACTCCACCGCCCACCTACGCTATTACGACGAGATCCCCACTACGGTGTTTCCCATCTATTTCAAGACGCCAGTCCCCAAGGAAACGGAACAGGTCCTAGAACAGACCTTCGGCGAGCTAGGCAAGCGCTACAACAAGGTGCAGTTGGTCGACATCATGCTCAACTTCGTGCAGACCGCCTTCGCCTACAAGATCGACGAGCAACAATTCGGCCGCGAAAAGTACTTCTTCCCCGAGGAGGTGATCGGCCGGCCCTTCAGCGACTGCGAAGACCGTTCGGCGCTCTTTGGCTGGCTGGTGAAACGGTTTGTGGGATACGACGTGGTCGGCGTACTTTATGACGACCATCTGGCCACCGCAGTAGGCTTTGGCGAAGAGGTGAAGCTGACGGGAAAGAGTTTCATGATGAAAGGCAAGCGCTACTTCATTTGCGACCCCACTTATGCAAACGCCCCCATCGGCACTGTCATGCCGAAGTTGGCCAACACGAAGTATGAAATCATCAAAATCTATTGAAACAGCAACCATGAAAAGGAAGTATTGGATCATATTCATCATCGCGGTCTTGGTTCTTGCCTTTGCCTTGACCATGTTTTTCGTACTGCGCCCAAAGATCTATTATCCCGAATCCATCGACCCACGCACCTTGCACGCCTGTCCCGCCAACAAGGAGATGCTCGTTGGGCTATGGCAGAAAGACGGCCATGTCTATTACCGCTTCAACCCCGACGGTAGCGGACGCACCTGGGATGTCGACGACGACCTGACGGAAGAGGAAGCCGCAGCGTTTCAATGGGAAGCCTACAAGGAAGCCATCATGCTGACGCATAAGCTAAGAATCAGAGGCATAGTGCCACGCTATTACGAACTCGACATCCTGAATGAATACGACCTACGCTTCCACGACACCTATTCCACCTATACCCTTGAGCGGGTGGAGGAACAAGTGGCGATGGAGGAGCCAACAAATGCTGAAGAAACCTTGTAGTGATGCGATTGACGCGTCTCCCACAAATTTGCCATTAATCCTGCGGCTGTCACGGTGCTTCAACCCTTCGAGAAACCTCAGGGGCCACAAGCTCAGCAACCTTGTGACAGCCCTACAACCCCATCGCTGGGCTGTAGGGCTGTCGTACCACGGCAGCCGCATATTGTTGTTTTTCCGCATTGCAAATGCTGATATTCTCGCCGATCGTGATTGCAAATTCGGGGGAACGGGAGCTACTGAGCGGAACGCACCGGGCGCACAGAACGACCGTAGTCGCGGTCGTAGTTGTGCATGAAGCAATAGCCCGAACCGAAGCCGAGGTACCACGCGCTGCCCGGATTCTCCGTGAGGAGCGAACTCGACCAGAAGTAGCCGCCCGTGCCGGCATCGTCGAGACTCGCCCCATGGCGGGAGCCGGCCGCGGGCAGGAAGAGGCTGTTGCCGTTGCTTGCAGTGAAGAGGCGACCGTACACGCCGTTCTGGGTTGTCCATGTATGTGTCGTGTTTTGGTAAAGTTCCTGCCATTCCTCCTTGGTGGGCATGCGCCAGTCAGAGCCCCAGTTGGCCGTGGCCGCGTCATCGCTTGGCTGCAAAGTTGTCAAGTTGTCGGTGAAGCCATTGTAGCCGTAGCTGGCATTGTTGCAGTACTTGGTGAGGGTGTTGTTACTGCCCATGCAGTACTGGTAGGTGCCCCAACTGTAATCGCTCTTGGGCTGGGTCTCGCCCCAGGCGAAGTAGTCGCCGTAATCCTCTGGTGTTTCTGCGCCCAAGTTGCAGGTGGCCCACAACAGTCCGCTGGGAAGGCCGAGGTCGACATAGGTGTGGCCACCGCCACCTCCATTAGTAGTAAAGCTCACTTCACTTCCGTATGCCGTGCCTTGGCTGTTGATAGCGTATGCGCGCACATAATAGGTTGTGTTAGCCGTCAGGCCGGTCATGTTCACCGTAAACGACCCCGTGCCGGTGCCACTATTGGCATGGCTACCGCTGGTAGTTGGGTTGTGGGATGTGCTCCAACAGATGCCCCTTTCCGTCACCGTGGCACCACCACTATTGGTCACGTTGCCACCGCCTGTGGCGGTGGTCTGCGCGATGTTGGTCACCTGGCTGGTGGTCACCGTCGGGGCGCTCACGTTCTGCGCCGTGGTGAAGTCCACTTCGTTGCCGTAGCTCACGCCTGCGCTGTTCTTGGCGTAGGCTCTTACATAGTAGTGGGTGTTGGCCGTCAAGTTGGTCATGTTCACGGTGAATGATCCCGTGCCCGTGCCGTTGTAAGCATGGCTACCGCTTATCGTGGGGTTGTGGCCGGTGCCCCAACATACGCCGCGCTCGGTCACGTTGGCACCACCGCTGTTGGTCACATTGCCGCTACCCTGCGCCGTGGTCTGCGTGATGTTGCTCACCTCACCCGTGGTCACCGTGGGCAGGTTGGCTTCCGTGGTCAGCGTCTTCTCGCTGCCATAGGCCGTGCCTGCGCTGTTGGTGGCGTAGGCTCTCACATAGTAGGTAGTGCCTGGAGCGAGGTCGGTCAGCTCCACGGAGAAGCTTCCCGTACCCGTTCCGCTGCTGCCGTGCGCGCCCGCCGTGGTCGGGTTGTGGCTCGTGCCCCAACAGATGCCTCTCTCCGTCACGATGGCACCGCCTGCGTCGGTCACCTCGCCATGTGCCGTGGTGCCGCTGATGTCGCCCGTCACCACCGTGGGCAAAGTGGCTGCCGTGGTGAAGTCCTTCTGCTCGCCGTAGGTGGTGCCTTGGCTGTTGGTGGCGTAGGCCCTTACGTAGTATTTCGTTCCGGGTGTAAGGTTGCTTATGCTCACGGTGTACTCTCCCGTTCCTGTGCCGCTGTTCGCATGGCTGCCGCTGGTGGTTGGGCTGGGGCTGGTGCTCCAGCAAATGCCTCGCTCCGTCACCGCGCTGCCGCCCTGGTCGGTCACCTTGCCGTGCCCCTTGGCCGTGGTCGAGGTGATGTCGGTCATGTCGAACGTCAGCACCACGGGCAGGCCTTCCAAGGCCGTGAAGCTCACCTCCGCGCCGTAGGCCGTGCCTTGGCTGTTGGTGGCGTATGCTCTCACATAATAGGTGTCACTGGGAGTGAGGTCTGTCATACTCACGGTGTAGCTGCCCGCACCCGTGCCACTGTTGGCGTGGGTGCCTGCCGTGGTCGGGTTATGGCTGGTCCCCCAACAAATGCCTCTCTCCGTAACGGTGCTCGCGCCTTGGTCGGTCACTTCTCCCCCGCCTTTGGCGCTGGTGGCTGTAATCTCGGTGATGCCTGAGGTGGTCACCACGGGCAGGCCTTCAGTGGTGGTGAAGGTGAGGTCGTCGCCGTAGGCCGTCCCCTTGGCGTTGGTGGCGTAGGCGCGCACGTGGTAGGTCTTGTTGGGCGTCAGGCCGGTCATGGCCACTTCAAACACACCCAAGGTGGCATCCGTGGCAACGGCATGGATGCCGCTTATCGTGGGGTTGGCGCTCAGGCTCCAGCACACGCCGCGTTCGGTCAGCTCGAGGCCGCCGTCGCTGGCCACGTTGCCCATGCAGGTGGCTGTGGTGGAGGTCACATTGCTCACCTCGACGGTGGAGACTTCGGGAAGTTGGGCTTCGGCCAGGGTCTCGAATTCCAGCACCTCGCCGAAGCCGATGCCGGAGGCGTTCTTCGCGTAGGCGCGGACGTAGTATTTCGTGGAAAGGGCTAGGCCTTCTATGCGCAGCGTGTATTGTCCCACGCCGCCCGAGGCATGTTGCTTGGTCTCGTCATCCAAAGTCGGATCACCGTAGGTGTTCCAACAGACACCCCTTTCCGTAATTTCCATACCGCCGTCGGAAACGGTTTCACAATTAACGCGAATAGTGGTGCTGTCAATACTCATCACATCAATCGTGCGCACCGTAGGCGATTCGCTCAATGTGGTAAAGGTTTTTGTTTCGGTAATAAAAGGCTTCGTGAAGCCATAGTCAACGGAATAATAATACTGATATGAAGTGGCAGGCCTCAACCCCGTCATCTCAACGGCGAAGTTTTTGCCGTTAATATCGGCCGTGAAGGTTGCAGGATGCACACCGTCTTCCGACACACAGACCGTAATCTCATCGATGGCACCCGAATAGGCGTAGGTGCCTACGATGCTGGCCGAGGTGGTGCCTACGGTGAGATCTTCGCGCGACAGGTCGAAGCGCTCCATGATGGGTTGTGGGTCTTTCTTGCAAGTGGTGAGGGCAAGAAGGATCGTCGATATAATTAGTATGGTTTTTAGGACTTTCATATCGTATCATTAAGAGTTGATTCTCTAGATTGCTTCGTCGTTCCTCCTCGCAATGACGCGAAGCGGGACAAAGTTCAGGGACCTGCTTTAAAAAGCGTAGCCGAGGCCGAGCTTGCCTTCGATGGTTTGGAAGTTAGTGGTGACAGCCTCGGCAGAGAGGACGAAACCGCTCAAATGAAGTTGGAGTCCGGCGGAGACATCCACACCTTGCACGCTGTTGTCTTTCATCTTGTACCATTGGCCGTTGGTGTCCTGCCAACAAAGGTTGCGAACGCCATAACCGATGCCCGCTCTAATGCAGAGCGGCTCCACGACACGGATCAAGCCCCCTCCGATAACGGAGAGGCGATCGGTAGTGGTCGTGCCATTAAACATGGGCAGATAGCCACCTTCAACAAAACCCTGGGCATCGGCCTTCGGAATGTTGCCCATACCCGTGAAGCCGCCATTGGTCATGGCAGAGACAAACCAACCGAAATGTTTCACCTGACCTACGCTGAAGCCAAACGACAATTGCGGAGCAAAGGAATAGGCAACATTGGCCGTAACGAAGGTCTCCTTGCGCCACTTTTCCTTCAGCTTGATGCTCAGCTTGAACTTCACATTGTCGCTCTCGAAAGTGGAGAACTCCTTCAGCACATCCCAAGTGATGCTGCGGTTGTAGCCCGAAGCCACATCTTTGACATCGCCTTCCACTTGTTTCAGCGGGCCACGATATGTGGTGCCACCATCAGTGGAGACATACAAACGCACAAACTCGGCTGGCTGGCTGAGGTCGTACTCAATAACAATCTTGTCGCCCATCTGGTGGACATCCACAATCTGTTGGGCGAACGACGGCAGGGCAAAACCCAATGCCACGGCAAGGATAAGTAGTAATCTTTTCATCTTTTTGTTATTTGAGTTTGCGTTTTCTCCAAGTGTCAGCCAACGATGAACTTGCATTGGCCACAGGGGTCTGCATCTTCGAGTTTTCCACCATCGACATCCGGGTCACTTTGTCGTTGATGAAATCGGCCAAGTCGCCATAGTTCACATCGCCTTTCGACTCTTGAAGTTTCTTCAGCAGGAAGTATGTGAACATGCCATGCGACTTGTCCTGATAGATATAGGCCGTTTCGTCGCCTTGCGCTGCGGAGAACACCACAGCGTTGCCTTTCAGTTGACCGCTCTTCGACTTCACGGCGACACCACGGCTCTCTGCCATCATGACACCATTACGGTTGGCACCGCTGAAGCAGGCATCAATGAAATAGGTGACCGATTCGGCGCTTGTCATACCCAAGTCGGCATATAACTTGTCAAGGCTATAGCCCGACTCTGGATCGGTGGCATAGCCGTCCACGGGCAGCAGATAGGCATTGCGGCTCGACTCGTCGGGGATGCCATGTCCGGAATAATAGACAATGCCTTTGGCCTCGCCCTTATAGGCAACAAAAGTGTTTTTCAGCCAAAGCACCTCATGCTTCATGTTGTTGAGCGTGGCATTGCGTTCCATACGGATGTTCTTCTCGGGGATGCCGAGCGCCTGGATGCAATACTGGCGAAACACCTCGCCGTCATGAAGTGCAAAAGGCACACTCTGCTCTTTCTGGTAATCCTCGTTGGCGAAGATAACCACAAAGGTCTTGTCGTTAATGGTTTTGGATTGTGGGATGTTGACATCCACGTCCGACTGACGGACTTCGTTTCTCGTATTGGCGGTGCCGATGCTGAAGCTAAACACTTCAGATTCCAAATCGATAGTTTGGGCTTTACCAATAAAGGCCATCAAGGCCATTGACACAAAAAGTAAAGTTCGTTTCATTATTCTTTGGAGATTTCAATGGGTTTGACAACAACTTGCATTTTCTTGTCCAAGCGACGGTTCCTCAGCAGCCAGCGTTGGAAGTCCTTGTAGGAGAGATAGCGGGGCAATTCCAGTTCCTCCTTCCCTACCTTAACCTTCATGGGAGCTGATGTGTCGTTGGCCTTCACGAAAGGATTGGGCGAAAAGATAACATAGAGCATATCCCGCTCAAGATTCTTCTCGCAGGTCAGCACATATTCGTCGCAAGCCTCACCGTTTTCGGCATGATTGGTCGAAAACAGCACGTATGGCTTGTTGGCTTTCACCTCGAACATGCCATCGGGGTCGCCGGCATAAGGAAGGAAACAATAGGCATCACCTTTGTCGTCCATCAGATAAACGGCGAGATAGCCTTGTGTGGGCGACTGGAAGGAGAGATAAATGTCATCGCCGTTGCGGAACTGGTCATCCTCAAATCGGCTTAGTGTACCGTTTTTAAGCACTTTGACACTGATGTCGACAGGCACAGAGACAATCTCGCGCGCCAAGCCCCATACGTGGGCGGTCACCATGAGGAAGTCTTCCTCGTATGACACTTCCGTGACAGGATCCCTTGTGTCTTTCAGCCACTCGCCTTTCACGGTGCTTTCGCCCAAAGCCAGCATGTTGACATAAGAATTGCCATTCTCGTTCTGCTGGCGGGTGTAGGTGGTTTGTTCAATCAAGGTACCGAATTCGTTGGCCAATGCCTGAATGCGCGCCTGCTCAATGGCGGTAGCCCTTGCCGACTCAAGGCTGACATCTTGAGGGGTGTAGTAGGTGTATTCCCCCTCCACCCTTCGCTCGGATTGGGCGAAGAGTGAAGCGGGAAACACCAGCGTTAGAAGAATGATGACAATCTTTCTTGCCATTAGTCAATACTATTAGAATCCAAGAATCTTATCCAATTGCTTCGACAGGTCGTCAGCTTTCTTTTCGAGGTCCTCGCGCATGGTCTGCTTCATGATATCCATGGCCATATCGTGGCTGTAGTACATCACCGTTCTGACTTCCACGTTGCCGTTTTCGAGGTCGCGGTACATCTTTATGGGAACAATCACACGACCAAGTTTTTGTGAAACCAAGTTCTTGCTGGCAGCGACGCTCTCAGCTAAAGAAGTGGCCTGCTTTTGCGACAACTGTTTGTTGGCTAACTTGTTGTCGATTAATTCCGTCACCTCGGTCTGAATCTTACCGGCAAGGTCAAGCTTGGCCAGATTGTTAGCTTGGAAGAGGGCAGCATCGTAGGTCTCACCAACAGTCATGGCTTCACCAGAGACGAACTTTTCGTATCCCTTTTCGTCTTTCTCTAAAGCTTTGGAATAGGCTTCCGACAATTGCAGATCCATGGCGATATTGCCAGGAGCCACCTTCCAGCCATCCTTTTTCAGCTGACGGACTTCCTTCTTGATGGTTTTCTGGGCTGTTTTCTGGTCTTTGGTAAGGTTTTGTGAGGCGCAGCTGGCCATCATGACGAATGAGAGTGCGAGCACTAAAAGTGTACTTAACTTTTTCATTTTTGTGTTCCTTTCTAATTTTATGATTAACAATATGTTTGTTCTTTTGTTCAATAGTGCCCTTAAGGCCACAAAATTAGTCTAAAAAATCTAAACTTTTTCAAATTTTTCGCTACCATATTCATAACTTATTGGTTTCAAATCAGATAATACAAACCAAAAAGAAATCATTCATCACACACTAGCCGAAATCCGATGCTACGCCAACGTGTATCGGGTGAGCTCGAGTCTCGTCTTGCCACACACCATTCCACATTAAGGTCAAAACTCTCACCAGAAAACTGCCAATGCCCTCCTCTAACAATATGTAAACTTGATTTTCCCGTTGCTGGACCTTGTGGGTTTTTCTGGAAACCATCGGGATACTCGTCTGACCAATCAGAGCACCATTCACTCACATTTCCTGTCATATCGTATAACCCGAGCTCATTTGGCTTTTTCAATCCCACAGGGTGAGACTTGCCATTGATGGCATTAAAAACCTCGTCATAACCATCACCGCTATTTAAACTGTACCAAGCGGCTTCATCCAAATCGCCACCGCTAATCAAATAGTGGTGTGTTTTGCGGCCTCCCCAAGCGGCATATTCCCATTCTGCCTCTGTAGGCAATCGAAACGTGTGTCCTGTCAGTTTATTCAGTTTGGGAATGAATTCATTGACAATATCATTGTAGCTCACATAATACATGGGATAGTCTTTGCCGTAGCCAAACAGGTCGGGCATTGTAATCTTATTTTGGGCCGATGAGGCGTATTCAATCACTGATTTGCCAGTTACGGCCTCCCATAAGCCCTGCGTCACTTCGGTTTCCCCTATATAATAAGTATCAAGTTCCACCTTATGAACAGGAGCAGAATAACCGAGCGCAAAATCATCATTTTCAGGATACATCGACTCATAATAATTTGGCCCTTCCGGGTTAGTGATTTGTATCCCCATCCAAAACGTGCCGCCTTCGACTTTCTTCATCACGAAACTGACGCCGTTTACCGTAAAAACCTTCTCATCCTTAGTATTTGTCCTCAATTTGGGCGATAAAACAACAGGTTGGTTTTTTGTCACTTTTATAGTTTCGGTATACGAGTCGTGATCCTCCTTCAATACCTTTATGGTATGGTCTCCACAGGCCACCAAATCGCTTCTTAAAGGAGCCTTGCCGATAAAAACATCGTCCAAATAGACGTCTGCCTCATTCAATGCACCATCCCCAGTGATTTCTATCCAACCAAAATCATGTTGTGTCGGGTCTCCTTTAATAACCACTCTATAGGTATGCAATGCCTCAATACTGGCTACATAATCCATTAGGCGAAGCTCATATTGTCCCAAGTCGCGGTGCATAATGCGCAGGTATTTCAACCCAGGCGATACCCAGAGCCAGATTTCACCGTCGCGGGTAGCACGTTCCACCACTTCGGAACCCAAATCAGGCTTAAACAAAAACCTATCACGTTGCGCAGGATCGATGTTTTGCGTGGCAATGCGAAGCAAGGCACACTGGCGATCACTATTGTCTGTCTTGATCTCTTTTCTCGCCGACATGTCTGTGGGCAAAGATTCAACGCTGAGGATTTCGAAGTCTTGGGCTATAGACATCATGCTGCATAAGAGCAAAATGAAAAGAAAGTATATTTTCTTCACCATTGGCTTGTTTTATTTGCATTATAGAGCCACAAAGATATAGCTTTTAGTCCGAAATCAAAAAAAAATCTGTGCCACAAAAAAAAGAGAAGGAGGCAACCATTCTTGCTGCCTCCTTCTTTATTGCAGAACACCAATCGTTGGCGTCAGAACCCTAAGATCTTGTCCAACTGTTTCGACATTTCGTCGGCCTTCTGCTCAAGGTCCTCACGCATGGTTTGCTTCATGATTTCCATAGCCATATCGTGGCTGTAATAGACCACCGTGCGTACTTCCACATTGCCGTTGGGGAGGTCTCGGTACATCTTCACAGGAATGATCACACGACCCAACTTCTGGGAAACCAAGTTCTTGCTGGCGGCCACGCTCTCAGCAACTGAAGCAGCTTGCTTATCCGACAGCTGCTTGTTGGCTAACTTGTTGTCGATTAATTCCGTCACCTCGGTCTGAATCTTACCAGCAAGGTCGAGCTTGGCTAAATTAGTGGATTGGAACAAAGCAGCATCGTAAGTCTCGCCAACACTCATTGCCTCACCTGAGACGAATTTTTCGTATCCCTTTTCATCAAGCTCAAGAGCCTTGTTGTATGACTCCTTCAGTTGCATATCCAAGGCGATATTGCCAGGGGCAACCTTCCATCCGTCCTTCTTCAGCTGACGGACTTCCTTCTTGATGGATTTCTGGGCAATTTTCTGGTCCTTGGTCAGGTTTTGTGAGGCGCAGCTGGCCATCATGACGAATGAGAGTGCGAGCACCAGGATTGTACTTAACTTTTTCATTTCTGTTTTCCTTTCTAAGTTTATGTTTAACGATTTTGTTTGTTCTTTGCTCAATAGTGGATTCAAGGCTTCAAATTTAGTCCAAAAAATCCAATTATTTTCATTCTTTTTTCTATCTCATTGATTTTCACCTAATATAATCGACCAAGGCTCAGAAGCAGAAGGACGATAATAGCCTTCCCAAACGGGATATCCGTCGGCAAGCACCTGCAAAAGTTGTGCCTTGTCTTGCTTGGCAAATGAAATCTCTATGCGAAACTGTCCGAAGGCATCGGTCTTCACCTCCATATCCTGAAGGCGTACCGAGGCGTTGGCCACCGGATTACCCGTCTTAAAGTCGGACACACGACCGAAGACCACGCCGAGTTCATTGTTGCGGCGGATGGGCAAGCTGAAAGCCTTTTGCACCTGCACAACCGTATCGATGGGTTGATAGCCTTCGGCTTCAAACATGACATGCACCGGTGTGTTTCTATATCTATAAGGTATGTCGTTCAGGAACACCGATGGGTTTTCAGCAGTCAGCGGGAAGGTCTGCACGGCATTGTCGGCATACTCACAAGTCAGCGTACCTTTCTCAAAGGGTAGGTTGGGGATGCTATAGGACTTGTCTTCGGTGATATTCACACGCATTTGATAAGGTGTGGCCAAACGCCAGATGAAATAGGCGGCGCAAGCAAGCATGGCAAGTGCAAGGCAACCGATTATATAGAACTTTTTCTTCGGTTTTTGAGCTGCCGAGCCACTTTGTATGTAACCATCCTCTGCCAATCGCTTGATGATTTCCTCATAAGCCACATCAGCGAACTTACGCACGTAGCCCAATTGGTAGTCGAAGTTCTCCATCTCCGGGTTAGCCGAGAGCGGTGCTGCCTGCTTGGTGGCCACCATGAAGCAACCCGTGTTTTTCCAGCGTTCCATGAAGTCCTTGGCTGGATAACGCTGCTCCACATCGGGATGCGAGGGGTCTTTCACCACCACCTTCAAGTTGTCCTTGTCGGAGGTGTCGATACCCACCACCAGCATCACATGTTGTGCGCCATCGTATCCAAAGGCGGCATCTTCTTGTTCGGGGTTGTCGTTGTCGACACCAACGATGATCTTATGGCCTTGGCTCAGCTCATGCATGATGTGGTAGATGCCGGCATTGCGCATCTGCACCGACTCCACACCGTATGTGTTGAGCAATTCGCCCACAAAGTCGAATGCGCTGCCCTTGCCTTCCTCGAACCAACCGTTCTTCTTAGCCAGTTCAGTCAATTCCTCCGTGGTGGTCTCGATGCCATAGTTACCCAGCACCATCTGTTGTGCCTTAATGGCGCAGTCCATCTTCTCGGATGCGGCAGCGATGGCGTAGTCGTCGTAACCAATCATCGACTTGGCAAAGACCGAGTGGCTGGAAGCGATGTCGTCCTGATAGGCGAGTTCGGTCCGGACCATCATCAGGTCGTCCATGGCCTCGTCGTTTTCGGAGAGATAGGTTTCAACGGCAGAACGTTCCTCTTCCGTCAAGTTACCTTCGAGGTAGCAAGCTATCATCTCATCCGTGATTTCAATTCTGTCGTTGTTCATATTCCTTTTTCTTTCAATAGGGTTCTCAATTCCATTCTTGCTTTCTTCGTCAGGTTGTAGACCGCAGAGACGGTGCATCCCATTTCCTCGGCGATGTCGTCGGCGCTCTTGCCTGTGAGCTCCGCCAGCAACGCATAGCGCTCGCGTGGCTTGGAGAGGCGGTCGATGGCCTTATAGAGTTCGAGGCGGGTCATCTCATTCATGATGTCATATTCGTCGGCCTCGTTCTTCTGGGTTTCTACAATCAATTGTGGCTCTACCACCACCAATTTAGTCTGATTGATGCGTTTTTTCTTGAAAAATCGTACTGCAATGACCGTCAGCCATGTGTTGAGTGATGACTTGAACTCAAACTTCCGCAAGCGGTTCCAGTCGTTTTCGCAGAGATAGAGATAGAATTCGGTAATCAGTTCCTCTTTCTTGCCCTGCGACTGAAACACGCTGTGGATGATATGGGCGAACATGGCATTGCAGCGATGGAAAAACACATATTCGACCGCTTCCTGGTCATTGGCCAGAAGCAATCCGACCAATTCACGGTCGGGCAGGCTGTCGAAATAGGCTATTCTTCTATCGTACATATTAGTCTATTAAGTAACTATTCAAAATCACTGAAAATAGTCTTTGACACGAGACACGGGGATTCGGGACATGGGACCGATTCAATGTCCCGCGTCTCGCGTCTCGGAGTCTCGCGTCGAATCATAAAGCTAAAAATGCTCATCTAACTATTTTTCAAGCTGTTGCTTCATCTTTTCAATCTTGTCCTGCACCTCAATGCCTTCTATGAGGTTCAGCATTTCATACATACGTAATGCTTTAGTGAAGTATTTCTTTGAAGCCTCAACCCATCCTCTTTCCTTATAAATTACTCCAAGATAAGCGCAAGACTTGGCGTATTTGGCCCCTGATGTCGCGAAGTCGCTTTCAAACAGGTTGGCGTAAGTCTGCAGCACCATGATGTCGGCATAGAGTGAATCGGAAGTGGGAATCGAATCCAGCCCTGCCTTGGCCATCATCTCTTCTGGATCTTCCAACGGATACACTGCATTGAAATCGGTATAGGCTTGAAGTACGGTTTCGTAAGGTTGGCCACTCACCATGGCCATGGCTCCTTCCATGTCGTTTGATCTCAGTTTGGAAACGAGTTCCTTTGTTGTGGCATCCGTGTCGTCTTCATTGACACGGGCAAAGGCGTATGCGTAATCGTCCATGGTTTGATAAGCACGTTGCAACTCGTTTTCAGCCTCTAGCTTCCAGTATTGGTATTCAGGCAACGAAAGGCGGTGGCTAGCATAATTCTCATCAAGGACACGTATGGTGGCATCGTAGCGGGAAACGCAAGCGGTTTCCAATAAATCATAATAGAGCATCCTTGCCTCATTGATTTTGGCCGATGGAGCCATCACGATACGCAGGGTATCGCGGTCGGTGAGCGTCCAGCCGTCGCGGGTGACGTGGATATTAACCACCTCATAGCCATATTTCTTGGCTCGCAGGCCGTGAATCACATCGCCATTTTGATGCTCGCCGAAACTCAGCCTAAACACGCCGAAGGCGTCACTTGAAGTGGGATGGCAATCATGTGCTGAAGGCACTGTGACGGATACGCCGCTCAACGTCTTGCCTTTGGAGTTCATCTCCACCACCTTTCCATATTGCACCATCTGTGCCGAAGCCTTCCCACAATGCAGGAAGGCAAGCATGATAAGACTGCATAACAAAAAATGTATCGATCTATTCATAAAACGCGTAGTATTGAACGATAAAACACATAACTAACTCACACGAAACTAAAAAACTATAACAACTGGATTAAACTTCTTCATGGTAGGCATACTCATACCTATGTCGGCACCGATATAGGTTGGGTCACAAGCAATATATTTTTTCCCTTCAAGCATCAGATAGTCACCTTCAATTTCTTCGGTGAAACATACTGCGGTTGAGAGGTGCTCGGGGTAATCAAGTAGCACCACATCCAGTCCCATCAACTCGCGAACCAGACAGGCGAAAAGTATGGAACGGTCTTCACAGTCGCAGAAAGGATAATATAGCGATTCGTCAGGATAGAGTGGACGCTCGTAACCGAATTGTTGTTGGTCGGTGGCATATTCGAATCCTGTCTGCACAAAATTGATGAGGACGTTAGCAGCTTGGGCTTGTTTCAAACCTGAAATTGCCTTGCGCAACACGGGATAGAGGGAGTCTTTGGCCATATCGCTCAACGATGCCTTAGAATACAGTTCCCATTCCGAATTGATTGGGCAACTGTTGTAGAAATCTATGAGATTTTGGTTCAAAACGACGTTGGCCTTCACCAACGTGAAACGCTTTGACGAAAGAGTCCTCGGTTGTGTGGCTTTGACAGCCAGATTGGGCTGGGTCATGTCAAGACTCATGAGTTTCTCCTTCGGGAAGGCTCTATGATAGATTTGGAGGGTCTTATAGTCTATGGAATTGTCAAAACAATAGTACTTGACATCGTTAATTCTAAAATAACGGTAACGGTAGATTTTCGCATTGGAGCCAACCAATACACAAAGCCTATCGCCAGCTCTACCTATGCGCATCTGGTAACCAGATTGTGTAAGCAAATACATGTGGAGCACAACAGCCTCGTTGGTATGGCCGCCACAGAAGGCTTCGGCCACCTGCTCGGTCATCATGACATAGCCCCAATCGCAAAGGTTCAATTTGCTGCGGTTTTGTAGGCACTCGGCAATCAAATTGTCATAATCAGGTTTTGATAATTGCTTCCATAAAGACGACACACTACTTTCGGAAGCGTCCTTCATGTGCAAAGGCTGCATAGCCGAAAAGTGGAAAACCATCTCGGTGCCGTAGAAACGAACTAAAGTTTCGGGCTCACCAGGCTGCACTATCGGAGTCAAAGGCTCAACAGGTTGTGGCCTATCAATAGGCATTGGAGGCAAAGGCTTGCCTTCAAAAGGAATCGGCAAAACTTCCGGATGTGAATTGGGATCAACCAATACCGGAGTAGGCGGCTTAGGCAGCTTGGGGATTTCCTCGGCGGGTTGGGTCTCATAAGTTGTCCAAGGGTCAGCCATGAAACGGGCATATTCCTCGTTTGCCCTCTTGCGGAAATCGTTGTATTCTTGTTCAGCCTGTTGGCGGAATCTCTCGTATTCCTCACGGGCGTTTTGCTGTGATTCACGGACCCGTTTGTTCCAATCAGTGTCAACTTGTGCGGACAGCGTCAAGGCCGCCACGCAAGCCAATGCAGTCATTATCAGTCTTTTCATCGTGTAATCTTCTTTTAGACACTACAATAGTGGCTTGTTGGGTGCAAAATTAGTCTAAAAAGCGAAAAAAGAAAGTCTATTCTTTACAAACAAACATTTTTCATTGAATTCTTATTAGGTAAAAAAGCAATCAATCAAGAAAGAAAGAAAAAAAATTTCATCAATTATATTCAACATTTCAAAAATATTGTATTTTTGCAAACTAAAACAGATATGGAAATAATCAAAAACAAATTCAATAAACCTTAGGCAAAAGTAAAAGTCAAACAAAATGAAACAGCAATGAAAAATGGAACAAACACAGTATTTGGGGAACGGCTGGCCAATGCCCGTAAGATGCGATGCCTCTCGCAACGCGAGCTCAGCGATAGGCTCGACATTTCACTGTCGGCCAACGCCATCGCCAAATACGAGACGGGCAAGATGATGCCGACAAGCGAGGTGCAGGCGGCCCTCGCCATCGCACTGGGGGTGGACATCGATTATTTCCACCACCCCTTCACCGTCACCATCCCCGACAACGCCTGGAAATTCCGGAAGCGGGCTTCACTAGGCGCCAAGCAAATTGCCGCTATCCAACAAATGGCCACCGACCAGATGGAGCGCATCGCCGACATCGAACAGGTGTGCAACATCAACCAACCTTTCCAACTTGATTACAGCGACACTCCTGTCGCCACCTTCATCCAAGCCGAAGCCATGGCACAACGCCTCCGCAACGAACTCGGCCTCGGCAACGCCCCTGTCTTTACCCCTATCGCCTTGCTTGAGTCGCTCGGCGTCCGCATCGTGGAGGTGGAGGCCGACTCAAAGTTCGACGGCACCAGCACCATGGCTGGCAATACCCCCTTGGTCGTACTCAACGCCACCTACGAACCTGAACGCAAGCGCTTCACCCTCTTCCACGAGATGGCACACCTGCTGCTCCGTTTCGAGGAGGGTGCCGACGTCGAACGCCTCTGCAACGCCTTCGCCAGCGAGATGCTCATCCCCACTTCAGTCCTTGTCGAACGCCTCGGCGAGAAACGCAAAAATCTCACTTTTGAGGAGCTGGTCGGTCTGCAACGTGACTTTGGCATCTCCATCGAGGCACTCATGTACAAAGCCCATCAACACGAAATCATCGACGACGCCTATTTCAAACGCTTCAACATCACAGTAAAAAAGAAAACCAATGTAGAATTCCGCGACCGGGTGCGCAAAAGCATCTGGCTAGCCGAAAACACAACCTACTTGCGCCGCCTCGTGCTGCAAGCCCTTAGCAACGAACTCATCACCCCCGCCAAGGCAGCCTCGCTGCTCGGCGTCGAGGTGGATTCCATTGACCCTAAAAACATATTTGTATAAGAAATGAAAATCATCATCTCTATTGATCAGCTTGCAAACCTATTTGCCGATGACCTGCCTAAGAAAAGCAAGCATGTCGGCATCACCCTCTTCAGCCTCGACATTTACCATGCCTCTCGGCTGAGTGCTAAAACCATTGAACGAATACAAACCCACTTGCGCAAAGGAGACCTCGAAGAACTGCGCTTCTCCGAAAAAGAGATGCTACGCTATTACGTAGAGTTTGAACAATGCGAACAACGTCGCTGTCTCACACTCCAGGACTTCGTCGCGGTGGAATACGCCAAGAGCGAAGGCTACATCCTACTGGCCGAAAAAGGCTACCTGAGCCGCTATGCCTTGCGAAAGGGCGTGGCTATTGTCAGCCTCAGGGAACTTGAGGAACTATGCGAACGACGATGTCGTGACCATTGGCGCAAGGACCGCTTGAAGTCCTACTTTGAGGACAAGGCAGACACAACAGAAGAAGAACCCATGCAACAACCTATAGACGATGATAATACTATTTGACATCAACTCAACACAACCGCCTGTCAACGAGAAGGCAGCACCGTGCCTAGTCGGATGGCGAATGCGAAGCCCAATGGTTTTCTCCGACTTTTCGCACGTGCAAACGGGTGGAAAAAACCACGGCTCGCCCTTTTTGCAATGCAAAAAGCCCGTCCGACGTTGATGTGACCCCCAGAAGTTGGACGGTTAAACATTAATTGTTTAGGTAAAGAGTTCGGTATTGTACCGGGCTCTTTCCTTTTAGTCTCAACTTAATTCTTTGGTTGTTATAGTAATGGATGTAGTTCATCAGTGCTTGTTC
>JAGBQJ010000059.1 GCA_017632935.1 Bacteroidales bacterium | reverse complement strand
TTGGAAAAGAAAACACGACAAAAAACGAAATTATGTCTACTTTTGTAAACCGATTCGGGCCAAAAACAACGCCCGTGTCTACTTTGGAAAATATTAATCAATAAAAATTATTTTCCGTGTCTACTTTCTATAGCTGGTACAAAATACTTCGCCGACCAAAAAATAGTTCCCGCCTATGTCAATTTCGACGACGACCGTTTGGCTTCGTTCAAAACCGCCGACCTTGACACTCTGCTTGAAGCACTCTATCTGCTTTATGGCGATTTCAGATACCTATTTATGGACGAAATCCAAAATGTGGAGCAATGGCCCTTTTTCGTCAACCGTATGCTTAGGCAAGAAATCCACATCTTCCTGACAGGCTGCAATAGTAAGCTGCTGAGTGGTGAATTGGCGACATACCTCACAGGACGGCACAATAAAGTGGAGCTCTATCCATTCTCATTTTCAGAATATTGCTCTTTTCGAAATGTTGACATCCATTCCCTCTCTGTCAAAGGGCAAGCCTTGCGCAAAGCCGCACTGATGGATTATCTGACACAGGGAGGCTTCCCGGAACTGTTGAACGAGAAAAACCGTCGCGGCTACATTGAAGGATTGTTGGACAACATCATCCGCAACGACATCGCACGACGTTTTAGGTTGCGCCATGTCGATGTGCTGTATCGTATGGCTGCCTATCTGATGCATAATTTCTGTCAGGAGTTCAAGGCTGACGAAGTGGCAAAACTGTTCGGCATCAGCGACCACACAGCGGAGAACTATTTCCATTACCTGCAAGAGGCGTTCCTGTTGTTCAGTGTTCGCAAGTTTTCATTCAAAAGCAAAAACCGCATCAGAAATGAAAAGGTCTATATCGTCGATCCTGCGTTCATAGCGGAAAGGAACGACACTATCCAAACCGAAAACCTCGGTTGGCGATTGGAAAACATCATCTATATCGAATTGCTGCGCCGACACAAACCCGATTACGCAGATGTATTCTATTTCAAGGAGAAAGACTATGAATGTGATTTTGTGGTGGCCCAAGCAGGAAAGGCAATCGAATTGGTACAGGTCTCATACGACATCAGCAATCCCAAGACCCGCCGCCGAGAACTGAACGGTTTGATTAAGGCTGCCAAAAAACTTCAATGCAAAAACTTAACCCTCGTCACCCTTGACGATCAAGAGGACTTGAAGTTGGACGGATTGGACATCCGTATCATTTCAGCATCCAACTGGCTGATACCATAAAAAACGCTTTGCTTCAGAGCTGGACTCTAAAGCAAAGCGTTTATCATGTCTTTATTGCCTTTACAGCAGGTGCAGTGTAACGGTCAAGCCGGCCATCACGATACTCACCATGCTCATCAGCTTGATAAGGATGTTCAGTGAAGGTCCTGACGTATCCTTGAACGGGTCGCCGACAGTGTCGCCAACGACGGTCGCCTTGTGGTTTTCAGAGCCCTTGCCGCCGAAGTTGCCTTCCTCGACATACTTCTTGGCATTGTCCCAGGCACCGCCCGAGTTGGCCATAAAGACAGCCAGCACGAAGCCCGTACTCAAGCCACCGATCAACAGGCCGAGGACACCAGGCACACCAAGAATGACACCCGTCAGGATCGGGACGAGGATGGCGAGGATGGAAGGCACCAGCATCTCGTGCTGTGCGCCCTTCGTCGAGATAGCCACACAACGCTCGTAGTCGGGCTCAGCCTTGCCCTCAAGGATGCCCTTGATGGTGCTGAACTGACGGCGGACTTCCTCCACCATTTTCTGAGCTGCACGACCCACGGCGTTCATCGTCATGCCGCAGAACACAAAGGCCATCATGGCACCGATGAAGATACCGACGAGGACGATTGGATTCATCAGGTTGACATTATAAACATCCATGAACTTAATCAAATCGGCGTTCTGGATCTCTTCGATGGTCCATTTCACGCCTTCGGTGATGTCAGCCGTCTTATCGGAAGCTGCCTCGGCCACGCGGAACAAGGCGATCTTGATTTCCTCGACATAAGAGGCAAGCAGTGCCAAAGCCGTTAAAGCAGCCGAGCCAATGGCGAAGCCCTTACCTGTGGCAGCGGTGGTGTTTCCGAGAGCATCGAGAGCGTCGGTGCGCTTACGAACTTCGGGCTCAAGGCCACTCATCTCAGCATTACCGCCAGCATTGTCGGCGATGGGACCGTATGCGTCAGTAGCCAAGGTAATGCCCAGTGTGGACAGCATACCCACAGCAGCGATACCGATACCATAAAGACCTCTTTGGAGGCTGGTGGCTTCAAACTTGAGGTCAAAACCATTGGCGCACAGGTAGGCCAAAACGATGGCCACACCCACGGTAACGACCGGGATAGCCGTCGAAAGCATACCTAGACCCAAACCAGAGATAATCACTGTGGCGGGGCCTGTCTTCGAGCTTTCAGCCACTTTTTGGGTGGGTTTATAGCTCTGTGAAGTATAATACTCGGTGGCTTTTCCGATGATAACGCCAGCCAACAAACCGACGACAACGGACAAAGAAGTCAGCCACCACATGTTGTCAAAATAGAAATTGCCCGTCTCTGGCTCTCTTCCAAAGAGGTAATACATGATACCGAACGTGGCAGCTGCAATCAAAATGGCGGCGGTGTTAGTGCCACGGCTCAAAGCACCGAGCAGTTGCTTCATGCCCGCGTTTTCCTTGGTACGCACCATGAAGATGCCAATCAAAGAAAGGAGCACGCCCACGGCAGCAATCAGCATAGGGGCGAACACGGCTTTCAGTTGCATGTCAGCACCAACGCCTTGTGAGGCTGCCGTTGCGAAAGCCGAAGCACCCAAGGCCATAGTAGCCAAGATGGAGCCAGCGTACGACTCATAGAGGTCGGCACCCATGCCAGCCACGTCACCCACGTTGTCACCGACGTTATCAGCAATGGTGGCGGGATTACGCGGGTCGTCCTCGGGGATGTTGTACTCGGTCTTACCAACGAGGTCAGCACCGACGTCAGCGGCCTTGGTGTAGATACCGCCACCCACACGGGCAAACAAAGCCTGCGTGGAAGCACCCATACCGAAGGTCAGCATGGTGGTGGTGATGGTAATCAGGTCGTTGTTGGCTCCGACAGCCTTAAGAAGACCTGTGCCATTCAGCACGAGGAACCACACGGACACATCGAGAAGGGCGAGGCCAACCACGACAAGACCCATGACAGCACCCGAGCGGAAAGCTACTTTCAGGCCGCTGTTGAGCGACTTACGGGCAGCGTTAGCCGTACGTGCCGAGGCGTAGGTAGCCGTCTTCATGCCGAAGAAGCCCGCCAAGCCCGAGAAGAAACCGCCCGTGAGGAAGGCAAACCACACGACGCCGTTCTGCAATTTGAAGTACGCCATGATGCCGAAAATGGCCGCCAAGACGATGAAAACGATAATCACCACCTTGTACTGCTGCTTCAGGTAAGCCATGGCTCCCTTACGCACGTGTGCGGCAATCTTCTTCATAAGGTCAGTACCTTCGTCTTGCTTCATCATCTGCTTGTAGAAGATGAAAGCAAATGTCAGGGCCAAAACAGAGGCCGCCAACACAATGTAAGCAATACTGTTACTAATCATAAGATTGTTATTTAGTTAAACTTGTTTTGACTGCAAAAACCAATCTTTTGAGGGGACAAAAATAAGGACAAAATGCATTGATTTGAACATTTTTCACATAGTTTTTTTCGGAAAGACAACTTTTTTTGCTCGTTTCCAAAAAAGTCCCTACTTTTGACGATTGAAGGAAAAAGGTTTCGTTTCGAAATAGAAGACTAATTATCAGTCTTTTAGCAAAACAAGCGCTGTCATCCTTCCAAAACTGAGCAGTCATGAACAAGGTCAATTTGGAAATCGTAGGACTGACCTACAGCGAATCCTCGACGGGAGCCTACGTCCTGATTTTGGGCGACAAGATTTCGCAACGGCGTCTACCCATCGTCATCGGAAGTGCCGAGGCTGAGTCCATCGCGGTAGGCATCGAGAAGCACAAGAACGGTCGACCCCACACCCACGACCTCTTCTTAAGGTTTGCCCATGAATTCGGTGTCGAGATCATGGAGGTGGTCATCAACCGTTTCCGCGATGGCGTGTACTACGCCATGCTGGTGTGCAAGCAAGGCGACGACCTCACCATGGTCGATGCCCGTCCCTCCGACGCCATCGCCATCGCCGTGCGCACAGGCTGTGAGATCTATGCCTACCAAAGCGTCATGGAGGAAGCCGGCATCATCATGGATGACATGGAGAAACCTACCGTCGACAACTCGGAAGACGCGCCTATTAATAAAGGTAACACGGAGCCCACCTTGGACCTGCTCGATTTGGATGCCCTGGAAGCGTTGCTTCAGGAAGCCATCGACAACGAGGACTACCAGAAGGCCGCGCAGATTCGGGATGAGATTAACAGGAGGAAATAAGGAATGCTGAATGGAGAATGCGGCCCTTCGACAGGCTCAGGAACCTTTGAATCTTAAATCTTTGAATTTTGAATATTAAATCAATAAATCTACGAATATGAAAGCAATCAAATTCCGCTTAACCGTGATGAACTTCCTCATCTTCGCTGTATGGGGGGCTTATCTTTGTTCGTTGGGCATCTATCTCATGAAGGTAGGAATGGGCCACAACATCGGCAAGTTTTTTGCCATCCAAGGCATCGTCTCCCTTTTCATGCCCACCATTATCGGCATTATCGCCGACCGTTGGGTGCCGGCACAGAAAATGCTAGGCATCTGCCATTTGTTGGCGGCAGTCTTCATGGCACTGGCAGGCTACATGGGTATGAAATATGGCGAAACCGTCACTTTCGGACAGTTGTTCCCATTCTACGCCATCAGTGTGGCTTTCTTCATGCCTACCATCGCTTTGGGCAACTCCGTGTCGTATAATGCTTTAACGCAAGCCGGGCTTGACACCGTGAAGGCCTTCCCGCCCATCCGTGTGTTCGGCACCATTGGCTTCATCGCTTCCATGTGGATTGTCAACTTCACTGGTTTTAAGGACAACTATATGCAACTGTTTGTTTCGTCCGCATGGGGCATCATTCTTGGCATCTATGCTTTCACACTGCCGAACTGCCCCGTCAGCAAGACCGCGAAAGGCGCCAAGTTCGTCGACACCTTCGGCCTGCGTGCCTTCTCCCTGTTCAAGGACGGCAAGATGTGCATCTTCTTCATCTTCTCCTTCCTCTTGGGCATGTGCCTCCAAGTGACCAACGGCTTCGCCACACCATACCTGCATGCTTTCTCAAAAATCCCGGAATACGCCGACGCTTTCGCGGTGAAGAACAACGTGTTCCTCTCCTCTATCTCACAGGTGTCGGAAACGCTCTGCATCCTCTTGATTCCCTTCTTCCTGAGGAAGTTCGGCATCAAGAAGGTGATGATTATCGCCTTCGTGGCCTGGGCGCTCCGCTTCTTCTTCCTTGGCGCAGGCTCGCCCACCGGTTTTGGCCTTGTCCTGCTGATTCTCTCCATGATTGTCTACGGCGTGGCCTTCGACTTCTTCAACATCAGCGGCTCGCTCTTCGTCGACAAGAGTACTGACGTCAGCATCCGTTCGAGCGCGCAAGGCTTGTTCATGATGATGACCAATGGCTTGGGTGCCACCGTCGGATCGTTCTGCGCACAGGCAGTCGTCAAGCATTTCACCATGGTGCCGAATCCCGAAGGACCGCACCCGTTCAGGCCTAATCCTGACGTCACCCAGTTGATGCAAGGCTGGACCAACTCATGGTATGTCTTCGCCGCCTTTGCCTTGGTGGTGGGCATTCTGTTCGCGGTTTTGTTCAAGTACAAGCACGAGCCTGAGAAACAATGAAGCAATACTTAGACCTGCTCCAACACATCCTCGACCACGGCATTCAGAAAGGCGACCGCACAGGCACGGGCACCATCAGCGTGTTCGGCTACCAGATGCGTTTCGACCTCTCCGAAGGCTTCCCTTTGGTCACGACGAAGAAGGTGCACCTGAAAAGCATCATCTACGAGTTGCTGTGGCTGCTGAAGGGCGATACCAACATCCAATACCTTCATGACAACAAAGTGACGATTTGGGACGAATGGGCCGACCCCAACGGCGACCTTGGCCCCGTCTACGGTGCGCAGTGGCGTAATTGGAACAATGAGGGCATCGACCAAATTGCCGAGGTGGTCAAGAGCATCAAGGAGAATCCTAACAGCCGCAGGCATATCGTAACCGCATGGAATCCGAGCGTTTTGCCTGACGAGCATGAGAAGAACTTCGCTGCCAACGTGGCAGCAGGCAAGGCGGCCCTCCCACCCTGCCATGCCTTTTTCCAGTTCTATGTGGCCGACGGTAAATTGTCGTGCCAACTCTACCAACGCAGTGCCGACGTGTTTCTCGGTGTGCCATTCAACATTGCTTCTTACGCCCTCCTCACCATGATGATGGCGCAGGTATGCGGCTTGCAGCCAGGCGATTTCGTCCACACCTTCGGTGACGTGCACATCTACAACAACCTCATAGAACAGGTGAAGACACAATTATCGCGCACACCACGGCCGTTGCCCACGATGAAAATCAATCCTGAGGTCAACGACATTTTTGGCTTCAAATTTGATGACTTCACATTAGAAAACTATGACCCTTGGCCTGCTATCAAGGGCGAAGTATCTGTTTAGAACGGCCCTTCGACGCTTCGGCCGTGCTCAGCGACCGCAGGCTCAGGGACCTCAACTGATAACTGAACAACTGATAACTGACAACTAATATGACAATATCCATTATCGTCGCCATGGCCGCCAACCGTGCCATCGGCATCAACAACCAGCTCATCTGGCACAACAGCAACGACCTGAAACACTTCAAGAAGGTGACTTCGGGACATTGTGTCATCATGGGACACAACACCTGGCTCTCGTTGCCCGGACAGAAGGCTTTGCCCAACCGTCGCAACATCGTCATCTCCGACCGCCTCGACGAGGCCCCAGAAGGCTACGAGCTCGCCACATCCATCCCACAAGCCTTGGAATTAGCCGCCAACGAGGACGAGGTCTTCATCATGGGTGGCGGTAGCATATACGAGCAGTTCCTGCCCAAGGCCGACCGTTTGTATTTGACTCGCTTGGACAAGGAATTCGAGGCCGACACCTTCTTCCCCTACATCAATTTCGACGAATGGAGCCTCGTCGACCTTGAAGTGGTTGACGACGACCCACAGGTCGACTATTCTTACCGTTTCGAAGTCTGGGAACGAGCAGAGAAGCAATAAAAAAAGCTCGCCAAACGGCGAGCTTTTTTTATTGATCATTTCCAGTTTATCTAATGACCGTGATGCGTTTGGTGACTTCACCATTGGCAGTGGAGATGCGCACCATGTAGATGCCCGTCTCGGCATTGCTCAGGTTAATGTCAACCGAATTGCCTTGGCATTCCATCTCATAGACCTTTTGGCCTACCAGGTTGTAAACCGAAATGTGGTTCATGTCAGCACCTTCCACGGTGAAGCGGCTGGTGGTAGGATTCGGGAAGATGGAGATGCTGTTCTCGGCATGTTCATTGACGCCGTCCGTTGAATAATACACGTGTAGATAGAACTGGTTGGGATCATACTTATAGGCAGCAGGAGCCGAGTAGCAATCCAAACCCTGATAATAGGCCACAAGCTTGTAATAATAATGGCCTTCTTCACGGAGCGAATTGTCAGTATAAGTGGTGGCATTGGAACCCAGCAGATTGATCTCCTGATACGTACCGTCTTCACCATCCTTTCTGTAAACATAGTAGCCAGAAAGTCCCGTAGAAGGATTCGGTTTGTTCCACCTCATCTTGGGCTTGTGAAGGCTTGTATATTCAAAGTTGAACTGGGTCGGAGCGTAGCAATCACCCAAAGTGGCGCACGACTCATTGGAATACTGGCCGTTTTCACCGCCGTCATAGAAATAACTGACCATATAGCAATGACCGCCAATTTCAACATTCTCATCGACGAAATAAGTATTCTCAGGAATCAAGCGATACATCACGCCGTCACGATAAACTGCGTAACCATAGCCCTCGGCACCAGGAACGGGATCCCATGAAACGTTGATATTAGCAGGATTCTCATCGTCAATAACGGCAACGAGATTGGTGGGACAACCATCGCCAACGGGATTACCGCACGTATTGCTCTGTTCATAGAAAACGCCTTCAATCATGTCGGCTGACAGACCAGAATAGGAGTAAACCGTATTGTTCCCCGAATCCTTGATAGCAAAGCCCATATTAAACGATTGGCCATAGGTTTGGGGAGTCCATACGAATGAAACATGACCAAGAGGTATGGTGACCGGAACGGATTGTACCTGATTGTTTGTGGTAGTCACCTGACAAATCTCATGACCCGAAGCATTGTAAACATGGATGGCACCGCCACGCCAGCCGTTCATCTGAGCTTGCGTGATGTTGATTGTCCAGTTGCAGGTGGGGCCGAAAGGAACGGCATCCAATGTGGCAATCTTACCATGAGCGCCTTCGCAAACTGCGTAAACCTGGTATTTAAAGACATCGAAACGCGGGACGCTGTTATCGGTGATGGTCATATCGGCACCGGGAGCGACATTGTCTTGGGTGTAGATGACGACACCGTCACGGCAAACCACAATTTGATCGATACTGGTCAGATTGGTATTGTTCAGGGTCTTGACGGGATTCTTCCACGACACTGTTGCGGAAAGCTCGTTATTGGAGGCAGGCGTGACATTCAAATTGGTAGGAGCCTGAGCTGTGTTATTGTAGACATTAGCAGGAACAAAATTGATGATAATACGCATATTATCATAATAGTCGATCTGGTCAACAATATAATAACCATTATCTGAGCCGCCCCAGCCAAAGTTGAAGTGGAACATATCGTTGTCGTCATAACCATCACAGATGAAAGCATGACCGCCACCGTTTGGAGACGGATCAACGCCAGCATAATAAACAGGCCAACCCATATCAAACTGTTCCTTCAACGTGGTTTTCCATTGCGCACTCTGTGACGAGGTATAGGTCAACAGGCTGGCTTGACTGGTATAAAGGAAGTAATCGCGGATGGCGGGGAGGACGTCTTCAGTATAAGCACCACTACCACCGTCTGTATTATTTCCGTACATCATATCAACGGAAACACCGCAATGGAAACTGATGGTGGCGACGGCAAGACCTTCCTCTGGAGAATAACTATTCGAATAGGAATTCAGCATATGTGCCCAATCGTATGTGGTTTCACCGAAATTGGCAGTAATCGTTCCATATTCAGGATGTCCAGCATAACCAGGACGGGGATTGCAGACATAGGAATGGCTACCCTGTCCATGTTCCGGATATTTCCAATAATTCATCAACTGAGCCATAGCCGTTGCCACGCAACCGGTATAGTCATGACCGCCAGGACCGTTGGAGTCAGCAGGGCACAAACTATTATAAGGTGCCGGATTCTGATTCCATCTGGTCTGCACCAAGTAATGCACACCTCTTCCGCCATTGTAGGAAAGGAGACGACCTGTGTTGGTCACGCTCGCCCACTCCAAAGCGACTTGGGGATTCATCACATTACTGACATTGCGTCTGCTTTCAATGACGGCATTCAAGTAGAAAGCAGCGCCAGGAGCGATGTTATCGGCATCGAAACTGCCTTCGTCAGAATAACCGACAATAGGACGGAAAAAATCGTCGGCAGAAACGATGACGAAACCGTTGTCGCCCACGTTGAACACATAGAAGCAGGCTTCGCCGCGGTTGGAAGTGCCCGTATACACCAGAGTAAGGTCACTGCTCTGGCGCGACAGCTCAAAATTGGTTTGGACAAACTTTTGTCCCACATGCTTGGCCAGGTTCACGTCGACCGGATTGGCATGCACCATCCCGAGGCCAAGAACCAAGGCGAATAAGCTCATTAAATACTTTTTCATTGTAGTTTGATTTAAGTTTGATTTAGATTAAATTCTGAATTAAGACCGCAAATATAGACATTTTTTTTCCGAAATGCAACCCATCATCAATGGATTACCGTGAAACGCTTCGTCATGAGACCTTGCAGGGTCTTCACGCTGATGGTGTAAATGCCCGAAACGAGATCCGAGGTGTTGACAACCACGCCATCCTCATCGCAACGCACTGTCTTCACCACCTGACCCATCACATTACAAATCGTCACTTGTTGCAAACCTTCGGCCTCAACACTCATCAGTGTGTTGGCGGGATTAGGATAAACGCTCAGACCGGCATCACCATTTTCACTGACCGATGTCACTTCCACGTGGATGTTGTCCGTTTCGTCGTCAGCCCAAGCCGGAGTGGATTCACAATAGCTGCGGAAGGCGGTCACACGATAGTAATAGTCGCCAGCATCCACAATATCGAAATATTCGCGCAAGGTCTTGTCAACCGTTGCAATCACTTGATAATTCATGCCGTCTTCGCTACGATAGACCTTAAACGACTGGGGATCTTCGTCGTAGTCCCAGGTCAGCAGGGTGCCGAAACCTTCGCCACTCCATTGGTATTCGCCGCTGAGGTTGGTCGGAGGCTGGCAGCCGGCGCAATCGTTGTTGCCCGTATAGAGCGTAGCGGGAACTTGGTTGGAGTTGCCACTATAAGTATACACCGAGCTATTGGACGAATCCTTAATATTGATGGTCAGGTTATTGACGGCCGAAGAGGGAGCCACCCAACTGAAGGTGACATTGCCTTCTGGCACGGCAATCTGATAACTGACAGGCGTAGAGTTGGTCATGGTAAACTCTTCGACGACCTTACCAGAGGCATTCTTCAACTGAATCTTACCGCCATTCCAACCTTGGAAGTTGGTGGTCTGACCAATGATCTTCCAAGTGCAGGAGGGGCCATACTGATACCTGGTCTCAGCGGAGCGCCCCTTGGCTCCATTTGACACGAAATAGATGCGATAAGTGTAGCAGTCGAAGTCCGGCACTTCATCTTCGAAAGTCATGACCTCACCAGGAGTCACATTCGACTGGCTGAAAACCTGCTGGTTGTTGCGAAGCACCACCACTTCTTCGATGTTTTCCAAAGTTGTGCCAACAATAGAAACCCTAGGATTGGTCCAGCTGACATAGCCCTTCTTTGAATGGGCATTTTCAGCAGTCACATGAAGATCGGTAGCAGCAGGAATCAGGCCATCGTAGACATAATCAGGGATCATGTCAAAGATGGCTGTCTGGTTTGAGTTAAAACTGCCGTTCCAGCCCGTATTGAGAGCATCGATGGCGAAGTAGTTGTTGAGTGTTCCGCTCCAGCCCCAGTTGAAATAGAATTTACGGTCGCTCTCACGATAACCGCAGCAAACAAAGGCATGACCACCGTCAGTGTCGGAACCCGAATAATACAGGGGGAAACCTTCTTCCAAATTGACAATCAACATCTCTTCCCATTCCGTCTTGGCATAGAGGTCGCGGTATAGATGGTTGACATGGCTTGTGTAGCGGAAATAGTTGGCAATGGCCGAAGGCACGTCAGCAGAATAAGCACCGGAAGCACCGGGTCCATATTGCATATTCACCGAGACACCGCAGTGCCACATCAGTTCGGCGACAGCTTGATAATTGGAATAGTTGCATGAATTGGGCATGTTATTCCAATTGTAATAGGTTGACTCAAAGTCGACGTTTTGGGTCGGATAGCCTTGAGGCGTGTAGGAATGTGAGCCACTGCCATGGTCAGGCCAATTCCATCTTTTCATCACCATCGACATGGCGGTAGCCACGCAACCAGCATACACATGGCCTCCAGGACCATTGGATGCCGACGGGCATAACTGGTTATAGGGGCTGTCTTGGTTCCAGTTGGTGGAAATCAGGGGAGCGACATCGCCACGAGTGATGCTGTTGTCATTCTCGAAGCCGTCGTAGGCCACGTGCCTCCATTCTGAAGCGACTTCCATCTCAGGCTCAAGGTTGTTTTCACGTGCAAATGCAATCTGACGCGCATAGTAACGCAAATAGTAAGCGAAGCCATCAGGTACATTCGAAATATCGAAAGCCTCATCATTTGAATAGCCGAGGATGGGACGCGCCACATCGTCAGCCGAAACGAGGACAAAGCCGTTATCAAAATTGAAAATGTAAACGGCTGGATGGCCACTCTCGGTCAGCTGCGTATAGGCAAGAGAGAGTTCTGCGACTTGTCTGGCCCCATGGCTTTGCACATATTTCAGTCCCAACTGACGCGCCGTATTCACGTCGACGGGAGAAGCAAAAATCTGGCTCACGAAGAAAGCCAGGGTCATCATTAGAAATAAAGTTTTTTTCATCGTTCTAATAGATATTAAATTATTGATATTGAATTATTTACAATCATTGTTTGACATACACCATACACTCAACTACCATTTTAAGGTGGCAAATATATACAATTTTCAGGTTTTCTGCTCCTTTTTCTTTGCCGCAGGGAACAAAATATTGTTCAAAATGAGCCGATAGCCCGGTGAATTGGTGTGCATGTCGAGCTCAGTGGGCGGGTCACCGACAAGGTGCTGGTAGTCCTCGGGGTCGTGGCCGCCGAGGAAAGTCCAGAAGCCGTTGCCGAAGTTGCCATGGATGTAACGGTCCTCGTTCAAGGCGCCATTGTCGCCCAAAACAACCACTGAAGGCTTCACATAAGCCTTGTTGAAGGCTGTGGTTTGTCCCATGAAGCCTTTCACCAAGCGCTCGTGGCACTGCGTGAGCATGGTCGGCACAGGATCCCACTTGGCGGAGAAGTCGAAGAGCAGGAAATAGTCGTTCTGCTCGTTCACCAAGCGCGAGCGTCCTTGGGTGACGTCGATGTTAGAGATTTCGTATTCCTGCGGGTTGACCGACACCTTGAAGTCGGTGAAAGCGAAGCAGTTGTCGTAGTTGAGACGTTGCGGGTCGCCGCTGCGGATGGGGTCGCCGTCGAACATGTAGTCACAGATGTCGAGTCCATCGGCGGCAAGGGCCACATCGAAGCTGTCGGGGGCCGAGCACATGGAAAACATGTAGCCGCCTCCTGCCACAAACTCACGGATCTTCTTCACCACTGCCAATTTCAGTTGTGACACCTTGCTGAAACCCCAGCGTTGTGCTGTAGCCTCTTGAGTGCGCACATCCTCCTGATACCAAGGGTAGTTGCGGTAGCGGGCCCAGAACTTGCCGTATTGACCCGTGAAATCCTCGTGGTGCAGGTGAAGCCAGTCGTAGGTGGGCAGCACGCCTTGCAGCACCTCGTCGTCATAGACCACATCGTAAGGGATCTCGGCATAAGTCAGCACGAGGGTGACGGCATCATCCCATGGCAGGTTGTTCTTGGGCGCATAGACTGCGATGCGCGGCACCTTCTGCAGTTTCATCTCATCCATGTTCACGCCTGGGTCGGCAATTTCGGCGAGGATGGCTTCGGCCTGCGCGTCGGCAATGACATTGTAGGAGACGTTACGCATCTTACACTCGCGCTCAAACATGTCGTGGTAAGGAATCAGGTAACTTCCTCCCCTATAGTTCAGCAGCCAGCTGATCTCCACCTCGCGTTGCAGCACCCAATAGGCCACGCCGTAGGCTTTCAGGTGGTTGGTCTGGGTGTTGTCCATGGGGATAAGGAGGTAGGCGGCCTTAGAAGGCAAGGCCAAAGCCAATAATAGGATGAGGATGATATAGAGTTTGCGCATGGCGGGATAATCCTAAATTAATAGGGCGCAAAGGTAAGAAAAAAAGTCAATACCTCACATACCGTTCCAGCAAAGGATTCACCTCCCCTTCTTCCCGAAGCAGTTCCTCCAACTGCGCCCAGTCCTTGATCATACCGCGCTTCTCGCGCTGGTTGAAGATGCGCTTCACCTGCTCGTAGCTGAGATATGGATGATGCACCAAGGTCTTGAAATCGGCACGGTTGACATCGATTTTCTTCGTTTCCACCTCACCTATTCTTATATAAGGCTGAATGGTGGCATAACGCGCTTCATCCATGCCTTTCACGTCGCGGAGCTGATCAAGATTGACAAAACCGCCCAACTTTTCGCGGAATTCGATGATACGAGAAGCCATGTAACCTCCAATCTGGGGCAACTCCACTAAGGTGGTCGAGTCCACCGTGTTCAGGTCAACGATAGGGATGGCTTTCTTGGCAGCAGGTTTTGGCTCCTCACCCGCTTTCTCCTCTTGTTTCTTCGAAGCAGACCTGTGGCTTCCGCCGCGCGACGCCTCGGGCAGCACGATGAAAGGCTCCAGCTGGGTGAATTCCTCCTCGCTGATAGTGTAAAGCTTGCCAAGGTCATTCTTTGAATAGAACTTGCCGCCTTTGGCTTTGTAGTTCATGATGTTGCGCACTTGGCGGTCGGTGAGGCCCATCTGCAGCCATTCTTCTTCCGTGATGGTGTTGGGATTGAAGGGGAAAGGATGTAACTCGGCCATTTCTTGCGGCTTTTCGGCTTGTTGCTGCTGTTGCTGTTCAATGGCCGCTTGGCGCAAGGCCAACAAAGAATCCAGATTGTGCAAGGACTCGTCACTCAGCGACTTGCGCGAGGGACGCAGCAGGCAGGCCAAAACCAACAGCAAGATGAGCGCCAGTATCGTGATGATGGCGACGCGCTCGCCTTTGCTGAAGGAAAACCATTTGCGCAAGGAATCCATATTATTTGATCAATCCGCTGATAAACACAATCGCGATAGCCACCGGAGCTAGATACTTGACAATGAAAAAGATGATCTTCTTCAGCTTGGCCTTGATGATGTTCTCGTTAGTGACCTCATCAAAGAACTTCTGCTTGCCGAGTTTCCAGCCCACGAAGATGACGATCAGCACACCGCCGACGGGCAACAGAATGTTGGACGAGACGAAGTCCATCAGGTCGAACATGGAACGTCCACCGATGGTGAAAGGCGTATTGCTCATCAGGCTCAGTGAGGCGAAGGCGCCGAGCAACATGGTGCCGGCACAAGCCACCACCGTGGCCCACTGGCGTTTCATGTGGAGCTCCTCCGAGAGGTAGGCCACCAACACTTCCAACAGCGAGATGGTCGAAGTGAGCGCAGCAATAGCCAGCAACACAAAGAAGATGAGACAGAACCAATAACCCCCAGCCATCTGGTTGAAGAGCATGGGCAAAGTATTGAACACCAAGCCCATTCCCGCCTCAGGCTTCACGCCGAACGAGAAGGCCGCCGGGAAGATGACCAGTCCCGCAAGAAGGGCAATCGCCGTATCGGCCAAGACGACGGAGAAGGCCGTGCTGGTCAGGTTGTCGCTTTTCTTGACGTATGAGCCATAGGTGATAAGCACACCCATGCCGAGGCTCAACGAGAAGAAGCCCTGCCCCAAGGCGCTAATCAGTACCTTGCCTGTAATCTTCGAGAAATCAGGCTTGAAAAGGAAGGCCAGACCTTCTTTCGCACCAGGTAAAGTCATGGAACGAACGCCCAACACGATGAGAATCACCAACAACAAAGGCATGAGTATCTTGGCGTATTTCTCTATGCCGTTCTGCACGCCTTTGAAAACCACGAAGCCCGTCAGGAAGATGAAGATGCCCTGCCACATCACGTTGCGCCAACCCATGTCGTGGAAGGCGGTGAATTCCTGCTCGATGGTGGCCAGGTCCTTGCCTTGGAAGGAGTTGCTCACCGACTTGACGATATACTCCAGCGTCCAACCCGACACCGTAGAATAGAACGCAAAGATGAGGAAGCCGCACAGCACGCCCATATAACCCACGATGGGCCATGCCGACTTCGGCGCCAGCTTCTTAAAAGCGCCCACTGAGTTGCTCTGCGTGCGACGACCGATCACTAATTCCGAGAGCATCACGGGGATGCCGAGGAAGAGGACGACGACCAGATAAACCAACAGGAATGCCGCACCGCCGTTGTTACCCACCTCACAGGGGAAGCGGTAGATATTGCCCAATCCGATGGCCGAGCCCGCAGCGGCGGCGATGATGCCAAGCTTCGAACCGAAGCCATCGCGTTTCTTCTTTTCTTCAGCCATGGCTTATCTCTTTTCTCCGTATGCCAAGTCACCCACATCACCGATGCCCGGGACGACATAGGCACGAGCCGTCAACTCCTCGTCGATGCTGCCCACCCATATGGTGACGGGCAGGCGTGACATGGTACGCTCCACATAGTCCAAACCGTCTTGCGAAGCCACAGCGACAGCAATATGTATCTCCTTCGGCATCATGTCCTCCATCAAGCCATTTAAGGTTTTCACGATGGATTCGCCGGTAGCCAGCAGCGGGTCGCAAAGGATGAGGATGCGGTCCTCAATGTCGGGCGAAGAGAAATATTCCACACGGATTTCGGAGTCTTCCTCGTTCTTGTCGTATTTGCGGTAGGCCGCGATGAAGGCGCTGTCTGCTTGATCGAACATGCTCAACATGCCGTTGTGGAACGGCAAGCCTGCCCGAAGAATGGTGGCGATTACGGGTTGCTCGTGCATCGTCCGTATCTGCTTGATGCCCAATGGCGTGGACACCTCTTCATCATCATACTCGAAGCTCTTGCTGATTTCGTAGGCCATCACTTCGCCGATGCGTTCGAGGTTGCGGCGGAAACGCATGCGGTCCTGCTGGATGACGGCGTCGCGGAGTTCAGCCATATATTGGTTGAAGACGCTGTCGGTTTTTTCTAAATTGTTGATTCTAATCATATCAGTTGGTATTATTACTTTCGACACTCGGCCACAAATTCGGCTGGAGAGAATAGTGGTATATCAAAATTCAAAAAACCTTTCTTATCACGCGTGATAATCACATCTGGTTTATATAACATAGCGGAAACATATTGTACCGCATCCTCAAAATCAGACGAATCCAATGAGATTGCATTGAGAATAACACTTTTGTCAATAGGACTAATTCTCAACAACTGACAGAAATCTTCCATTTTGTCAAGCATAACTTCTTTCGAAAACTGCTTTTTTAAGATATACGCACAATTTACAATAGTCAAAGAAGAAACAACAATTTCAACTTTTCCCAACTTTCCCAACTCAAAAAGAATTGCGGCATCTTTAAAGAAAGGCTCTCGTTTGCCTAGAAAATCGACAACAACATTAGTATCAATAAACGCTCTCATTGTGCCATTTCCTCCCACATCATATCCATTTCTTTGTCAAAGTCGAAATCTTCAGGCAATGTGCCACAAACCATGTCAAGCACATCCTTTGAAACCTTGAAATCTTTTCCAATTTTCGGAAACACTAATTTCTTCCTCGACAATCCTTCAACAGCATTCTCTTTCTCAGAATTTTCTAGCAGTTTTTCAGCTAGCCAACGTTGGTTGTTTGCCGTCAAAGAAAGCCCTTGGATATAATTCCACAAATTGTTCATTGATAATGCATTCATCTTATTTCATCGTTTTTCAATTGCAAAAATACACAAATTTCTCATTTTTTCAGAAAAAATTCCATAATTTTGCATCGTTGCTAATTGTCAATAGCAACATAGATAATGACAATTTCAAACAATTAAGATAAGAAAGGAACCATATCATGGCAGAAGATTTGAAAGACAATTGGAAGAAGGTAGGTAAGGACTTCACTTCATTTGGAGCAGGTTTGGGCAAATCGCTCCTGAACACGATGAAAACCGGAGTGAGAGAGGCTACCAAATGGGCCAACGACGAAAAGCCCGAAAAAGCCGAAGACGAAGCCAAAACAGAAGAGCCTAAAGCAGAGGAAACTCAAGCTGAAGAGCCCAAGGCCGAGGAAACCAAGGCTGAAGAGCCTAAGGCAGAGGCCTAAAGCTTTTTCCAAACCTTCAACAAAGCTTTCCCAAATAACGAAAGCCGATTGAAAGTATAAGACGGGTATTTCACCTCCTCGCCGCCGAAACCGAGATAAAAACGCGCCAGATTGTCATCATCCGAGCCCTCGAAGTCAAAGGTTATCGGTTGGTGGGCATATTGTTGTATGACCTGATCCAAAAGCCAGGTCATGGCTTGGCGTTGTTTGCCTTCCTCGGTCAGACCTGAGAACAAGAAGGTAATCCGATTTTTTGTTTTCATGAAGATGGCCGCACAGAGCAATTGCCCCACCCCTTTCTCGCTCACGCCCAAAATAAAGGCGGTATGACGATTTTGGGCCACCTGCGCCAGCGTGGTCAAAACGTCGTATTCAGCATCGCCCCACTTGTTGAGCAAGGCCCCACGGTTGTCGCGGAACAAAGCCACCACATGATAGGGAATCACCGTGGTGACCAACTGAAGATTACAGGATTCGGCCTTGGCCAGATTGCGCTTCGTGTTCTGGTGGTAATGGGCACGAATGGTATCATAATCTTGGTTTAAGTCAAGCAGCACATTCCTATGATATTCAACACCTTGTGCACCATCAGCAAAGGCATTCCCTTCGTTCAACCTGATTTCGGCGAAACGGTATTTTGAGGGTATGGCTTTCACAAAAGCCTCCGTAGTCTCGGCCGTCAAGGACGACTTGGAAAACACGCCCAACTGCTGCACGAAATATGGCTGAAACAGATAATTCACGCCGAATTTCTTCCCGCCTGTCAAGGGCATCACCGACTGATAGTCGTCTTCCACAAGAGCCTCCCAGCCTGGATGAACGATATCAAGGTACCAGGAATAGGCGTAGATGTTGCCACACTCGGCAATGAGAGCGTCCCATTTCGTGCGGTCGATGGTTTTATGTTCGAGGAAATGAATCATTATCTATAAACTGATGTTCTGGATTGCTTCACTTCGTTCGCAATGACGCAGAGCGAGTCCATGTTGCCGCTTCGCGTCATTGCGAGGAGGCACGACGAAGCAATCCAGATATTACTAGCAATAAACATACTCCAATAAATTGCGATACATTTCGGGCCAGCCGACCCAACGCTGTTCGCCGCCGAGGGTTTCGTTATGCGTGAGATAAATAAAGGTGCCGCCTACCGCTTTCACCTCGTCGACGAGGTGCTTGGCAAGGTCGAGCGAGACCTCCGCATCGAGGTTGAGGTAATCGCGCATGGTGCCGTCCATGAGGGCGAAAGGATGCACTCGCAGGTTGGTGACCATATCGTTTTCCAAATCGTAGAAACGGAACGTATCGGCGATGCCCGCACGGAAACCCGCCTGCGAAGCGAAGCCCATCGTGTAGTCGTCGCTGATATCCAATTCAATGAGTTTCTGATAACTACGCGGCAAATTCATCCTCAGAAAATGCTGGCGGCTCTTGGTCAGCGGACGATGCAAGACCTCCGAAAGGCTATCGATTTCCTTCCGCAGCTTGTCGATGTCGAGATAGGACGAGAACGAAGGATGGATGCCCACGTCAGCATAGTCGCCAAGGGTCTTGATGAGCGAACGAAACGCCTCCTTTCGAATGGAGATGTTCTTGTCGTTAGTGTCATATTCGCCGCAGAGGATGAAGTATATCGGCTTGAGTTTAAACTCTTTCTGCAACGCAAACTGGAAGTCGAAGGAATCGAAAGGATCCTTGCGCTTGCCGCGAAGCACCTGATGGCGCTCACGGATGCGCTCCATGTCGCCCGAGGTCAAATCCTTCAGGAAACCACCCACTGTTCGGTACAGCCCTTTGCATTTGTAGGCCCATGCCGCATCCACGTCGTAAGTCGGGACGAAGGTGAACTTGGGCTGCCGTACCGCGAGGTCGGGATAGAAGGCTTTCAGTTTATTTCCTAAAGCCAAAGCCCAAATGTTGACCAACGGCTTCTGGAGCATGCCGTTCTCGAACATCCAGGTCGACTCGGCCTGAAAACGTCCGTACTGGTCGCGCACCTGCGAAAGGTACTCCTCATAGCGCGACACCAAGAAAAACGAGGCGGCAAAGACATCGAAAGGCAGTAGGTTACCTTGCCCATAGACCGCGTATGGGGCGACGGTGTTTTCAAAAGCTACCGTGCGGAAAGACTGCTCATGAACATGGCGTTCAAAAAGGATCTCGTCCGCTTTCACAAAAGGCTCATCGTCAAGGCGTTGCGGACCATAATTCAGTTTCGGACCTTCAAAGGCCTTGAACTGCCCAGCATCCAAAGTCAAATCGTATTGAATGCCCAGCAACTGACTGAGCATCAAGTCGAAGACGAACATCACGCGACCTGTGACCTTGGGAACGAGAACGAGCATTTTCATTGGGGCAAAGATAGGACGATTTTCGATACCATACGGCAAAAAAGCGAAAAATGTTGCAAGTCAGCGCAGGCAACGCCGAAAAGTTGTATTTTTGTCAGTTTTAAACCAACGCATACCCGACATGGAAAATTTCGTCGTATCCGCAAGAAAATACAGGCCGATGACCTTCGACACGGTCGTGGGTCAAGGCTCCATCACCAACACCTTGAAGAACGCCATCCGCAACAACACCTTGGCGCAAGCCTTCCTGTTTTGCGGTCCACGCGGCGTGGGCAAGACCACCTGTGCGCGCATTATGGCCAAGACCATCAACTGCCTCCACCCTACCGAAAACCTTGAAGCCTGCAACGAATGTGAGTCATGCCGCGCCTTCAACAACAACGCCTCGTTCAACATCTACGAGTTGGACGCCGCGTCCAACAACTCGGTGGAAGACATCCGCAGTCTGGTCGACCAGGTGAGGATTCCCCCGCAAATTGGGCAGTACAAGGTCTACATCATCGACGAGGTCCACATGCTCTCGGCGGCAGCCTTCAACGCCTTCCTGAAGACCTTGGAAGAGCCGCCCGCGTATGCCAAGTTCATCCTCGCCACCACGGAGAAGCACAAAATCATCCCAACCATTTTGTCGCGTTGTCAAATCTTTGATTTCAAGCGGATTACAGTGGATGACATCGCAAAGCATCTGGCCTTTGTCGCCCAAAGCGAAGGCGTCAGTGCCGAGCCCGAAGCCCTCAACATCATCGCACAGAAAGCCGACGGTGCCTTGCGCGACGCACTTTCCATCTTCGACCAGATGGTGAGCTTCTCGGGCAAAAACATCACCTATAAGGACGTCATCAACAACCTCAACGTGCTGGATTACGATTATTATTTCCAAATTGTCGACCACATCCTGCGCGGCAACACGAGCGATATCCTGCTCATCCTCAATGACATCATCAGCAAGGGCTTTGAGCCCCAGCATTTCGTCAACGGCATGGGCAACCATTTGAGGAGCCTCATGGTGTGCAAGGACCCCGTCACGGTGCAGCTCCTTGAAGTCAGTGAACAGTTGCGGCAAAGGTATTTGGCCCAATCGCAGGCCTGCCCCATGCCTTTCCTCATCAAGGCGCTGGAAATCAACAACCAATGCGACATCGACTACCGTGCCGCCAACAACAAGCGCCTGCATTTAGAGATTGCCTTGCTGAAGATGTGCGCACTTTGCAGCCAGGCCTTGAACATGCCTTCGGCGCAGGCGCAACCTGTGCAGGTGGCGCAGAACAGACCTCAACAGCCAAACCCTATCCCAGCAGCAGCCGTGGCTACGGGTCCTAAGCCCTCACCTGCAGCTGCTGCACCACAACCAATAACGGCTAAGGTCCCTGAGCCTGTCGAAGGGCCGACCAGCACGGCAACAACCCAACCCACAGCTCCCGTTTCGACTCCTTCGACAAGCTCAGGAGCCGCAACGTCCGCACCAGCCCAGCCCGTCGTAAGACCGCGCGGCACCACCAGCGGCCTCAGCGTCAACAAGGCCATGCAGCAAGCCGAGCAGAAAGCCGAAGAAAAGGAAGAGACCTGGGACACGCCTTTCACGCAGGAGCAACTGACCACGGCTTGGTCTGATTTTATCAACCGATACAAACATGAATCCGCCAGCTTCGCGGCGGCTTTGGGCAAATACACACCTAAATTAATAGGCAGCTCGGAGATCCATTTCAGCGTCGACAACCTGCTCTTTGAGCACGACGCACAAGGCATGAGCGCCCTGAAGCACCATTTGAAGAACAGCCTGCACAACAACCAGTTCCAGCTGAAACCCGAGGTGATGGAACGCCCCGCCGAAATCGAGGCCTACACCGACAAGGACAAGTTCGAGAAAATGGTTGAAGAGAGACCGTTCCTCAGGAACTTACAAACAGAGTTGAAGCTTGAAGGAGACTTATAGAATGCAGAATGTAGAATGCAGAATGTAGAATGCAGAATGTAGAATGCGGCCCTTCGACAAGCTCAGGGGCCTTTGAATTTTGAATCTTTAAACCTTAAATTATAAATACTTAAATGAAGACAAAACACATTATCGCCATGATGACATTATGCACATTGGCAGCAGGCTGCGAACAAAAACCAGCCGAGACACCCGAACCCAAGAAGGAAGTTGTTCCGGCCATCGAGCTGAGCAACATGGACACCACCATCAACCCTGCGGACGACTTCTTCCGCTACGCCAACAACAACTGGCTGAAGAACAACCCCATTCCGGATGAGTTCTCCTCCTACGGAGCCTTCACAGAGATTGACTTGAACAACGACAACCTCATCCGTGACATCATCGACGAGGTCTCGAAGGACAGCGCCGCCGTCAAAGGCAGCATTGCACAGAAGATCCGCGACTTCTACAACGCGGGCATGGACACCGTCGCCATCGACGCGCGCGGCTACAGCGAGTTGCAGCCCTACTTCGACCAAATCGAAGCCCTCGAGGACAAAGACCAGCTGGCATCGTTGCTCGGCGACCTGCACAAGAACGGCTTCGGCGGCTTCTTCTATGCCGGCCCCAGCCTCGACCCGAAGGATGCCGAACACTACATCATGCACCTCTACCAAGGCGGCCTCAGCCTGACCGACCGCGACGACTACCTCGTGCCTGAGACGCAGGAAATGCGCGACAAGTACGTCGAACACGTCGCCAAGATGTTCCAACTCACCGGCACCGACTCCATCGAAGCCACGAAGAAAGCCCAAGGTATCCTTAAACTCGAGACCCAGTTGGCCAAGAACTCGATGAGCCGTGTGGAACGCCGCGACCCCGACAAGACCTACAACATGCGCTCTGTCGAAGCATTGCAGAAGTCGACGCCGAATTTCAAGTGGAACGAATATTTCACGCAAGCTGGCTGCCCGACCTTCGAAAACCTCAACGTGGGTATGCCCGATTTTGTCGCGGCCCTCGACAAGGTCATCCTCAACACTGACCTCAGCACCATCAAGGACTATCTACGCTGGAAAGTCATTCACGGCAGCGCCTCCCTGCTGAGCAGCGAGCTCGACAATGAGAACTTCAGCTTCTATGGTAACTACCTCTATGGTCAAGAAGTGCAACAGCCCCGCTGGCGCCGCATCCTTGGTGCCACTTCAGACTGCTTGGGTGAAGCCGTCGGTCAGCTTTATGTCGAGAAGCACTTCCCTGCTGAGGCCAAAGAGCGCATGCTCAACCTCGTCGGCAACCTGCGCACTGCCTTGGGCGAACGCATCAAAGCCCTCGATTGGATGAGCGACGAAACCAAAGCCAAAGCCCTCCACAAACTCGACTGCTTTAACGTGAAGATCGGTTATCCGAACAAATGGAAGGACTACAGCGCCCTCGACATCACCGCCGACTCCTACTTCCAGAACTTCCACAAATACATCGCCTTTGAGAACGATATCGACATGGCTCGCCTCAGCAAACCCGTCGACAAAGAAGAATGGTTCATGACGCCCCAGACCGTTAATGCATACTACAGTCCCGAGATGAACGAAATCGTGTTCCCCGCCGCCATCCTTCAGCCCCCGTTCTTCAACATGGATGCTGACGACGCCGTCAACTACGGTGGCATCGGCGTGGTGATCGGTCACGAGATGACGCACGGCTTCGACGACCAAGGCTGCAAGTACGACGAGAAAGGCAACCTCAACAACTGGTGGACCGAAGAAGATGCTGCCAAATTCAAAGAACGCACCGCCCAACTAGCCAAACTGTTCAACGAGTTCCAAGTGAGAGGCTACCAAATCAACGGTGAGCTCACCCTCGGCGAGAACATCGCTGACCTCGGTGGCTTGAACATCGCTTGGGATGCCTACCAGATGACAGAAGAGGCCAAGGCCAACCAGAGCATCGACGGCTTCACGCCTGCCCAGCGTTTCTTCATCAGCTACGGCACCATCTGGCGCAACAACTCACGCGACAAGTACATCGAACGCCAAGTGAAGACCGACGTGCACTCGCCCGCTGAAGCCCGTGTCAACCGCACCCTCGGCTCGATGCCGCACTTCTATGAGGCCTTCGACATCCAGCCTGAAAACGGCATGTACATTACGCCTGAAGAACGCGCAGCGATTTGGTAATCCGCTTCACACCAAAAAAGAAAAACAGCCGACGTTTGCATCTCGCATTCGTCGGCTGTTTTTTATCGAACCCAGCAACGCCACGACACAAAATGGTAGAGACGGTGCACGCACCGTCTCAAACCTATCGTTTCCGTGTGTCGTGTGAGACGGTGCATGCACCGTCTCTACAAAAAAAATGGAGACGCAAAAACCTTCGCGCCTCCACAGAAAACAAATGTATGAATAGACAATTACTCGGCGGAGCAAACAAGGCGTACGGATACCCCTTGGTGGCGGGAGCCAGCGTAGCTGGCGTAAAGGTTGTCGTCAACGAAGTGCACGAAGTACGCGTAATAGCTTTCAGCGTACGAGGACCAGTAGTAGCCACCCAACCCCACAACGCAGGACTCAGTCTTATAGCGCCAGCCAGCGGCTGGCAGGAAGACAGCACCGGCGTTTTCCATGGTCATCCATTGTAATGCGGTAATAACATTGCTACTGAAATCTGCATCTTCAGTATTGAAGCTGTTCAACGCGTAGGTGCTAGCGTTCCAATCGTCGGGCAAAAGAATCACACCGTTCAACTCGTTCACCTTTGCCTTGGCATAGCGGATGCCAGAAGGGGTGCTGCGGATGTTGAAGACATACACCCACTCGTCCCTAGTCAGCGTGCGCCAAGTGTAGCTCTCGTAGCCCGCAACGCTGCCTTGGAAATCGGCGGAGGAGAAGCTGTAGTCTACGTCTTCTAAGGAAGTGTTATACGGATTGGGGCTGCTGCCAGTCCAAGTGCCCCAGCCAAACAGGTCAATCCAGTCAGAGGTATTCCATTCACCATCTGAAGTTTGCGCAATATCATATTGGTGTTCGGCAAAGCGCCAGATGCCGTTCTTATATTGCAGGTTGCCAGGCGCAAAGTGTACCTTTTTGGTCTCGCTTACCGAGAAGCGACCGTCGGAACTGCCGCCGCCTCCGCCATTGTAGGTGAAGTTGGCCACCAAATTCCTGCTTCCCGTTACCGTAAACGTGTAATTCATGTCGGTGGAAACCTCACTGCCGTTTTCCGTCCAGTTGGTGAACGTATAGCCACTGTTGGCCATGGCTATCAACGTGCAGCTTTCGCCGGAAGCATACAAGCCGTAGCCG
>JAGBQJ010000058.1 GCA_017632935.1 Bacteroidales bacterium | reverse complement strand
GGTGCCTTCGTAAGGCGGAAGTTCGCCCTTGTTGGCTTCTTCCATGGCCAATTCAATGAGTGGCATATAGGCCATGCCGTCATACTTATTGGTGACGATCTCAAACTGGTCGGCACCTTTGATCTCAGTGATGTAGTCGGCCACGATCTTGGTGTTGCCGACCTCGATGTTGCCCACGCTGTAGTTGTCGCCCGCATGGGAGAAGAAAATGACGATGGATTTGTTCATGTTGTTCTTATTTGATGATTTGACTTCTTGTTTGTTTTGTGCATTGCAGCCAGTGGCCATAAGGAGTGCTAGGACTGCGGTAATGATTCTTTTCATAGTTCTATAATGTTTTTAATGAATTTCGCAGGGTTGCCGCCCACGATGGTATTGGGTTCCACGTCCTTGGTGACCACGGCTCCAGCGGCCACGACGGCATTCTTGCCGACCGTCACGCCTGGCAAAATGGTGGCACCAGCACCAATCCAAGCGTTTTCGCAGATGTGGACGGGCTTGCAGAGCAGAATCTGGCGGTCGTAAAGGTCGTGGTTGTTGGAAATGAGTTGCGCATTGGCGGCAATCATGGCGCCGTCGTCGATGGTGATGCCGCCGCGACCCATCATCAGGCAGTTGTTCATAATCATCACATTCTTCCCGATGTGTACACGGTCGAAGCAGACACCAGTGAGGCCAGGCATCACCCAGCCGCCCTCGCCGAGGTTGTCGCCGAAGAGCTCACGCACAAGGGCGTTGTACTCGTCGGTGTAAGGCATCGTGTGGTTCAGTTTGAAAAGGACTTGTGCTTGGCGCACGCCTTCCGCATGTTCTTCGGCTGTGGTCAGCCTGGGGTCAACTCTTTGTTCTTGCATCGTTGTCAGGTTTTGAATTACGATGCAAAAATACGGCGACTATTTCTTATGTCACTTTCACAAATTGCACTATACTTTTCACTTTTTACATAAATTGTGTGTTATTGAATAGGTTATTCTCAATATTTTTGTATTTTTGCAGCGATATGACAAAAGAAACATTTTTACAGCTTCTTACAGAGGAAGCGAAAACCTACAAAAGCTTTCTGGAAACAGAAAGCCACGATTGGATTGTTAAAGGATTCATAGACGTTGATAAAAATGTCTATACCATCACAAATGATACTAAGGTTGTATCAAAAATCATAGAAATCCTACTAATTCCAAAACTCTTACTTTTTGCAGAACGTAATGGACTTGAGTTGGAACTACCTTCTAAGCAGAATTTCTATCCAGACTTAACCTTTAAGGATAAGGAAGGACATTTGTTTGCTGTTGATTTCAAGTCGAGCTACTATGATGGAGATTCTGTAAATGGATTAACACTAGGTTCATATTGGGGCTATTTCCGCGAACGCAATACTATTAAGAGTATGGATCATAGTTACAACTCATATAGTTCACATACTGTTCTGGGAATGTTATACAAGCAAAGTGTCATTAAGCCAGACGAAAGAACTGTTTATTCTGTTGACGAACTTGTTATTATTCATTCTGTTATTGAACAGTTCATTTTCTTTGTCCAACCTAAATGGAAAATAGCCAGCGACATCCCCGGTAGTGGTAATACACGAAATATAGGAGGAATTACAAATATCATAAAACTCCAGAATGGAGAAGGACCATTTTCGTCTCTTGGTGAGGATGTCTTTGATGATTATTGGATGGGATATTTCAACAAGGTTGACGCCCGAACAGCTGGAATTGGTTCACCACGGTATCACAATCTTGCAACCTATAAGACCTATTTGAAGAGTCAGAATATTTTGTTGGATAAATTAAAATAGAGAAATATATGCCTGTAATTATCCCCCCTATCAAATCACAGGGTATTAAAACGAAGTTGGTTCCTTGGATAAATGATATCATCCGCCAAACTGGTCTTGATTTGGAACATTGTGGTTGGATAGAACCATTTTTCGGAACTGGCGTTGTTGGACTGAATGCACCCCTTGGAGGACGCCACATTGTAGGTGACACTAATCCGCATTTGATTAATCTATATAACTGCATCCAAAATGGTGATGTTAATGAGCACAATATGCGTGTTTTTTTGGAACATGAGGGCAGTATTCTTGAAGCAGCAGATGAAGATGGTTATGCATACTACCGTGAGGTGAAGGCTCGCTTCAATCAAGAACATAGTCCTTTTGATTTTGTTTTTCTTTCTCGTGCGGGTTTCAATGGGATGATGCGTTTCAATAGAAGAGGCGAATGGAACATTCCGTTCTGCCAGAAGCCTGACCGTTTTGCGCCAGCCTATATTACTAAAATCTGTAATCAGGTTGCCAATGCAAGCAGGGTAATCAGCCATGGCGAATGGGAGTTTTTGAATCAAGATTTTAGAGCGACTATTGAACGTGCTGAGGCGAGTGATATAATTTATCTTGATCCACCGTATTTCGGACGATATGTAGATTATTACAACGGTTGGTCAGAGGAGGATGAAGCTGCCCTGTTCGAAGCACTTCAAAACACTCCTGCACACTTCATTCTATCGACGTGGCATCATAATGAATTTCGCGAAAATGATATGATGAATCGTTATTGGAATCAATTTAATGTTGTGACACAAGAACATTTCTATCATGGTGGTGGACACATAGAAAACCGTCATCCTATGGTAGAGGCCTTAGTCTTCAACTTCGAGTTGGAACAAGTTCGAGTTCCACAAGAGGAAATGGAGTTGGATCTTAAATTCGCTTGATTCCATTAAAAGTATCAAATGGAGAGTTATTACCAATCAAACGACCATCAGTTTGAATTGTTTCAAGGTGATGCTATTGAGTGCCTAAATAATATGAGCACACAATTTGATATGATATTTGCTGACCCTCCTTATTTTCTTTCTCGTGGATACTCTTTAAAAATCAATGGTGAGTGGAAAAGTTTCGAAAAGGGCGAATGGGACAGAGTTACATCTCTTAATAACATCAATGATTTCAATAGGCGTTGGCTGTCGGCTTGCCGTAATGTGTTGAAAAACGACGGAACAATCTGGGTAAGTGGAACCTATCACAATATATTCTCTGTTGCCACTTGTCTCGTCGAACTGGGATTCAAAGTCCTGAATATAATTGTGTGGCAAAAATCAGATGCGAAGCCAACTCTTTCACGTAGTTATTTCAACTTCACGACAGAGTACTTGGTATGGGCAAGAAAAAGTGAAAAAATTCCCCATTACTTCAACTGTGAAATGATGGAGCAAATAAATGGTGGTGTTAGAATGGGCGATGTATGGCGCATACCATTTGTGGCATCTTGGGAAATGAAACAAGGAAAACACCCAACACAGAAGCCTCTTCGTTTGCTCTACAGAATTATAATTTCTTCAACACGTGAAGGAGAATTGATTCTTGATCCGTTTGCTGGTAGTTGTACAACAGGAATTGCTGCAAATTTGCTTGGACGACGGTTCGTCGGAATAGATCAAAGCAAGAAGTTCCTGGATTATGCCATCAAACGCAAACATGAGATAGAAGATGAAAATGTAGCAAATGCTATGTTTAAGAAAATGGCAGAAAATCCTGAAGAAGTGATGGTAATAGTGAACCATGCCCGTTCAGTGCTATACAGAAAGATGATTGAAATGGGCATCTGTTATTTCCGCGCTGGCGACTCGAAAGGGTCATTATTAGTAACCCCAGGCTTCGAACGCTTGCAATATGTGCTTTTGCATACAAACGGAGAAAATGCACAACTCTTCAAACTCAAGACGAAAGGCCACTTTCAGATATGGACACAGGAGACGTTACAGCAATACGGCTTTAATCCTCGCAATGCAAATTATTATGTTGTGTTTCACTTTGATGCGAGCAAACCTATTGAAATTAAAAAACACGTTAACTTGCATGAGCATAAAAACACCTTCCGCTCTAAGATTAGACCATTGAGTGATTTTATGGGAATCAAGTAGAGTAACAATATGAAAAAGATTGATTTTCAGTACGCTACGGATTTCCTCGGAATGAATGACCCTAAATTGAGCCACACCTGCATGCATCTTATTTGTATGGCCGGTGAAGGTAGTTTTGTGTTCAACGAAAAATGTTACCACATAGCGAAAAACGACCTTGTGGTGATGCCCTATCCCACCCGTGCCAAGAACCTCGCGCCCGCTTCGGGAATGGAGGTGGAGTGGTTCGCCGCCGACAACAAGTTCCTTGGAGGATTGCTACCGTCGAACAACTACAGCATCGGGGGCAGCATCAGCCTTAACCAGAACCCCGTCATCAAGCTCGACGACCGTCAGGCAGAAATCCTGCTGGAGGACTTCCATCGACTGCGCGACCGCCTCGACGACCGCTACCTGCTCTTCTACCGTGAGATGATGGGGAGCCTCTGCCTGACGATGATGTACGACATCTTCGAGCTCCACGCTCGCCGTGAGGTCACCGACACCCATAGCGACCGCACCGCCTACATCGTCCGTCAGCTGACCGACCTGCTCGCCACCGGCATCAGTCGCACCGAGCGCGAAGTGAACTATTACGCCGAGCGGCTAAATGTCTCGCCGAAATACCTCTCTGCCACAGTCAAACGCGTGACGGGCCACAGCGTCAGCAGTTACATCAACCGTGCCACCGTGCCCATTTTGAAAAGCTTTTTGGACGATGAACGCCTCTCGCTCACCCAAATCGCCGACCGCATGAACTTCACCTCTCTGAGCTATTTCAGCCGCTACTGCACCAAGCACCTTGGGCAGTCGCCTAGCGAATATCGGCGGAGTCTGCAACCTAAAGGTTAAGGATGGCTGATTCTCATCAAATCATACCACAAAAAGAGATATTTCGCCTAAAACCACTATCTTTGCCGCCTTAAAACCATTCTATGAGTGCACAAAACCCTATATTCAACCGTTTGAACTTGCTTTTGGGCGAGGAGACGATGGAGCGTGTCTTGAATAAGCGCGTCATCATCTTCGGCGTGGGGGGCGTGGGCAGTTGGTGCGCCGAGAGCCTGGTACGAAGCGGCATCAGTCACCTCACCATTGTGGACAGCGACCGTGTGTGCATCACCAATGTCAACCGGCAGTTGCAGGCCACTACCAAGACGGTGGGACTGGTCAAGGTGGAGGTGCTGAAGGAACGCCTTTTGGAGATCAACCCGAAGGCCGAAATCAACGCTGTGCAGGAGATTTATTCCGCCGAGAACGCTGAGATGTTCCAACTCGAGACCTACGACTACATCATCGACGCCATCGACAGCCTCAAGGACAAGATCCACCTTATCCTGCACGCCACCGAATGTCCTGGCAAGTTGTTCTCCGCCATGGGCGCCGCACTCAAAATGGATCCTACCAAGATACAGGTGGCCGAGTTTTGGGAGGTGAACGGTTGTCCTTTGGCCAGCATGATGCGCAAGCGTCTCAGAAAAGCAAAGACCTTTCCGAAGAAGAAGTTCCTCTGCGTGTTCTCGCCCGAAGTGCTACCCAACAAAGGCGCAGCAAGCGTCTGTGGCACCAATGCTTGCATGTGTCCCAAGGCCATCATCGCCGCTGGCAACCCCGAACTCATCAATCACGAATGGTGCTCGTCGAAAGCCCAAATCAACGGCACCTCGGCACATATTACGGCCATTTTCGGCTTCACGCTTGCCGGATTGGTGATGAATGACCTATATGCTAACGGATGATGAAGACAGCCATTATCATAGGAGCCACCTCTGGCCTTGGCAGGGAAGCAGCCGCAAGACTCGTGGCAGAAGGTTGGAAAGTTGGGATCGCTGGCCGGCGCACT
>JAGBQJ010000010.1 GCA_017632935.1 Bacteroidales bacterium | reverse complement strand
TGACCTTTGGTCTTCTTCAGGATTTTCTTTCTTCTGGCTCTTGAAGCCACTGCATTGACTGATCTTGTCATTTCTTTTGATTTTTTCGTCCAGCGCCTCGCTCCTTTCGAGAACTTTTCTGCTGAGACAAATTACACATTTGGTTAATTACATGAGAAGCATTTGTTTCACGACCTTTTCGTCAGCCCTCTCAACGATGGCGGTGTGGTCGAGGTTGCGTTTTCTCTTCTGGCTCTTCTTGGTCAGGATGTGACCATGATAGGCATGCTTTCTCTTCAGCTTGCCGCTACCCGTTACTTGGAAACGCTTCTTGGCAGCGGACTTTGTCTTCATTTTCGGCATTTTACAAATAATTTAAAGTATTAAAAATGAGTTTATTTCTTGGTTGACTTAGGAGCTATCATCATCTGCATGCGCTTGCCTTCCAACTTGGGCATCATCTCCACCTTTCCGAACTCTTCCAGCTCTTGCGCAAACTTCAGCAACATGATCTCACCTTGTTCCTTGTAGACGATGGAACGGCCTCTAAAAAAGACCTCCACCTTGACCTTTGAACCTTCTTGCAGGAAGCGTTTGGCGTGGTTCAGCTTGAACTCGAAGTCGTGGTCATCGGTCTGGGGTCCGAGTCGGATTTCCTTGATGACGACCTTGGTGGCCTTGGCTTTCTGTTCCTTCAAGCGCTTCTTCTGGTCGAAGACGAACTTCTTGTAGTCCATGGCCTTGCAGACCGGCGGGTTGGCATCGGGTTGAATCTCGACGAGGTCGACACCCAGCTCTTCTACGATTCTCATGGCCTCGCGCAAGGGATAGATGTCAGGGGTTACTCCCTCACCCACCAGACGCACCATCGGGGCTTTCACCTCTTCATTGATACGGTGGTTGAATCCGTCTTTGTCTTTGTTCGGCTTCTGTCCAGGCCTTCCTTTTTGTGGAATCTGTGCTATTGTTTTAGTCTCCTATATTAAGTTTATATTCAGTTAATTAGTTTATCTCTTGTCCTGTTCCTCCTCGACCTGCTTCTTGATCATCTCGGCAAAGGCATCCGTCGGCATGGTGCCGAGGTCAACTTGACCGTGCTTGCGCACCGACACCGAGTTCTCCGCTTCTTCCTTCTCGCCCACGATGAGCATGTAAGGATACTTCTTCATTTCGGCATCGCGGATCTTACGACCAATCTTCTCGTTGCGCTCGTCAATGAGGGCGCGAATATCGGACTTTTTCAGATACGATTGCAAATTTTTCGCAAAATCGAGGTATTTTTCGCTCACAGGCAGGATGACGACCTGGTCGGGAGCCAGCCACAGCGGGAACTCACCGGCGCAGTGCTCGAGCAACACGGCCACGAAACGCTCCATGGAACCGAAGGGTGCGCGGTGCACCATGACGGGACGGTGTTTCTCGTTGTCGGCACCGATGTAGCTCAGGTCGAAACGCTCAGGCAGGTTGTAGTCCACCTGGATGGTACCCAGCTGCCACTTACGGCCGAGGGCGTCCTTCACCATGAAGTCGAGCTTGGGACCGTAGAAAGCGGCCTCGCCATATTCCACATGGGCAGGCAGACCCTTCTCAGCGCAGGCCTCCTGGATGGCAGCCTCAGCCTTGGCCCAGTTCTCGTCCGTACCCACATACTTCTCATGGTCGTTGGGGTCGCGGAGCGATATCTGTGCTTCAAAGTTCTTAAAATCAAGGGCCTTGAAGATGATTTCGATGATTTCCATCACGCGGATGAACTCCTCCTTCACCTGGTCGGGACGGCAGAAAATGTGGGCATCGTCTTGGGTGAACGAACGCACACGGGTCAGGCCGTGCAGCTCGCCACTCTGTTCGTAACGGTACACCGTGCCGAACTCAGCGCAGCGGAAAGGCAGGTCCTTGTATGAACGCGGCTTCCACTTGAAGATCATGCAGTGGTGAGGGCAGTTCATGGGCTTCAGCAGGTACTCCTCGCCTTCTTCCGGCGTGGTGATCGGGCGGAAGCTGTCTTCGCCGTAGTGATCCCAGTGACCCGAGGTCACATACAGCTGCTTGCCACCGATATGGGGCGTGATGACTTGCTCATAACCATATTCCTTCTGGATCTTGGTCAGATACTCCTGGAGGCGGAGACGCAACTCGGTGCCTTTGGGCAGCCAGATCGGCAGACCCTTACCCACGGTGTCGCTGAACATGAAGAGCTCCAGCTCGCGGCCCAGTTTGCGGTGGTCACGCTTCTTGGCTTCTTCGAGGAGCACGAGGTACTCATCGAGTTCCTTCTGCTTCGGGAAGGTGATGCCATAGACGCGGGTCAGCTGCTTGCGCTTCTCGTCGCCACGCCAGTAGGCGCCAGCCAGCGAGGTCAGCTTCACAGCCTTGATGAAGCTCGTGTTCGGGATATGGGGTCCGCGGCAGAGGTCGGTGAAGGCGCCATTCTTATAATAGGTAATGGTACCGTCTTCCAGCTCGCTGATCAGTTCTTCCTTGTACTCGTCGCCTTTCTCGGTGAAGTACTTCAGGGCCTCGGCCTTGCTCACGTCGACGCGCTCGAAGGTCTGCTTCTCGCGGGCCAGTTCAAGCATCTTCTTCTCGATGGCAACGAGGTCGGCCTCAGTCAAGGTGATGTCGCCCGTGTCAATGTCATAGTAGAAACCAGCATCCACGGCGGGGCCGATACCGAACTTCACACCTTTGTACAACGCTTCAATGGCTTCAGCCATGAGGTGAGCCGAAGAGTGCCAGAACGTGGCCTTGCCTTCGGGGTCGTCCCAGGTGAAAAGCTGGATGGTGGCGTCCTCGTTAATGGGGCGCATGGCATCCCACATCTTACCGTTCACCTTGGCAGACAGCACGTTACGTGCCAAACCCTCGCTCAGGCTCTTGGCGATATCCAGCGGCGTCACACCGGCTTCAAATTGTCTGACACTATTGTCAGGGAAGGTTATGTTAATCATAAGAATAGGTCTTTTTGAAAGCGGCTGCAAAAGTACAAAAAAATCTCATTCAAAAGACTATTTTTCACGAAATTATTTCAAGGACGGATTTATGTTTTATTAAGTGATGTATTTTTTCACCGATTGCGATGAAAAAATGTCCGAAAAAAACTATTTTTGCGGCATAATAAATCAGTATTGTAACAACAAAAATCGAATCATCACCATGAAAAAACTAGCGTTAATCCTTTCATTTTCCGCGCTTACCTTAGGTTTGTTCGCGGTCATGTCATGCAATTCTTCCAACAGTCCAAAGCAGCAAAACCCAACTGATCAGCCTACCAAAGAACCACAGACAATACTTTTCAAAGCCGTTGCCACTGAGAATGATGTCTTCCCCGCCAACTGCGACACAATGGGCATCGCCTGGGGCGATCTCAACATGGATGGTATCCAGGATGTGGCCATAGTAGCCACACCGCGTATTGCCGAGAATATGATGACCCGCGACGACGGTTACGAATACAACTTCAACAGCCCTGTGATGGGCATCTATTTCGGCACGAAGGACGGCAAACTATCGCTCTACAAGGAATACGAAAACACCATCCCAGGCGCTGAGGATGAGTTTTGTTTCATTGAGTTGGAGATGGAAATCTCCGACAAGGGTGTTTTGTCGCTCAACATCGAGCATTTCTATTCGGCAGGCTCCACCAATACCGATTACAACACCTTCCGGTACAGATACCAGGACGACGACTTCTATCTCATCGGCACCGACACCGGATCGTTGTCGCGTTATTCGGGTGAAAGCGAGGAAGTTAGCATCAACTATCTCACGCACAAGAAACAGACTGTCGTCTCAAACGCTTTTGATGAAAACGCGGAGGAGAAAGAAACATGGGAAACGATTCCCGAAGAGCCGCTCGAAAAACTCGGCGCTAGATTGATATATTGAATTCAGGCTGTTGGTTTTTGATGAAACCATGGTACTGCAAGCCATCAACAAAGCATTGAAGAAATAAACTATACCTCTCATGAAAAAACTATTCCTCACCTTAACGCTGATATTGTCAACGCTTTTACCTACTATCGCACAAACCGCGAAAAACGTCGATGAAGCCACGGCCCGCCAAGCTGCCCAAGCCTTCGTTGACACCCAATTGGCTCTGAAAGGCCAGTACCTGAACTTGGTCTCGTCAGACGGCATCTATGTCTATGACATCGGCTCACAAGGCTTTGTCATCATTTCGGGCAATACCGTCCTGCCGCCCATATTGGGCTGGTCCGACCAAGGTGTTTTCCCCGATATGGAAGATGCTCCCGAGAACTTTGCCTCATGGATAGCGCATTACTCTGAAATGATCAACTTCGCCACGGCCAACGGCATCCAACCGGGAGCCGAGGTGCAACACCAGTGGAACGGGGCTGCGAAAGGCGTTTTCGGCTTACGCGACACCCACACCGTAGACCCCTTGGTCAGTACACACTGGAATCAAGACTGCTATTACAATGAATATTGTCCTGCCACCTCGGGTTGGTGGGGAGGCGGCCCCTGCGGGCATGTGTACGCGGGCTGTGTGGCATGTGCCATGGCCCAAGTCATGAAATACTGGGATTATCCCGAGACAGGCTTTGGCTCACATAGTTACGTCCACAGCGAATACGGCGAGCAAAGCGCCAACTTCGGCGCCACCACTTACCACTGGGACCAGATGCCCACGGAGATTTGGAGCCACAACGACGCCGTGGCCACCCTGCTCTACCACTGCGGTGTGAGCGTCAACATGAACTACGGCCCCTCGGGCAGCGGTGCATATTCTGCCGACGTGGAGACCGCCCTCCGCTCCTATTTCGGCTATTGCGGCGCCACCTACCGCGAGAAAACGGCTTACGAGGAGGAGGCCTGGATTGCCCTCCTCAAAGGTGAGCTTGACCAGTCGCGACCCGTCTATTACAGCGGCCAAAGCGAAAGCGCAGGCCATGCCTTCGTTTGCGACGGCTACGACAACAACGACCTCATGCATTTCAATTTCGGTTGGAGCGGTAGCGGCGACGGCTATTACAGCACCTACAGCGTCAACGGTTTCAACAGGTCGCAAGCCGTGGTGACGAACGTGTATCCCCTTGTCATACAATCCGATGAGAACGGCATCATTTATGTCACCCCAGACGGAACGGGCGATGGCTCTTCTTGGGAAAACGCCACCAACAAACTCGAATACGCCACGTCGGTTTCCAATGGCGGTAACACCAAAGTATGGGTGAAAAAAGGCATTTATTACGGCGACACATCCGACCTCAACGGTGCCTTCTCCATCACCAGTGGCAACCGCATCTATGGCAGTTTCAACGGCGACGAAGCCCCTGACTACGACCTCTCGCAGCGCGATTTGGTCAAAAACGCCACTGTGTTGGACGGCCAAAACGCAAGACGCATCCTCAACCAAGCCAAACCTTTCAATGCGGCCACGGCAGCCTTATGGGACGGCTTCACCATTCGCAACGGCAATTGTGGGAGCGGTGCCGGCGCTTACCTCAACAACTATGTCACTTTGGCCAATTGCACTTTCACCGACAACACGGCTTCGATGTTCGCTGGTGGCATCTACATCAACTCAACGGGCGGCACAGCCCGTGTGACGCTCAACAACTGCATCATCATGGACAACAGCGCCTCGATGGGCGGTGGCGTGTGCGACCGCATCGGTGCAGACTACAACAACTGCCGCATCAGCAACAACATCGCCTCGACCAAAGGCGGCGGCATATACCTTTATAATAATACAGAGCCGACGCTGAAAAACTGTATCATCAGCAACAACACGGCCAATATCGCTGGAGGCATGTACGCCAGAGGAAAATTCACAGCCTACAACTGCGACATCGTGATGAACCTCGCCACGGAGAGCATCGGCGGCATCTACCACGAAGAACGACACAACAAATACTACAACTGCATCCTCTGGGGCAACAAGGCCAATGGTCAGCCGAGCCAAACTGAAGGCATCAGTGACTACGAGTATTGCGCCGTGGAAGGCGGTGTGGAAGGCATCGAAATCATTGACCTGCCTGTCTCCAACAGCGGTGACGAGCCTGGTGGCTTCGTTCGCTTCTATCATCCCGCTTCCGGTGCTGGTGCCAGCTACCACAACGAAGACTGGAGCCTGAAACCTAGAAGCATCTGCCTCAACGCAGGCAAGCCCAATACCACGGGTTTGGGCAGCACCGACATTGCTGGCAACCCCCGCATACAGAAAGGCCGCGTGGAGATTGGTGCCTACGAGAGCTGCGCCTCGCTCACTTTGATCGAAGATGATCTTTACGAAAGCAATCTCCCTTATTGGTTCTATAACATGCCTTTAACTGAGCCTGGCTATTACACCCATGTCCTTGAAGGCCAAGACTGCGACAGCGTCATCGGCCTCACCTTGATGGTGTTGGAAGGTGTTGAAGAAGACGGCCCTTCTACAGGCTCAGGAGCCTTTGTGGTCTGGCCCAACCCCACGAAGGGACAAATCCACATCAATGCTGAGATGCCTTGCGATGTCGAAGTCCACAATGTATTGGGGCAACTGGTGTTGCAAGCCACAAAGGCTGAAGTCCTTGATATCTCTAACCTTGAGAATGGCGTTTATTTCTTGAGGATCAGCGACAAGGATGGAGCGAAATCCGTCACCAAGATCATCAAAGAATGACCATGAAAAAAGCCTATTTCTCAGCCGGTTGCTTCTGGGGCGTGGAGTATTACTTCAAACGCCTCAAGGGCGTGACGAAGACCGCCGTCGGCTTCATGGGTGGCAACTTGGAGCACCCGAGCTACAAACAAGTCAAGACAGGTAGCACGGGACATTTGGAGACCATCGAAGTGGAATACAACCCCGAACAAGTTTCCTACGAAGCCTTGGTGCGCTATTTCTTTGAAATCCACGACTTCGAGCAAGTCGACGGCCAAGGCATCGACATCGGGACGCAATACCTCTCCGCCATTTGGTTTAACGACACTGAAGAACGCGACACCGCCATTAAGGTTTTCGGCGAGTTGATGCAGATGGGCTATCATCCTGCCACGCAGATTCGGCAGGCCATGGCCTTCTACCGTGCTGAGGACTACCACCAAGACTATCTGGACGAGCGCGGTGAGACGCCGGAATGCCATGTTTACAGAAAGATATTTTGAAAAAAGGACGCAATTGCGTCCCTTTTTCAAAATACTTATTTTACAACGAATTTTTTGGTAATACCCTCAACGGTAATGAAATACATGCCTTCAGGCAGTCGTGATACATCAATTTGTTGGGTTTCACCAGTGATTTGACCCGTCAACACGGTTTGACCCATGGTGTTGATGATACGGTATTCGTCCTCTTGTAGAGACGTGGCGCGCCGCGTCTCTACAAACAGGATACCATGGGTCGGATTCGGATAGACAGTCAAGGTCCCTGATCCTGTCGAAGGGCCGTTCTCTATAACATCATCTGTCTGCACCGTGACATAGTCGTGAATGCCGTCCGCAGCCATAGCAGGAGCCGACTCACAGGAGCCACCCGTGATTGTGTTGATTGCTGTCACTTGGTAATAGAAGGTCGGGGCACTAATATCGTTGTCTTCATAGCTTGTGGCATCACCGTCTGCATAGCCAATCAGATGGTAGTCCGTTCCATTTGTGGAACGATAGACATGGTAATGCACTGTGTGGCTGGTGGTGCCTGCCCACACCGCATTGGTAACCGTGATATTGTCGATACACAAGGCATAGCTGGCCACATTGGTGAAATGACGGAAACCAAGGAAAATCTCCTGTCCAGCGTAAACAGAAAGGTCAACAGTGTAGGATTGATACGGGTTTCTGGAATCCCATTCGGCAATGGTAGCGATATTTTGTCCATCATTTGACGCCACAGCCACACCAAAATGCTCGGAAGGATAGCTTGGGTCAAAACCAGCCGCATAAAAGGTCATGCTGGCGTTTTCACACACCTTGATTTTGGGCATGAAGGCGTAGTTGTCAGGACGAAGTGCACCATAATCATTCAAATACGAGAACGAACTCAACGAAGCATTGGTTCCCGATGTATTCACGCTGCCATCGGAGTTCATGCCACCTGCGGCATAAATACCAAAAACGAAGCCATCGCCATCGGCATCGAGGAAAGTCCAGCCTTGTGGGTCGTCTTCAAAGTCAATGAAGATTTCGCGTTCCCAACTGAGGGTGACTTTCTGCCCGTCATAGTCAGCGGCGAGATTCTTCGGAGCGACACATTCCAACTCAACTTCAGCGCATTGCGGCGCAGCCAGAGCGTAATAGTCGCCCGTTTCACGGCTACCGTCCTGAATGATGCGGATGCAATAATCCGAAGTATAACGGTTTACATAATGCGTGTATGAAGTCTCACCATGATTAAGGGTGGCAATCAGTTCATCATTGGCATAGACCAGCGCACCGATGGCAGGGCGCGTCACCTCAGCTTCAACGCCTTCCACCTTGATGTCATCAACGCAGAGGAAATAAGTCTCCCCTGTCGTGTTAAAGTGGCGGATGGCAATGTAAATCTGCTGTCCTGCGTAGGCCGAAAGGTCGACGGAGTATTCCGTGTAAGTCCCAACGCTGTTCCATTCCTGCACCATCGTGAAATCAGCGGGATTGGTGTTGCCCGAAGTAGAGACGGCCACGCCAAAATGCTCAGGATCTGGGGCAATGCCAGGCATGTCGGCATCACAGGCCTTGAAGGATATGCGGGCATTCGCGGTGGCGGTCAGCCTAGGCATGACGATGAAATTGTCAGGGTTAAGCGCTCCCGGACCACTCATCCACGACCAAGAGCGCAGACCCATGCCGCCATTGTAGCCACCATAAGGATACACGCGGAAGTTCTGCCCGTCATTGTTGGCATCAATGAGGGTGAGGTCCATTAAAGTGCTGTCTGAGAAGTCATAAAACAGTTCATCAATGGGGAAAGGCGTCGACATCATGGGCAAGGTCCATGAGAGTTGCACCGTCGAGCCGTCGCTTTCAGCCTGAAGACCGTCGGGCGAGCCTTGGAAGTGGTCGCCCGTACGGAAACTCCAATGGTATGTATTTTCCAGCGTCGCGCCACCATCATAATAGGCACGAATGGTGGTCGTATGATTGGATCCATCCGTAAAACCATTGGTATTCAGCAGATAATGATTACCGAAATGATGTTCAGCCACAGCCTGACCATCAAGAACAATGTCGCTGCCAATATAAAACTGAGCATTATCATTTCCGATGAAAACATTGTCAACGCAGATGGCAAACTTATCGGTGCAGTTGAAATGACGTATGGCAAGATAGACCTCCTGACCAGCATAAGCGGAAAGGTCTACTGAGTACACATTCCAACTGCCCTGACGGGTTCCTTCTTTGGCCGTCAACGTCCACTCTTGCAAAGTAGTGAAAGCTTGAGGGTCATTATTGACCGTCGTTGAAATGGCTACGCCAAAATGCTCGTCAGGATAATCCTCGTCCAAAGCACTGGCATGAAAAAGCATCCCGCCGTTTTCAGGGACAATCACGAGGGGAGAGACCATGAAATTGTTGGGTGTGAGGGGCGAAGTGGTGGCATTGTCGTATGAATACGACACCAGCATGCCATCGGTGCCACCATGACCCATGCCGTCGGATAAAGGCAGTTGCCAGTTGTGGCCGTCACCGTCTACATCGATGAGGGTCCAATCAAGGATGCGGCCTTCCTCGAAGTCCTCCTCGAAATCCCAATAGTAAGCTCCATCTGGAGAATAAACGCCTGGCGCATGGTAAATCACATAGCCAGAGGCTGATACGTAGTTTTCAATGCTCGTTTGGGCCTTAGCTCCAAAGGGAGCAGTCATTAGTAATGCCATCGTCAACAATGGCAGGATGTGTTTTCTCATAACTGAATGCTAGTAATTAAGGTGTTTGAAATTGAGGTCGCAAAGGTACGGCAATTTTTCAAAAACTCGATTTTTATTGTTCAAACTAATAAAAAATTCGTTATTTTTGCACAAAATATTATTCTATGCCAGAAATCAGCAATTTCTACGGTATCGTCATCACGATGTATTTCCCTGAGCACAATCCACCTCATTTCCATGTGAGGTACAACGAGTATCATGCTTCCATTGATATTCAGACAGGTAAGGTTACAGGAGAAATTCCGAGACGAGCCTTGAAACTCGTTTATGATTGGCTCGACTTGCACAAGGATGAACTAATGGAAAACTGGCGCAAATTGGAAAAAGGCACTACGCCTTCAAAAATTCAACCCTTGGATTAAAATATGAGAACAGCAACCGAACTCAAATGGGTAACCTCAGCCCGAAACCTTAGTGGATATTGTTTGGCTTTGACTTTCAATGACGGAAGTGAGCGCATTTTCGATTGTGAACCGCTTATCAATCAATACCCCATTTTTGCCTCATTACGCGACAAAGCCGTTTTCGACCATTTCGACCTTGACGGCTGGACGATAACATGGCTTGATGGTAGCATCGACATCGCACCTGAATACCTTTACGAGAATAGTGTTGCCGCTTAAACTAGAACAAATCACCAACAAACTTATAATTATGGCAAAAAACATCGAAGAAATCAAAGCCGCGTTGGCCGCATACGGTATCACCGGCGTGAAGGACATTTATTATAACCCGAGCTACGAGCAGCTCTTCAAGGACGAGATGGACCCCGCCCTGACAGGCTACGACAAAGGCGTATTGACTGAGCTCGACTCCGTCAACGTGATGACCGGCATCTACACTGGCCGCTCGCCCAAGGACAAATACATCGTCATGGATCCCAAGTCGAAGGACACCGTATGGTGGACTACCGAGGGCTACAAGAACGACAACCACCCGATGAGCGAAGAAGTGTGGGCGCAGGTTAAGGACCTCGCCAAGAAGCAACTCAGCGGCAAGAACCTCTATGTCGTCGATGCCTTCTGCGGTGCCAACAAGGACACCCGCATGGCCGTCCGCTTCATCATGGAGGTGGCATGGCAGGCCCATTTCGTGCTCAACATGTTCATCAAGCCTACGGCTGAGGAACTGGCCGACTTCAAGCCCAACTTCACCGTCTACACCGCCTCGAAGGCCAAGGTCGACAACTACAAGGAACTCGGCCTCAACAGCGACACCTGCGTGGCCTTCAACGTCAGCAGCCGCGAGCAGGTCATCCTCAACACCTGGTATGGTGGCGAGATGAAGAAAGGCATGTTCTCGATGATGAACTACTACCTGCCCCTGCAAGGCATCGCTGCCATGCACTGCTCCGCCAACACCGACATGAAGGGCGAGAACACCGCCATCTTCTTCGGCCTCTCCGGCACCGGCAAGACCACCCTCTCCACCGACCCGAAGCGTCTGCTCATCGGTGATGACGAGCACGGCTGGGACGATGAAGGCGTCTTCAACTTCGAAGGCGGCTGCTATGCCAAGGTCATCAACCTCGACAAGGAGAGCGAGCCTGACATCTACAACGCCATCAAGCGCAACGCCCTGTTGGAAAACGTCACCGTCGATGCCGCTGGCAAGATTGACTTCAAGGACAAGAGCGTGACCGAGAACACCCGCGTCTCCTACCCCATCGAGCATATCGAGAAGATCGTGAAGAACGTGCGTCCTATCTCGTCGGGTCCTGCTGCCAAGAATGTCATCTTCCTCAGCGCCGACGCCTTCGGCGTGCTGCCTCCCGTCAGCATCCTGACGCCCGAACAGTGCAAGTACTACTTCCTGAGCGGCTTCACCGCCAAGTTGGCCGGTACCGAGCGCGGCATCACCGAGCCTACGCCTACTTTCAGCGCATGCTTCGGCCAAGCCTTCCTTGAGCTACACCCGACTAAGTACGCTGAAGAACTTGTGAAGCGTATGGAACAAAGCGGTGCCAAGGCTTACTTGGTGAACACCGGCTGGAACGGCACTGGCAAGCGCATCAGCATCCGCGACACGCGCGGCATCATCGACGCCATCCTCGATGGCAGCATCGAGAAGGCCCCGACCAAGATGATCCCGTACTTCAACTTCGAAGTGCCGACCGCATTGCCTGGCGTTGACCCGAACATCCTCGACCCGCGCGACACCTACGCCGACAAGAACGTCTGGGAAGAAAAGGCCAAAGACCTCTCCTCACGCTTCATCAAGAACTTCGAGAAATTCACGACGAACGATGCAGGCAAGGCGCTGGTAGCCGCTGGACCAAAACTATAACACAACACGCATCACGTCACTGCGAGGAACGAAGCAGTCCAGACAAAAAACTATTTATCTGGATTGCTTCGTCGTTCCTCCTCGCAATGACGCAAAGCGAAGAAAACAATAAAGACATAAAACTAATCAAGATGAAAAAAACTATCAGAAGATTCGCTCCCGCAATGCTTGTCCTCGTGGCATTGGCAACCTTGTCGTTCATGGGCAAGGACAGTGTCACCCTTCGTCTCCGTCCTCAACAAGGCAAGACCTACACTGTTACCTCGAAAGCCAACATGATGATGATGATTGAAGTGCAGGGACAAACTATTAACCAATCACAAAACATGGAGACTCGACAGTCCTTCACAGCAAAAGAGGTCACCAACAACCAAACCACTTTTGAGACCCAAGTCGAGGCCATCAAGATGACCATGTCCAATATGGGTATGAAGTTTGAATACGACTCCGAACATCCTGAGAAAACCAGTCCCATGTTGGCCGACCAGACCAAGGCTTTCGATGAAGCCATCAAAAAGCCAACGACAGTGAATTACGACCTCATGGGCAAGGTCATTGACTCCATCGACATGGAAATGAGCCAACTTGGCGGCGCCATTATTGAGCTTCCTGAAGAAGCTTTAAGCGTTGGCTCAACATGGTCGCATGACAAAAAACAAAACGTCAGCGGCACCGACATCAATGCCAAGATGACACACCGTCACCGCCATCTCGAAGAAGAGCGTTGATATCAGTTTCACAGGCGATGTGAAATCAACAGAGGTGTCGGGAAGCTACAATGGCACGGCCAGCATCGACCCACAAACGGGTATGATTACAAGTAGCACCACGAAATCAAATCTCTCCATGACCCTCAACGAGCAAGGCCTGAGCCTTCCTGTGACAATGGTTGGCACCACGACCGTCGAGGTCAAGTAAGTAATATTAGCTTAATGAAACGAAAAAAACCAGCGGAGACTCCGCTGGTTTTTTTCATTGTAGCCTTATACCTACTGATTAGTTCAGCATGACCGGCATGAGCAGCATGAGCAGGTCTTCGGCTTCGTTCTCGTTATCGACGGGCGTGATAATGCCAGCCCTGTTGGGAGCCGACATATCAATCTTCACCGTCTCGGAGTCGAAGTTACTCAGCATCTCCTGCAAGAAACGCGAGTTGAAGCCGATTTCCATGTCATCGCCTTCGTAGCTACACGTGAGGCGTTCCTTGGCTTCGTTGTAGAAGTCGATGTCCTCGGCGGTCAGGGTGAGTTCTTGTCCAGCGATGCGGAAACGCACCTGGTGCGTGGCCTTGCTGGAGAACACTGCCACACGGCGGATAGCCGAGAGGAAGGTCTGACGATCGATGGTCAAGTGGTTGGGGTTCTGCTTCGGAATGACGGCATCGTAGTTGGGATAGCGGCCTTCGATGAGGCGGCAGATCAGCATGTAGTCACCAAAGGTGAACGAAGCATTGGTCTTGTTGAACTCGATGCGTACGGGCTCATCGGCCAGGGTAGCCAAGATGCTCTTCAACTGGTTGATGGGCTTCTTCGGCATGATGAACGAGGCCACCACGTCCGATTTCACATCCATCCTTCTGTAGCGCACTAGCTTATGGGCATCGGTGGCGACAAAGGTCAGGAAACTGTCAGTCATTTCCATCAGCACACCCGACATGATAGGACGAATCTCATCCATGCCCGTGGCAAAGACGGTCTTTTCAAAGCCTTTGGCCAGCACGTCGGCGGGAATCTCCCACACCGAGGTATCGGCCATCGCAGGCAGCTGCGGGAACTCGTCGCTCTTATGACCTGCCAACTTGTAGCGGCCTTCACCAGCGATAAGCTCAACGGCCAGCGTATTGTTGTCGACTGATACCGTGATCGGCACATCGGGGAAGTTCTTCATGATTTCCAGCAACAGACGTGCGGGAATCGTCACTTCGCCAGTGCCTTCCACCATATCGGGGACAAGGCTGACCGTCATGGTCACGTCAAGGTCCGACGAGGTGATTTTCAGCTGGTTTTCGTCCAGATGGAACAGAAAATCGTCCAAGATGGGCAAGGTGTTCTTCGAGCCAATAACTCCGCTCAAGGCTTGCAGGCTCTTCAATAGTTTGAGGCTTGATACTATGAATTTCATTGCGTTATGTGATTTTTATTCATTCAAATTTGAAGTGGTAAAATTACGAATAAATTGCAATATGAAGGACATTTTGTCGAAAAAAATCTCATTTTTTAGAAACTTCCGACACTCAACCCTGCATATTTCAGCCTGTTCAAGAAGTCGAGCATCGACTCGTAGGGCACGGCCACATATTGGAAACGCTTGTCGTCCTTAGTGCGCGTGCGGTTCTTCTCCTTAGTGTCGACCAAGCGTTGGTTGATGTCGGAGAAGGTGCAATGCACCTGGAGTTGCCCGTCGCCAGAGTTGTAGTTGAGGTAGGCCTGGAACATGTCGTCTTGGAAGTAATAGGTGATGTTGCCCAAACGGCGGTCGAACACCACGCAACCCGTGACGTATTTGTTGACGATATGGCCACCGAAGTTGCCTAAGCCAATCTTGCCCACCGAAACAAAGGCATGCAGCTGGTCGTTCCAAACCATCTTCAGGTCAGGGATGACGATGGTGTTGCAATAGAAGTCGGAAGAAGACTCAATCTGTGGATAACCACCCGCCAATTCGATGTTCTTACGTAGTTCCTCGGCCTTTTCCTCGGTGGTTTCCGAACGGTAATAGGGCAAGAAATTGGTTTGGGTCAGATCGATGGACTCACCTGCTACGTTGGCAAATACCTCAGCCATGGACTGCATTGCCTGATCGTCAAAGACTGGCGCATTGAAAATGTTGAGGCCTTGCAATGTCAGGCTGTCGTTGGGGTATTGGGTGTAGTCGCCATGGAAGACAAACTGTGCCAAAGGCGTTTCAAAGCCCAAACCAGTCGTGCCGTGACCGTTGATGACGCCACGGTTGTCCAATTCGAGATAGGTGTCATATTTAGTCTCGTCGGTTACCACAAAACGCAGGCTGTCAGCGTCAAACCAAAGGACACCATTCATGGGCTCGGTATCGTCAAGGTCTTTCCTACCCTCTTTGGGCGTAAGGAACGAGCCGAAATAGCCGCCGTCGATGGCCAACTCATAGTAGAGGCCATTGGTCATCCTCTCATCCGTTTCGCGAATGCGTTCCATGTCAACGGGAATGCGGATCGCCGTCGGGTCGATACGTGTGGCGGAGACAAACCAATGGTTAAGGGCTGCGATGGTGTCTTGCGCCGCCTCGACAAGGGTCCCTGAGCCTGTCGAAGGGCCCGTTTCATCTAAAATAACATCCACTTCCATATTCGTGGAATCTGTCGGCACTTCGGCAAACTCAGTAACCTCAGACTCTGCAACTGTATCAAGGACTTGAACAACAGCAGGCTGTATTTCTTCAAAGGCCAACATGGCGAACTTGCCATCGAAATAACCCAATTCCTCAGCGGCATCCAACGTCAGTCGACCTTGGAATCCGAATTGTGTGTTCAACTTGAAATCAGCATTGTCGGCAATATGCGCATAGCCGTGCGTGACGCCGTCAACGGGAACGATGGTGTCCATCTGTATCGGGGTGCTGGCACCATCCGCATTGGTATAGTCCCAGATGCCGTGCGCATCGTAATAGTTGCGGCTGTGGATGTTGACCACGGCATTTTTATACAGGTGGAACTGGTTTAAAGTGTCAGCCAGCAAGTCGCCGTTGACGGGTTCCAGTTTCGATTCGGCATTGATGTCGACATCGTGATTGTAAGGGAACACCGCAGCATCGGCCACGCGGATGATCTTCACGTCGTGGGCATGAATAATGTAGTTGGTCATGTCGTATTCGGCATTCATGCTGTAGAACTGCAAGGAGTCCTGTTCGGGTACCAATGAGATGAACTTAGAGGCGTTGTTATGGATTGCGAGCAACTCTTCATGTGTCGTGGCGGTGGCATAGTCGCCAAACGACTCCACGGGATTGTACAAGTGTAAGCTGTTAGTCGCCATATCCCATTCGGCTTCTTTCAACGAGCATATGTATTGATTCATCGGGAAGTCGAGGTTGCTGGTCTGGTCGAGATAGTCGTATTTCACCTTTTGTGCGTCGAAGTCAACATTGGCGCGGTAGTTGGTCGCGGCAAAAGCGATGTTCGAGGTGTCGGCGGAATACAACAGGAACTGAGCCGAATCAGCCACAAAGGTCCTGGAATCCAAGGCGAAATGGTCGGAATCGAACTCCGTCAAACCGAAGCGCATCTTGCCGTCCGCCGAATAGCCATCGGGCGAAAGCACAGTCTTTCCAGAGAAGTAGGTGTCGCCATACATGCAGATGGGGTTGTCGATGGTCTCGGTGGTCAGCTCAGGAATGCCTATGTCCCACTTCAGCCGCAAGGCATCCGCCGTGGCCATAGGGAATCCCGTGCCGTCCTCGCGTGGCACCATCTTGAACTGGTTGGTGATGGCCGTGACCGAATCCAGATAAAACATGAATTGGTCCGACCTGAAGGCGGCAGTCTGATAGTCAAGCTTGCCCTCACCGAAGAAACCGCTTTGCGAAAGGTAGACTTTGTTATGGAAACGGCCCAAGTCACCATACAAGGGATAAGATGCGGTCTCGCCCTCCCCTATCTGATGGACAAAACCCAAGGAAAAGTCCTCCATCACCACCAAAGGCTGCTCGATGTTGGGCATGATGCCACCCGACACCAGCTCGCCCTCGAATCGCACTTTCGTCATCGAGAGGTCGTTCAGGCTGTCGACGACAAAAGGATAAACGCTATAGAAAAACTTGCCGTCAAGGTCTTCGGCGGTCATCACCGAGTCGACACTGCCAGGATTGAACACCCCGCCGTTGATTTTCCTGTAGAACTTGAACGCCTCTTTTTCACTGCGGAAGATGGGATAATCCGGCGTCTCATAACGGCTCGACTTATTGTCGCCATGGTCAATCTCAAGACGCCCTTTCAGTTTCTCCAAAGTGCCATCCACAGGGATGATGTGATTGTCGTAACGCGCATAGAAACGCAACGAGTCTACCTTTTCCATATTGATGGCGAAGTCTTCGTAGTTGAACTCGCTGTCCTTGGTGAAAAACTCGAACATTCCCGCGAGGATGCCACCAGAGAACTTGAAATTCTGGTTTTTCGTGAAAGTGATACGACCAAAGTCGGGCACGATGACCACGCGCTTACGGTCGCTCAAAGATATGGCAGAGCCGTCAACGCCCACAATCTGGCTTGTGATGCCATAGACCAGCAAGTCGTTGGTACGCAAGTCGAGGCGGAGGTTGGGCTGCCGGTTGGTGGTGAGCGTGTGCAACTTGATGACATCGTAGTCGATGGTCTCGCGATAGGAGTCAATCACGTCGAAAAAACGCGGCAAGGCCGTGGCCCATTTCGTCTCGGCATCATACTCCACATAGCCCTCGGCCTGCAGACGGAGCAACAGCGAGATGACCTGCTCGATGGGATAATGCAGATAGGAGGCCAAGTCGCCCACAGCAAACTTCACCTGCCGGTCCACATTGTCGAAACCTTGCAGGAACTTCTCGACACGAATCATGGGATGCGAGCCGTCGAGGCCTTGCAGACGTTTGAAGTCGTCGTGACGAAAATAGTTCACCGACACCACATCGCCCTCGCTCACCGGGTTGACGCCTTCCATCCTCCTGAAATCCACTTGATTGCCGTCGATGTCCCAATACATGGCTTCGAGGAAGATGTCAACACCGTGGAAATAGTCATGGAAAGGCGCGTCACCGAAGTCTTTCTCAGAGCGGAAGGCCGTCATCTGACGGGTCTTGTTGTCATAACGGAAGCCTATGTCGTTGTGATAGATGGAATCCATCTCACTACCCGAAACAGAATCAATCAAATAGACACGCATGGCGACATTGTTCGACACCAAAAGCTCGTCCATCGACATTAGGAAGCGTGGGGCTTGCACCCTCACGACTTCCCTACCCTCTTGACGGAAATGGAAAACCGCCTTGTTGCTGACACCGCCAAACACATCCACCTGGTTGCCCATCATGCCGATACCGCCTTCAAAGTCGATATTACGCATCAGGTTGGTGATGGCGTAATCGGAACGGTAGGATTTCACGCGTGGGAACATCGTCTTCTCGTTGGGCGCATTCACCAACACCTTGTCCTCGAAACGGCAAAGTATATCCTGATGGAAATGCTGGTTTTCGTGGAAAATGACCGAGTCGATGGCGTATTCCGAGCGGTTGAGGTCGAGTTCGTAGAAGTCGGGCAAAGTGACATAGACCTTCTCCGGCGAGATGTCGAAGCGCGACCAGTCGGCGCGACCTCCTGTGCCTTCCCAACGGTTGTCATCGAGATAATATACGCCCTTGGTGTTCTTCAGCACCGACTCATCCTTTTGCGACACCAAGGCCAAGGTGCCATCGATGGATAGTTCAAACTTTTCCTTCGAGGGGAAACTCCACAAGGCATCGCGGAGCGTCCATTGGGAGTTGCCTTTGGCCGACAAGACCTTGTCGACGAAGATACTTCTGCAGGAAGCAAGGTATTTGTCCACGCCGTTCAACGACTTTTGTGTCTTCGTGTCGGTATAACACAGCCAGTTGTTCACATCCTTATGGGTAAGGCCGGCGGTAGGAATCTTTTGCAAGACCTCAATGTAATTGAAGATATTGGCATAGGCCTTCCCTCCCGTCCTAGCGTGAAGGAGTTCGCACAGCCTCATGACCATTTGCGCCTCTGAGTCAGTATAATAACTGTCCCAAGCCCCTTTGAATGCCTGCATGATGACAGCCGCCTCATCACGGTCCTTTTTCGCGGTGGAGGAGTTCAGATAAGAGGAGAGCTTATCATAGAAAGCGTCTTTTTCGGTTGGAAAAAATGCCTGCGCAAACGACGGGACAATGCTCACAAAAAGCGCAAAAACGGCAACAAGGATTCCTTTTTTCATTCCTTTTAATTCGTTGAAAACAATTATTTCATAAACTCAGCGGCCACCCAGTTGTTGCGACTCAGGTGACGGCAATAACGCAAACCGAGACGCTCCGCCTCCGCCTTGATGCTGCCCAAATCCTCGGTGTAGAAGCCACTGAAGAAGATACGGGCCTCAGGGCGCATGGCATCCACGTAATAGTGCATGTCGCGGAGCAGGATGTTCCGGTTGATGTTGGCCAACACAACATCGTACTGTCCTTGTATAGCCAAGGCATCACCCAGCACGATCTCGATGTCGGAGATGCCATTCAGCCCGATGTTGGTGAAGGCATTGCGATAGGCCCACTCGTCGTTGTCGATGGCCACAGTACGTGCCGCGCCCAATTTATTGGCGAGGATGGCAAGCACTGCGGTGCCGCTGCCCATGTCGAGGACTTCCTTACCTTGAAAGTCCGTCTCCAACATCAGCTGGATGATTTGTGCCGTTGTCTCGTGGTTGGCCGTGCCAAACGACATCTTGGGCTCGATGACGAGGTCGAACTCGAAGCTCGGGTCAGGCTCATGGAAAGGCGCACGCACACGACAGCGCTCGTTGACCACCACAGGCTGATAGGAAGATTCCCAGAGCTCGTTCCAGTCCTTGTCGGGCATCTCCTCCACGTTCAGCAAACGGATGTCCGAAAAAGAAGGCTCCAACAAGAGGCTTTCCACCGCCATGTCGTTGCGGCCTCCCTCTGAACAATAGGCTTTCAGGCATCGCTCTTCGTCCATGAACGAGTCGAAGCCAAGGTCAGCCAGCATCGTCACCAACATGTCATGCTGAATGTCGGATGATGGCGCAGTAAATGTGTATTCCAGTGTCTTCATTCTTCGCCGATATGTGAGGCTTGGTCGCAGATGGAGACGAAGTCCTCAGCCTTGAGCGAGGCACCTCCGATGAGGCCGCCGTCGACATCGGGCTGCGAGAACAGCTCCGTGGCGTTCTTGGCGTTACAGCTGCCGCCATAGAGGATGCGGATATCGTCAGCCGTGGCTTCGTCGTAGTGTTCCTTGATGAGGGAGCGGATGTAGGCATGCATCTCCTGTGCCTGTTCAGGCGTGGCGGTTTTGCCTGTTCCGATGGCCCAAACAGGTTCGTAGGCGATGATGGCATCATAGATGGCGTCGCCATCGAGATGGAACAAGCCTTTCTCCAGCTGCTCCTTGACGACCTCGAAATGACGACCTGCCTCACGCTCTTCCAGCACCTCGCCGACGCAATAGATGGGCGACATATTGTTCTCAATCAGGCGGTTGATCTTCTCGGCAAGCACCTCGTTGGTCTCGCCGAAATATTTCCTTCTTTCGCTGTGACCGACGATACAATAGTCCACATCGATGGACTTCAGCATCTTGGCCGACACCTCGCCCGTGTAAGCGCCTTTGTCGTAGGCACTGCAGTTCTGTGCGCCCACGTTGAAACGCTGTTCGTCGAACTCATAGTCCGTCAGCATCTCAAGGTAAGGGAACGGCGGGCAGATGATGACTTCGCAGTTCATTTCATCCATTTCGTCAAGGCGGTCAAGGATGTCATCGACCAAGGTTTCAGCCTCATCGAAAGTGAGGTTCATTTTCCAGTTTCCGGCTACAATTTTGCTTCTCATATGATTCTCGTTTTAATGATTAAATCCCAAGGTGTTTAAAGTGCCAAAAATACAAATTTTTTAGTTTGCTAACCGAATTTTTATACCTTTGCAAAACCAAATCTCAAAAAGACATTAAAATGAAAAGACTTCTACTCTTTTTTGCGTTGGTTTTTATCGCCACTATGGGCTTTGCCCAAGATGAGCTCCCCACTGTGGTTCCAGACCGTCCAGGTTATACTTGGGGCGCCGAAGTAACACCGCATCACAAGATCATTTGGGACCAAGGCATTGGCTATGAGGTCACACCAGAAGGGGAAAACACGATGACGCTCAGCAACACCGTACTCCGCTATGGTCTTTTTGAAAACATGGAACTGCGTGTCGGGTCCGATTTCATAATGTACAACAAGGGTGAAGCCATAGCGCCTCTTACTGGTTTCAGTCCACTCACCATCGGAACGAAAATAAAGTTGTATGAAGGCTCAGGCCTCCTGCCATCCGTCGGCATGTTGGCCGAGATGCAATCGCCTCACATCGGCTCGAAAGATTTGCTTCCCTCCCACCTCGCTCCTTCAATGTATCTCATCTTCGAGAATGGCGTGACAGATTGGTTGTCAATTTGTTATAATGTCGGTGAGCAATGGGATGGCGAGTCGACCAAGCCTACCACTTTCTTGGGATTGGCCCTCTATTTCAGCTTCAATGACCAACTTGGTGCTTTTGTGGACACATACAACTACTTGAATTCGGAAGAAGGCAACCAATACATGCTCGAAACAGGTCTCTATTGGCAAGTGTCACGCCGCTTACAGTTGGATATCGAAGGCGACTTCGACGCGCAAAACCTCGGCAAGTATTATGCCGTGGGTTGTGGCGTGTCTTGGATGATCAATTAGTATTATTTCACTCGGATCTTCCTTCCGGGCCAGAGCTTGACAGTCTTTTTAAAATTGTTAAGTTTGCACAGTATGGAAACTGTGGTGTAGTTTTCCACCGCAATCTCAGCCAAGGACTCGCCCCGCTTCACAATATGGTATTTCTTCCTATCTCGGAGCGGTGGGTATTCCGCTTCCACAATTTCAACCTGGAATTTCGCGTCCATGTCGTTGTACGCCTCATTAATGAGTTCTGTTGACATGGAATACGACCTGTTGACGGGTCTGTCTTCGTCCAGGAGCGAATGCGAAAACAGCCAATCGTAGGTTTGCTGAAGATAGAAGATGCGGGCCAGACGTCCATGGTTTTCCCCTTCCAAGCGATCATAGATTAGGCGCGTGGTGTCGCCACACGAGCGCATGGAGTCGACGACGCGGTCGGAGCATGACACTGGCGTCAATTCGTCAGCTGTACCATGGATGATCCATAGAGGTAAGGTGCACAGACCACAGAGGTCGTTGTGCGGCAGCCCGCCACACATGGCCATGGCTGCAGCTATTCTGTCAGGGTATCTCGAGGCCACATTCAAAGTGCCCCAGCCGCCCATACTCATGCCGAGCACATAGAAGCGGTTGGTGTCCACCTTGTAATGGTCGTCAAGCCAATCATACAAGGCTATCACTTTTTCCGGATCCCAAGGTTCTTCTGGAGTCTGCGGTGCAGCCACAATGGCATCGATTCTACGTCCCCTGAGCAAGGCATCGATACTGCCGTAGCGCAGTACCATCTCCAAGGAATCGCCACTCAGGCTTTTGCCATGCAGAAACATCACCAAAGGTAATTCCTCTGCTTTCTCGTAGTTGTCGGGCAGATAGAGCCAGAAGTCGTAGTTATCCTCGACGAAACCGCGACATGCCATCAGCTGCTGCGCCCTTAAGGTCAAAGGCAGCATGAACAGCATCAGTATGAAAAACAGCAGTTTCCTCATTGGCTTTTTTATTTGTTTATTTCGGCGAATACTACTTTACAGCGACATACCTCGACAGACTTGTCGTTATCGGGTTGCGTCTTCACCAATCGTACACAATACTCATTCTCAGCATTTTGCTCGCGATAGAAGCTCAGTCGGTCGCCTTGATGCGCTTCGGCCACGTATGCAATCTCGAAACGTTTCAATCGGTGCTCGCGATACCAAGCGATGTTCCAAAGGTCAAGTACATGCTCGATGTATTTGATGGAGTTGACGTGTCCGTTGATGTCGATGTCATTGTAGTTGACGTCAATGGTGCGCACCAATTCGTCGTTTCCCGACATCTTCACGCGCCCGCCTTGTGCAATCGGACAGGGCTTGTCATTCACGATCCAGTCGTTGATGGCGCCGTTGTCTATGGCAAAAATATCAGAAGGTTGACGCGTCTCCGTGTCAATCATCGCCCATATGGAGCGGCCGTAGCCATAGATGCGACCATCGTTGCCCGACACACAAAAGTTACGACTCGTGAAGAACTTCATTGCACTTTCTACCCAGGTCTCCACGGTGTAATGTTCATGTTGCGCCGGCATCTCCTCCATCTCGATGGCCAGCCGCGACAGCACCCATGAACGCTGGATGGTCATCAGGTATTTCATCCCGAAGCCGCGGTCGGTGGAATGGAAATCCGCCGCGTTGAGCATCTGGTTACCCAAATGCCCAAGGAACATCCTTCCCGAGAAGTCGCAGTGGAAAGGCTCTGCCGTGAATTCGTATTTACCGATTTTGTGCATCGTATTTGACCTGCTTTTATGAAAACTTGCACAAATTATTTGTAAACCAAATCAATATATTCCATCAACGGAATTACCACACCTTCTTTTTCTGCCATACCTGATATTTCTCCTTTTATAGGGAATGAACCTTCTTTCAGTTTTTTGAATGTCTGAGCAAATGAGGCTGTGCCTGAAAATCTTTTGTATTCTAAATCAAAAACATCATCATAATACATTGGCGCATTGGTCAAGTCTCTCGCCTTGCCAACAGCCTGAAAGAACTCGGAAGGCTCGATTTCAAATCTCGTCGGCAGTGGCCCCAATTCAGGCATCGTTGTAGAAAACAGGTACCATTCAGGTTCAATTTTGGCTGATGCGACTATGTCGAACTCATCATTACCTCGCTTTTTTATCTCAAAAGTCCATCGAACGGGTTCTATTACTCCATTCATGCTTTTATTCTTTTTTGAATTCTCTGAAGTGTTCGAGGTAACAGAAGCCGATGAATTCTGTCTTTTTTGGTAGCATACTCCTTTCTTGAAATCATCAATACCTTTTTGAAGGAATTGGACGAATTTGTCTTTATCAAGGCTGTACGAGTAAGGCTTCGTAATAAGATTACCCTTATTGTCTAACAGACAGTAGTAAGGCTGCGCGTTGGTGCCGAACTCCGAAATCTGGAAGTCGGCATTCTTGCGTCCAATAGTTTTCTTCACTTTACCATCGTATGTCGAAGTGTACCATTCATTTTCAGGCAGTTGAGTCTTGTCGTCAACATAAAGCGCAACGATAACGTATTCTTCACGCAACAGCTTCAACACATGCTGATCATTCCAAACGTTGGCCTCCATCTCACGGTTGTTAGTACTTCCGTGGGCTGTGAAATCAACAAAAAGCGGTTTTTTCTGTTTTTTCGCACAAGCCATAGCCTGCTCAAAATCGAAATAACCTTTCAATCCATGGGGAAGCTGGAATAAAGCAGCATAACGAGGTTCATCGCAAAGCGATGCTGTTTTTTTGTCTGTTGGCTTGCTGGTTGGTTTCAGCTCCACCCCAGCATTAGCTTGGGTTTGTGATTCTTCATCTATCTGCTGCTGGGCTTGGGCTATCGCGAGACTATCCGTCACATACTGTTCATTCCTATCACTTTGTTTATTATCATATTCTTCTCCCTTGGGTTTTATCAATAGCAACAACAAGGCCAATGCCACTATTACCGCTATGCCGATTCCAATCCAAAGTCCTGCTTTGCTTTTGGGTTTGTCCTCGATCGAAGGCGTTGACGTTTCGTTTTCACGGATCGATGAGCTGCTATTACGTTCCTCCTTAGAGGAAGTCACGACACGAGTGGCTCCCGATGAAAGCGTGTTGTCTGGCTGGGCTACAGCAGATGCCATACCACCCACAACAGTCTTGGCTTCCATGGCAGGAGTCGATGCTGGAGACAGGCTTTCCACTTCCTCAAAATGACTCAAAGCAGGCCGTTTGTCTGGATCTTTCTCCAAATACGGTTCAAGGAAACCCTGCCAAGCAGACGGCACGGCAGACAAGTCAACAGGTTTGGTGACAATGCTCACTTGAATGTCGAATTCACTACTCGTATCGCTGTCATAGATAGGCTTACCCGTTAGCAGGTGCACGAATGCCACTGCAAGAGAATAAACATCGGATTTTACCCCCACTCGCTTGGGGTCTTTCACCTGCTCGGGGCTCATATACATCAGTGTACCCATCGTCATGCCCGTACGCGTCATCGACATGCTCTCCTTCACCTTGGCGATGCCAAAGTCGAGCAGTTTGATGTTACCCCTCTTGTCCAAAAAGAGGTTCGAAGGTTTGATGTCGCGATGTACGATACCCATGGCATGGGTGTAGTTGAGCGCGTCAACCGTCTGGTTCCACCAACGACGCAACTCCTCATCGGTGAAATGCCTGCCACTCCTCAACAGAGCGTCCAAGTCATCACCGTCAAGATACTCCATAATGATGCAATGGCGATCGTCCAAGTAGCCGTAGCCGTACACCTGACGGATGTTGGGATGGTCAAGTTTAACCATCACTAAGGCCTCGTTGTGGAAACGCTCCACGATTTGAGTATTTCGCGACAGATTCTCATTGAGAATCTTCACTGCGGCCGGTTTGCCAATCTCATTCTCGGCATACCAAACCTCGGCCATGCCGCCCTCGCCCAGCCTGCGCTGTAATATGTACCCATTGATTGTTTGTCCTTGCATAATCATGTATTTCTTATAATTTTTCTTTTACTATTCTCCGGACGCAGGCACTGCGTCCCTACATTTCCAATTCCACATTCCGCATTCTGCATTCTGCATTCCGCATTCCGCATTCCTAATTAATTCTTACTCTTGGATCGATGATACCATAAATAATGTCCACCACGATATTGACGATAATCAACATGACCGCGATGAGCAACACCGCACCCATGATGACGGGAAAATCATATTTGTCCAACGCGTCGACCACCACCACACCAATGCCCTTCCAGTCAAAGACATACTCCACGAAAACAGCACCTGCCAGCAACGAGGCAAACCATCCTGAGACCGCTGTCACCACAGGATTCAAGGCATTGCGCAAGGCGTGAACGCAGATAACGCGCCAAGGCTTCAAGCCTTTGGCCCGTGCCGTGCGCACATAGTCCATCGACATGGCTTCGAGCAAGGAAGTACGAGTCAGTTCGGTCACCACCGCCAAGGGTCGCATACCCAAGGTCAGTGCGGGCAAGATGAGGTTGCGCAAACTGAGAAACTCTCCCCTGCCGTATTCATCGACGGTGTAAAGACTGCCTGTCATGCTCAAACCCGTATAATGCTCCAAAAGGAAGCCAAAGACCCACGCCATCAGGATGGCGGCAAAGAACGAGGGCAGCGACATGCCTATGGTGGTGATGAACAACGTCAATTTGTTAAGGAACTTGGTGTTGATGACTGCCGTCAAGATGCCGATAAGCAAGCCCAAGATCATGGCAATGGAGATGGAAACAGCCGCAAGCAGCAAGGTGTTCGGAAAGGCTTCGCCCAAGATGTCGGAGACCTTGCGCTTGCTTTGGTACGACATGCGGAGATAAGGCCCTTTCAGCACGATGGCCGTCGCGCCAATGGTCGCCAACTTGGCGTAGTGTTCGATTTTGTCGAGTTTTTGCGTGTCTTTCGAGACATCGTAAAACGAAATCGGAACCAAGTCGTTGAGGTAGTCGACATATTGCTTTCCAAGGCTTTGATTCATGCCAAGTTCTTCGCGTATGGCATTCACCGAGGCCTCGTCGGCGCGCTGGCCGAGCATCATTTGGGCAGGGTCACCAGGCAGGATGTTGAAGAGGAAAAAGACCAGTGTCGCGACGCCCCAAAGCACCGCGATACCGTATAGCAACTTCCTGATGATGTAAGCTCCCATAACAAGATTGCTTCGTCGTTCCTCCTCGCAATGACGGCTACGCCGTTATTCAACAAACAATTGTTCCAATTTCTCCCCTTGCGGGAAGTCCACCGCACTCCATTTGTCCTTCACTAAGCCGTTATCCAACCATATAAGCCCAGGGTTGGAGCGCACGATCGGCTTGATTTCCAGTTCATCAGCGTAATACACTTCGTACAGGAAACCGTATTTCTGCCGCAGCTGTTCAACATATTCTGGCTCGTCGGCGACCGTCCAAATCACGGTACAACCTTGTTTTTCAGCAGTTTCTGTAATTACTTTGGCTTTCTCCCATTCCTCTTCGGTCACCTTGGTCAAATCGTGTGAGGTGAACATCAGCAGGTTATCCGTGGTGAGAATCGATTCAGTGACATCGTTGCCCTCTTCGTCCAAAGCTGAGAAGCCGAGGAAGTTGGCACCGCCCTCCGTCTGCTGGTCGACAAACTCCCATTGAGACATCCACACTGAGTCGTTCCAGGGATAGTTGGGCGAAATGAATTCCTGCGTCTCGCCCGTGGCTTTATTTCTGTAAATCAGATAGATGCGCGTCTCTTCGGTAGGCTCGGCATTCATCTGCTTGCCCACCTTCCAGTTCATGAAATCGATAACGGGCAGGTGACGGTAGTTGTAAATCTCGAAGCCCAAAAACGCGCCCGCAAAGAAGCATCCAATAAGGAACTGCACCACAAAGCCAAGCCTATTCTTAAGTTGCTTGTTGTTGATAATCAACGGAACAAGCACCGCATCGATGACGAGATTCTTGTAGAAGGTCTGCCAGTTGCTCATCTTGATGGCCGTGCCGAAACAGCCGCAGTCGGGCACCAGGTCGTACAAAGCATCGAACAAGGTGGTGATGGTGAAAAACAGCATCAACAAGGTCGCGCCAAGCACCGCCAATCGCGGCAAGACCTTAGTAATCAAACAAATGCCAACTAAAAACTCCGCCAATATCATGCCAATGGCCAGTACCAAGGTATAGTCATTGAGCCAAGTCATGCCGTAGACGGAAAGATAATCCAGCATCTTGTATTTCGTGCCCAGCGGGTCGACGCCTTTGGTGAAGCTGCTGAAGATGAACAAGGCGCCCACCAACAGACGGCAGACGGTCAGGGCGGCATTGCTGTATTTTTTGCCGAAGACAAAGGCCGCCAGCAGGTTAAGCAGCAAGACGGCCAGAAACCAGAGATGGTACTCGGGCAGGAAATAGATGCCCACCGCCGAGGCCAGAGCCAAAGCGATGCTGATCCAGGGCAGAATAGCTTTTCGTTTCATTGTAGTGTATTTGAGTTTGGCGTTTACTCGCCCAGCAAGATGAGCGCAAACACCGCGTAGTTAATCATATCGTAATAGTTGGCGTCAAGTCCCTCAGAGACAAGGGTTTTGCCATTGTGGTCTTCGATGCTCTTGGTACGCAGCACCTTGCTCATGATGAGGTCGGTGATGGAACTCACGCGCATGTCGCGCCAAGCCTCGTCGTAGTCGTGGTTTTTGCGCGTCATCAGCTCGTAGGCTTCGTGGGTGACCTTGTCGTACAAGGCCGTGGCCTCTTCCGCAGTCAGATCTGGCTGATCGACCACACCAAGTTGCAGCTGAATGATACCCATGGCCGCATAGTTGACGATACCGATAAACTCAGGCTCAATGCCTTCGTCTACAAGTTGTTCGGCAGTTGTCTGCAACGTCCTGATTCTCTTTACTTTGATAAAAATCTGGTCGGTAATGGAAGGCGTACGCAGGATGCGCCAAGCCGGGCCATAGTCCTTCATCTTGTCGACAAAGAGTTTGCGGCATTGCGCCAAAACAGCGTTAAATTGGGCTTTTGTATCTTTGGTTTGCATGAAAAATGTATTTTTGCAAAAATAAAACTTTTTTCAATGCTGCAACTCAATTTGGGCAATAATACCCTCATTTTCGACCGCCCCGCCGTCATGGGCATCCTCAACGTGACGCCCGACTCATTCTCCGATGGCGGCCGTTACAACCAGATGGACAAGGCACTGCAACACTGCGAGCTGATGCTCTCCGATGGTGCCGACTTCATCGACATCGGGGGCTGCTCCACAAGACCCAACAACGCCATCGCCACCGAAAGCGAGGAGATGGAACGCGTTATCCCCATTCTGAAAGCCATCAAGAAAGCTTTTCCAGAGGCTCTGATTTCCATCGACACCTTCCGCAAAAAAGTGGCCGAAGCCTGCATGAATGAAGGTGCCGACCTCATTAACGACATCTCGGGCGGGCTTTTTGATGAAGAGATGCTACCCTATATCGGCCAAAACCATATCCCTTACGTGATGATGCACTGCATAGGCACACCCGAGACCATACACCAATATGCCCTCAGTGGCGACATCCACCAAACCGTGATGGACTTCTTCAAGCTGCAATGCGAAGTCTTGGAAGCCTATGGCGAGCAGCAAATCATCCTCGACCCAGGCATAGGCTTCGGCAAGAGCCTTGAAGCTAACTATCAGTTGCTCAGTGACTTGAATCGGTACCGTTACAACAATTTACCTATCCTCATCGGCATCTCGAGGAAGTCATTAATTAATAAGGTATTGCACACCACGCCTGACACTGCCGAAAACGGCACAACGGTACTGAACACCATCGCCCTGCTCAACGGCGCCGACATCCTGCGCGTCCACGATGTGAAAAATGCACGCGAAGCCATCGAATTGGTCGGGGCTTTTCGCCAGAGTTTCGAAAAAACCTTGTAACTTTGCCGCAAAATTCAGAATATGATTGACCTATTCATACAAGTCCGCGTCTTCGATATCATCGACATCATCTTGGTGGCGGCTTTGTTCTTCGGGCTTTTCCGTTTGCTGAAGGGCACCTCCGCCATGAGCATCGGCATCGGCATTGTGGCTATCTTTCTCCTTTGGCAGCTGGTCAAGGCCTTGCAGATGGAAATGTTGACCGCCATCCTTGGCGCCTTTGTCAGCGTGGGTTTTATCGCGCTCATCATCATTTTCCAGCCCGAGATACGTCGCTTCCTGTTCACCATCGGCGCACAAGCCCAAGAAGGCAAACTCACCCGAAGATTCAAATTCTTGAGAGTCAGAAGCAACGTGGATCTGGACATCGATGCTGTTGTCAAGGCTTGCCTCAACATGTCAGACATCAAGCAAGGCGCTCTCATTCTGCTGACGCGAAAGAACAACCTGGACGACATCGTCTCCACAGGCGTAGTGGTCAATGCCGACATCAGCAACTCGCTGATTGAGAACATATTCTTCAAGAACAGCCCCTTGCACGACGGTGCCATGGTCATCCGTCACAACCGCATCACATCGGCACGTTGCATCCTTCCCGTGTCGAACAAGACCAACATTCCTGGACACTATGGCCTGCGTCACCGCGCCGCCATCGGCGTGACCGAGGTCAACGACTGCATCGCTTTGGTCGTCTCGGAAGAAACGGGCACCATCAGCATGGTGACGGGTGGCGACATCCGCACGGTCAAAGCTTCGGAACTGAAAGAAATGATTGAAAAGGAATTGAACGTTTAATCCTCTTGGATTTCTATAAAGCAATCATCTTCAACGGTATAGCGTAGCTGCTTCTTGTAAGGGTCGTAGCGCAACAAATATTGATTCCAATAATCAAGATTCTGTCGCTCCATTTCTTTGCCTACATAGCTGTTCATCATGTAGTCGTAGGTGTAACCCGCATAAAGCTTGCCCAAATACACAGCGTAGTTATAGACATCCGCAAGTTTCAGTGTGTCGATGGTGTAAGTATAGTCTAGATTCTGCGTCCAGAAAGAATAATCCGTCTTGGAGTCAAAGCCGTCCATAAGGTTGTGCTCGCAATACAGCACAGGTTTCCACTCGCCGTCGTTGACCTCAAACCACGAGGCCACGTTGACGGTATTCAAGGGATGCTTGTAGCTGAATTCGTCCGTGTCGCTGAAAAGATAATCCTCATACTCCGTGATGCGCCCCGAGATCTCCGTCCGCGAGAGCATCACCAACCAATGCGTGGAATCCACAAGTATTGAGTCGATGTCTTCGGGCACATAGACGTTGACGCCATAGTCACCCATGGCTTGGGCGTAGGCGTTGTACATCACATCGAGGAACAAATCCTGGTTGAAGCCGTTCAGCACTTCTGTCTTCTTGTCGAGTTCGGTGTTGTACTCCACCTTCACATCCGCTTTTTCGGGGAAATACACGGCAGCATCGATATGGGGACGCTCAGCCATGTATTGTTTAGCTAGTTTCATTTCAGTGTTGCACCCAAAAAGCAGCAGTGTCAACAAGCTTCCTATTAGTATTATCGCTCTGTTTCTCATCATAACTCATCAAATAAATCCATCTGCACGCCATCGCCCTTAGGTTCCACGATCTCCAACGGCACATCGGCGGGGTTGATGTTGATCTTTTCCGTAACTTCCTGTTCTTCAGAAGCTACCTCAACTTCATTTGTACCATCAGGAGTCTCTTCCGCAGGCTCCGTCTGGAAAGGCTCAAGGAACTCCCAGGTGTCAATCTCACGCGTCGACAGGCGCTTACCCTTGGCCTTGTAGCTCTTGATACCAATAAACTCTTCCACGTTGAGTTCGTCATCCGGGAAGCTGTTGCCCGCATCGCTGACCTTGTAGCTCAGTTTCAGGCGCGGCATGTCGTCAGTGCTCATATCCAGATATTTCGCCTCGGGATGTTCGCCGATGAAGGAGGCACGCGTGTTCAGTTTGGTCTCAGCCTCAATGCAGAACCGCTTCAGGTAGTGCTTCTGCGTCTCGCCTTCGATGTAGATGACGGAGAAGATCTCATCGGGATCGAACTTGCGGATTTCCACCATGTCATCATCAAAGTGGGTATTGAGGTCGAAGCCCGAAATCTTGAACTCGCCGTTGCTGAAGATCTGCAGGATTTTGTCCTCACCCTCGAATGCACCAAGGTATTGTCCACGCTTGTCGGCATTCAAGCGGCGCACCGTATCGTCAAACCAGATGTCGCGCGCGTTGAGGGTGGACACGCCTTCCCCACTCTTCTTGATCTCTTTGACATCATATTTGGTGAGCAGATTACCGCGCACGCCACGGCCTTTCACAGCCAAGCCGGCGAAGTCGTAGTCCACGGTCTTCTGCTTTTTGTTGAACAGCACCAGCGTCACCTTGATAATCTCGGCCTCGCCGTTGGGATTTGATGAGAAATAGCGCACCTTCGAGCCAGGCTTGCCTTGCGTGAGGTCGTACTCTTTGTCGCGGGTGACGCCCATCACGGCGAAACGCTTCACATAATGCGGCGCGCCGTTCTTGCCGTCGCGATACACGGCATTATAGGTCGTGCGGTCATCGTTCTTATGGAACACATCCACATGGATAACCTTCTGACCCACAAAGAGTTTCGGCTGCAACTTGACCACCGAATACTTGCCGTCCTCGTGGAAGACAATGATGTCGTCCATATCGGAGCAGTCGCACACATATTCGTAGGCTTCCTTGTTCTTCTCGCGCTTCAGGCCCTCGCCCGTGCAGACGAAGCCTTCATCCTTGTTGACGTACAGCTTCTCGTTGTTGGCGGCCACCGCCACAGCGGAAATGTTATCAAAGTTGCGGATCTCGGTCTTGCGCTCGCGGCCTTCGCCGTATTTCTCCTTGATGTGCTGGAAATAGTCGATAGTATAGTCCACGATATGGTCGAGGTTGTAGTGCGCCTCTTCCATACGCTTCTCAATATCAGCTAATTGCTCGTCAGCTTTCTTGATGTCGAACTTGGAAATCTTACGCACAGGCTTCTCGCAGAGCTTCTCCACATCCTCACGCGTAATCTCGCGTTTCAGCAGTTTGCGATACTTGTCAAAACGGCGTTCAATGCCCGTGAGTTGGTCATCCCAAGTCTCGTAGTCCTTGTTTTCCAACTCTTTATAGATGCCCTTCTCGAAGAAAATCTTTTCCAAAGAAATCCAATGCCAGCTGTTTTCGAGTTCCTCGATGAGGATTCGAAGTTCCCAGCTGAGGAGCTCCATGGTGCGGTCGGTGCTGAGTTTCAGTATCTCGCTCACACCCATGAAGGCCGGATGCTGGTTGACGATGACGCAGGCATTTGGCGAAATGGACACCTCGCAATCAGTGAAGGCATAAAGTGCGTCAATGGTCTGGTCGGGCGACACGCCAGGATTGAGGTAGATGACGATTTCGCACTGCTCTGCGGTATTGTCGTCAATTTTCTTGATCTTGATCTTGCCCTTATCGTTGCACTTCACGATGCTCTCGATAAGGCTTCCCGTAGTGGTGCCGTAAGGAATCTCACTGATGACCAGTGTCTTCTTGTCCTGCTGACTGATACGGGCACGGATGCGCACCTTGCCGCCACGCAGACCGTCGTTGTAATTGGTCACGTCCATCAAGCCGCCTGTCGGGAAGTCGGGATAGAGTGTGAAAGGCTCATCACGCAGATAGGCTATTGAAGCATCAATAAGTTCGTTGAAGTTGTGCGGCAAGAACTTGGAGGCCAGACCTACGGCGATGCCTTCGGTGCCTTGTGCCAGCAGCAGTGGGAATTTCACTGGCAGCGAAACGGGCTCAGCATTACGGTTGTCGTAGGAGCGGGTCCAGTCAGTAGTCTTATGGTTGAAGACGACCTCCTTGGCAAACTTGGAGAGACGTGCCTCGATGTAACGCGGGGCAGCGGCATCATCGCCCGTGAGGATGTTGCCGAAGTTACCTTGGGTGTCGATGAGCAGGTCTTTCTGGGCAAGTTGCACAAGGGCGTCACCGATGGAGGCGTCACCATGCGGGTGATATTTCATCGTGTTACCCACGATGTTAGCCACCTTGTTGAAACGACCATCATCGAGTTCGTCCATCGAGTGCAGAATGCGACGTTGCACAGGCTTCAAGCCATCTTCGATAGCGGGCACGGCACGTTCCAAAATGACATACGAGGCATAGTCGAGAAACCAGTTCTCGAACATGCCTTTCAGCGGTATCACATGGTATTCATCTTCCTGAGCCTGAGCGTCTTCTACGCCTTCAAAAGTCTCTTCTACGGGCTGCTCGTCTAAGGGTTCGTTTTCAGTCTTGTTTTCGATATCCATTATGCTTTTCTCCTGCTTGCAAAAATAAGAAAAAAATCGTTCAAATCAGCAAAATTTGAACGAGGATTTCTTACTTCCAAAAGCGCAGCACCAGAATCTCACCGAGCAAGGCGATTAAGGCGATCAGCGCGAATAACTTCCACTGCGAGGATTGATGTGCCATGGCCTCCACGAGGTCAGCAGTGGCAAAGTCGGAAGTGTCCAAAACGGCAGCCACATCAAAACCAGCCTTGCTAAAAGCCTTGCTTACCTCGTCACGGTCAACGAAATCCATGCGCGACTCCACACGGCTCTCGTTCCAGGCCGTCACACGGTTAATGCTGTCGTTGACCAACAGGTCATAGAAGCCTGCCTCTGGCAGGTTGTCATTCAAGTAGAGATAGACCTTGCCGTTGCGTACCTCAGAGGCGGGCATCTGCTCGAAGTTGCGGTCGGCATTGGCAAAGAGGAAGCGATGGTCACCTTCAAGGCTCATGTCGTTCAAGACCAACATTTTGTCCTGACCTATGGTATAAGAAAGTCTGTTCAGTTGACCGCCCAGCAACGCCATCTTCACCATCATGGGGACAAAGAGCGAGTGGTCGGCAAGGTCGCTCCAGGTCGGGTCCAAGGTGGTGGCCATGACGAAGGCCTGCCCCTGCCCCACCGTCTCGGAAAACAGCATCGGGTCGCCGTTCTGCAGGATGAGCAAGGTGTTGGGGATGCCGTTGCTTCTCATACGAAGGTGTTGCTTCACCTTGGGCAGGTCGGCATGCTGGGGCATGTCGAGGATGACATCACTGAAGAACTCATGCCGTAGGGCCAAATCCTGGGCCACTGTGGTGTTGGTGTCCAATTCCATGACCGACAGGCCAAGTTGATGCATCAAGAAAGCATTGCCCTTCAGGTCGTCCTTAGATGGAAACACCAGCATGGCAGTGCCATCATTGACACAATTCAGAAGCGTCTGCTGCAAGGTCTCGTTGAGTTTGGCGGTCTCGTTGACGATGATGAACTGGGCCTTGGCAAGTTGGGCGAGGTCGAAGCGCGAAGGCTCCATAAACGTGTAACGGAATTGCTCGTCATCCTCGAAGAGTAGTGCACAACTGGTAGGCTCACTGCCCAACTCTATCACGTTAAGGCTTGGCCTGACGCCAAGGACGAAGTCATAAGTATCATCAAAGATGATGGGATGGTCGTTGAGCGACACGCTGCAGCGTTGGTCGCCGGTGCCGTCCACCACAAACTGCATGACGACCTCCTGCATGCCGTTTTTCTCCAAATCGACCGTCGTGGATGCCGCCATCGCATCGTTCATAGTGAAGGTGATGGGCAAGCCTTTCACTTCCTTGTCGCCCTGGTTGACGATGCGCACATTGAGGTCGTTGGTCAGGCCAGGCTGCACCACAGGCGAAGCCAGCCACACGGAATCGATGTAAAGGTTGGTCTTGAACTCGGGTGACATCGGCACCACCACCACTTGCATTGCGGTGTCGGCCTTGGCTGCCGACAAGTCGAAGGTATTGCTTTGGAAATCGGAATAGACGAAAAGCGTCGAGGTAGTAAAGCCATGCTGTTTGGCCAGCATCTCGAAGCGGTCCATCACCTCGCCCATAGCAACGGGAGCGCCATCGGGGTTCATGCGGTCGAGCTGGTCGAGCATCTCCTCCTGGTTCATCGGGTATTCGTTCTGGATCTCGAAGCTATTGGTCATCAACAGGTAACGGTTGGAAGGGTTGAGCTTGTGCACTAGGTCGCGTGCCGACTGCCGTGCGTCCTCAATCAAGGTGGTGCGCTGCGACTGTCCCTTCATGCTCATCGAGTTGTCGATGTAGACTCCGACGAGACTACCTGCCGTATTTACGTTCAACTGCTTTTCGGGCTGATAAGGAAAAGCAAAAGCCAGTACCAGGGCCGCGATGAACAGGCAACGCAACAGCAACGTGACGAGATATTTTAGTTTCCTTGTCTTGGCGTTTTCCTGTTGGATGCTCCGCAGCACGGCGGTGTTGCTGAAATACACCAACTTATGCCGCCTGAAGTTGAACAGGTGGATGAGGATGGGTATCAGCAGGGCGAACAGGCCCCAAAGCATATTGGGATAAAGGAATCGCATCATTCGTCAAAAACAGCTTGCAAAAATACGAAATCTTCGTCAGTATCCGAATAGAAACAATACATCACCTGATTACCACCTTTTTTGCGACACTGCCTTCTCTTCCATTGGCCACAAAGAAATAAATGCCTTTACGTGCATTTAGTTCATACTCCAAAGCCTTCGATTCCAAATCATTACAGGTCTCGAAGCTGTCAATCATGTTACCTGTCACATCGTAGACCTTCATATTGACTTTTCCTTCGAAACGATTGAAAATGAGGGTCATCTGTCCGTTGTTGGGGTTGGGGACAATACTGAAGTCGGGCTGGGAATTGTACTGCTCCTCTATGTCGAAGAAAGAAGGCTTGAGGTAGATATTGCGTTCCTCACTGCTGCAACCGTTGTAAATGGTGGCGGTGAGAACGACATAATCATCGTCGCGTTCGGCCACATAAACCGTACATTTGCTGTAATAAGTCCCGTCCGGCGACAGCCCGGTAAGGGTATCGCCAAGGGACCACGAAGGCTTGTTGATGCTCCATTTGCATGCATCCCATACACATTCGCGGTTAGGCTCTACGACATAAAAAGAGTATTGGAAGGAGAAAAACTCGGTGTTGGTCACCACTGCGACAGTGTCAGCCTCAGCACCTGGCATACCAAACACTACAGCACTAGGTGTGGTGCAGATGATTTTTTCAGGGGATGGGGAATACGTGATGTTCAAGTTCAGGACGTATGTGCTGTCACATTCCACATCACCAAAGCTATGTTTGAAGGTCTTCGTAACCTGCTGAGTTGTATCATAGTTTTCTCCCGAGATAGGCCAAAAATACTCGTCGCAGGTATCGGCCCACACTTCCGAATAAAACTCTTGATGGAACTTTAGATTCAAGTAATACTTAAAGTCGCATCCCCCTTCTGGATCGGGGATGACGACGGAGTCTATGGCATTGCGTTCATAGTCTTTGTTGGCAATAGCCCAATGATAGTGAGGGTCTTCGCCATGGGGGACACAAACATACTGATTGGGATTCCAGTCAGAAGGGGTCTGGTATTCCCCTACGGCAAGCTCAAGCTTGTAGACCTTTAGACATCCGTGATTGTCGACGGTGTCAAAATAACCGATAGGGGCGTATTGGTCGTATTCGTGTCCATGCCAAAACAAGGTCTGTGACTCGCAGATGCTCCGAGGGTCAACGATGGTATCGTTGGGTGGAAAAACGGTCAGGCTAACACCAACATCCTGCGTGTTGTTCCAATCGACATCAACGACATGGCATGTATAGGTGGTAGTACCCACCGCAGGCGTGGCTATAGGATGCTGCACCGATGGATTGTTCAAGGTGTTGGATGGAGTCCAGCTATAGGTATAGTTACCCGATCCGTTCACCGGAAAGGCGTGTAGCGTAGTGGATTCACCCGCACAAAGCTCAACATCGTCGACAGAGGCCGAAACGCTCATACTGCCCACAGAGACCGTACATTCGGGAGCCCCCACCAGCACCAGCTCACAAAAAGATATGTCGTCTAAACCAAAGTCATTTCCGTCACCACCCGTGTTTTGATTCAGGATGGTGATGGTGGCAGAAGTAGCGTCACCACTATACCAAAGCTCATAAAACCGATCCCAAGTGTTTTGGAACGCCGGAGCGTAAAACACATCGCCGACCTGCTCGCCATTGATACTAAACTGCAGATTGGCCACTTGATGCGCGCTGCCGCCAATAGTACAGACCCATGTAGAAAAAGCATAATAGGTATGCGGGTTGACGGCAATCTGCTCTGTCCAGACATTGGTACCAGGAACAGTAGCGCCATTGATAATCATGAAATTACCCGTTCCGCCATGCGCCAATCCATGAAAATTGTCATGATGCAGGCTGGCGTCATAATCCACATAATACGTGCCTTCAGCCCAAAGGTTGGAATTGTATTCGTAAGCCGAAGTAAACCCGAAATTGCCTTGCTCAAAGTCACCATTGACAACACTTTCGTCACCAGGAGCATACCCCGAACAAATATAGGTGGTAGTCACCACAGGTGACGCCACCGTAACCGGACCTTCAGTCGTAGAAAGCCCCGTCGCCGGCGACCATTGGTAGTACATGGCACCTGAGGCGGTGAGTGTCACCGACTGTCCTGGCTGGATATTTGCCGAAGGCGGCGTGATGGTAACGGGCTGCGCCTTGACCATAAGAGTCAGCACAAACAACAAAACCGACAACAAAAGCGTTTTCCTCATAGGTGACACATTACAGAACGCAAAAGTAGCAATATTTCGCCATTCAAAGCCAATTAATTGCACAAAATCCCTACTTTTGCCGAAAATTACAAAAAGTAAGGTCATGCGCATCGACATCATCGCCGTTTTCCCCGAAATGTTTGAGGGTCCCTTCACCGAGTCCATCATCAAACGCGCCATAAACAAGGGCATTGTGGAGATAGGCCTGCACAACCTCCGCGACTACAGCACCGACAAGCACCACAAGGTGGACGACTATTCCTTTGCCGCCGGCGCGGGCATGGTGATGATGATTGAGCCCGTCGACAACTGCATCAGCCATTTGAAAAGCCAAAGGGACTATAACGAGGTCATCTATATGAGCCCCGACGGTGAGATGCTCGACCAGCCTCTGTGCAACCAACTCTCGATGAAGGAAAACATCATCATCCTTTGCGGGCACTATAAAGGTATCGATGAGCGCATCCGTGAACATCTGATTACCAAAGAGATAAGCATAGGAAACTACGTCCTTTCTGGCGGAGAACTCGGTGCCGCTGTGCTGGTCGACAGTTTGGTGCGCCTCATTCCAGGAGCCTTGGGCGATGAGACCTCTGCCCTCTCCGACTCCTTCCAGGACGGCTTGGTGTCGCCACCTGTCTATACCCGACCGCGAAATTACAAAGGTTGGGAAGTTCCCGAAGTGCTTTTGTCGGGCAACGACAAGCTCATCAACGACTGGCGGTTGGAACAGGCCATTGAACGCACCAAGGTGCGCAGACCTGAAATGTACGAAATTTTCAAAAAAAGCTGAATTTCTGCGTTCCGTATTGAAATTATTTGTATTTTTGCACCCACTTTTTGGAGAAAAATATACAAAAATATATAAAAATGAGCAAGAACGCATTAATTCAATTCGTTGAAGATCAAATCGTTGTAAAAGATTTTCCGAAGTTCAAGACAGGCGACACCATCACGGTGACCTACAAGATTGTCGAAGGACAAAAAGAGCGTCTGCAGAAGTTCCAGGGCATCGTCCTGAAGCGTAGTGGACAAGGCAAGGTTGGTACTTTCACCATCCGCAAGATTTCCAACAATGTTGGCGTGGAAAGATGTTTCCCCATTGCCTCCCCGATGATTGAGAACATTGAGGTGAACAAGAAGGGCGCTGTCCGCAAGTCCCGCATCTACTACCTTCGTGGTTTGCGCGGCAAGAAAGCCAGAATCAAGGAACTCAAAGACTGATTCCTTCTACAAACAACGAAAAAAAGAGCTCCGAGCGTTGCTCGGGGCTCTTTTCATTTTCATTCCTTCTTCTTGCGCTTGAAGATTTTCGTCCGAAGCATAAACACCGTCAGCGCAGCCCAGAAAACGACCAAGATGCCCAAAGTAATCCACGTGGCTTTCAGGCTTTGCGGAGCATAGCCCACCAGGAGCAGCACAGGGAAGCCCAATACGATGGCCGAAAGGGTCTGCAGCACGAGGTTGTTAGCGGCAGGGGTCTCAAACTTCGGGTCGATTTCACGCAGCAGAATCATGCCATTGCTGGCCGTGCCCGTCAACATGCCGAACATCGAGAAGAAGCCTTCATATTTGTAGTTGGGATATAGGTGTTTGCAAATGATAAGCACATAAATAAAGGTGACCGCCGCACCCAAGGTACAGATGATAATGAAGGGCAGCACGAATTTGCCGAAGTCCTCGAAACTGATGGCTGCCGTGCCCGCCACAATCATGACATCAAAGCAGAAGCCGCTAATACGATTGAGCATATAATTGTTAATGTACTCTCGACTCATCAACTTGGCCTTCTTGAAACGGCCTAAAATCCACTTGAAAAGGATGCCGAACAGCGTACCTATCAAGAAGTTGAAGCCCCAAAGCATGGGTTTCAGTGTGTTAGTGCCGAATTTGCCCAGCTCCATCCCCTGTATCCAGTTCGTGAACAGGAAGACAAGGAAATAGACAAACAAAACCATGCAAATCTGCACCGAGAGCTTGTCGATGGACTCAGCATCGGGAATCTCGCCCTTGCCTTCATAGTCCTCCAACTTATTGGTCTGTGCATCAATGATTTTCTTTCTTGAAAGCACCCCTTTACGGCGCAGGATGTTCATATAAATAACGCCAACCACGCTACCCACGATGAAGCCCGTGGCCGCGATGGAGAGGCCGAAGTCGGCACCTGGGAAATCGATGCCCTGCTGCGTGGCCCAGCCTGTGAAGATCTTGCCGAAGTTCAAGGCCTGTCCTGGTCCTTGTCCGTAACCCATGGGCAACAACAGGCCTGCCGCATAAAACAGTTTCCTGCCGAAATAGAAGAACAAGATGGAAACGATGAGGCCCACGATGCCTTGGATGACGTAAGTAGAGGCCGTCAAAGCGCCCGTCTCAATCACCTTCATCGGTGTGGATTTCGATTCTATCTTGTTGTTTTTCAGCGCCAAGGCCACAAAACCCAAACCCAAGGCGTGATAGGTTACGATTTCCATCACCGGCTTGTTGATGAGCTCCTTGCACCCTGGAATCGCCTTGAAAACCAAGAGCAGCAAGCCGCCAATCAAAGCCGAGGGAATCAGGCTTTTGCGCAAGAAGGGGATCTTGGTCCTCAGCACGTTACCTATCAACAAGGCCGTTGCCAAAATGCAGAATTGCACCAGCCAATTCCAAGCTTGAGGCTGGTCGAAGGTCATAACAGAAGCGTCTAATAGTGTCATAAACTCGTCTTTAAAAATAGTCCGCAAACGTACTAATTTTTTCAATACGAAACAAATTCTTAATTTTGCGGCATGAAAAAAGTGTTCGAACTGTTCTGGTCTTTCTTCAAAATCGGGGCTTTTACCCTCGGCGGTGGCTATGCCATGCTGTCGATGGTGGAGAAGGCCGTCGTCGACCAGAAGAAGTGGATTCCCAACGACGAGTTTTGGGACATGATCGCTGTAGTTCAATCACTTCCAGGCGTCTTTGCCGTCAATACGGCCTTGTACGTTGGGCATCGCGTGGCAGGCACGAAGGGCGCCTTTGCCGCCATGCTGGGTGCCATCATCCCGTCCATCACCATTATCCTGCTCTTGGCCACGGTATTCCGTGAGTTCCGCGACAATCCCGTGGTGGAGCGCGTCTTCAAGGGCATCCGTCCCTGCGTTGTGGCGCTCATCCTCGCCCCTTCCCTGCGCATGATCAAATCGGCCAAGGTGACCTGGAAGACCGCCATCATCCCCATCGCCACGGTGTTTCTCATCTGGTGGTGCAAGATCTCGCCCGCCTACGTCATCCTCGCCGCCATTGCGGGTAGCCTCATCTATGCGCTGATTATCAACAAAAAAGCCAAAAAGAAGGAGGCCAAGCCATGATTTACTTGCAGTTACTTTGGGTCTTCGTGAAAATCGGTGTGCTGGGCTTCGGCGGGGGATATGCCATGCTCTCCCTCATCCAGCATGAGGTGGTGGACAACTACGGTTGGATGAACACAACCGAGTTTGCCGACATGGTGGCCATCTCGCAGATGACACCCGGGCCCATCTCCATCAACTTGGCGACTTACGTGGGTTACACGGCTGGAGGCTTCGGCGGTTCGTTGTTGGCCTCGTTCGCGCTCTGCCTGCCTTCCGTCATCATGGTGTACCTTATTATAAAGCTCTTCATGAGCAAGAAGAACAACTCCTTGATGACCAACACCTTGAAAGGCCTGAAACCCGCTATCGCCGGTCTCATCTTCGCTGCTGGTCTCGCGATGATGAACACCCAGAATTTCGTGGACTTCGGTCGCGGCCAATACAACATCAGCGTTGTCATCTGCGTGTTGGCGTTCGTGGCTTCGTATTTCTTCAAAGCCAATCCGATATTGCTGATTGTGCTTTCCGGAGTGGTGGGATTTTTTGCGTATTAAGAAAAGCTTTTATTCGCAACGAGACGTAACAAACAAAAGATTATCCGAGCTCCCGCCCACCATGAATGTGAACGCGCCTGGCTCAAAACGCCAGCCTTCCGCAACGGAATAGAGCGCCAAATCGCGCTTGGCGAGATAGAAGAATACTTGTTGGGCTACACCTTTATTAATATGCACCCTTTGGAAGCCTTTCAGCAGATTGGAGGCGGGGGCAATGCTGGCCACCTCGTCGCGGACATAGAGCTGCACCACTTCGTCACCGTCGCAAGGACCGATGTTTTTTACTGTGCAGGTGACTTTGCAAAGGGTGTCGGCCATAGATCCCCCCTTACCCACAGACCCCTGCTGGGATGACATGGTCGACAGGGTTTCAACTTGCAAATCACTGTATTCGAATTGAGTATAGCTCAGGCCGTAGCCGAAGGGAAACATGGGTTGGGCAGATTCTTCTACATAATCGCCCATTTGAGGCTGGGAATAATACACGGGGATTTGTCCCACCGAACGAGGCACTGAGATAGGCAGACGACCAGCGGGGTTGTAGTCACCCCAAAGGATGTCGGCCAAAGCAGAGCCGCCTTCCATACCGGGGTACCACATCGTCAGCAAGGCATTGGACTTCTCGTTGGCCAAGTTCATGTCCATGGGCCGACCTTGTATATAGACCGTCACCACGGGCTTGCCCGTGGCATAGATGCGCTGCATCAGTTCCTCTTGCTTGCCCAAAAGCTTTAATGTCGAGCGGTCATAGCCCTCGCCACAGTCCATGTCGGAAACGTGCTCGTCCACGATGGCAGCACCTGTGTCTTCATAACTCGTTTTGAAGTCGCGGGCAGAGCTACCACCTACCACAAGCACCACAACATCAGCCTGTTGCGCGATTTTTACGGCTGCTTCAATGTCGGCATCGTTTTCGTCGCGCACGGCACAGCCTTTGGCATACAGCACCTCTGCCCTGCCCTTTTCGCGGATACCTTCTAATAGGGTCACGATACGATCGGGGGGTTGCGGTGCAGTGTAGTCGCCAAGTTGGTTGTACATGTTATCTGCATTCGGCCCGATGACCGCCACCTTATTAATATGGGCTCCAAAAGGCAAGATGCCGTCGTTTTTCAGCAGCACAGCGGATTCCAAAGCAACTTGTTTGGCCACTTGGGCACTTTCACTTGTGCCTACTTCAGCCTCAACCAAGGCTTCGTCTACATAGGGATTATCGAACAATCCGAGGTCATATTTCAGTTGTAGCACATGTCGCACAGCGCGGTCAATGTCAGCTTCGGAGACGAGGCCGCGTTGCAAGGCTTCTTTCAAAAAGCCACCGTAGTTGTAGCCGCCCAAATCGATGTCAACACCCGCTTTCAAAGCCAAGGCCGCGGCTTCGGCAGGGTCGGCGGCCTCATGTTGCGTGGCATAGATGGCATTGACGGCATTCAAATCACTGAAAACCACACCTTTGAAATTCCATGAGTTGCGCAAAACCTCTTGCAGCAGCCATGCATTGGCCGAGCAAGGCACACCATCGATGGTGTTGTAGGACGTCATGACGGTCTTGGCGCCACCTTCGCAGATGGCTTTTTCAAACGAGGGCAGATAGTCGGTAATCATGCGGTTGGGCCCGACATCAGCGGTGGCGGCGTTGTGTCCTCCTTGCGGGATGCCGTAGGCAGCGAGATGTTTCAATGTAGCGCAGGCATGTTTTTGCATCCCTTTGACGACCGCTGCACCCAAAACGCCCGAGAGATACGGGTCCTCTCCGAAAGTCTCCTCCACCCTCGACCACCTTGGGTCGCGGGCAATATCAAGGACGGGCCCATAGCCGATTTGCGCGCCTTGCAGACGTACCTCCTTCCCCATCACCTCACCCATCTGTTCGAGCAAGACGGGGTCCCAAGTGCTGGCCTGGCCTATGCCTGTCGGGAAGACGGTCGTACCCACCGCCATGTGACCGTGGGGAGTCTCTTCGCAAAACAACAGCGGGATGCCGAGGCGCGTGTTTTCCACTGCATGGCGTTGCATCATGTTCAGCAACTTCGCCGATTCCTTTGGATGAAGACCCGTCTCCACCGTTTTCTTTGACCAAGGGTCAGCACGAAGCACCGCCCAGCACGAGCCGAGCGGCATCGTGTCCATCCTGCTGAGGAAGTCGTCGGAGAGCCAAAGGGAATCGCCGTCCTTGCCGTAGAAGTCGAAGCCTATGGGACAACTCAGCTGGCCGCATTTCTCCTCTAGGGTCATCTGCGACAGCAACGATTCAACGGGGTCTTGCTCCTGGGTACAAGACACCATGATCAAAAGAATCAGCAAGGGAGCAAAACGTCTCATCACACCAGATGTCCAATCAAGTCTTCACGCTCGCCAGGCAGCATGTCAATGACAGGAATCTCCACCATCGTGTAGCAGCCTGGTTGCAGGCGCATCGTGGCGCGGGCCACGTTGACCAGCACCTGACCCGTCAAGGCGGGGTTGTTGATGCTCATGTTGAACTCCATGCGTTGGTTTTGGGTCTTGCCTGAGACGCCCTTACGCACCAAATTGACACCATGGCCCATGTCGCGGACCGCATCCACGCTGTCGACGGCAAACACATGGGTCTCGTCACTGGCGAAATACGGATCGGCCTTGATGTCGGCGGTCACTTGTTCGAGCGTGGCACCGTCTTCAAGCTCCACATACACCATGCGGCGGTGGATGCCTTCGCCTAACGGAATGGTCACTGAAAGGGCGTTTTTCACGCCTATCTTGGAGCGCACGCAGACGCTGTGACCCATCGACATACCTGGGCCGAAGTTAGTGTACGACAAGCCTTTAGGTGCGAGGCTCTGCATCAAGGTGCGGACGATGGAGTCCGAGCCCGGGTCCCAGCCCGCAGCGATGACGCTGACGGTGTTTGTTTCCTTATTAATAGGCATCAGCTCGCGGCGGTAGTCGACGATGGAAGTGTGGATGTCGAAAGAATCCACTGTATTGATGCCCAAGGGCAGGATTTGTTTGGCGTACTCAGGACAGCTACGCGTGGGGCAAGCCAGAATGGCCACATCCACGTCTTTCAGCTGCTTGATGTCTGTCACCACCTCATAAGAAGAGAGTTCAATAGTTTTGTTAGCGTTGCGGCGGACGATGCCAGCCACTTCGAAGTCAGGGGCGGCTTCCAAGGCTTCGAGCGCGAAGCGGCCCACATTGCCGTAACCTACTACGGCGGCTCTGATTTTCTTCATTTTTTTGAAATTTAAAGGGCAAAATTATAAAAAAACCAAAAAATCACAGCAGATTTTTTTATTTTTGCGCCCAATTCAAAACTTATAACGAAGTTAAACATTCCATTTAATATGAAGAAACTAAATCTAATCTTAGTGCTATTGGTCTCCGCCCTATTTGCGCAGGCCCAAACTATTGAACAAACCTATCATTTCAGCCAGCCCGTCGTCAGCGAGCATGATGGCTACCAGCAAATCTCCTTCCAAGGCTGCCTGCCTGTTGGAACTGTAGGCGAGCCCACGCTGCCTTGGCAGAGCGTCAGCCTAATACTACCACAAGGTCAAGAGGCCGCTCTAGTCAACGTGGAGTTCCTTGATTTTGTGGAGCTTGAAGGCTCGTTCAATCTCTATCCTTACCAACAGCCTCGCCCTGTTTCCAACGTGGAGGAGATTCCTTTCGCGAAAAACGAGGCCCTGTATCGTTCCGGAAACGCCTATCCAACGCAAGGTTTCAGCAATGTCAGCACGCAATACCTGAACGGCGTGGCTTTTGCCTTCAGCGGCTTCACGCCAATGCAATACGTGCCTGCCACAGGCAAGGTCAGCTATGCCAGGACTGTGAAGGTCAGCATCGAGACTGTTTCTAACCGCGACGACCACAGCCGCAAGCTCTGGCTCACGCCCGAAAACGAGGTTTCCATCAAGCGCTTGGCACAGAATGAAAACATGCTTAGCACCTACAGCAAACGCGGCCGCGTCATCGGTGGCTACGACATGTTGGTCATCACCTCAGAGGAATGGATCCCCCGTTTCGGTGAATACCTCAACCTCTACAACGACAAGGGCATCCGTACCCGCATCGTCTCCTTGGAAGAGATTTACGCCACCATGGAGGGTCGCGACGAGCAAGAACAGATCCGCAACTACATCATTCAAGAATACGAAGAGAATGGCATACAAATGGTGAGCCTCGGCGGCGATGTCAGCATCGTGCCTTACCGCAGCCTCTATTGCTGGGCGCAGGAAGGCTACGAGGACGACCTGCCCGCCGACATGTACTATGCCTGCCTCGACGGCACCCTCAACGACGACAACGACAACCGCTGGGGCGAAGTGGGCGAAGACGACCTGCTGCCCGAGCTGGGCATCGGCCGTCTGCCCTTTAACAACGAAGTCCAGTTTGAGACTATCATGCACAAGACCTTCAGCTACCTGCAGACACCTGTCATGGGCGAGTTCACCTCACCCATTCTTGGCGCCGAGCACCTTGGTGACGGCTATTACGGCGATGTCGACATGGAACGCCTCATCGGTACCGTCACCGATTACGACTACACTACCACAGGCTATCCTGAAGATTACAATTTCAAGCGTTACTATGCTTCACCTCGCGTCAACTGGAGTGCCGTCGACTTCAAGAAAGTCATTTGCAGTGGAGGACAATATGTACACCATGTTGGACACGCCAACAGTAACTACGTTGCCGGTTGGGAAGGCTCCTCCTTAACCAACAATTACTTCTCAGGCAACGATGGCGTCAACCACAACTACATGCTATTCCACTCGCATGGCTGTATTTGCGGCAACTTCCCTGCCAGCTGCATCCTTGAGAAGATGGTTACCATTCAAACCGGATTCGTGGTCACCACGGGCAACTCACGTTACGGTTGGTATGTGCCGTGGGGCGACGGCATGGCAGCCCACATCCATCGTGAGTTTGTCGATGCCTACTGCAACGACCGCATCGCCTCAGTCGGCATGGCCCTGCGCGAAGCCAAGATTGCCACGGCACCTTGGGTCACGGCTTGGAACGAAGAGAGCGGCTGTATGCGTTGGAACATCTACTGCCTCAATGTGATGGGCGATGGCGCTTTGACACCTTGGTTTGAGGAGCCATTCACCCCCAATGTAGTCTATGAGCAAGGTCTGAAAACCGGAACTTCAGCCACCACCGTCAACGTAAACCAATATGGAACGCCATTACGCGACTTCTGCGTCAGCCTCTTCGATGGTGAGACCTTGCTTGCCCGTAACATCACAGACGAAAACGGCAATGCAGAACTGGATTTCGAAACGCCATTGGATGTGATTGGCGAAATGAGACTCGTTGTCACCGGACAAAGTGCCTGGCCGCAAATCCTTGAAGTGACTGGATTTGACGGCAACGAGCCCTTCGTTTACGGCGACATCGTCAGCTTTGAAGGTGAAGCCCAAACCGGCGCGCAGTCGCTATGGGTGGACGGCGACATCTACAACAAAGGCAACGAGACTGCATACAACATCCATGCTGAGGTGACTTCTGACTGCGAATACATCCACACCTACGACAACAACTTCACCATTGACGAACTTGCGCCCAACAGCACCATGCAAAACCACCATTTGGGCATGATTGACATCGACGACAACGTCCCTGACCAAACCATTTTCACCTTGAACTTCACCACTTATGTCGGCGACGCCACACATACCACCCAAAAATCCTTCCTCGCGCTGGCACCCAACTTGCAATTCGATAATATTGAATTGGAAGAGACCCAAGGCGACGGCAACGGTTATGTTGACCCAGGTGAGTACGGCATAATACACATCACAGGTAAGAATGCTGGTCACGCCTTGGCTCCAGACGCATACCTGACCCTCGGCAACATCGGCGAAGGTCTCCACATAGACGAGACCACCCACCAACTCGGTAATATCAACGCAAACGGCGTCTTCAACATCAACATCAACATCCACACGGATAGCGATATTGTTAGCGGCACTACATACAATCTCGACCTCTGTCTGCACACTGGTGCATACGCCACCAACCACAGCTATTCCTTCGGCGTCGGCATGGCTATCGAGACCTTTGAGAGTGGCGACTTCAGCTTCGTGGAATGGGAGCATGCCGGCGATCAGCATTGGTTCATTACCGAAGATGAGGCCCACAGCGGCACCCACAGCGCCCGTTCTGGCGAGATTGACAACAATGAGAATTCCTATTTGTTGGTTTACACCGATATCCTCTACGATGGAGAAATCAGTTTCTGGTTAAAGACCTCGACCGAACTCCGAAAAGACTTGCTTGCCTTCTTCATAGATGACAACCTGGAAGACTGGTGGTCGGGCGAGACCGACTGGACCCATGCAAGCTATGCCTTCGAAGCGGGCAGCCACGTGTTTAAATGGTTATACAACAAGAATTCGAGCGGGCAGTCCGGAAGTGACTGTGCCTGGATTGACGACATCACTTTCCCACGCACCTGCACGATTACCAAAATAGAAGAAGTGGTCGCGCCAAAGACCAACGCCATCTATCCCAACCCGACCAAAGGCACCTTTACCATCGAATTGGCTGAAGAGAGCTCGGTCAGCATATACAATATGTTGGGACAAAACGTAATGAGCCTCAACAAATTGAGCGGAATGCAACAACTCCATCTCAGCGAGGCGGGTGTCTATTTCGTCCGCATCAGCAACGCCAATGGCAATGAGGTGAAGAAAGTTGTGGTAGAGTAATGCTTTAATGAACTATCTTTAAGTCAACTACAATGAAAAAACTAACCTTATCTATCATCCTCTCCCTGATGGTCAGCCTGTTTGCCTCGGCGCAGACCATCGAGAAGACCTATTACTTCGGTCAGCCGAGCGTCAGTCAAATTCAGGGCTACGAGCAGATCCAGTTCACCAACTGTATGCAAAGCGCCCTTGCGGGTCAGCCCTCGCTGCCTTGGCAAAGCGTCAGCCTGATGCTGCCACAAGGCACAGAAGCCGCCAGTATCGATGTGGAACTTTCTGATTTCCAAACCCTTGATGGCAATTACAACCTCTTTCCTTACCAGACGGCACTCACATATTCTAACCCTGTGCGCAAACAATTTGAGAAAGACGAGACTTTATATGCCTCAAAGAGCGTCTATCCTGCCCAGGCCTACGGCAACCTCAGCACTCAATACATGAACGGTATCGGATTTGCTTTCTCGGCTTTCACGCCTGTGCAATATGTGCCTGGCACTGGCGAAGTGAGATACGCCACCAAGGCTACCGTAAGAATCACAACTACAGCCGCTAAGGCTGACCAAAGCCGTAAGCTTTGGCTCAACGGCGACAACGCCACGCGCGCCAAAAAACTCTCCCAAAACCCTGAGATGCTGCAGACATACAACAGCAGAGGTCGCACCTTGGGCGGCTACGAGTTGTTGGTGGTTACCACACAACCCTACCTCAGCGCTTTCGATGCCTATGTCAATTTCTACCAAGCCCGTGGCCTCCGCACCCGTGTCGTCGACCTTGAGACCGTTTTAAGCGCGATGGAAGGCCAAGACGACCCTGAGAAGCTGCGCAACTACATCCTCCAAGAATACGAGGAAAACGGCATCATGATGGTCAACCTCGCCGGCGACGTGCCCGACATCCCTTATCGCGGCTTATATTGCTACGTGACCAGTGGTGGCGGCAACCAAGAAGACTATGGTCTCCCCGCCGACCTTTACTATGCCGCCTTGGATGGCACTTGGGATGACGACAATGATGGTCTATGGGGCGAAATCGGCGAAGATGACCTGCTCCCTGAAATCGGCATCGGCCGTATGTGCTTCAGCAACCAGGAAGAACTGAACAACATGCTCCACAAGTCCATGACCTATCAGACGAATCCCGTTTTGGGCGAGTTCCACAAGGTCATCATGGGCGGTGAGCATCTCTACGACAACCCCATGACCAATGGCAGCCAATATCTTGAACTGCTCATCGGCACCCACGATGACAACGGCTACACCACTACCGGCATTCCTGAAGACTACGAATTCACTCGTCTCTATGAAGAGGAAGGCAACTGGAGCGGTAGGCGCCTGCGCAATGCCATCAACCAAGGCACACAATATGTCCACCACGACGGTCACGCCAACACGGAATATGTGGCTGGATGGTCCAATTGGGACATTACCGACAGCAACTTCAATGGCGCCAATGGCATTGAACACAACTATACCTTCTTCCATACCTCAGGCTGCACCTGCGGCAACTTCCCCGAAAACTGCATCCTTGAGAACATGACCAAGATTGCCAATTTCGCCGTGGCCACCTTCGGCAACTCTCGTTACGGATGGTTCAACGAAGGCCAGACCGAGGGCCCCGCCATCCACCTGCACCGTGAGACGGAAGATGCCTATTACAACGAGCGCATCCCTTACGGCGGCATGGCTCTGATGGAAGCCAAAATCCAGACCGCGCCATGGGTCAATGCCCCTGGCCAGTATGAAGAAGGTGCCCTGCGCTGGAACTTCTACGACCTCAACATGATGGGCGATGTGGCTTGCAGCCCTTGGCACGACGAGCCGTTCACGCCCGTGGTTTCCTATTCCGTTGATATCCCGGTCAAACTTGCTTCGTTGCCTGTCACTGTTACCGATGGCAACAACAACGGACTGAAACACTTCAGATGCACTTTATTCGATGGCGAAGACCTCCTTGGCATGGCCTACACCGACGAGGCTGGTTTGGCCGTCATCGAGTTTGACGAGCCTATCGAGTTCATCGACGGCAAGACCCTCATCGTGACCGGCTGTGATGCCTGGCCACAAACACTGACCATCGACCTCACGAGTACACATGAACTTGAGCTTCAAGGCATTGCCATTTATCCCAACCCGAACAAAGGCCAGTTCAGCCTCAGCCTTCCCGAGGAAGACTGCGAGGTCGTCATCGTCAACAGCCTCGGCCAGCAGGTGTTCAGCCAGCAAGCCAAGGGCATGACCCAACTCAACTTAGAAAGTCTGAGCAATGGTGTTTACTTCGTCAAGGTGAAGTCAGAAAATGCCATCAGCACTTTAAAATTTGTAAAAGAATAAATACACCATTTTTTTCAATATGTCGAAAAGCCTCGTGACGTATGTTGCGGGGCTTTTTTTCATGTCGTTGCAAATTATTTCGAAAAAACTGAAAATTGTCTTTTGTGGTTTCCCATAATTCATTACCTTTGCGACTTCATTTGTCCGAAACAAAGAATATCAGTTAAATTACTAATAATCAATTAAAAATGACAAAGTACGTTTACACCTTTGGTGGCAAGACCGCTGAAGGAAATGCTTCGATGAAGAACGAGCTGGGTGGCAAAGGCGCCAACCTGGCCGAGATGTGCCTGCTCAAGCTGCCCGTACCGGCCGGCTTGACCATCACAACGGAATGCTGCACAGCCTATTACCAAAACAATTGCCAACTTCCTAAAGGCCTGATGGACGAGGTCCACGCTGGCATCAAGAAGATGGAGAAGATCATGGGCATGAAATATGGCGACCCCACCAACCCGCTGCTCGTCAGCTGCCGCTCGGGCGCGCGCAAATCGATGCCCGGCATGATGGACACCGTTTTGAATATCGGTCTTTGCTCCAAGACCATCCCTGGCTTGATCAAGAAGACCGGTGGCAACGAACGTTTCGTGTATGACTCCTACCGCCGCCTCATCATGATGTACGCCGACGTCGTCATGGAGAAGGCCGAGGGCATCGAGCCTGCCGACGGACAAGGCATCCGCAAGCAGCTGGATGACATGCTGGACGCCTACAAAGAGAAGAAAGGCTACAAGAGCGACACCGAACTGACTGCCGACGACCTCAAGAAGCTCGCCGAGTCGTTCAAGGCCCGCATCAAGAAGGTGCTGCGCACCGAGTTCCCCGACGACGCCGAGGCCCAACTCGAAGGCGGCATCAAGGCCGTGTTCAAGAGCTGGAACGGTAAGAAGGCCGTCTCCTACCGCCGCATCGAAGGTATCCCGGACGACTGGGGCACTGCCGTCAACGTGCAGACCATGGTGTTCGGTAACATGGGTGACACCTCCGCCACTGGCGTGGCCTTCACCCGTAACCCCGCCACCGGCGACAACCAGTTCTATGGCGAATGGCTCATCAACGCCCAAGGTGAAGACGTGGTGGCCGGTATTCGTACCCCCAACCCGCTGAACAACGAGACCAAGAATGAGCAGAACAAGCACATGAAGTCGATGCAGGAGCTGATGCCCGAGACCTATAAAGAGCTCTGCGAAGTGCGCCGTATCCTCGAGGACAACTACCACGACATGCTCGACATCGAGTTCACCATCCAGGACGGCAAGCTCTACATGCTGCAGTGCCGTGTCGGTAAGCGTACTGGAGTGGCTGCCCTGACCATGGCTCTCGACATGCTGAAAGAAGGCCGCATCGACGAGAAGGAAGTCGTCATGCGCCTCAGCCCTGAGCAACTCGACGAGCTGCTCCACCCCATCCTCGACACCACTGACGAGAAGAAGCACACCGTCATCGCCAAGGGTCTGCCCGCAGGTCCTGGTGGCGCTGTCGGTCGCATCGCCCTCACCAGCGAGAAAGCCAAGGAGTATCGTGCCGCTAAGATCGCCAACGTGCTGGTCCGCGAGGAGACGAACCCCGAGGACGTCGAAGGCATGCGTGCCGCCGACGGTATCCTGACCGCCCGTGGCGGTATGACCTCACACGCCGCCCTCGTGGCCCGTGGCTGGGGCAAGTGCTGCATCGTGGGCTGCGACGCCGTGAAGATCGACTTCGACAAGAAGATCGTCCGCATCGGCGACAAGCAGTTCAAGGAAGGCGACGTCATCAGCCTGAACGGCGCCAAGGGTTGGGTCTATGCCGAGCCCGTGGGTATGATCAACGCCACCGAGAACCCGCTCTTCAAGAAGTTCATGAAGCTCGTCGACAAGTACCGCAAGATGGGTGTCCGCACCAACGCCGACAACCCGGAAGATGCCCAGAACGCCGTCAACTTCGGCGCCGAAGGTATCGGCCTGTTCCGTATCGAGCACATGTTCTACGGCAAGAACAGCGAGAAGCCGCTGGCTAAGCTGCGCAACATGATCCTGACCGACAACACCAAAGACAGAAGGGCCGCTCTTAAGGAGTTGGAACCTTATATCAGGAAAGCCGCCAAGGGCACGCTGAAGGTGTTGGACGGCAAACCGTTGACCTTCCGTCTGATGGACCCGCCTTTGCACGAGTTCGTCCCGAAAGTCGATGAAAAAGAGAAGATCAAGGCTTTGGCCAAAGAGCGTGGCATGAGCACGAAGGAACTGGTCAGACGCATCGAGGCCCTTCACGAAGTGAACCCGATGATGGGTCTGCGTGGCGTCCGCCTCGGCATCGTCTATCCCGAGATCACCGAGACTCAGTTCCGCGCCCTGTTCCAGGCCACCGCTGAACTGATGAAGGAAGGCTTCGACCCGCATCTGGAGATCATGGTCCCGCTGACCATCAACGTCAAGGAGCTTGAGCACCAGAAGGCTATCGCCGACCGCGTGCAGGCTGAGATCGAGAAGAAGTTCGGTGTGAAGATCAATTACATGTACGGCACAATGATCGAGATCCCAAGAGCCACCCTCGTGGCCGACCAGATCGCCAAAGTGGCCCAGTTCTTCAGCTTCGGCACCAACGACCTCACCCAGATGACCTTCGGCTTCAGCCGCGACGACGTCAACGCCATCGTGAAGGACTACATCGAAGAGAAGATCATCCCCGCCGACCCGTTCAACACCCTCGACCAAGAAGGCGTTGGCCAACTGGTGAAACTCGGTGTGGAGCGTGGTCGTAGCCAGCGCGCCAACCTGAAGTGTGGCGTCTGCGGTGAACACGGTGGTGACCCCGCTTCGGTCCGCTTCTTCTACAAGACCGGCTTGAACTACGTGAGCTGCTCGCCGTTCCGCGTGCCCGTGGCACGTCTGGCTGCTGCTCAGGCCGCTATCGAAGAAGAGAGAGCCAAGTAAATTTTGGATTTAATATTCAAAATTAAAATTTAAGATTAGAGCCTTCGGAAACGGAGGCTCTTTTTTTGTTTTTACAGAAAAGTGTATTTTTGCAGAACGTATTCATGATGAAAAGGTTAGTCGTCATAGTATTTCTATTGCTTTTCACCCAAATCAAAGCACAAACAAGGGTTGGGTACGAGGAAGTTTATGAATCTGCCGAACGTTTCGTCAAACAGCAAAACGGAGACGATTTCCGTATTTTGGCGTTGAGCGAGGAAATCAAAAGCGCACCTTCGGGGCAACCCAATTTGTATGTATTTTCAGTTGAGCCTCGAGGGTTCGTTGTCGCCTCCGCATTAGGCGACATACTCGCCTACTCGCTCACTTCCAATTTACCACCCTGCAAAGAACTCCCCGACCACATCCGCTATTGGCTCAACCTCTACAATGAGGCTACCGACTATCTCCTCATGCATCCCGAGCAAAAGAAGGAACTAACGAAAAGCCAAACTGCAGTTGAGCCATTGCTGACTTCCATTTGGGGTCAGGGATGTTACCATAACGACGCCTGCCCTGTTGACAGCACCGGCCCTTGCCAGCATGTCGAGGCTGGATGCGTGGCCATCGCCATGGCCCAAATCATGTATTACCACAAAGCTCCACAAAAAGGAAACGGCACGATGACATACGCCTGTCCTCCCTACGGCAACCTAACGGCCGACTTTGAAAACACACATTACCTGTGGGAGAGCATGGCCGACACTCTATTTGAAAACAACCAAGCCGTCGCAACGCTGGTCTCCCATTGTGGCATATCTGTGAAAATGAAATACAGTTCCAATGGAAGTGGTGCCTTTTCGCAGGATGTACCCGAGGCTCTACAGCATTATTTCTATTACCCTGCCGCATCCTATGCAAAAAGAGACATTTATGACGATGAACAATGGCAAAGGATTATTAGGAACGACCTTGACAAACAGCATCCTGTTTACTATGCTGGCAAATCAAGCCTTGGAGCACACGCTTTCGTCTGCGATGGTTACGACGACAACGGGATGTTTCATTTCAACTTTGGTTGGGATGGTGTTGCTGACGGTTATTATACGCTCAACTCTCCATACGGTTTTTCTGACGATCAGTCTATGGTCCACAACATTTTTCCCATAGATAACATCCCGATCCATAACGATAGCCACGGAATAATATATGTCGCACCCGACGGCATAGGAGACGGCTCGTCATGGGCACAAGCCACTTCTGAACTTCAACTTGCCTTATTCAAATCCACGATGGACGACAGCAAAATCTGGGTCAAGGAAGGCACTTACACAGGAAATCCTGATGAGAAATTTGCCTTCACTCCCTTGTTAGGCTGTAAGCTTTATGGTGGTTTCAATGGGGATGAGCCTTACGATTACGACTTGTCGCAAAGGGACTTTGAGGCACATCCAAGCATCTTGGACGGGAGCCAGACGCAAGGTGTGATAGGCGAGACTTCCCACAACAACGATTTAATCATTATCGACGGCTTCACCATTCAAAATGGAAATGCCGAGCATGGTGGAGGAATACTGTTGTTATGCAACACACAAATCAGAAACTGCAAGTTCTGTCATAACCATGCCCAGTCTTACGGAGGAGCTATTTCACAATACTACCTGACAAAGCCTAGAACTATTCTCGTCGAAGACTGCGAGTTCTTTGCTAATGAAGCAAACTCTGGCGGAGCCATCGTTGACTATGGAAACACATCTTTTTCTCGTTGTGTTTTTCACGACAACCATGCACTAAATAATGGAGGTGGTGCCTATTGCATCAGCAATGGCGCTCACAGCCATTTTTTCAACTGCACATTCAGTAACAACATAGCTCGACAAGGAGGAGGTATCGCCATCTTTACAAGTCAAGGTCCCACTTTATGGAATTGTCTTATCAACAACAACACGGCTGAAACTGGAGGCGGCTGCTATTTCACGAGAAATACAGACCTCTATAATTGCACCATCGTAAAAAACGAAGCGTTAGATGCATACGGAGGTGTTTATTACGATAGCCCAGCAGATATCAGGAATTGCATCATTTGGGGCAACACTAGCCCAGACGGAAACATCCAAATCGGGCCACTTCAAACCTATACCTTCTGTGCCGTTCAAGATGGCCTTACCGAAACGGGGAACAATTTCAGCACAGCACTTGAAAATGATGGTGATTCCCAGGAGTTTTACGTTAGATTTACAGACCCAGAGGTCACTTCTGGTAATACTGGTCATGGCGGTGACTGGAAACTTCAGCCTAATAGCCTTTGCATCGATCGTGGCGACATCATTACTGGTCAGCCGGAATTGGATTTGGACGGAAATCCACGTCACAAGCATGGGGGCGTTGATTTGGGTGCTTACGAATCGAACACAGTAGTCCAGTTCATTGAAGCCATTTTTTGCGGGCATGACCCATATTATTACATAGACTCTCTTATTCCAGGCATAGGGTATTATTCTTTCTTTTACCCTGACATCGCCTATGACAGCCTTGTCATTCTTCACATGATTAATCCTCCCGCTACCGTCTTTCATGTGGAGGAGATTTGCGATAACGAGACATTTGATTTCCTTGGCACTCCAATTTCTGAAGCAGGTGTATACTACAAAACCATTGATTGCATCACCCATGAACTGGAATTGAACATTACGCCGTTGGATTCCATATATATGCGGGAAGAAATCTGCGAGAACGACACGTTTTTCTTTTTCGGCCTCCCATTCAATGAAGCCGGAACTTATCACGACACAGTGGATTGTATCGCCTACACTCTTGACCTTGACGTCAAGCCTTCCCACAACTTTTTCACAGAGGAGACCATCTGCGAAGGCGAAACCTATAACTTCTTTGGACATTGTCTCCACGAAGAAGGGCAGTATTCCGAAGTCATTGGTTGCGAATCCTACGTACTTGACTTAACCGTGAATCAGAAACCCACCCTCCTTTGCAGCAACGATACAATTGTAAAACGTTACAGTCCTGCCTTTCTCTTTGCTTCAGGCGCAGATTCCTATCTTTGGTCGACGGGCGACACCACAAACCGAATCACCGTCTACGCAAAGGAGGACAAGACCTATTCCGTAACCGGATTCTCCAAACATGGATGTATGAGTACGGCCAAAGTCAGAGTTTCAATAGATCCTTCGGGAAATGGACAATCGGAAGAAGAAATCGTGATCTATCCGAATCCCGCCAACGACAAAGTCGAAATCTACACGCCGCTCATTGATGAGGTAGAAGTCTTCAACATTTTCGGCATACGCTTAGAACAAGTCAAAGCAGAGCGAAACGCTGTAACCTTGGATGTCAGTCATTACACCAACGGTGTATATATCTTCCATATAAGAGAACTAAACAATCACAAATACAGGAAAATCGTCATCCAACATTAACCGGATCCACTTCAGTTTTCTCCTCCGAGAGATACACCAGATAGGCCTCGACAGGCTTGCCTGTCATCTCCCTCAAGGCATGGGAATACTCCTGCACTTGCCTATTATGCTTGTCGTCCTTTTTGCCCGTCTTGTAGTCAATCAGATAGATGACATCAGGCAGCTCGGCATAGCGGTCCAAACGCAGGACATGGCCTTGGTGAAGGATTTCACATTCTGTCTTTATCTTAGCCGAAGGCTCAAATGTCGCTGCAATCTGCTCGTTTTTAGTCATTTGCACAAACCTCTCCCGAATCCAGGCAACAGTCTTTTCATCAATGGTGCCGTCAGATACGACAGGCGACAGCACTTGCTCCATGTCGTTGACAGTACGGATTTTCGCCAAAATTTGATGCACCAACTCACCCCATTCGCGCGGCAACAACTTGTCGCTCTTTGATTGCCAAACCAGCGTCGGATTGGGGTCAACGGTGATTTTCCCAAACCAATCCGAGGCCACGGAATCGGTCATCGGCTGAGTCGTTTCTTCCTCAAGTTTCTCTTTAGGATTCCTGAAATCAGGGTTACCGAAACGATAGATGGTTGCAGCCTCATCCTGCACCTGATGGTCTTCCTTGTCAGCAAGGAAATCGCGGATGACATTAGGCTTGTCTGCTTTGCCCTGCTTGGCGATGACATAGAGGCGCTGCACAGCGCGGGTGAAGGCCACATAAAGCAGGTTGAGGTTGTCCAAACGGTTGCTGTCCTTTTCTTTGTCCACCTTTTCCAAAGCCTTCTCGCCCATATTCGTCGCGTTCTTGTCCAACTTGAACAGCACCTTGTCCAGATTGGGGATGGTCTCAAAGCCCAAATCCTCGGGGCGCAACCATTCCTCAGTGGCCTTGCTAGCATTCAACCGCTCGTCGAGGTCGGTGATGGCCTCAGGATAGATGACCACAGGAAACTCCAAGCCTTTCGACTTGTGTATCGTCATGATTTTCACCGCATTGCCGCTCACCGACATCACCGCAAGCTTGTCCTGCTTCTTGTCCCAATACGAAAGGAAGTCGGCAATACCCTCTTTGATGCCTGATTGTGCTTTGAAGACCTCTTCCATGAAATAGTTGAGGAAAGCATCGTGGATGGTATCGAAATGGAAAATGCGTAACAAGTTGGCACAAAGGTCATAGAGACAAGTTGCCTTGGCAAGCGCACCTTGCAACAGGCCTGCCTCACTAAGACCCATCACAAATTCAATCGCCTTTTCACCTTGGGCGATGGCTTTCACCTCACCGAAAACTTGACTGATATCCCCATTGAAATCGGGCTCTTGCGTCAGTTTCCAATAATACAACACGTTGGCAACATTGGTCTCGTTGTCGCCATACAACAGATAGCGCAAAGTGTTCACCATCAACTGCACCTTATCCGACGATTTTAGCAAAATCGAGTCTTGAGAAATGACTGGAATCCCCTTGATGTTCAAGTAGTTGGCCATCTCGGAGCCATAGTCCGACTTGCGGGTCAACAAAGCAATGTCTGAAAACTGATAGCCTCGGTTTCCCGTCAGTTCGCGGATGATAGCCTCTACCCTATCGAAGCAATAATCAGATTGGTTTTCAGCGTCATAGAGCTCAACCTGCACCAAACCCTCATCGGCTTTGGCTTTTTTCTGGTAGATGCTCACACCTTCGTCGGTGCCAGACTTCCCCGCCACGTACACCTTTTGCAAGTCAGGCGACAAATTGTAATAGACCGACTCAAAAAAAGCATTGTTGAAGTCGACCACATGGGCAAACGAGCGGTAGTTAGTGTCCAGATTCTTGAAAGCGAAATTGTCTTTCAGATTCTGCTCAAACTGCCAGAAAGCTACCTCGCGTTCGTCTTTGGGCAAGGCATAAATCTCGGGCAGATTCACAATCTGTTCCACCTCGCCGCTGCGGAAACGGTAGATGGACTGCTTGCCGTCGCCCACCACCATGCTCATGTTACCATTTGCCAAGCCGTTGTCAATCAGCGGCAAAAGGTTTTGCCATTGCAGCACCGAAGTGTCCTGAAACTCATCCACAAACACATGGCGGAAATGCTCGCCGATGCGCTCATACACAAAGGGCACCGAGAAATCGCCCATGACCGAATTGAGCAATTTGTTGAACTCGGAAATGTGCACAATCTCTTCCTCATTGGCCAAAGCATCGAACTCCATCCGAATCTGCGCACGCAAGGCATAGAGATAAAGCAAATCCTTTTGTGACTTGTAGAACAAGAAAGCGCCCAAACCCTTGTCAATGCAGTCCTTCAAAGCCTGAAGCACAGGCAACAAAGCAGTATTACGGGCTTCCACCTGAGCCTTACCCAACTGCTTTTCGCCTTCTTTCGAGAAGCAATTCCCTTTTTCAAGCACGCCATTGAATCGGGCGCTGGGCTGCTCGTAGACCTTCGACGAAAGCTTCCTGAGGTAAGAAATGAAGCCGTTTTTCCCGTAAGCATAGTGTTCGTCGCTGAGTCCAAACTGCTTTTCAAGCCTCAGAAACTCATCCAAATGTCTCTGCACATTTTGCTCAAATTCCCTTGTCTTACCATTCAGGAAATCAAGGGTTTGCTTATATTGGGGGTAGTCCTTGATGTTGTTGTGTCCATCCTTCTGATAGGCCTTCTCAGCCATCAGTTTGGTGATGAATCCAGCAAGTTGGGTCTCAAGGGCGGTCGAGCGTTGGCTGTCGAACTGGTTGTTACTGAAGTCGACCAACAAACGGGTCAGGAAATCGTCTTGATCGCTGATTTTCAAGCCTAACTGCTCCGTGATGGCCTCCGCCACCTCGTCGGTGTCGATGCTGACCGAATACTGGCTCGGTAATCCCAAATCGTGGGCAAAGCTCCGCGACAGTTTCTGCACAAAGGCATCGATGGTACTCACACAGAAGCTACTGTAGTCGTGCATGATTTGGGTCATTAGGTTTTGCGCGTTGCGTTTCAGTTCGGCATCGCTGATGCCCAGTTCCTCTATCAGTATGGCCTCCATCGAGCTTTGGCCAACTTCCTCGCTGTCAATGATTTCACGCAGCGTCTTCACGATTTTGGCTTTCATGTCGTTGGCCGCCGCATTGGTGAAGGTGATGGCTAGGATGTTCCTGAAATTGGCCACCGCTCCTTGATCCACAAGGCAAAGCTTCAAGTACTCCTTGATGAGCGTGAAGGTCTTCCCCGCTCCAGCCGAGGCTTGAAAGACTTTGAAATTGGCGGCATTACTCATGACTCTCCGGTTTTTACTGGTTTACGGGTCTAACGATGAGTGGCTGACCATTGGGCTTGCTTCTCCTTTTGAACAGCTCACGGAAAGTGGGGAACGACCTGCTGTAGGACAGACCCAAGCCTTGCGTATAAGGTGCACGCCGGTCAATAGCGAAGCTGTTGTAGTTGGTATTATAGTTAGAGTGGTTGTAGAAGTGCGCCTGCAGTCGTCCGTCCTTGCTCAACTTGTAGAACAAATCGAACTCGCCCACAATATTGGAAGCCGAAGCGGCATCAGCATTGGGGTTGTTGCTCGAAATCACGCCCAAGTTGGTCTCGATGGTCAGACGGTTTTCAAAGAGCTCGGTGCGCAAGGCCACCTGGTATTCGTCGTACGAGTCATCATTACCGGAATGGTAACTCACGCCCAAGTTCATGTTCCTGGTGAGGTCGACCTGGAAGTTCGTCGAAAACAGATTGGACAGATTCATCGTCTGATCGGCTCCCGCCGAGCCGCCGGCGTAGGCGAACTTGCCAAACACCAGCAAGGAAAGGGCTTGGTTGGCCATCACCATTTGGTTGGTCGTGTCGACGGCCGAATAAACAGTTTGCGTGACGTCTTCGCTGGCGTTGGGCAACCTCATGCCAAAGGAAATCGTCGGGTTGAGCAGGGCATCTTTCAGGTGGATGAGGCACTCGACGTTGACCGTGCTGCTGACTGATGAGGTCGAGTCGACTTGAACGCCCAGATCGGCCAATGAGGCTTTGATGTTATACACACCCGTGGCGTTGATGCGCCCGTCGGTGGGACTTCCCGACCATGAGATGGAGCCGCCTTTCTGCAAGGCAAAGTTACGCATTACGAGGTTCATCAGCGAGAGCTGGAAACGGCCCGAGGAGATGGTGTACTTGCCATACATCGAAAGGTCCTCCGTAGTGGATGTGCTCAGTTTCACATTGCCTTCGCCTTTGGCGTCGATGGTGCCGATGTCACCTGGCAGTATAATCTTCAGCTTGGCAAGGTCGGTGGCGTCAACGTCGAGGTCAAGGGAGAAATTGTTCCTTTTCTTTTCCGTTTTCTCTTCGGGCAGCTCTTCGATGGTGTCGGTGACAGGCGTGACGAAGACGATGAAGTCGTTGTCCTTCACCGTTGAGGTCCTGTTGAGCGGAATGGTGAGGGCAGTGCCTTCCTGTGTGTGCGCCTTGATGGCGAGCGCAATGTCCTTGAACGGCCCCTCGATAGTAACCAAGCCATCGGCGACGGCGGTACCGAAGAAGGAGTCGTTGTCCTTGCTCGTGGTGGCCAAAGCCATGAAATTCTTGGGATGGAGCTTCAAGTCTAGATAGAAGTCCTTGAATCTGTCGTGCCTGATCTCGCCTTCCACCCGAGCCTTGTTGCCCAAGGTGTCGACAAGCACCATGTTTTTAAACGAAATGGTGTTATTGTCAACCAAAATCGTGGGGTTAAAGGAATAGAAAGTGTTCAGATAGCCGATTTTGCACCCGCCGTTGGTGATGCTGACCTTACCGCTGATGTCGGGTTTCTGTATCGAGCCCTTGATGTCGATGGTGCCGTTTCCATACCCTTGCAAGCGCGACACGAAGCCGCTCAAGACAGGGCTGAGGGCCGAAAGACGCAGAGAGTCCAAGACTGCAGTGAAGTCAAGGTTGTCATCGTCACGAGCCGTGTAATACGAGCCATACGCATACAACATCCGCTTCGCGTCGTTGAAGATGTTCGCCGACAGATTGACGGACCTTTCCTCATTGTCCCACGAGCTCTCAATCTCGGCATCGCCAATCAGATCGCCATCCATCCCCAATCGGTTGATCCTGAGGTCGGCAAGCACCATGGGATTGGCTTTCAAGTTGCTGACCAAGGCTTCACCCGAAATGAAGCCATCGGCATTGAAATTCATGCTCTCAGTGAGGACATCAAAGTTGGAGATATCGAAATTAAGGAGCTGAACAGAGATGGTATCAATCTCATTCACAGGTGCATAACCATCAAGAAGCAGCGATTGCCGGTTATGGCTGAATATCAAGTTGGAGATGTTGACGCGTCCCTCGGTGATGTCGATGCGATTGTCGGGCAACACATGCCACAGCGAGTCGTTGACGACGATGTCGGCATTGCTAATGTTGATGGTGCCTCCACTCTCATGAGGGTGGAAGTTGGTCTCAATCAAGGCTTTGTTGTGGTCGGCCTCGTCGGTATCATCCCATTTGATACGCGTGGCAATGGTGTCGTTGGCCATCTTGGCGAAAAACGACAGGTTGTCGAGGCCAATCGACAGGGTGTCGGTGGCGGTGATGTTGTCCCAACCCACACGACCGATAGAAAGCGAGCCGTAGGAAGCCTCGCGGTTGTTGAAATTCCTGAGCTCCACGTTGTTGATGGACACCTTGCCTATCTCGATGCTTTTCGTCCGGGCGGTCAGGTTGAGCTGCTGCGAACGCGAGGTGAAGGTGCCGTTGACGGTGGAGTTTCTGGCTATCTTCAGGTTGGGCATGAAAAGGCGGCACAGCGTTCGCGTGTCTTTCAGGACAAGGCTGACGATGAAATCCTGCTCTACATCGTGGGTAAGCGCGTATTTCTGGAATTCCTCACGATTCGTCTCGAACATCGGGAAATGGACGAACGAGTCGCCGTATTCGTTGAGGACGGGAACAAGGCTGGTGAAGTTCATCTGACCAGCCATCTCGAAATTAAAGAAGTCGCAGGTGACGTTGATGCGGCGCTGCATGAGGTTGTCATTGAGGATGGATGCATCGAAGCGCTCCATGACATAGCTGCCGCGGCCGTCACGATAAACGGTGTTCTCGAGGTGGAGCTCGCCTTCGAGGTCGTCGATGTTGAAGCCTTTCAGGTTAGCGATGATGCCCGTGCTGATTTCCGAAATGGAGTCGTTTTTCATCAGGCCGAGGGCTTTCAAGTCGGCATGGTCGATGACCGCAGCAAAGTCGACCATCGGGTATTTCTTGTCGTTGAAGTCGACCAAACCGTTGAAATCGAGGCCGAGCACTTTGTCGTCGATGGAGACGGCACCCTTGAATCGGTTTTCCTTCAAATCGCCGTTGAGTACAATCTCATTGATACGATGCCCCAACACCTCGGCATGGTAGGCCTTGCCTTTCATGGCCAAGTCGATGTTGCCGTGTTTCGGGAAACGCACCGTGAAATCGGCGTTCAGGTCGAGGCTGCCTACATATTTCCGGGCATTGGCGATCAGGCCCGCATTGACCCTGTCGGCATCGATGCGACCCGAAAACACGTTGTCGCCGCGTCCTGTCTTCTGCCGCGACACATCGAGATCGACATTGCCGACGCCAGAGATAAGATGAACCTCGGAGTCAAAATTGTTGTACGAGCCTTTGAAATACAGCGAGGCCTGACAGGTCTTCATCGGACGCAGCTGTTCGGGAAGCGGGATGGTTTTGGTCGACGAAGGGATGTAGAAATTCGCCAAGTCATCGTACGAAAACTTCATCTGCTTGATATTCAGCTCGTGTTCCCCGTCGTTGAAGTCCAAGGGATGCATGCTCAGGCTGCCTTCGATGAATGTCGACTCGCCAAACTCGGCCTTCAGGTCGTCGACGCTGAAATGCTCAATCGGGCCGGTGAAACGGCCTTCGAAGAGCAGGCGGTCGGGCATCTTGTACATGATTTCGGCGAAAACGCCGATATTGGAGAGCATGATGTCGGTGGGACGTATCGTCGCGTCGAAGACGACCGAGTCAACGAAGCTGTTGAAAGCCGAGTAGTCGTTGTACAACATGTGTAGGTCGGCATCAATGCGGGTGTCGTTCAGCTCCGCTTTCAGGCCGTCAAGGTAGATGCCTTGCGCACACACGATGGCATCAGCCGTAAAGCTCTTCACATCCAACCCACTGATTTCCAAACCACTAAGGGCGTTGACCTTGGCATGGATGGAATCTCCCAACAAATAAAAATCCTCCGCCTTGAAGTTGACCCCTTCAAGCGCGATATGGGCGTAATCCATCACATGTTTCTCGGTTTTCTCGGGATGGTCTTTGTTTTGGTTCCAGAACACAAAATCCAGGTCTTTGACCTCGATACGGTCGACGATGACGCAAAGCGGTCCTTTGTCAGGCTTCACAGTGTCGGTCTTGAAAGCCTCCACAAGAAAAGCAAAGTTGAACTTGTCCTCGCCCTCGTATTTGATCAGATTCGCCTTCACATCCCTCAAGGCCACGTTCTCCAAATGTATAGTGCCACTCAAGGCATCACGGATATTCAACTTGGTGCGCAAAACCCCGATATTGGCTAACTCCGTGTCATTCAAATCTTTGACGACCACATCATCCAAGAACACAGTAAAATCGGGGGTAATCAGCAGGCGGCCTACCCTGATGTCGCCACCAGTTTTTTCCGAGAGGTAACCGCTGGCATATCTGGCCGCAAATTTCTGGAAAACAGGGTCTTGCACAGCAATAACAAGGCTAAAGATGATGCCGAGCAGCACCATTATCACAACCAAAATGCTATGGATAACCTTTTTTTTAATACTTTTGACCCTCCAAATTGAGACCCATGAACGAATACATCTTAGGCATCGAATCGTCGTGCGACGACACCTCTGCCGCAGTGCTTCAAGGCACGCGCGTGCTTTCCAACGTCATTGCCGGACAGAAGGTCCACGAGCAGTACGGCGGCGTCGTCCCCGAACTCGCCTCGCGTGCCCACCAGCAAAATATCATCCCCGTCATCGACACGGCCTTAAAGACTGCAAAGATAGAAAAAAATCAGTTATCCGCCATCGCTTTTACTCGCGGCCCCGGACTTTTAGGCTCCTTGCTCGTCGGGACGTCGTTTGCTAAAGCTTTTGCGCAGACCTTGGACATCCCTATGGTGGAAATTGACCACATGAATGCGCACATCCTGGTGCATTTCGCCACAGACGAAACCCACACCGAGGTGCCAAATTTCCCGTTCCTCTGTCTCACCGTCTCAGGCGGACATACTCAGATTGTGGTGGTGAAGGACTATTTCGACATGGAAGTCATTGGAAAAACCATTGATGATGCTGCTGGCGAGGCCTTCGACAAGACGGCCAAGATCCTCGGCCTACCCTACCCCGGCGGTCCCGTCATCGACAAACTGGCCAAGGTCGGCAACCCCGATGCCTTCAGCTTTGCCAAGCCTCAGATTCCTGATTTGGACTACAGCTTCAGCGGACTGAAAACCAGCATTTTATACACCGTCCGCGACAACTTAAAACTCAACCCAAACTTCATCGAGGAAAACAAGGCCGACCTCTGCGCCTCAGTACAGAAGACCATCATCGACATTTTGATGAACAAGTTGGTAAAAGCCAGCAAGCAGACGGGCATCAAGACCGTGGCCATCGCCGGCGGCGTGAGCGCCAACAGTGGCTTGCACGACGCCATGCTCGCTTTGGGCGAAAAATACCATTGGAAAGTGTTCATCCCACGCCTCAGCTACAGCACTGACAATGCCGCTATGGTCGCCGTGGCGGGATATTTCAAATATTTGAAAGGAGAGTTTGCCTCGCAGGATTTGGTACCGTATGCCAGACAGAGTTTGAAAGACTAGCGTACCAAATCAATATACACCGGCAGATGGTCGCTGAAGCCGCCAAAGTAGCGCGGCCCGATGTAGGTGCGGAACAGTTTCTTGCCATGATAGGTCTCGTCGTCCTCCAGCATGAAGTCAGTATGGAAGATGCGGGCGCTACCTTCTTGGTAATGAAGGCCATCCCTATCGTTCATCACGCCATCTGTAACGATGATTTGGTCGAAGATCTGCCAATCGGCTTGATGCTTCAAAGTGCCCTCGAAGCCCAAGCCGTCGTTTTTGCCAAATAAGTTAAATAAGCATCCCTCTTCCATCTCGCTTGGATGCCGTGCCCGCAGCACATCGTAGACGCTTGGGTCGGTGGGGCAGTCGTTCAAGTCGCCCATCATGATGATTTTGGGTTGGTAGCCTTCAGGTGCCGCCGCTACGATGGAGTCCACCTTAGCTCGCAATAACGATGCCGAACACGAGCGCGAACCCACGGTCTCCAGCTCGCCGCTGTAACGGCTCGGCCAGTGGTTGACGAAGATGTGGATCGTGTCTGTATTAGCCGAGGCCCCTGAGCCTGTCGAAGGGCCGTCATTACTGATGAATTTGGCATACAGGATATCCCTCGAATGATAAGCCGTATCCTCAGGATTATAATAAGGTATTACCGCGCTCTCCACCAGCTGGAAATGGTCGAGTGAATACACGATGACCGGGTCGATGCCGCGCTTGTCGGGGCCTTCGTAATGCACCCAGCGGTAGTTGTGCTTCTTCAGCGGGGTCTGCTCAAAGAGGGCGCTCAGCACGTACTCGTTCTCCACCTCGCACATGCCGAGGATGCCAATGGGATGGTTTTCCGACATGGCCAGAATGGCCTTATACATGTTGTTGCGCTTCCGGTAGAAACGGCTCTTCGTCCAATGCTGCATGCCGTCCTCAGTGAAAGCGTTGTAGGTCTTGGTGCTGTCCACGAAGGGGTCGAAGAAGTTCTCCATGTTCCAGAAGGCCACGCGGACGGGGTCGTTTTGGGCTGATGCAGTAGCCGTCATCACCAAACAGACAAGACAAAGCAAAACCATTCTTTTCATACGGCACATGTTTTGTTTCAGCTGCAAATGTAAGAAATTGTTTTTAATTTTGCAGCATGAAATCGAAATTGCTAGTCATCTTGTTCTTGTTGGTCACCAGCCTCGGCATGGCGCAAGATCCGCATTATTGGGACGGCATCGAGCATTTCGACGGACCCACGGACGTCAACCCCACGTTTGCCTCGCTGATTGACTTCTATTTCGACAGAATGCTTCCACCTATACCCGATACCATCACTAGGGAAATCGATCGCTTGGTGGAACGGGCTAGTTACAACCCCGACCTGCGCGATTTCATCCTTTGGCATCTCATAGAGAAATACCGTCATCCCATATACATGACACACGAAGACATATTCGTCTACCTATATGACAACTACTTCTCCCGACTGGAAATCAAAGACTTGAACGAAGTCAATTTGGCGATGATTCGCGACAAAGCGGAACACTTGAGGAGATTGGCCTTGTTTGAGCCTGCTCCCAACATTAAAATCGGGGACTTCGACCTGCAATCGCTTCAAAGTAAATACACCATCTTGTTTTTCCACGATCACGACTGCCCATTATGCCAAGAAGAGATGCGGGAACTGGACTCAATAGTGACCGTCTATCCTAGAACCACATTGGTGACCTTCGACATAAATCCAGTGGATTCGCGCGGATTTGAAATCCACGCGAAAGGAAACGATGATTTGCGGCACCCCATTCAGAATCACCCAATCACAAATCCGTCAGAACTCATCGACCTATATGACATCGAGACCACGCCGCTGATCTATGTCCTCGATAGCGAGAAAAGCATCATTGCCAAGAAGATACAGGCCATACAAACACCCATCCTCATTAATTGACACCCTGCGCCCAGCCAGCAATTGTCATTTGTCAACTACCAATTTCATCATTTCCAAATTTTTCTCCGCCTCCTCAAACAATTTCCATTGCGCCCGCGTGCGCACCATATTGTGTTCGGGATACTTTATCTTATAATAGGTGTCGCCATTGATGTAATCCGCAAAGAAACGCACCGCCTGCATATAGGGGAACAGGGTGGCCGCATAAGGCAGGTTTTCCTTCTCTATCGGCAGCAGGAATGACTGCGTACCTTCCAGATAGCCTTTCGCGAAGGCCTTGAAGATCTCCATGTTGAAATGGATGTGGTCCAAATCAGGGTCGTCCTCGGCACCCGTGTTGGCCGCCGAACGCAGGAAGTCACCGAAATCGGAGAAGACGAAACTGGGCATCACCGTATCCAAATCAATGACGCAGAGCACGTTACCATCCTTATCGAAAAGCATGTTGTTGACCTTGGTGTCGCAATGGCAGATACGTTTGGGCAGTTTGCCTTCGCGATACAATCGTTCGCCCAAGCACATCCTCTCTGTCACCGCCTTGATTTTGGCCACATAGTCCTGCACCTCAGGGTCTTTCATGCGTCCAGCTTTATCTTCGACGATGGCTTCGTCCAACTGCTTCATGCGGAACTCGATGTTATGGAAATCAGGGATGATTTCACCAATAGGTGATTCAAGATCTGTCAGCAGCGACTCGAAATCACCAAAGGAACGGCCAGCATAATAGGCGTATTCTGGCGTGACGGCCTCGTAGGTATAGCTGTCGGCGATGAAATCCATTACACGCCAATACTTTCCGTCTTCAATAACATAGGTCTTGCCCGTGTCGGCCTTCAAGAAATGCAACACACGCCTACCTATGTCATTGACGCCCTGGCTTTCATATTTCTTCCGAATGTGATGCGTCACGGCTTCGATGTTGTTTTGCAACATCTCCACATCGGTGAAGACCGCGTTGTTGATGCGCTGTAACACATATCTCGGTTGGCCTTGCACCAAAATCTTATAGGTGTCGTTGATGAGTCCGTTGCCCAGAGGGGTAATGTCTTCAATAGTTTTCGGGTCGACGAAATGTCCAGCAATGGTGAAAAGTTCGTTCATGGAAGTAAATTTTTTGCGAAGATAGTTTTTTTTGAACTTTTATCCCTATTTTTGCCTTCAATTAATTCCATTTCCTATGAAAAACAAGATTTTACACCTTATCCTTGGGCTGGTTTTACTAGCTACGTCCAGCGTTTGCTATGCTCAAAGAGGAGCCGACACCCGCAAGGGCAATTACGTCATCGTCGATAATAGTATCCTCTTCGACGAGCCACTCCGCATCGAAGGTCAGAAGAGCGTCCTTCAGCTCGCCGTTGACCCCATCGAGAACGTCCGCATCGGCTTCATCGGCCTCGGCATGCGCGGTCCTGATGCCGTCGATCGCATGACCTACATCGACGGCGTGACCGTCGTGGCCTTGTGCGACATCGAGCCCGACCGCGTCGAAAAAGTGCAGAAAGACATCCTCGAAGCCAAAGGCCTGCCGCGTGCCGCCGCATACACGGGTCGCGAAGGCTGGCGCGAGCTCTGCGAGCGCAAAGACATCGACCTCGTCTACATCTGCACCAACTGGCAGACCCACGTCCCGATGGCCGTCTACGCCATGCAATGCGGCAAACACGTGGCCGTGGAAGTGCCCGCCGCCACCTCCCTCGAGGAGTGCTGGCAGCTCGTTGACGTGGCCGAACAGACACAACGCCACTGCATAATGCTCGAGAACTGCTGCTACGACTTCTTCGAGTTGACCGCCCTCAACATGGCCCAGCAAGGTATGTTCGGCGAACTCATCCACGGCGAGGGCGCCTATATCCATAACTTGGAGCCCTATTGGCGCGAATACTACGAAAACTGGCGTCTCGAATTCAACCAAAGCCATGCCGGCGACGTCTACCCCACCCACGGCCTCGGTCCCCTCTGCCAGGCTTTCAACATCCACCGCGGCGACCGCATGAAGACCTTGGTCTGCATGAGCACGCCTTCATACAACGGCAAGAAAATCGCCAAGGACCTGATGGGTGTCGACGACTTCGCCAACGGCGACATGACCACCACGATGATCCAGACCGCGAAAGGCAAGACTCTACTCATCGAGCATAATGTCTACACTTACCGTCCTTACAACCGTCTATATCAACTCACTGGTACCGAAGGCTTCGCCAACAAATACCCCATCGAAGGCTTCACGGTGTTGGAGGACAAACTGCCCGCCGGCTTCATACCTGAGGGCGCAAAACTCAACCCCCACGGCTTTGTTCCTGCCGAGGTGCGCGACAAGATTCTGAAGGATTACCTCCACCCTATCGCCGTGGAGATCGAAAAGAAAGCCAAGGAAGTGGGCGGCCACGGCGGCATGGACTTCATCATGGACTACCGCCTCATCTACTGCCTGCACCATGGTCTTCCGCTAGACCAAGACGTCTACGACGCCGCTGAATGGTCCTGCCTCGGCGAGCTAACCGCCGCCTCCATCGCCAACGGCGGCATGCCGGTGCAGATGCCCGACTTCACACGCGGCGACTGGGACAAGGTCAAAGGATATAAACACGCAAAATAAATCTTTCGTATAAAACGAATGTAGGGCTGCCATACTATGACAGCCCTACATTCGTTTTTGGTAAAATCTAAAGGGAGAGATTACTCATCCCAAGAGAAAGTCATACCGTCCCATTTCAGTTTGAACTCAACCCTATCGGCTGAATCGTTTTCTTCGTCGAAAACATAGCCAATGACCTCGATGTCCTTACCCTTTTGAGGCAGAACAACCGAATAATCGTCGTACTTCTTCATGCGCTGCTCGATCATTTCGGTCAAGGCGGGTTCAGGAGTCATGATAACCGTGAGGGGATCGTAGTCGTAGAATACCACCAGGCGTTCGGCCCACGCTCTGCTTTCATGGGTATCTTCCATGTAAGCTGCAACGAGTTTATGGTCGTTTTTACGGTTCCAGAAGCAGACATCGGTGACCGGAGTGGTCTGCACTTCCCACATGCAATGGATATAGCCATTACGCGGGTCGTTCACGATTTCGTACTCGTCCTTATTGTAGTCCTTCGGAGAAACAATATAGTCCATCAGGACTTTGTTGATTTCATACTGCGGATAGGCCTTGCAGAAAGCCAAAGCAAACTGCTCGATGCCAGGAGTGATGTCACCTGGATCCACATCGATGTTCTCGTTTACCCATGCCTTCCTAATGGAAGCAATGCCGGAAGGATCTTCGGTTTTAGTATTAATAACCTCTTCCTTCTTTTGTTCGGTGTTCTCATTAGGTGTGGTGTTGTTCTTCTGATTGTTGTCATTGTTGCATGCCGACATCATCAGGCCTGCTACCAACAACATAGTCGCTAAATAAATGCTTTTCATTTTTTATTTATTTTATTGGGTTTATGTTGATTTCGTTGCCACAGATCTAAAGAAAATCTCCGCGTCTTTCCAAACGGTATAATCTCGAGCATAAAGCAGGTTCAACTGGTTGAGGACATCAGCATCGAGATTCTTTTCCATATAGGACGCTGGATTGTAAACGCCTTTACGGATCTTGGGCAGTTTCTGCGACTCGTCGGCAGGCGAGCAATAGCCCACCCAGGTGCGGCGGCCCAACAAAACCAACAATGCATTTTTTAGGAAACGCACGGGCTTTTTAACCACTAAGGCCAACGGCAGCCAGAAGAGGATGCTGAAGCCACTCATCACCACATCGAAGAGACGCTTGTTGCGGCGGTTGGCCACCGTGTCAATGGCCTTAATGTCGACAGTGTAGAGGTCACCACGGGTGTTGATGCTGTTGCTGCCGATGATGGACAGACTGTCCTCAGGCGCAATCTTGTAGTCCACGTTGGTGGCATGCCAGTCCACCATCTTGTCGATGATGACCTGATGCGGGACATCCTTAGAGCAAAAGATGACCTCAGTGATTTTGTAAATCTCAATGATATCGGGCACCTGCGAGAGGTTACCGATGAAACCCTCGGGAGCCTCGCCTTGCGTCTCCGAACTCACCAAACCGATGAAGTCCGGCTTGATGGAGGTACTCTCCAGAATAGCGTTGACACGCTGCGTCTCTTCAGGACTGCCAATAACGAGGAAGCGTTTCTTCTCCGTCTTTTTTGACTTGAAGTTCTCATTGCCCGACAGGATGCCGATGAAACGCGTGAGGCTCATCTCCATAGCCAGCCACAACATACCGAACAAAATCAAGGCGCGAGAGAAACGCAGACTTAAGGGTAATAAGGCATACAGCACCAAAATCACGGCACTGCCAAAAGCCACGCCCAACACGGCCTTGCCGATGTTGTATGGTTTGTCGTAGCCGCCAGTGAAATAGGTTGACAGCAGCCAAATCAAGATATAGGCGGGCAACACGGCGGCGAAGAGCAAGGCAGGATAGCTGCCCACACCTTCGTAGATGATGCCGCGACCCCAGAAATAACTGATGGCTGCCAAACCGCCGTAGCCCAACACCGCATCAAGGAAAGGTACGGCCGCCTTGTGGAAAAACTGCGACACCAAAGCAAAAAACGCCTTGAGGTAAATGGCTATATTAATAAGGAACGAGAACGACTTCGCCCATGAGTTGCCAAAATGTTTCTTGGCAAAGATTTCCATGGCGCGATAGAAGACAAACACATAGTTGACACTGGTCTTCTTCGTGCTCTCGCCCTTGTAGTGGATGATGCGTGTCTCAGGGAAATAGTAGTTCTTGTAGCCACCCTGCGTGATGCGGTACGACAGGTCGATGTCCTCGCCGTACATGAAGAAGGTCTCGTCTAACAGGCCAACTTTGTCCAGTGTTTCCTTGCGCATCAGCATGTAGGCGCCTGCCAAAATCTCCACTTCGTTGGTCTCGTCATTGGAGAGGTGACCCATGTAATAGCGAGCGAAACGCTTGCTATGCGGAAACAATTTGGTAAGGCCAAACATCTTATAGAACGCTGTCCTAGCAGTAGGCAATCCGCGTTTCGACTCGGGCAAGAACTGTCCCTTGCCGTCCACCATCTTCACGCCGAGACCACCCGCATCTGGATGGCTGTCCATGAAGGCAATGCACTTCGAGAAGGTGTCGTCCTCGACCACAGTATCGGGATTGAGCAGCAGCACGTATTCGCCTGTCGACACACGGATGGCTTGGTTGTTGGCCCTACTGAAGCCCACATTCTCCTTATTGGCAATGACCTTCACCTCGGGAAACTTCTGCGCCAGCATCTTCAACGAGCCGTCAACGGAGTTGTTGTCGACGACGAAAACTTCGCCCTCAATGCCTTGCATGGCGCGACGCACCGAATAAAGGCATTGCTCGAGGAAGTACTCGACGTTGTAATTGACGATGACGACAGAGAGTTTCATCGGGACTGTAATCAGTTGTTAGGGTTGGAGTCGAGGTTTGTCTTTACGGCCTTGAAACGTTTCGGGTTTTCCACGATGCTGTCGCTGATGTTCTCCAAGCCACAGGCATTCATGATTTTAGCCTTAAGGTCTTTGTTCTGCATCCAGCCCGTGAACTGTTCAGCACCAGGTCCGTAGGCATAGACCAACACCGGCAAGCTGGTGTGACTACCCGTAGAATAGGCGAAGGACACGTTGGTGTATTTACCTTGCTTGTCGGGGAAGGTCAGGCCACCCGTCTCATGGTCGGCGGTGACCACCACAAGCGTATTGCCTTTCTCCTTGGCATAGTCCAACGCCACTTGAACGGCATAGTCGAAGTCGAGCATCTCGTCCATCATCCAGGTGGAGTCGTTGGCATGGCATGCAAAATCGATTTGCGAGCCTTCCACCATGAGGAAGAAGCCGTTTGCAGCACTGTCCAGAGTCCTCAAGGCCGTCTTCACGGCACGCGGCAGGAAGTCGCCACGTTCCGCCGCTTTGGGCATGTGGTCATCGTTGGCCAGAACAGCATATTTCTTGCAGGTCTCGTCGATGTCGGCCAAAGTATCGTACACCTTCCAGCCCAGTTCATTCTCCATGCGTTCAATGAGGTTGAGGCTGTCATCGCGCTGGTTAAAGTGTTTGCGTCCGCCACCGATAATCAAGTTGACGTTATCCGTCTCAGCCAGTTGCAGGGCGATATTCTCATAATTTGAGCGTTTCGGCTCTTTGGCATAGAAAACGGCGGGGGTAGCATGGGTGACGTAGCACGACACCACAATGCCCGTCTCTTTACCTTGTTCCTTCAAGGCTTCCAGCACCGTCTTCACCGGGATGGAGTCGGGATTCATGCCGACCATGCCGTTCTTGGTCCTGTGATCAGAGGCCAAAGCCGTTCCTCCGGCAGCTGAATCGGTGATGTCGTTGCTGGCCGAGCGCGTGTCAACAACACCGATGTAGGGGAATTGCGAGAAGGTCATTTCATCGCCAGTGGCCAACATGGCGGCATAGACTTGCGGCAAGGCCATACCGTCGCCAATCAAGTATATGACGTTGACGGCTTTTGCAGGCTCTTGAGACTCTTCCTTTTGAGCACAGCAAGTCATCGTGCCAAGAAAAAGGAATATACTTAGGAGTAGTGCTGTTAGTTTTTTCATATTCGGATTAATGCGTATTTTAAGGATTTATTATTTCCTGGCAACAACTTTTTTCACAGCCTCCACGATGTCGGGTGTGTCGAGGTGGTAGGCTTTCAGCAGCTCGTCAGGCGTGCCGCTTTGGCCAAACACATCATTGACAGCCACCATCTCCATCGGGCAAGGCATGTTCAAGGCGAGCACTTGCGCGATGCTGTCGCCCAAGCCTCCGTTGCGCTGATGCTCCTCGGCCGTGACCACACAACGGGTCTTGCGCACCGACTCCAGCACGGCCTCCACGTCCAGTGGCTTGATGGTATGGATGTTGATGAGTTCCGCGTTGATGCCCATCTCTTTCAGTATCGGTAGAGCTTGCACGGCCTTCCAAACAAGGTGACCACAAGCGAAGATGGTCACATCCGTACCTTCTTGCAGCATCTGAGCCTTGCCGATGACAAATTTCTCGTCCACGGGGGTGAAGTTCGGCACTTTCGGGCGACCGAAACGCAGGTACACGGGGCCGTCGTATTCGGCGGCGGCGATGGTGGCGTTCTTGGTCTGGTTGAAATCACAAGGCACGATGACGGTCATGTTGGGCAGCATCTTCATCAAGCCGATGTCCTCAAGGATTTGGTGCGTGGCACCGTCCTCGCCGAGGGTGACACCTGCATGAGAGGCGGCAATCTTCACGTTCTTGTTGGAATAAGCCACGCACATGCGTATTTGGTCGTAGACGCGCCCCGTGGCAAAAGCCGCGAAGCTGCCCGTGAACGGCACGAAACCGCTCAAGGCCATGCCTGCCGCCATGTCAATCATGTTGGCTTCGGCGATGCCCGTCTGGAAGAAACGCTCGGGGAACTCCTTGGCGAAGTCGCCCATCTTGAGCGAAGGGGTGAGGTCGGCGCAGAAGGCCACCACCTTGGGGTTGCGGCGGCCCGCCTCAAGCAAGCCTTCACCAAATCCCGATCTTGTATCTTTTTGGTTTTGAATCGTGAAATCCATATCAATAATCTCCTAAAGTTTCTGTAAGTTGTGAGAGTGCGTTTGCGGCTTGCTCGTCGTTGGGCGGCGTGCCGTGCCATTTATGGTCGCCCACCATGAAGTCGACGCCAAAGCCCATTTCGGTATGCGCCAAAATGAGCTGTGGCTTGCCTTGGAAGGCGTTCTCGCGGGCGAACTTCAAGGTGTTTACCACGGCCTGCATGTTGTTGCCGCTCATCTCGAGGACGTTCCAGCCAAAGGCTTCGTACTTGGCGCGAAGGTCGCCGAGGTTGAGCACCTCGTCAGTGGAACCGTCAATCTGTTTCTTGTTGTAGTCGATGATGGCGACAAGGTTGTCAACACCTTTGGCAGGGGCATACAGGGCCGCTTCCCAGATCTGGCCTTCCCCTTGCTCACCGTCTCCCATGAGGACGAAGACAAGGTGTTTGTCGCCATTCAGCCGCTTGGCTTGGGCTGCGCCGACAGCAACAGAGAGTCCTTGCCCCAAAGAGCCCGAGGCGATGCGAATGCCCGGCAAGCCCTCAGCCGTGGTAGGATGGCCTTGCAGCCGTGTACCGAGACGGCGGAAAGTGGCTAATTCACTGACAGGGAAATAGCCACGACGCGCCAAGATGCTATAAAGCATCGGGCTGATGTGACCGTTGGAGAGGAAAAACATGTCCTCACCGTTGCCGTCCATGCGGAACTTGGCGGGGTCGATTTGCATCTGGTCGAAATACAGGGCTGTGACGATGTCTGTCGCGCCCAGAGAACCGCCCGGGTGACCCGACTGGCAGCCATGCACCATACGGATGATGTCGCGGCGCACTTGCGAGGCAATTCTTTCTAATTCATTGATAGTCATATAATTATTATTTGATAATTTCCAATTGCAAAACTATGAAAAATAATGATATATAAACAGATAATTTTACCACCGTCCTGAATAACCGCCGCCGCCGCTTCGTCCGCCGCCAAACGACCCGTGAGACGAATGGTGTGATGAATGGCTCCTGCTTGAAGAGCCTGAGGAATAGCTTCCTCCGCTCCCTCCACTGTACGATTTTACCTTCTTAGGAATCGTGATGTTCTTCATTGTGGTCTCACCGCAATGTCTGCAAACGTAGGTCTCTATTTTCTCCCCTTTGTTCGCATAATCAGCCTGGCGCACTATCTGGGTATCGGTCTTCTGACACAAAAAGGCACCGCACTTCAAACAAGTCGTGAAATTGGCATAGTTTCCACCTTTCTCCTTCAGCACATACTTATGTCCAAACTCGCAGCGGTAGGGATGGAAACGCAAAGCTCCCAATTTAGCTTCCGTCTGATGAATCTGAGACAGCGCGAAGTCACTGTCGCTTTTCATCAAGCCCCCACAGGAGGGGCAGACGCAATCTGACGCCTTTTTGATCCGATGCTTGAGCTTGAGAAAATATATGATGCCAAGCCAAGGGGCCATCCACATCGCTATTTGGTTGGATGTATGACTGAGGGCGATTTCGTAAATCTTCTTCGGATTCAACGATTTAATGGCCAATCGCTTCGATATCCTCATGAGTCGCCGATTGTGACAAAAACAGATAAAGGTAAGGTACAAAAACAAGGTGATGGCAATCCACCAATGATCCTTGGCATCGCCATGCACGTTAGGAAAGCCTTCTTCCACCACAACGAATGCGACTATTCCCCACAAAAACACAGACAGCCCTATCAACATTCCACCGAGACAGCCCATACTACCCCAAGGCGAACCCGACCATTCCGCATCCATTGCGTCGATGTAGATGGCATCGCCCTCATCGATGCCGTTGTAGAGCTTGGCAGCCGACTTGTCCTTGACGCCCAGTTTGACGATCCAGTAAAAGAATCCCAGCAAAGGCGTCAGCAAGATGAAAAGGCCAAAGAAAATCGTGTACCAAGTTGTTCCAAGCTCATCGGCAATCCCACGAGGGTCTTTGTATTTCTTTTCCTCCTCCGAGTGCGTAGCTTTCAGTCCGTCAGGCACCGTGCCTCCATAGGCAACGACTATTTCACCCACACCAGCCATAAGACCCGCTTCATAATCACCCTTCTTGAAGAACGGCACCATGGTTTTGCTGAAGATACGTTCGCATTTCGCATCAGTAAGAATAGTCTCAGCGCCGTAGCCCGTCTCAAACTCCATAGCATGCTGGTCTTCGACGAAGAGCAACAACACGCCATTGTTCGTCTCAGCGTCGCCAATACCCCAACGATTAAATAACTTGGTGGCAAAATGCTTCGGTTCGGCTTCGCCTATGGTGGCTAAGGTAACCAAAAACACATCCGCCTGCTCACGAATGGAACAAAGGGCAGCGTTGATATTCATCTCAGCACTATCACTCAGGAAACCGTCAGGGTCAGAGACGTGTATGTTGTTGCCCTGCATGCGTGTATTGGGCACCGTCTCCACCGTCCATACTGTTTGGGCTGATGTGGTTATACCAACAAAAAAGAACAAAAACAAAAAAAGCCGTTTCATTTTCGTACTCACTCATTATTCAAATCCATAATACACTTTCCGAGTGGGATAATCATCAAACCTTGTACCTCTGTCAACCATCACAAACTCGTGTCCTTTGCTACAACGGAAAGGCTCAAAAACCAATGTTCCGGCTTCCACCTCCCTTTTGTGCTCTTCCGACAACTGATAAGTCTCATCTTTCTCCATCGGCGCTCCACAAGTCGGGCAACAGTATTCAGGAAGGCTGGCAATCTTTTTCTTGAACTTGAAATAATACACCACCCCAAGCCAAGGTGCTATCCATCTTGAAACTCTGGTAGGCCAAAATTTGAAAGCCGTTTGATAGAGTTCCTTAGCCCTCACTGTGTCCTTTGACAAAAACTCTGCCATTTTCAACGCTTGTCGGTTTTGCCTAAAGCACACCCATGTAAAACAAAGGAATACATCCATCAAGGCCAAACCTGCATAATCGTATTTGAACAGGATCTCTACATCCAACTCCAATAACACCATAGAAAGCATTAAAACAATACCTGTCATCGCAACGAATGAAAAACCACCCAAGATACCGCCGCGACGTGGACGACCCGCCCAAGGCGAGCCCCACCATTCATGCTTGAAGCTGTCCAAAAAGGTCACACTTCCTTCTTTTACTCCATGATAAGCGCCTTTTTTCGCATCTCGGCTGTTGTATTCCCTACGGGCACGCCGCCAATAGAAAAAACCGACAACCGTGACCAATACAACAAGAACAAGGACAATTACAGCTATCATATCGCTCATGTTTAACCCTACAAAAATACAAAAAAAGCCCTTATATCCGCCATATTTATTATTTTTGCACCAAAATTCCGAGAGGCAAGCTATCATGTTTGAAGACGAAGACGATTATTTTGAGCACGAAGCGGAGATGGAGAAATCCTTCGAAAAGTACGAGGCGATGTTGAAAGACAACGACTCGGCTTATTTCGACAGCGAGGAGTTTGAATACATCATCGACCACTACACCAAAAACAACCAGCTGAAACGCTCGCGGCAAGCTGTGGAGATGGCCATGGCGCAGCATCCCGAAAGCAACATGCTGAAAATCAAGTATGCACGCCAATACCTCTTGGAAAACGATGCCCAACGTGCCTTCGATATCATGCAGCAGGTGGAACGCGTCGACGACGAAGACGACCCAGACTATTTTCTCACCCTCGGCTCCTGCCTAGCTGTCCTGGGCAAGTCGGAAGAGGCCTTGGAAAACTACTTCAGCGCCCTGCCCTACTTCGACGAGGACGAGAAATTCGAGCTCTACAACGCCATCGCATACGAATACCAGCACATGCAGCAATATGACCTCGCCCTTGAGTTTTACGGCAAAGCCTTGGCCCTCGCCGACGACAAAGACACCATCTACCACGAGATACGCTGCTGCTACCTCAGTTCAGGCCGCAAGGAAGAGGCCATCGACTATTTCCAGAAACTGGTCGACAAAGACCCGTATAACAGCAAGGCCTGGACCAACATCGGCGACGTCTATCGCATGATGGGCCAATACGAGGAGAGCATCGACCCCTACGAATACGCCCTCAGCATCGACCCCGAAGACCTCTGGACCAACATGCACTTGGCTGACATCTATTACGACCTCGAACGCTACAAGGAAGCCATCGACACCCTTGAAGAAGCCCTGCGCAACGGCGTGGAGACCTCGATGATCCACACCACCATTGGCGATTGCTACTACCGCCTCAACGACCTGCAAACCGCTGAGGAGCACTTCACCAAGGCATTGGAAATCAACCCAATGATTGGTTCTGGCTACGCTGGTCTGGGCTATGTCTTCAGTGACCGAGGTAACAGCCGCAAAGCCATCAAATACTTCGAGAAAGCCTTGGAGCTGGAGCCTTGGGAGACCGACCACCTCTACTCCATCGCCACCGACTACATGAAGCTCAAGGAATACGACAAGGCCATGGAATGCCTACGCGAAATCCAAAAGGACACGCCCAACGACGCTGATGCCTATTACTACATCGCCGACCTCTACGGGCAGCAGGACATGATCGACGAGGCCATCAACACCATCAAGTTCGGGCTGCTACAGACCGACAATAACACTTCGCTGCTTTATCTCTTGGCCTACGCTTATTTCGTCAAAGGCAGCCACAACGAAGGACTTGAGGCCTTGGACCAAGCTTTGGACGCCGATTTCGAAGTCTGGCCCGACTTTCTCGAATACGACAAGGAACTGCTGGCCAATGACAACGACATCCTTGAACTCATCGAACAACACAAAAATCGGCAAGAAACCAACCCTACCGAATAATCAACCGATATGAGCAAAATCGTCCTCCAATACCTTATCATCTTCGGCATCGCCATGGTGCCCATTGTCGAACTACGTGGCGCCCTCCCCGTGGCCTACGGCTTCTTCTACGACCAAGCACATCCCTTCAGCAGCGTGATATGGAGCTACATCGTCATCGCCATTGGCAACATGGTGCCTGTGCCCTTCATCTTCTTCTTCGCACGCCGCTTCCTTGAGTGGGGCAAGGACAAGAAAGTAATCGGCCGTTTCTGCAGCTGGTGCCTCAAGAAAGGCGAGAAAGGCGGACAGAAGCTGCAAGCCAAGGCCAAACACGGACAGTATGTGGCTTTGATGCTCTTCGTCGGCATCCCGCTGCCCGGCACCGGCGCCTGGACTGGCACCCTAGCCGCTAGCTTCCTCGACATGGACTTCAAGAAGAGCGTCCTCGCCGTCATCGGCGGCATCGTGCTGGCCAGCGTCATCATCGGCGTATTGTGCATCTTGGGATTCGGGGCCTGGTTTGGGATTGGATAATACATGAACAATGAAACGCTACGGGCTCATAGGACATCCACTGAAACACTCGCAATCGAGATTCTATTTCAACGAGCAGTTTGAATACGAAGGCCTCGACTGCCGATACCAGCATTTCGACCTCAAGACGTTGGACGAGCTGCAAGAAGTAATGGAAACCTATCCCGACCTCTGCGGATTCAACGTGACCATACCTTACAAAGAAGCCATCATCGCGTTGTTGGACGAAATCGACGAGACCGCGAAACAAGTCGGGGCTGTCAACGTGGTGAAGATTACCGACGGCCAAATGAAAGGCTACAACACCGATGTGTATGGCTTCGAACAGCTGCTCAACCGCGCCATCAACGGCAAAACCATCACCCACGCACTGGTTTTGGGCACGGGAGGCGCGTCAAAGGCAGTGCAATATGTGCTGAAACAGAAAGGCATACCCTATTCCATCGTGAGCCGTAATGCCGAAAAAGGCGACTATTCCTACGACACGTTGAGCGACGAGGTCCTGCACCAAAACCACCTTATTATTAATACAACACCCCTAGGCATGGCGCCACAAGTGGACGCCTTCCCCGACCTCCATTACCAAGCCTTGAGCAACAAGCACATCCTCATCGACCTCATCTACAACCCGAAAGAGACGGCCTTCATGGAGTTGGGCAAGACTTGGGGCGCAAAGGTATATAACGGTATGCAAATGTTCGAGGAACAGGCAAAGAAAACATGGGAGATATGGCAAGAAACAAAATAAAACGAGAACCAGAATATCTGGAAGATGTCGAAATCATCGACGCGGGAGCCGAGGGTATGTCGGTGGCCAAACCCGAAGGGCGCGTGGTCTTCATCCCCTTTGGCGTGCCTGGCGATGTGGTCGATATCGAGGTGTACAAGCGCAAGAAAAACTTCTTCGAGGGCAAGATATTGAACTTCAAGAAAATGTCGGACAAGCGCGTGGAGCCTGTATGCCAGCACTTCGGTCTCTGCGGCGGCTGCAAGTGGCAGCAGATGGACTACTCTTGGCAGACCTACTACAAGCAAAAACAGGTCAAGGACAACTTCGACCGCATCGGGAAGATCGAGTATCCCGAAATCTGTCCGATTCTCGGCTGCGAGAAGCAGTTCGCCTACCGCAACAAACTGGAATACACCTTCTCGAACCGCAAGTGGCTCACCGACGGCGCCCCCACTGGCACCCACGATGAAGACGCTTGTAAAGGCTTAGGCTTCCACCTGCCCCAACTCTTCGACCGCGTCGTCGACATCGAAAAATGTCACTTGCAGTCCGACCCTTCGAATGATATCCGACTATTTGTCAGACGTTTCACCATGGAGCGGCATCTGCCCTACTACAACTTCCGCGCCCACGAAGGCCTGATGCGCAACCTCGTCATCCGCTGCAACTCGAAAGGCGAGTTCATGGTCATCCTCGTCATCGGCGAGGAGAACACTATCGTGCGCCACGAGCTCATCCCAGCCTTGGAGATGGCCTTCCCTCAAATCGTCTCCCTGCTCCTCGTCATCAACCCGAAACTGAACGACATCATCAACGACCTGCCCTTTGAATGCCTCAAGGGCGAGCCGTATCTCATCGAGACCATGAAATCGCCGCGACCTGGCTTTGACGACCTGAAGTTCCGCATCGGGCCAGTGTCGTTCTTCCAGACCAACGTCTACCAAGCCGAGCGCCTCTATAAGACCGCTTTCGACCTCGCCGATGTGCAAGGCGACGAGCTGATGTACGACCTCTACACGGGCACGGGCACCATCGCCCAATATTTCTCGCGATTCGTGAAGAAAGTGGTTGGCATCGAATATGTGAAGACCGCTATCCAAGACGCCAAAGTAAACGCCGACATCAACGGCATCAAGAACTGCACCTTCTATGCCGGCGACATGGCCAAGGTCTTCACCGACGACTTCATCACCACCAACGGTCAGCCCGACCTCATCGTCACCGACCCGCCGCGTGCAGGCATGGCCGAAAAGGTTGTTGAACAACTACTTAAAATCCGCGCAAAGAAAATCGTCTACGTCAGTTGCAACCCCGCCACCCAAGCCCGTGATTTACAGCTGCTCGACAGCGCCTATCGGGTCATGGCCGTGCAGCCCGTTGACATGTTCCCGCACACACAGCATGTGGAGAACGTGTGCTTGCTTCAATTGAGAAACTAAAGCTAACGTTTTACCACTTTCCTCGTCACATTTCCCATCTGCAGGAAATAGCATCCTTTGGACAATGGGGTTAAATCCAATTGGGTTTTGTCGATTCCATTGGGCAACGCCAGCAACAAACGCCCATTCAAGTCAAATAGCCGAACGGTAGAGCCTGTCACGCCTTCTACTTGTATCGTCCCCTCCGTCGGGTTGGGGTACACCAAAAGCGTGTTTTCTTGTTCGCCAACACCGTCGTAATAGACGAAATGCGCCACAAAACCCCGATTGTCATCGACCACGAAACTCCATTCCGATTCTGTCGACACAACCTCATCCGCTTCCGTCCAATATGCAAATTCATAATTCTGTGCAGGAGACGCTTTTAGGTGACAAGTCGATCCTTCAATGTAATTGCCTCCGCCTTGCACTGTTCCGCCTTGCGCCGGATCAGCCGCCACGGTCACGACATAGCAGATTTGGGCAAAAGTTGCCACCAAATGACGCGGGCGGTCTACCACGAAAGCGTAGACAGCCTCGGTCGACACCACCTCGCCGTCTTCTTTCCAGTTGATGAAATGATAGGTGTCATTGGCCTGCGCCTCAACCGTAGCCAAAGAACCATACCCGTAAAGCCCTGATCCTATGACTGTTCCTCCATTTTCAGGAACAGCTTCCACACTGATTTCATAGGTATCAAGTGAGAAATTAGCGACGAGTATCCTGTTTGAAGTCACTGGAAAAGTATAATCCGGACAGGTCGAAACCGATTGCCCGTCCTCGGTCCAGTCGACAAAAGCAAAGCCCACATTGGGTGTGGCCGACAAGGTGCAAGTGTCGTTCTCGAAAAAAGTCCCCATGCCTACGACTATGCCTGCTGTATCGGGCATGGGACGGGCATCAACCGTATAAACACTGATCTCTCCTGTAAAAGCGAAAACGTATGGATCAATGGTATTTCCGACCACCTCATCGGCAACAAAGGTAATGGTTTGCTCGCAATCGGCATTAAGTTCCAAATGGGCGTTGTGGTCGTATAGACGGAACATGAATTCATTCCCTGATTCGCCATAAATCGTCAAGAAAACCAAATATCTGTTCAGTCCAGGATAAAAGGTGAGCATCTCACTCCCCCGACAATCCGAGTTGCAAAAGGCACCCAACTCCAAAGCATCGGTCGCTTGCTCCAGACCATTGATTTCAACCACGCCCACCACATTCATGGAATTGGAAAACTGGTATGGATCAGGATTCCAATGGTTGGCTTTCAAGCCAAGCACGGACAATAGACAGAACAGAACAAGGAAAAAGCGTTTCATCTAACCACAATTTTCTGCGTCCTTACCTTCTCGCCATCCACGAGGCGAAGCATATACACCCCAGGGGCCATCCCGTTTGTAGAGACGTTTCCCGAAACATCTCCAACCGAAAGGACCATACGTCCCAGGATGTCAACGATTTGTAGAGACGTTTCAGGAAACGTCTCTACCAGGAGATGTATTTCCCCGTCCGAATAATAGGCGAAAGGCCTGTCATCGTCTTCGCTGTCAGTACCTTGCAACACCAATTTGAAACGGTAGGGATGATCGTGCCCTGTGGACTGGAACGTGTACGACGGCACTCGAAGTAAGTCCACATCAGCACCCGTCAAGTTGTCGACAAGATGGAGGTAGTCTTTCTTGTACGCCTTGGTATCCACCGTAATTGTATATGTTGCAGCCTGTTTAGCATCAAAACGAAGGTCAACGGTCTCGCTTGATGCATCCACATGGGCGATGGCAAAGTCTCCCTCTTCTTGCACAATCGACAACGAGGGGTTGAGGGCATTGAAATGCGCCATCTTGACCAAGCCTTTGCCAGGTCCGAGATAGACATAAGCGTCGTCCTCAACACGACCATCACTGAGATGCAGACTGATGCTGCCCGCAATCTCAGTCACAGCCTTGCTCGACATCGACTCACCCTTTGCCACAGCATGGGTTTTAGCGATGTTCATCTGGTGTGCTGTCGTTGTCTTGACCAAGACACCCTGTCCAGGTGCAATGGGCATTTCATAAGTTTTGGCTAGCCATGAGCCGCTATGGGTAAGGACATAATAACCCGACACGAGAGCGTTGTCGTTAATGGCACCACCCGCGCCTTTATAGATATTATGCGGGAAAGGATTGCCTATCAGGTTAAAGCCCTTCAAGACATCGGAACGACTGTCCGTATAGGTCAAGGGAAAAGCAACGGAGGAACTATTCAAAGTGCCTTTAAATATAGGCGTAAAACTAGCGGCATTGGCATAAAGATAACCTCGTCCAGCCTCAAAATCGGTGAAATTGCCCTCAAACTTGTAGTTGCGCCATTCCAAGTCGGTGGGGGTGGCTTCATCGAAGAGATAAAGGTCGTAGTTGGGAAAGACCAGATTAGAGCTGGCATCCACCGCAGCGGCCGTCATCGGCGTGGCCAACGTGTACCAGCCATCGTGCTCCATTGGGTCATCATAGGCCGTGATGGATTTCTGCAAAGTGGCCTGCACGCCTGAAGAGGCATTGATGAGTTGAGCACCATCTTCAATGATCAGATTGCTCACATTGACCGTATTTAAGTTCGTCACTTCGAGCGTGTTACCTGACTCAACGACAAGCATTCTAGTTGGGTCGACTATTGCCAAAGTGGTTTTCGTGCCGCTGACAAGTTCGCATTTTGCGAAGAGGTAAAGTGACGATGAATTACTTTGGCTCAGGAAATTACTGTTGTCAAACCCAATGTAATTCGTTCCCTGTCCCACCTGAGTGCTGATATGAGAGCTCCCCGTTGGACTCAAATCTATAGTCCAAGTGCAAGAAGTACTCGCCACACCAAGATTCCCTATATCATCAATGGCCAAATAGCCCTCGTTGACCTCATCCCAAAACGTCCAAGCGCCAGCCGTGCCACCCAATGTAAATTGGAACGCGGCGTCTTCAGAGGCCTGGGCAGCAGGTGTTTGATAGGTCTTACGATTCGTGCAGGCCATATCCACAGCACTTCTGTTCGTCGCGTTCTGCTTCCCCATCGCCTTCACCGACCCCTCAAAACCATTGGCAATCAGACATTTCCTTCCTGACACCAGCTGGCTTTCATCCGTAATGAGGACATAATAGCTTGACGCAACGGAAGTAAACTCGATGAGTTGCGGGTTAATTGCACTTCCAACATTAGCATTGGCGACCCAAGGCAAGGTATAGGAAGTGGTCACATTCATCTCCGCTTCGGCTTCATGGTCATACAAACGGAAAGTCAGCACCTCGCCTTCCTCGCCATAGATATTGTAACCTTCCGTGATATACTGACCTGTGGGGAAAGGAGACTGTACCAAATGGTAGGACGAGCGGCAAACCTCACCGGCAAACACGCCCAATTCAAGGTAGGGGCTCGACTGCATGACACCGTCGATGCTAATGGAGAAAATCGCGGTCATATTATACGATGTGACCTCTGGCTGCCAATGATGTTGAGGGAATTCGTTGTTGGCAAAGACTGTGGACGGGAAGACCCATAACAGCGCCAAAATGACAAACAATGTTTTGATCTTATTCATAGTTTCAAAGATTTACCGAATGATGATTTTTCCTGTGAGTACCTCGCCCGTTCCCATGGTAATCTTCACCATGTAAGTACCTGACACGCGCAGCGGATCAAGCTCGATAGGATAACGGGTTGGCTTTAGAGATTGAATCAGACTGCCAGAGAGGGTAAAGACCTCCACCTGCAAGCCTTCCTGCTCGACCGGAGTGAATGGGAAATAGAGCGTCACGCGGTCGCCACGTTCGGCCGGCACAGGGCTAACCAACAATTCGCGTACCCCTTCGTAGGGCACCACGGTCACGACCAAAACGCTGTCACAACCATGTTCTGTCTTGAAATTCAAGGTGTAGATACCAGCCTTGTCAAAGACCTTATCCTGATAATGGAACGGGAACGCTTCGGCCACGACCGCCTCTTCCGCATGATAAACCGGATTGACGGTGAGGTCAAGGCGGACAATACTGTCATTGCCGTGCTGACCCGTCATTTCCTTGAAATAAGATCCAGGCTGATGGACGCGGAAGCCATGCTCCACATAATACTGACCCTCACAAATCTCAGCCTCGATGAGTTTGTCGTAATCGGTGGCGAAGCGGAAGACATACGGATGCTTCAAGTCGCCATAATGGTCATCGGCATGGAAAGCCACCTGCTGGCGGCAGCGGATGCGACGCTCTTTGTCGCGATTGTGGTCGAAGAGACGGAATGAAATCACGTCACCGTCATGGCCCTTTACCGTGAGGAAGATACGATAGGTATCCATCTCTTGCAGATAGAGGGCGCGGCCACTCCCCCTCTCCTCTCCGTTGCAGAACGCACCCACCTCCAAAGTATCCGAATCGATGGATTGGCCATCCAGCTCAATGAGGCCCAAGAAGGTGATGTTTTCGGCATACCGATGGGCGTCATTCACCCAATGCACCTCAGGAAGCTCCACAGGATGGCCTTCGGTACGCGAGGCATTGGGATAGTACAGGTACTTGTCCGTATTGCTGTTCGACAAGTACATGTAGCCCTGACCTGGCTGAAGCACCGACAGCGAGCCATACCAAATACCGTAGTCGGCGTAATACATGGCGAAAGTCGCGCTGGACTTGAAGATGTCGCCCTCAGTAGGATAGCCGCTGACCGCCGTCGCCATTTGACTGACATACAACGGACTAGACATCGGGAATCCGACCCACGACCAACCTGAATGAAGCGCTATGGAATCATTCCCTGCCTGACAGCCCAATAAGTCGGTTTCATGAGCCGCATCCGTCTGAATCATATACATGGACTTGTTGTCGAGTTCCGTCAGGTTGCCAAACCATTCGTTAGCATTAGCATTGTATTGTACGAACTTGTCTTTCGACTTGATGACCATACCATGCGTCCCCAAGGCATTCTCAAGGTCAGACAGACCTTGTCCGTTGCTTTGGTCGATATAGGTGGAATACCAGTTCCAACCACCAGCGAGGTTGTCGCTTTGGGTGCTAACGGTGTCAACAGTGAGTTGAAGTGTGAAAATGGAATCGCAACCTGTCTGTGTCTGATAACGCAACACAAAAGTGGTATCGGCGGAGAACGATCGTTCGTGGTAAACATAGGGCAACTCCGTGGCGCAGACCGACACCTCGTCAACCCTGGCGTATGAAGGACGCAGGGTCAGAGCGAGGCGCGTGGTGTCGAAACAGCTGAACGCATTCTCCTTATAGTTATCGAGATACAAGACAAGGTCGTCTTCCATCGTCCAGCCTTGGGCGAGGATGGCGAGACTGTCGGCGCTGAGGCTGAAACCGTTTTCCGTATAGTCATCGCCGAAACACACCGCGTCATCCACTTCAGTTGTGACGGGATCAGGATTCATGTGGACAATCATGCGCACAATGCTGTCACAGCCCATTTGGGAGCTCAACGTGTCCACATACACATCAGGCTCGGTGATGTATCGCCCATTAAAATAGAAGCCCTCGCCCGGACAGAGATAATGATAGGCCATGACAGGCTCTTGGGTCTCCGTCTGATGGGCAAGAATGGTAAAAGTCTTTTCAAGATAGGCGTTGGTAATGTCAGTGGTACGCACGCGGATGCTGTATTCATAGTCGCCATAGCAACGGAAGTCGTAATTGGTCTTCAACTGGTCGCCTTCAATCCTAAACAAGCTGTTGTCGGTGCCTCCCACGCCATCCACCAAAGCATATACGAAGTTGTCGGTGTTTTGGTCGTCATAGGTAATAAAGTTTCCAACCAAAGTACCCACCGCGTCGTTTTCTTCAAACACATTGTTCGACAGTTCAAGGTCGCGGGGCGGATTGCCAAGGCAATAGAACAACTCGTGGTAAGCCTTGTAAGGCTCCTTGTTGTTCACATTATCGACGGCGAGGCACATAAACTCGAAGTTGGTGCCGTCGGTCAGCGCGTACGGGAAGAGGCTGTCGGGATGCATCTGGGCGATGCGTTCATACCCTGCCAAATCGACATTGGCATATAGTTCGACATACTTTACACCCGAGCCTTCGGAGTCATCGGCGGCACTGAAGCCGATATTGAGCACCTTAGACTGATAAGCGCCTGTGGTGTCGCAAACGATGGTGGAAGTGGGCGCCACAGCGTCAAAGGTGTTCTTGTATCGATTGGTGGGCACCGTCTCGTTCTCGTCGAAGATGATTTGGGCCTGCTCCACGATGGTATCACCCGTTTGGATGACCGACCTGCTTGCACCAGGTTTTGGTGACACGGTGAAAGTGACAAAGCCTTCGCCCACGCCTGTCAGCGTGTCGTTGACAGGCAGGAAACCCAACGAATCAATGGGGGCTACGCCTGTGGCGGGATCGATGGTTTGGAAGATCCAATAGGCTTCGTTCTCAGGCACTTGGATGCTGGCAGTCACATCAAGCCAATAGCCGAGCGAGTCCATGTTGATGCGGTTATTATAGTAGCTGGCCATAGGCGGCATTTCGAAGGTGTATTCGCCGAAGCCGAAATTGCCGAGGCGGAAGGTGGTGGGGTCGGCATGCTCGTCCAAGGGACAAGTCACCTTGACACGCGCTGCGGCAGCCGTTGCAAACTCGGGGTCGTTCTCGAACTGAATCGTGTAAATCATGTCATCGTCGGCGTTAATCATGCGCACGATAGTGCTGTCGGCGTCGGTATAACCTGCCGGTCCGAAAATCTCGTTCGGGTCGTTGGAGCACCAAAGTTGCTCACGATACACAGGATAACTATATTCTTTGAACAAAGTACCGAGTTCATTATCGCGGTGCCTTTTCTTATACATCCGGTATGTAACCGAATAAGATTCATCTTTAGCCACGATCATGCGCTGCAAGCCATGACCATACACTTCATTGAAGTTCTGATAATTGAAAAGCATGTTTTCATAGGCACCATAGCCGCCCATAGTGGGATTGTACATTTCATACAAGTCCCACTCCTTTTTATTAGGCGAATAAAGTTTGCCCGTAGCCAGTTCCCACTCGTCGTTGAAACGACCCATGATTTGGTCGTATTCCGAGAAATAGATATATTCGTTATTGGCCCCTAACACAGAGACCACGGAAAGGTAGCTCACATAACTGTGGCTTGAATACAACCCCGGGCCGTCCGTGACGGTGACGCTCATCTTTCTTTCAGCAATATCGAAATTCTTAGAGAAAATGGGGCGATACTCCCAATCAAAATCAGGACAGATGGGATAGATATGCACATCATAATTACCCGCCGTAAGCGAATCTATGTAGAAGATGTCGCACCCATCATCATCAGGATTCGAAAGCCAAACCTGTCCCGTAGTGTTATTGACCCATTCCACTTGGAAAATCTTATTCACCTGCCGTGGGCAAGACGGGCAGAACTCAATATGCGTTGCCGGACGGATTCTTGCGATTCCGTCATTCATGCCCTCCATAGACACGTTTTGTGTTTCCTCAAGCATGAATGGCTTCGGATTCCTTACTATCTTCTGCATGTATTGTATCAAGGTATCACATATCTCGCTACAGCTACCCGACTTCACGATATAATGACGTTCCCCATTGCCATTCTGGTTTTCATAGAACTCATCATAAGAGGTAACCACCAAATCCGAAAGGTCACAAGAATACTTCACATAAATGCCGTTCTCTTTGAGGTCCATGACTGAAGTAAAAGGCTCAATTGATTCATTTTCTTCGTATTGAAGCTTCTCCAGTTGACCAGACAAACTCAGCCTTTTCTTGACCGTAAACTCCTGATACAAATCAAAAGTCTGATTTGTACAATAATATGTAACTACATAATGTCTGTTGATCTTGCTTGACGTGCAGTCATCTCCAGGCAAAAACTCATCGCTGCTTTCTATGTCGAAGAAGTCTTTACTCAGATAATGGGTGAATGTTATGCCATAGTTCTCAAATTCGTCAATTTCTTCAATAGGCCTAGGTGCAATGAGATCTTCGCCATCGCAGCCATAAAAAGTCATGGGAGTCAATGTGTTGTTCCCGTTCATTTCCACGGTCTCGACTTGAGCCGTGGATTGAAGCAGGATATCCTGATACAGCTTGATTTGGAGTTCACAGGAAACAGGCTGCAACGTAAAAATGACATGGTAAAGATACGCGCAATCTTCGGAAGTATTGACCATTTTCGAGTAGGACGAGACATGGTCGGTCCAACAGCTTGGAATTTGCACCCCATAATATGCCAAATAGGCATCAATCTCGGAAGTCTCATTGGGAAGGAACAGGTCAAAATCATACGCATCCACAGTGTTCATGGGCAGGGTGTCGTTGGCCAAAGTTTCGTCAATAAAATCAATCCACATGGTCTGCTGGAATTCAAGTGGTTGATCGGCATTGCATTCATCCCAAACGGTAAAACGCCTAACTAGTTCAACATGGCAAATATCCATCATATGTGGGACATCGTATGTGCAATGGGCTACATATTGGGGATCCGAAGCGCAATCTCCATAGCTCGAAAAAGTGATGTACGAACTCAGGTAGACCAGTGCGTCGGCATCGGACATCGGTTCGGGAATTGAGCAGGAGGAATAGTACTCCGTAGCAGGGATATTCCCCGACCAACTCATGAAACTGATTTGGGCACGAGCCCATCCTCCACAAGCCAGCATTCCTAAAAGAAACAATATTCTAAGGTATCTATTCATAACGATTCGATTTAGTTATTCGTTGGAAAATCTTGGCATGCATCGCCAATGCCGTTACAATCCTCGTCCTCTTGATCAGGATTATAGTGATATGGGCAATTGTCCCATCGGTTGGGGATGCCGTCGCCGTCAATATCATCGTCGCAAGCGTCACCAATACCATCTAGGTCTGTGTCCTCTTGGTTGGGATTGTAGTGCAAGGGACAGTTGTCGCACTCGTCACCTATGCCGTCGCCGTCGCTGTCCACTTGGTTGGGATTGTATCTGCGAGGGCAGTTATCCATGGCATTCGGCCAGCCATCGCCATCCATGTCATCATCGTCTTCATTAGGAATGCCGTCGTGGTCAATGTCGGGGTCACACATCTCTCCGATAATTGTGCCATCGTCCAAGACCACAAAGCCCTGCCCAGGGTCGAAATCATCAGGACAAATGTCGCATTCGTCACCAACGCCATCGTGGTCGCGGTCCGACTGGTCTGGGTTTTCAGTGTCGTAGCAGTTATCACAGAGATTACCTACGCCATCGTCGTCAAAGTCCTTTTGGTCGGGATTGGAAGTTTGTCTACAATTGTCACAGGCATCGCCTACCCCATCCCCGTCTTCATCTGCTTGGTCGGGATTGGGCACACAAGCGCAATTGTCCACGAAGTTGGTGTAGCCGTCGCCATCAACATCATTATTGGAAAGCAGGTCTACCGGCTCATAATCCTTTAGATACAGATACAAGTTGGCCGATACGGGCAAAGAATCAACCGCCATGGACATATACCACGACCCTTCAATGCTTTCGAAACACACAGGCAGCATGAAAACAAAATCATTATCCTGATAACATTTCACAAAAGCATGATGGCTTCCCGCAGCCTCATACGACAACAGAAAATCCATCTTGTTGAACAAAGTGGTCGACCGCAGCCATATATGATAATAATTGGGAATCGAATACAAAGAATCCAAAAAAGCCGCATCTTCGGGACGGTATAACGCCTTGAACTCATCAAGACTATGATGCTCGTAGGCTTTCAGCATCCTGCACAAGAGTGCGGGAGGCGTGTTGACAGCACCGGCATTTTGAGAGCCACCTGTCGTGCAGATCCACCGATGCTCTTCTGTTGGGACCATCCCGTTCAACTCATAGTACAAAAGCGTTTTGCAAATATGATGCTGAGGATCCTCCATGTGCATCATTTTCATCGAATCCAAGCTATAGTCAATGGCAATAGAATAGTCGTTACAGACGAAATTGGGCAACATGTCCGTTTGAGCGGGCAACATTTGCACCAAAAAGGCCAAGACAAAGAAAAGAAATATTTTTTTCATTTTTTTATAGATTAACTCATTCATTATTAGTCAAGAAGGTTCCAACTCCATTGGGAGTGTCCGACAAGATAAACCACATCAACATTAAGTTTTAAATAACCATCCGGCTTACATGGAGTCCATGAGTTTGTTGTCGTATCATAATAGAATTTCCCTGTAATTCCACCAATAACTTTAGCAGAGACCGAAAAAGTCTCAGGACTTTTCATGGGATCAAAAGAAACCCCCAAATACGCACTTACATCTGAAGAAAAAGGAAGAATTGTTGTTTCTTCGCAACCTTTCTCACAAACAATATTTGTATTAATCAAGGTCAAATCCAAAGCACCTTTAACGCCCAAATCTCCGTATATGAATCCATATATTGGAATATGGAGCCCCAATTCTGCATTAACGCCAATATGACAATTAAGATTTATAAGAGCCTTTGCATCACCATTACAACACTTTTGCTTTGCCGAGTATGCAAATTCAAAATATGGTGAAAAATCAAATTCCACTCCAGCATTTTTAAGAAGATCCTTGCTTTCTAACACTTGTGTAATTTTCTCTATGTTTTTAGTCCATTTACCTTTTTCGATAGCATCAATTGCTATGAGCATCTTCCTGTCCACCTTAAACGAAGCCAAATCCAATTGCCACCCATTTTCAATGACTGTTATAGGAAGTTCATAAACAGCAGATTCCCCCGCCATAAAAAAGTGTAGATCCTGTTCTTGAGTTCCACCATGCCATGCACTCGCAATTCTACTATCATCCGCCAGCTGGACTCTTTCTGCGTAGTGAGGCGGATACGTTACAACCTCAAACTGATCCATAGTGATTTCATCACCATCTTCCCAACAGCCGTATCCTTCCTTAGGTGTGATGGAAACTATCTCTGGACAATCTGTTAAATATACAATTACAGTTTCTCCCCTTTGATGTCCCCCTATATAACCTCTGAAACACATCAACTCGAATCTTCCTTTATGATGTCCTTCCGCACTGGAAATACGAATCCATGGTCGAGGTTTTCTAAACTGACTTTCATCGACCGCTCCTCCGGGTCCACTTACAAATGCAATGTTAGCCGAATTACTTTGCTCCCGTATTTCCCAAAGATACTGTACTTCATCATTCGCTCTTCTTTCTTCTTCTGCCGATCCTAACTGAACATAATTATAGTATTCCCCTTCTGTGTAAAGTACGGTAATTGGGCTATCCCCGGCAAATCCATTTGGAAGAACGCCTATTTCTTGTCCCCTCAAACTCCCCACAGCCATCAAAGCCATCAAAGCCATCAAAAGTCCAAAAAGCCTCAGTTTTTTATTGATTTTCATATTCATAGTATTTCTGTTTATCATTGCATCATAATGTTTTTGATATATTCGTGCACATCAATCTCATCATTGACATTGATGTAGAAGTGCAACTCGCCGCTGGTGTAGCAGTAAATGGTCACGGTGTGGCGTACACCCGGACGCAGGATGCCGTCAGGCTCGTCGGCGGTGATGACCGGTATCTCGAGTTCCGTGCGGTGGATGTTCAACTCCCCGCGGCGCAAGCCTATCCACGAGCCACCTTCGCTACGCAACACGATGCGCGGGTTGACGATGTCAGTATTGCCGATGTTGCCGTACTCAAGGGTCAACATGCAGTAGCGGTTGGCGCGCAAGCCCACCGGAATGATGAGGTTGGTGGCCAGATTCTCCGGCTCGCCTTCCACCACGGTGAAGCAGTCAACGAGCTTGGTGGTGTCGGCGCAGTAGTTGTAAGCGCCCAAGGTGTACACACCCAAATCGGCACCCGTCAGGTCGAAGGTGGCAAAGGCCTCGTTGAAGTTGACGTAACGCAAGGTGTCGGCATGGATGACAACCGAGTCGTTGCCGTTGATCTTCTCCAACCACACTGGCATGTCGTAACGGAACTTGGAGCCGATGAGCTTCACCGTCACCTTACCCGTGTTGCCGCCGATGTTAGGCGTGATGCTGCGCACCTCGAAAGGCAGGATGTCAGCCTCGATGATGATGTGCTGCATGTCGTTCACAGGGCTGTAGCCAAACACGCTCACGCCATAATAGCCAGCCTCGGTGCGGGCGATGTAGAGTTCGCTGTTCGAGGTCATCTGCCCATCGGTGGAGATGTCGTAGTCGAGGTTGGTGCCCACACCGTCTTTCAACACATAGATGTTGTTGACCGCACCCATGATCGAGTCGTTGGAACGGACATAGATGCGCACCGTCTCGCTGATGTTGTTGCCCACAGGCAGCTTGAAGTCCTTGTACTGGAAGTTGGTCAAGTCGAAGGCCACAGGCGTGTTGAACGGCAGGATGGGCAGCTCCACATGCATCGGCATCATCGTGACGCCACGGTTGTTGTTCTCGTTCAACTCATAGAAATTGTTACGGGCATCGGCGAGGACGATGATATAATAGTCACCTTCCTGAACGCCTGAGATGGTCGTGGTCAGCGAGTGCTCAATGTCGGTATAGAGCGGGAAGCTCAGATTGTCGCTGAAGTTGAGGTTGCCCAGCAGCTTGTCATCGCTGTCGAAAATGGTGTCGGTCGAGAGGTAGACCACATCGCTGTATCCCACGCCCTCCAGCACATTGGGGCCGAGATTCCTCACCTTCCATGAAATCGTCACCACATCACCGGCTGTGACGCTCGATGGGCGGTTGATTTCCGTCACGACGAAGTCACCAGGGGCATTGAGGCCGATAACGACTCCCACCATGCCGAGGTTATTTTCATAGTTCAACTCAAACAGGTCTTGTCTGCTGTTGGTTTTGATATAAACGGCGTAATTGCCCGTATTGGGCACTGGCACCACGAAGCTGAGCGTGTCGTAGTAATAGTCGCCAGGCTGCAACGTGTCGCTACGGGTGATGCTGGCGAACTGCGTTCCAGCATTATAAGTGTTGAGTGAATACACCGCGCGGTCGACATAGGTGCCGTAGGTCGGGCCATCGCCCACATTACTCACCTTGAATCTGACCTCGATGGGCTGACCGCAAGCCGGATATTCCGTGAGGATGGTCACCTCACTCACCTCAAGGTCGGGCACCGGAATGGCCGAGATACTGACCGACAGCGCCATGACATTGTTCTCTGGATTTGAGTCGGGATTGCGACCCTCGGCGTCGGTCGTCATAAGGATGTAATAGTTACCTGTGTACCCATAGGGTATCACCACATCCAGCGAATTGGTGTAGGATGCCCCGCCAGCCAAATTACCCATGCCTGCTCTTCTTAACTCAAGGTCGCTTTCATCCAAAGTTGCGTCAGCGGAGAGATAGATTCTGTCAAAATAGCTCTCCACAGTAGGACGTGTGCCATAGTTGTGCACCGTATAGGTGTAAGTCACCGTTTGATCCCATTCAAGTTCAGTTTCTCCAGTCACACTGGTCACGGCAAGGTCGAGGCTGTATTCCTGCACAGGGAAGGAAGCACTCTGATACACATTGTTGTACTCACCCACATACTCGAAGATCTGGTCCGACTTGTCGGTTTGGATGAAGATGAAGTAGTTGTCATTGGCCAAGTTGGCCGGCAACATCACCGTGCGTTCCACCATATAGGTCTCCCCTATGGCCAAAGGCCCAACATGGCTGATGTCAGCCAGCAGGGTGGCCGTTTCGGGATCGAAGGTGGGCACATTGGAGACATAGATGGCATCGGTCCAGCGCTCTGTTTCGTTCACGGCACGAATACCTTGGTTGGTGGCCATGTACGACACCGTTACCGTCGACCCAGCCGTACCGCCTTCAGGCGTATTGGCCTCAATAACATAGAGGTCAGGATAAGGTGAGAGCGTCACATCGATCATGTTACTCACGATGTAATTGCTGTACACATTGTCGCCTTCGCAGATGGAATTACCATCGTTGACCACGACATAGAGATAGTACTGACCTTCTGCCTCGATGGGCAGGGTCACATTCTGGACGATGGTCGTATCCTCGCCCACACCCAGTGAGACACTGTGCTCTTCAAGGTCGAGGCGAGTGGCTGTGATGAAGTTCAGCTCAGGCGAGAGGCCGAGATAAACACCCACGTCGACATTGCCTTGATAAAGGGTGTCGCCCATGTTCGTGATGTCGTACACCACATCAAAGCTATCACCTGAATTGAGTTCAACGGGCGCGATGAGTTCGTCTGCAAGGAAGTCAGGATTGGAGAGACGGTAGTTCTCAATAATCAAGTTATTGTTCGTGAAGTCCTTGTCATTGAGCGGGTTGACATTCAGACGCAAAGAGTTGTACTCGTAAAAGTTGCAGGGGATTTCGATTTCCATCACGCCGTCAAAGGTTTCTTGCGAGGCCAGATTGAAATTTGAAAGGTAAGCCTCACCCGCGATGGAGTTGTTGAAATAGGCTTTCAGCATCACGCGTTCGTCAATCATCCTGCCTTCTCCAATATTGGCCAAGGTGTACGTAAGGTATTGACGCGTGCTGTCGATGGCGATATGGGTGACAATGAGGTCGGGCTGCACCACATAGACCGAGTCCATACGGATGTTGTTTTCCTCACATTCGTGCTCAAAAACGGCATCGGAGGCATCGGTGAACACATAGAAGTAATACATGCCTTCCTGAATGGCCCTCGGTGTGCGGGCATTGCCGTTAATGGTATAGCTGTTGGTGTTTCTCCTCCTTCGGTCACGCAAGAATTCAGCCTTTTCGAGTTCGGCTTGCCTGACGGCATGGTAATAGTTGACACTGTCCTGATGCGAGGCATTGGCACTCAAGGTGTCAGGCACGGCGAAATGGCATCGAGCCCATTGCGTGAAGAGGGTATCCACCTCGGGCAGTTGCGACAAGGTGTACAATATGGTGTCGTTGCTGACTTGACCTATGGAAGTGGCCACCCTAGTGTTCAAAGTGTCAAGGTTGGAGAGGTACATTTTGTCCACCCATTGCGTGCCACGCCATGGAGGTGCGACACCACAGCTGTCATTGACAGGAGGATAGTTGTCCAAATCGGGCTTGGCTTCCACAAAGCCGATGTTCTGCACCTCGTATGTCACATGGAACTGCTCGTATGGCGAGACGGTGTCCATCCCCAATGACAATGTGGTGACGGTCAGGTCGGGAGGAGGTGCTGGAAGCAGTATGGTGGAATGCTCGGAAACCGGAGAGATGTTGTTACCCTCGAAAAGCGACTCATACACGAGGTTGTTGGCATCCACACGGACAAAGAAATTGAAGGTGTCGATGTCACGCTCGTTGGTCGGGAAGGTGGCAAAACGTGTGATAGTGTCACCGATAGCCATTGTGACGGTGTCGGTGAACGAGCCCACAGTGATGACTGATGCGCTGTAGACGGTGTCGGTAGTCATGTAAACGATGTCGGTCACAGGCTGGTTTTCGAATCCCGCCGCACCTTGGTTGATAATCTTCCAGCTGATGGTGATGCTGTCGCCCGCCACCGACTCGTATGGCGTTATGACTTCGCGCGCAATCAAGTCGGGATAAGGCGGAATGTCAACCTCAATATGCTTATAGAAGAAGTTGTCGCATTCTACAATCTCGTGGAACGACTCCGTAGCGCAGGTACCTTCCATATAATAATAGGGGTATCCCGAAGGATCAGGCGTGTACGGATTCGGGAACACGCCACCATAAGGCGCGAAGTCGAGGTGCATATCGCTGTATTTCTGCCAGTTGGACAGCACGAAGAGGAACACGCTGCCATACATGTCGTTAGGTATGAACACATCATACTGGTTGGTGTATTGCATGTTGGGATTCAAAGCGATGAGATTGGGCACCTCAGCGACAACGAAGGACTCGGGATCGTTACCCGTGAAGCTTTCTGTTGTCCAGTTGATGGGATACGATAGCACGATGTAGTCCGTCCAAGTGGCACCTGTCGGAGTTGCCACAGTGCCATCGTTTCGCACCGACCATTGGACGGTCATCAGTTGTCCAGTTTGTGCATACGAACAATCGAGTGCCGTGACATGCAAGTCGGGCAAGCCCGTGTTGAAAAACATCGTGTCGCTTTGGATGGTAGCGCAATCCTTGTGTGCGACCACATACCAAGCGTAGTACGCCACATCTGTGGTGTCGTTCTGGTAGAGGTAAAGTGGCGGTTCAGGATCGCAGCCCCAACCTGGGCAATGGGCATACTGGCCGTAGCCATCATAATATGAAACCGCCAAATCCACAGTCGCATAGTTGTTGTGGAGGTTTTTCCTCACGGGGAAGGTCGGGATGTCCAGCCCGTTGCCATGGTCGGTACGCCAGAGGTAAAGGTCATAGTAGTCGGCACCCTCGATATAATCCCAGTTGAACAACACATTGGAATTCGATGGCAAGTCTTGGTCGTTGGCGGGCAGCAAAGCCGCCTCAGTGAATTCGTTAGGCCAATAGATACTGTCGGGGTCGCAAGCGGTATTAAAGTATTGGGCCACGCAATAGCTGCTCATGCTCTCAGCACTACACACGCTCCTCACCTTTACCATATATCGGTCATTGGGATGAAGGTCTTGCAGCTGGATATAGTTGGTGTCAACCGTCACAAGATAGGGTGTGGTGGCACCCACCTGCATGTAATACACTATCCACTCGCTTTCGTCGGCACCAGGTGTCCAGTTCACCTCAGCGGTAGTGAAGGTGATATATTCCTCTGGAATGTTGAGGTTGGTCGGCATGTGGCAGTCCACGGGAGTCTGTTCATAGCAACCCATGTCAACGACACCGTTGCGGAAACGCTCGTTACCGTCGAGGTCGTAGTCGCCAGGAGCGGCGTAGTCATTGTGACCCGCATCGATGCACATGGATTGCGGATTCTCGCCATACAATCTGAAGTTCTCACCATCAGGGTCTTCGAAACGCACATAGTATAGCCCTGGGTCGCTGCCGTCGTTGTCGGACTGCAGCATGATGTTGCCCGTTCCCATCGGGAAGATCTCGTCTCTTTCCACGGCGTTGTAGACAAAGACATCCGTAGGCGGGTTGGTGCCTCTCAGGTTGCTCACGATAGCCCCTGCCCTATTGCCCCAAATGATGTTGTTTGCAACGGAATACAGACCACCCGAGGCACCCGAAAGGTAGATGCCGCCAGCATTGGCGTCATTGCCACTGGTCGTAACATTCTTCACCACAGTGCAGTTCTTCATCTTGTGATAACCCATTATACCACCACCCTTGTTTCCGGCTTCATTGTAGCTGATTTCGCTGTTGTAAAGCTCACAACCTCTATACACGCCACCGCCGTCATGGGCCGCCATGTTGTTCTTGACGATACACCAATTGAACACATTGACACCATAATTGTAGATTGCTCCTCCGTCATAGGACGAGTAGTTGTCCATGAACTCGCAATAGGAGATGTCGCAAGAAACGGCATTCAAAGCGCCACCGCCAAGGTGTTCGCCCACATAGGAGTTGTTGATGAACTTGCAATGGTCAATGTCCGTCAGACTCAAATGAGCCGCACCACCAGGACGCTCAGAACGACCATTCTGGAAGGTAATACCACTGATTTCGATGCGGGTGGCGTCGCTATAGTCGCGACGCAGGATCTGTTGCATGTTCTGACCATCGAGCACGGTGATGTGGGTATCGAAGTCGCGTTGCGTGAGGTCGAACGAGGCTGGCTCGTTGCCGGCAAAGCCGCCATGGATGCTGATGCCTGGGGTCAGCTGGAAGGCGGGATGATAAGGCACACCATCGCCAGAGTAAACACCTTCAGCCATCCAGATTTGCGGTTTCGGGTCATACAAGGTGGCGCGCTCCAAGGCGAATTGCAAATAAGGCGTCGCATTGGCCCATGAGGAGCCGTTCTTCAAACCCGCACCGTTCTGCGTCACATAAATGATATTGGCGGCATCGGGAACGATTTCGAAGTCGAAGTCGTAAGGCGTCTCAAAACAGCCCATGTCGACGGTCTCGTTTTGGATGCGCACCTCGTAGTTCAAGTCAAGCTCACCCTCGTTCACATAGCTGTTGCTGCCATGGTTAACGCAGACCGAGCCGTCTTGCAGATTCCAGTTACCACCGCTATAGTTGGCACCTGCCGCAATACTCGGCTCGACGAACATAGGATAGTTGATGTCGGCATTGCCTGTGTTGCTGGCATTGAGGGTGATGTTGCCTTCACCGGCATAGCCACCTTCAACGGCGGAATACTTAACTGTAAGAACAATGTTATTGAAAGCGTTAATATCGTCTACATTATTCGTTGTCAAGCTGCAAGGGATGTTGTTACCCACCTTGTTGCCCCAAAGGATACTGTTGTAGATATGGCCACTATAAACTCCACCGCCAGAGTGCGTAGCATAGTTGTTGACGATGGTGGAATTGTAGTGCGTACCCGCTTCGGTGGCACCACCACCATGGCTGCAGTTCAAAGCCGAGTTGTTGGCAAATAAGCAATCGCGATAAACAATGGCTCCCAAACCAGCTCCACCTCCACTATATTCGCGGAGTCCACAATCCTCCGCCTTATTGTTGCGGAACACGGTATGGAAGACATGAACACCGCTATAGCCACGGATGCCACCACCGCCAGCCTCGCCTTCCAAAGTGTGACCATTCTCAATGATGCTATTCCGCAGGTCACCCTTATACATCAGCACATTGCCGCCGTCTTTCTTATAGGCAAAGCCGTTGCGGATGGTAAGACCGTCGTATGTCGCGCTTTGCAAAGTCTCGATTCTGCGGTATTTGAAGTACTCGCTCTTGGCCTGTTGCAAGGTGCGTTGGATGTGCTGTCCGTCGAGGATGGTGGAATGAGCCGCGAAATCACGGTTGGCGAGGTCGTAGTCGTAAGGCTCATTGCCCGCAAAGCCGCCATAGAGGTCGATGCCATTCATGGCCACGAAAGCGTCGACATAAGGCCAGCCGTTGCTAGTGTATGTACCTCCGGCGATCCAAATCTTGGGATGGTTGTCGTCGTCACCCGCAAAGTTGATGGCCATCTGCAAGTCGGGCAAGGCGTTGGCCCAGCTGTCGCCGCTGAGGTTGCCTCCCGTGTTTGCTGCATTGACATAGATGGTGTTGTGGGCATCGGGCACGAGGAAGTAGTCGTTGGTCGTGTTGCTCTCGTATGCACCAATATCAACGCGGTCGTTCTTGATGCGGGCACTTGCAGCACCGTCGAGGTCGTGCGTCAAGGTGTAGGTCATGCGCTCACCGTGGTTGGCCAAGATGGAGCCATTTTGGAAGTGCCAGTCACCGTCATCATAGTTGGCGCCGACATTGTCCGAAGGCCTCACAAAACGAGGCGCATAAATGCTCGAGCTGTTGTTCTCAGCTGGCAATGTGATGGTACCGATACCGGCGCAACCGCCTTGTACGGCACAGTAACGCAGGTAAATCGGCACATTGGTACCACTCACCGCCACCTGTTGGGTGTTCAAGTCAGTGCGGTTACCCCAAAGGATGCAGTTGATGAACTCGTTGTTGGAGCCACTATTTTCGCTATAGATTCCACCCGCTTGGTTGTAGGAATAGTTGTTCACCATCGTGCAGTTGAGCAGTTGGCTAGGCACAGACGAACTGCCGATGTACATGCCACCGCCATAAGCCTTGTCGGTCAAGACGCTATTGTTGGCAATAAGGCAGTTGTTGATGGTGGCGTTCTCTCCATAGATACCACCGCCTCTGCGTTGCAGATTACCAGTAGCGGTGTTGTCGCAAAGGTTGCGGTGCAGATGGCAGTAGGTCAGCGTTGAGGAGCTGACATAGGCGCCGCCACCATAGCTAAGTGCAGTATTGCCGAAGATGTCGCAGTCCGTCGCCTCGCAGCGATTCACCAGATAGAGACCAGCGCCATTACCACCTTGGTTGTTCTTGACTACGCAGTTCCTAATGGTGATATAGTTGGTAGCATAAACACCACCGCCATTGCCTGTTGTGTAGCCATCTTGGATGACGAAGCCATCAACAAGGGCGCGGGCAATCGGGCCAAAGCTAGATTCATTGCCATAGTTGCCGATGACACGCTGACAGTGGCTACCACTAAGGATGGTAAGTGCCGTGTCGGGACGGCGGTCATCAATGTCCTCAGAGACCACATTGCCGTCAAAGCCGCCATAGAGCTCCACATTGGGACGCAGCCTGAAAGCTTGAGGCGAAGTGCCGTCACCTTGATAAGTGCCCTTGGCTACCCAAACCTGCTTATCGGCATCAGTGTTGTAGTTGTTGGCTGCAGTCAAAGCAGTGTTGATGTTGCCCATGGCATTGTCCCACGAAGAGCCGTCCATGGTACCGGAGCCACCTTCTTTCACATACCAAATCTTGCGGATTTCGAGGTCAAGGCTGACGAGGCTGTCGCAATCGCTGCCCGCCGGTGTCCATTGGTATTGGTACTGTCCCGACTCGTTCAAAACCTGTCCGTAGAAGTCGTAGCCTTCGTTGGAGACCACATACAAATGCCTATAGTTGATGCAAGCCTGCTCGTAAGCGCCCAAGTCAACAATGCCGTCTTTCACACGGTCGTGGTAAGCCAAGTCTTTCTCGCCATAAAGCGATGTATTATCGCCTTCATTGACAAGCGCAGAGCCTTCAAGGGGCTGATACACTTCATTGTCCACATCAAGGAAACGGGGATAATAGGAATTCGAGTCGTCGCCCTCGTTTTCCAAGGCAAGGTTGATGTTGTCCGTTCCTCCATGCCCGCCTTGGATGGCGCAATGCTCATAAACATTGTCGTGGCCTTCGGTCTGGAAAGCATAGTTGCGGCTGTCATTGCCCCAAAGCACACAGTTCACATAACGGTTATAGGTGTTCGTCGAGGTGATGGTGTCGAACGAATACACCTCAGTCTTGTTCCCAATGATGGAGCAGTTGATGAGGTTGGCGCGTTGAGCCACCAATGCTCCATGACGGTCGCTCACATTACCACTGATTTCGCAGTTGGCAATCACATCGACAGCAGCTTGGTTGCCACCACGTATGTAGTACAGACCGCCGCCTTCTGTGATGGCATAGTTCCGACGAATCTTGTTGTTGCGCAAATAGTTGGCAGGCGTATTGGCATTGGCATTCTCGCGATAGATACCGCCGCCATTGAAAGCGGTGTTAGCATAAATGTCGCAATTATTGATGCTGGCACCATCGCGGAGCAGGATACCACCTCCGTTCATGTATTCATCAAACAAAGCCAGGATTCCCTCTTCCGTCAGGTACTGAATGTTACTCGTGTAACCCTTTTGTGCAAAGCCGTTCTTGATGACGAAGCCGTCCCAAACGGCACGGTCATCGCCCAGATACGAATCCAGCTGCTCCAGCACACGGCGGCGATTCTTGCCATCAAGGATGGAGAGGTTGTTGTTGAACTGACGGTAATCCAAATTGAAAGTGGCAGGCTCGGAGCCGTTGAAGCCGCCATAGACCTGCAAGCCTGGCAGGATGGCCAAGTCGCTCCAGAACTGGACATTTTCCTCGTCCAAATTATCATAAACGCCTTCTTTGACCCAGATTTGAGGTTTCGGATCGAAGGTGAGTGCAAAATTCAAGGCCATCTGGAAATGCGAGGTAGCGTTTTCCCACGAAGAACCGTCATTGGTCTCACTGCCTTCCCGGCTGACATAAATGATATTGTGGGCATCGGGTTGAATCAAGGTGCGACCGGTGAAGTCCGATTCGTAGGCACCAATGTCGATGCGACCCTGACTCACACGCGAATGACCCGCCAGGTCGTATTCGGGAACGGTGACACCCTCTGTAGTGCCTTGGTTGACGCATACCGATGTGTTGCGGAGCTGATAGCCGTTGAGTCCGAGCAGCAGGTCATCACTGTTGATAAGGATGTTGCCCTCGCCAGGATAGCCGCCTTCGATGGCGGAATAGCGGATATCCGTGGTCTCAATCTCATAAATCACCATATCGCTGCCATCCATGTTGCAACCAGGGATGACTTCGTAGCAGTGGTTGGAGAGTTGGTTGACCTTCCCCCCTGCCCTGTTGTTGGCCAAGATGGTGTTCACGATGTGATAACCCGTGCCGTAAAGAGCACCACCATCGCTGGAAGCTTGGTTGTTGATGATGGTGGAGCAGCTGATGTTGATGTCGTGGTCTTGGTTGAAGATGGCACCACCGCGTGTGTCGTCACCGCGTGTGGCACGGTTGCGGTCAAAGACGCAACTCATGATGTTGGTTTCGGCATGACCACCGCAAGACTTCATGCTATGCAAACCGCTACCCGCGTTGTTCTTCACCAAACAGTTGGTCATGTCCAAGAAATCCATGGAAATGATATCGCCACCTAGGGGTGTCTTGTAGGCATAAACCCCGTTACCCGCCAACAGAATACCATGTCCGCGACAAGATGAATTCTGTCCGTTGCTCACAAACTCGCAGTTTTCCAAACGGGTGTAAGTATTCACCTTGAGGCCATAACCGTCGTTGGACGAAATCTGACAATTGGCGAACGAAGCATGGTCGGAGCAAACGGCATAAGCACCTTGGTTGCCCGTGATTTCGCAATTCTCGAAGGTATTGGTAATGACCTTCTTGTCGGCGATGTCGATGTAGTCGGTCTTCATCCACACGGCTGAAACGCCTGTCATGGTGTAGTTTTCGGTGATTTTACAGTTCCGCACATGCGCGTACCTCTTTAAATAAAGTGCCGTACCTTGGTCGACATCTTGACGAGAGAAGCCATTCTTGATGGTGAAGCCGTCGATGACGCAGGCGGTAGCCTCGGTGCACTCCTCCACCATGTAGATGACACGCTGGATATAGTCGCCGTCGAGGATGGTGACATGATGTTCCAAGTCGCGCTGCGACAAGTCATAGTCAGCCAACTCGGTGCCCGTCAGGCCACCATACAGCTCCACATTGGGATAGAGATTGAAAGCATTGACCGAGGTGCCATCGCCACGATACAAGCCCTCTGCAACCCAAATCTGGGTCCTGTCGTATGGATGCTCTCCCGCAGCTTCAGTGGCCAAACGCAGGTCTCCGAAAGCATTCTCCCACGAACTACCGTTCATCAAGCCGCCACCTGTCTCAGTGACATAAATAATGTGCTTGAAACTCAGGTTGAGTACCACCACGCTATCGCACTCGGGGGAAATAGCCCAGCGGTGCACATACTGTCCCGACTCGGTAAGCCACTCGCCATAGAAGGGATAAGTATTCCCCAGCGAAAAGTCACTGTATTCACGGTAAAGGACACATTTGTACTCGTAAGCGCCAATGTCAACCGATGCATTGTTGACGCGGTCGTTACCCATGATATCGTAGCCGCCGTCATTCACGCCAGTGTCGCCTGCATCAATCAGCGCCGAGGCATCAGTCAACTCATAGTCGCCTGCATCGGGAGCCAGGAAGGAGGGATAAGCGTAGGCTTGGCTTGTGCCCATATTGCTTGAAGCCAAGGAAACGACCTCAGGGTTGTCATCAATGCCCAACTCAACGGCACAATGGTTGAAGCTACAGGTAGCCTCCAACTGGTCGACATCAAAGTGTACAGGCATGTTGACGGCATCGCGGTTGCCCCAAACCACAGTGTTGTGGAAGACACCGCCGCTGATGAGCCACGCGGCTCCCATATTGTTCGTCTGGTTGTCGCAGATATTACAGTTGATGAAGGTATCATTGTAAGCAAGGCTGTGTCCCTTCACTGCCAAGCCGTTGTTATGGTCAATCTGGCAATTGATGTAAGTATTGGCACTCTGCGTGTTGGAGAATTGCCTGCTGACTGCCACCGCGTTGTTGTTACGGATGAAACTGTTACTTATCGAAGAGCCATCAAGATAAAGTGTAGCCTCGTCAAGGTCATCCAGCTCGGGCAGTTCGACACGCACTTGGTTGTTCTCGAAGCGAGTGGCATTCACTGAACAGGCAGTCAGAGCTATTTTACCGATGTTGTGGCTGAAATCGCAGTTGTTGATCTCGGCATCCATAGCAAAAAGGTAGCTGTTGACCATGCTGGATGCCGAACTGACATAAGCTGTTGTGTCGTAGCTGATGCTCACATGGTCGAGCGTGCCGCCGCACATACTCAAGACCGTACCTTTTACAGGTATGTTATAGCCATAGGGGGAGGCATCGAGGGCAATACTGTTGCCCTCAAATTTTGTGTTACTCAAGGTGACATTATCCATCAAAGCGGCACCGGCACCATGTACCTGGGTCAGGCTGTAGGAGTAATTGTTTTGATAGGGTGAAACCGAACTTGACGAGTTATAGTCGTAATAATGGCTCCTTGCCATAAAGCCGTTGCGAATGACGAAGCCGTCCCAAACAGCACTCTGCCCATCGGCCAGGGGCTCGTTCTGATAGAGCACGCGCTGGGCATTTTGGCCGTCCAAATAGGTCGGATGGGCTTCTATGTCACGCTCGGCGAGGCTGCTCTCCGTACCAGCGAAGCCGCCATACACATTGACGCCGTTCACCACATTGAAAGCCGCCACCAAGGAGTCGACAACAAGACTGGAATAGCTGCCCTCCTTCACCCATACTTGTGCCACGGGATCGAAAGTATTGGCGCGCGCCACGGCATATTGCAGATAAGGTGTGGCATTGGACCACGAGGAACCGTCACCTGTGCCATTGGCATCGACATAGATGATATGGTCGGCGGAAGGCACAACGACTAAGGTGGCGGGCGCAGTCGAGGCGATGGCACCGATGTCGCTGCCGTCCTCGCCCTGCTTCAGACAGATGGAGTTGCTCTTCAGACTCAAGTCCATATCGTCGTTACCATTTAGGCTTCCCGCACCAGTGACGGGCGACTCGAAGGCCACACTGAACAAGCCATTCTCGTTGCCAGGAGCGAGATAAATATTGCCCACGCCGTTGTAGAGTCCGCCTTCGATGGCGCAATAGTTGATTTCGGAAGCCGCATCCTTGGCGATGAAGTTGCGCGTAAGGACATTCTGTTCGTTGCCCCAGACAATACTATTGGTCATTATGGAACCGCGTAAGGCGATAACTGTATATTCCGGCTGGCGCAACAGATCGACAGAAGAAGGCTCCAAGTTATAAAAAGGCCAAACCGAAATGGAAGAAGTATATTCGACACGGTTGTTAAGGAAATCACAATGGTCAATGGTCACATTGTCGATGGCATTAAGGACTGTGCCAAACATAACGTCATTGCCTTCTACCCTATTATTGTAAGTATTGTTGTAGAATAGCGAACGGCTGATGGTAGCGCCTTCCGCACGCACCAAAGCACAGCCAAAGTAGTTATTATGGACTTGGCACGAATCCATGAGTGCACCATTCTCGAGGCGCAGCATGGCATAGGAATAATTGGTATCGTCGAAGTCCATGAAGTCGCATTGTTTCACCGTGCCTGAAACAATAGTCAGTATATTAGCCGTACAGTTTTGCAAGGTGAAATGGTCGCCCACAATGACGCTATGCCCACCTTGCAAAGTGAAGCCTTCCCATAAGCCAGGGCGTTCCTCGCTGCAAGGATATTGGGAAGAGGGGCCCAGTAAAACCATGCCGTTAGTGCCGCTCAAGATGGTTGGATGAGCTGCCGCGTCGCGCTGGCTCAGCTCCGTTTCATTGCCTGCAAAACCGCCGTGCACTTCCACACCGCCCACATAATTGAAAGTGCTTACTGCAGTATAGGTACCCTCAGCTACCCAAACCTGCCTACGCCCAACACCAGGCTGCTGAGCCACATAGCTCAAAGTGGCATTGAGGTCGTTGGAGGCATTCTCCCATGAGCTGCCATCCATGGTGCCCGCACCTGTCGTAGTGACATACCAAATGGAATTGAGGCTGACCTCGGCAACAACGATGCTGTCGCATTCAGGGCTGAAGCTGAACTGGTGAATGTAGATTCCCGCCTCAGTGAGGGGCGTACCATAGAAATCGTAACTACCGCCAATAGCGAAATTGACAGGCAGGTATTTATACCCAGTGCAATATTGTTCATAGGCACCTGGCTCAATGGCATCACCCATGATACGGTCATGACCTGCAAGATCCATGCTGGGCAAGCTCGTCACCGTGTTGTCGCCCATGCCAACGACGGCAGAACTGGCTTGCAACTGATAAATGCCAAACTCAGGCGCGATGAAGCGCACATAGTTGCCCGCTCTTTCCCCATCGTTCTCCTCGTTCAGGGCGATGTTACCCGTTCCGCCTATACTGCTGCCTTGTATGGCACTATAAGTGAGGCTTGCATTGTAGTATTGTTCATCGTTGGGAGCGCTATTGCCCCAAAGAATCAAGTTGGTATTGTCATCGTCGGAAGTAACGGCATACAAGCCACAGCCTCGGCTGGTTGCCGTGTTGTTGACGATAGTCGTGTTCAGCACTTGGGAAGCATCGCTGTAAATGCCGCCTCCTTGAGAAGCGCTGTTTCCGACCACCTCACAGTTGACCACAGTCGCATGGCTGGCATAGATGCCACCGCCGTTATCCGATGCTTGGTTGTTCCTGATGATGCAGTTTTGCATGCGGGAATTGGCTAGTAAACAAGCACCCGCGCCCAACTGACCTGATTCGGTACGACCGTTCTGGATGATGAAACCGTCCCAAGTGGTCGAGACAAGAAAATCAGTGGTCTGATTGAGCACGCGTCGCACCTGCTGACCGTCGAGGATGGTGGGATGATGGACATAGTCGCGTTCCCAAACCTCGGTCTCCGTTCCGTCAAAACCGCCATACACATCAACACCTTCCGCCATGGTGAAGGCAGTGTTGGTCGCAATGCCATCGCCCGTATAGCTACCTTCCGCCACCCAGATGACAGGCTTTTGCTCCATGGTGCTGGCCAAGGTCAACATGGCGTTGAGGTCGTTGGAGGCATTCTGCCATGATGTGCCGTTCATCTCGCCCGCACCAGTCGGGGTCACATAGAGGATGTTTCTTGAGCCTTGTGTCGTGAAAGTCACGGAAGCCCATTCGCTATAGTTGTCTTCAATACCTGGGCATGAACTCGGACCACAGTTTTGGCGAAGCTGCGCCTCGTATTCCGTGCCAGGCTGCAAGCCTGTCAGCGTGTAAATGATTTCCAATTCACTGCCTGGCACCGGTACAAAGTCGGAAGGTGTAGTCCATTCCACATCGGAGGTCTTCTTATAGCGGAATTCCCACTCTTCAAGATTAATACCACCGCCATCGCCATACCACATGAATGATGCCTCCACATCGCTATAGTAGGAAACATCGAAATCATAAGGTCCGAGACAAGCCGCCAATGTGGTAAAGCTGTTGTATTCATCACTCCAAGCGCTAAAGTCTCCATTGCCGCAGTTGGCGCGCACATAATAATAATAGGTGGTCTCGGGGGCGAGACAGGTCAACATGTAATCCCTATAGGGTGTGCCAGCACCTACCAATGACTGTTCAAATTCCGCATCCACGATGGTGCCTTCATCGGGGTTGAAGCCTTCTGTGGTGCTCAAGGAAATCTGATAATCCGTCTGTTCTAAGTCGCGGACACGCCATCTCACTAAAGCACCGAGAGGATAGCCTGAGCCTTCACTCAAGTCGTATGGTGTCCTACAAGTCGGGGAAACACTCACCTCGATGTCGTCAATGTAGCAACTCGTGCTCCCGTAGGTTCTGATGACGATATACTGGCCATTGCCCGTATAATGGTCGAAAAAGACTTCAAATTTCTTGTATGTTGTAGTGACCGAGGCCGTACCGCCATAATCCGTAAGTATGGATTGATAGGTCGAAACATCGTATGGGTCGGTCATCACGCCGATGTTGAGGGAAGAATACCCCGAGCCACATCTTGCCCAGAAGGTCATCTGTAAGGTGTTGAGGGGATAATTAGTTATGTCGACTGGTGGCAACACGGCGTAGCAGGTGTTGGCATCATCGTAGGTCCTGACCAGCAGCGACTTTGTGCCTGAATGTGCATAACTACTGTTTTCATAGACGAATGGATAATAGCCCATGCTGTAATGCCAGCCGTCGGGCGGGAAAGCATCGTAGCCGCTCTCGGCATCCTCGAAGTCGCAGGTGAACGGGATGACCATTGGAGCTATGGTCGGCGCAACTTCAACAAAAATGTCATCTACAAACACGGAATAATTCGAGCCTGTGGTGAGTTTGTCGCACTTAAAGGCGATGTAACGACCTGCGCCTGAATAACCGTCAAACGACATCGTATAGGTAGCCGAGCCTGACCCTCTCACCACAACATCGGCCACCTTGGTAAAGGTACTGGCATCGGTGGGATCGGTCATCACGCCGACGGTCAGCGTTTTGAAGGTATTTCCGCTGCTCAACCACGATTTGAACGACATGCGTAAGGTGCTGACATCCACACTCATTTCTGGAAGCACGGCCATCTGATTGGTTGGGGCGTTGGTATTGGTACTGGCCAAGAAACGAAGGTATCTGTTAGAGCTACTGCTTACAACTAAAGGATAATAGTTGTAATCCGAGCTTTCCGAGTCGTTGACACGCGTCCAGCAATGCGGGAAGGCAGCATTTTGGCCTGTAGCATCGTTGCTGAAGTCGTAAATGAAAGGCAACGTGGCACCGCAAGCCGTGGCAAAGTCAACGGACTTCCAAATGCTATAGTTGTTGTCACCGCAAACCGTGCGCACTTGTGCCTGATAATCCGATGCTGGAGTCAAATCGCTCAAATTGCAGGTTGGGGTTCCACTGACATCGATGATATCACTCCAGTCTGAATCGGCGGTCTTCTTGTATCGTACCTGCCATGTGGTTTCTTCGCCGCCGGCGGTCCAAGTGAGTGTGGCGGAAGTAATAGTAATACCACCGATTTGGGGATTCGTTGGAGCCAAACAGACATTACTGCTCGTCACAACGATGTTATCCACATAAATCTGGTTATAGACATTGGCCCTTTCACATTTGAGAACGATGAAACGGCCTGTACCCTCATACGAATCAAAGTTTACATTGTATTGGGCATACTCATCTGAAGTTATTGTCACATCCTCAATCTTCACGAAGGTTGAGACATCATTAGGATTGGTCATCACGCCAACCGACAAGGGTTGGTCGGTGCCACTGCCCAATCTGGCATAGAATGACAATTGCATCGTATTGACATTAGCATCCATCTCAGGCAAAACAGCCATTTGATTCAAGGCAGTAGAGTTGTATAGACGCAAAAACATCAAGCAATTGCTGCCTGAGTATGCATTGCTGCCCCTAACATATGGATAATAGTTATTAGACGGGTCTTCCGCATCGTTGATTCTAATCCAACACTGCGGCAAGCCTGCACTTGAACCAGTGGCATCGCTATCGAAATCATGCTCGTATGGAGCACTATATGGGCCGCAATAAGTAGTGAAACCATTTGCCAACCAATTGCTTACGTCACCACTACCACAGTCGGCTTGCACACGCACTTGATACGCCGTGGAAGGTGTCAATCCGCTCAGCGTATAGGTTGGAGTGTTTTCCACCGCTATCACCTCGCTCCAATCGGTAGCCGAAGCTAATTTGTATTGCACGTTCCAATGTGACTCCTCCCCTCCTGCCGTCCAAGATAGCACGGCTGAATTGTGGCTTTGATTGATGCTGAGACCTGTTGGCTTGGGGCATGTCGGAGCCGTGCCTATGGTATAAAAAATGGTCATTTTGGGAAGAAACTGCTGCTGAGTAGTATAGCCGAGATAGGAAAGCGAAGTATTGCTGCTCGTTGAGACTCCCAGCCATTGAACAAAAGCCCCACTGCTGCTCTTCGTAGTTTCGTTAAAGCCGATGAGCAGATTGCCGCCTGAATAGGAAAAAGGCGTGTCAAATGTGACAATCATTTGGTTGCCGCTTACTGACAAGTTGCCGCTGTATACCTCATCCAATGTGTTCCAGTCGACAAAGGTAGTTGACAAAAACTCGGTCTGTTCGGTTGTCGCCAAATAGACCTTAAACTCGACATTAGGCCAAGATACCGTAGAATAATACGATGCAGTATGGAATGTAAGTTGTGTAATCTCTACATTTTCCAAACTTGCCAAACTCACCGAAGGGACGATGAACTGGCTTTGCAGGAAATAACTATTGGTATAATAGCCATAAAAGGGGACATAATAATCCTGAGCAGAGCCTTCGTTCACCGTCAAAGAATGATAAGGGGTAAAGCTGACCATGTTGCTCCATGCGCTTTGGTCGGAAGCACTGCATTTGGAGCGCACACACGCATAGTAAGCCGTACCAGTAGTCAGGTTACTCAAAACATAAGGATTCGAACCAACTTCCACGATGATACCTTGGTCTGGATTGAAGCCTGGGATAGTGGAATAGGAGATTTCCCAAGTGTCCTCGTCACCCACTGCGGTCCAAGCCAAAGTAGCACTTGTGGCAGTCACACCATTCACTTTCAAGCTGTTAGGTTGGGCACATGAAGTCGTAAAACTAACAGCATCGGTCCAATTGCTATGGTCAACATTGCTGCATTTGGCGCGGACACAAGCATAGTAGGTGGTATTAATGCTCAGGTTGGAGACGGTGCAAGGGTCTTGATTCACTTCCACGATGGTGCCATTGTCAGGATTAAAGCCTGCATCGGTCGAGTATGAAACCTGCCAAATAGTTTCAGTACCCATTCCGTTCCACGAAAGCCTTACCGAGGTGGCTCCCACCATGCCAACCGTCAATTGGACGGGTGCGACACATTGGGGCGTGAAACTCACTTGTGGCGTCCAGTTACTGTAGCCATCGCCACAGTTGGCTCTGACTCGAACATAGTAAGTGGTGCCTGAAATTAGTCCATCTTTCACATAATAGGCATCCGACACCGTTACAGGAGTTTCATTATCCGGATCGAAGTTCTCCACTGCCGAGCACACCACTTGCCAAGAAGACTCAACTCCAGCGGGTGTCCACGTTATATAAGCCATATCCGAAGCCACATTGGGCACTTGAAGGTTTTGAGGCGTGAAGCATCCCACTTCAAAGCTGCAAGCATTACTCCAATCACTGTAATGCTCGCCATTGTTGTAGTTACCACGAACATAGGCATAATAGGTCTCTCCTGCCTGAAGTCCAGTCAGCGTGTACGGCTTGGTAGTAGTATTGGCCACTTGCGGAACGGTGTTTGCATCGGGAGCAGTGGTACTTGTACTATAATAGATATCCCAATGGTCCTGACCCGTGCGCGATGTCCAGTTAAGTGTTGCCGTCGACGAGGTATAGGTTGTTACTACCAGGTTTTTTGGCTGTGGATATAGTTCATCTGCCTCAAATGAAAAATCGTCGAGATAAAGGTAAAACTGATAGTTCGAGTTATACTTTATGGCCACATATTTAGTTCCAGCCGGAAAACTGTTGCTATAGAGTGTCCATTGCTTGTCGCTTGCCGTGATTTCATCGCCAAAAGTGAAGTCCTGAACTGAGTTGGTGGCAGTTGAATAACCCACTTGGAAGGTCTCGGGGTAAGCGCTGTTATAATTCCTATAATAGAACTCCGTCACAATGCCATTGGTTCCGCCCGTCAACTCGGGAGAAATAAGGTATTGAGGAGGATTGCTGCTGTAATAAAAGCGGAAACCGTATGCACCCGTTTTCTTGGCATTTGCATTGATTCCAGTACTCGTATGACAGGATGTCAGCGTCCATCCCTCCGAAGCCAAATCATTGTTCTCAAAGCCATACTCATACGGGAGCGCCTGCTGAGCCATCAACGACCCGGTCGCAGTCAAAGCAAAAAGGATAGTAAAAAGTATAGTTATTCTTTTCATATTGCCTAGTCTTTTTTAATACGCACACTTTATCGCGTACAAAACTATACAATGAGAAAAGAACACATTAAGGAGAAAACTCCTCAATGTTGCCATAAGTTATCAACAGCGTTATAAACGAATTCTATTGACAAATAGGATCTTTTGCCATCAACTCACCAAGCCCACGCGGAAGGCGAAAAGAATCAACTCGTTGGTCGACTTCACGCCGATTTTGTTGAAAAGGCTGCTCTTCATGTTTTCGATACTATGGGGCGTGACATTCATCTCTTCGGACAACTGTTTGGTATTCAATCCTGTAGCACAAAGAGTAATGAGTTCTATCTCGCGACGCGTGAGGCTTTTCATGGTCTCGTAGTCGGCTTGAAGGTCTTTTTCGATGCGCATGTGGGCCTCGCCAGTGTAGTCGTTACCCGCCATCACTGAGCGCAACACGAGAGCAATCTCCTCCGAGTTGATGCTCTTGCTCATGAAGCCGTTCACCCCCGCCTCCAGCAATTGCTTTACCGTGGCGCCACCGGCCTCGCCCGAGAAAATGACAATTTTGGTTTCAGGACTAACCCTTTTTGCTGCATCGATGACATCCATGCCGGTGCCATCGGGAAGCATGTAATCCAAGAGAATGAGATCGGTCTGGCTACCATATTGTTCAAGGAAACTGACGGCTTTTGCCACCGTATCAACTTCCGCCAAGACCTGATGATCAAGTTCAGATTTGTCCAAAGTCGAACGGATGCCCATGCGACAGATGGGTTGGTCTTCAACCATTAGGATTCTAATTGCCCGAGACTCTTCCATAATTTCTACTTATTGACGCTGAAACGCACCAAAGTGCCTTCATCTTTCTTACTCTCAATCGTAATCTCGCCGCCAAGCTTGTCAATAAGCATCTTGCTGACAAAGAGGCCGATGCCGGTGCCCGTCTCACCCCCTGTACCGCTGGCAGATGAAGTCATGAAGCGGAACATCTTCTCCATTTTTTTCTCGCCGATGCCCATGCCGTTGTCGCGCACCTCAACCCAAATGCGACCATCTCGTTCCGTTGCCCTCACTCCCACTTCGCCTTCAGGATACGAGAACTTCACCGCATTGCTAAGCAGGTTTTGCAGCACGAGGCTTACCACATTGGCATCGTCATGTGCCATTAATCCTTTCGGCACCTCATTACTGACTTTCAACGACTTGGCCGCAATGGTCATCTCCTGCGCCTTGATGCATTCGTCGACAAGCTTCGACAAGTTGAAATCAGAAGGCACAATCTGGCTGTTCTCCAACTCGCCTTTCACCCAATGGATGATGTTCTCCATGCGGTCGTTCAAGGCCTCCGACGAAGTGCGCAGCATGACCATCTTGGCCTTGCGGTCAGTCTCTGCCATGGCATCATAGTTGTCGGTCAAGTCGCGCATCACCTGACACATCGCCCCGACAGGTGTCCTCACGTCGTGCGACACGATGGACAGCAACCGGTCTTTAGTGGCGTTGAGATGGGCCAACTCCTCTGCCCGTCTCTTTCGGGTTTTAGCCAACCGATACCAAATATACGCGATGACAAGAAGCAGCAAGGCAATTACCGCTAAAACAACAACATACAACCTATTGCGTTTCGATTTTTCTTGCTCCATGGCCAGCGCATGTTCCTTCTCCTGCGTGGCGTAGCGCACCTGATAGTCACGGATGAGCTGCTGCTGCGTCTCATTAAAGACAGAATCCTTCATGGCCACACTGCGTTCATAATAGGCCAACGCCAGTCTTGGGTCACTCTCCTTAGTCTGTTGGTAGGCACTCTCCAAAGCCTCTTTCAGCAGTTCGTCAAAATGGTTCTCTTCCGACATGGCAATGGCTTTGGCAAAGTCGCCTTTTTGCAAATAGATGCTGGTTTCCAGAAATGTCTCGCCGTTCTCTTTCGCAATGCGCAACGCCTCATCCATAAGTCGCTCACTCTCATCCGTGCGTTCCACTATACGATAAGCCTTCGACAAAGTCACCAACCTGTTGATAATCTTGTGCGGCGTATCTTGATAATGTCGCGAGAGTTCAAGCGACTGCTCTGCAAAATCCACAGCCTCAGCTAGTTTGCTTGCATCGTTTTTCACTTTGTTTTGGGCAATGCGCACCTCTGCGAGATTCTGATAGTAAGTGGCCAGGTCAAGGTTGGAAGCAGTATCCTTCACATCAACCGTGCCGAGCATCTCGATGCACTTGTGGTACATCTCCTCAGCCGTATCATATTCATCCATCGCAAGATGAATCTCAGCGATATTGTTGATGACATACCTCTTGTTGACCTCAGCCATCTCGCCGCCAATCTGATCCATGAGGTCGTTGCACTGGTTGTAGCAGTCAATGGCTTTGTCAAGCTGTCCAAGGCGCTGGTAGGCATTGGCCAAGGTCATCGTGCAGCCTGCCTGGTTAAAGAGGTCGCCAATTTTTTCATAATGCGCGATGCCGATTTCGGAATACTGCACCACATGCTGAAAGTCGTTGTTGTTGAAGAAGTAGAGAATCATCGTGCGCAACACCTTCAGTTTGATTTCGTCCTTGTCGGTGTCGGCATCGAAGTTGGGCTCTCGGCCAATGGTCTCATCAATGGCAAGAGCAGCATGATAGGCTGTCTCTCCTCTATTATTCTCAAGCACTTGGTAAAGGCTGTCCAGGTCTTGGGCAGCAACATGCAGGCATGCCCACAGCACACCTATTAATAATATCACTTTCTTCATCAGAGGTTTTCTTTTATCATGTTCGTCAGGCCTTCAAGATCCAAGTCTTCCGACTTCACCGTGATGCGTGCCTGCTCATAGAAAGGCATCCGCGAGGCGTAGTGCTTGTTGACGAACTCGGCCAGTTCAGCTTCACTCTTGCCTTCAACCAAAGGGCGTTTATGGCGCGAATGGATGACACGGTCGAGGGCCGCTTCAGGGCTGATGCGCATGAAAACGGTCAAGCCATGGCTATTCATCCAATCCATGTTGTCGAAATAACAAGCCGTGCCGCCGCCCGTCGAAACCACCACATTTTCAAGGGTTTCAGTTTCCTTCAGCACCGCCGACTCAAGCTTGCGATAGAGCGGCTCATCGTATTTGTTGAAGAAATCGTTGACGGAAATCTTGTATTTCTCCTCAAACAAGGCATCGGTGTCGACCACTTCCCAGCCCAACCGGTGGGCCAAACGGCGCGCCGTGGTGGTCTTGCCCGCGCCCATATAACCGACAAGGTAAATCCGATTCACGGCCTTCATTCCACCCATTCGGCAGAGCGATACTCATCGCCCACCTGATACACCAAAGCTTTGTTCGGTGCCAAAGAATTAATGACATACTTCAGCTCTTTCTTTTCCGAACTGATGGTTTTTCTCCCGTTTTTCACAGACTTTTGTGTGACCCAAACAACATAATTCTCATTGTCGTCTAAGCGCCAGTTTCCGTTGATGGTCAAATCTCTTCCCCTCAAGTCAACGGTATGACACACATACTTGCCGTCGCCATAAAAGGTCTCGGTGGCTTCTGGAGACTGCCAAGTACCGACAAGAAAGAAATCCCATACGGCTTCCTTGGCCACGGATTGTTTAGGTTCAGGTTTGCGTCTGCCTGGCAGACAGCTCGTCATTATCAGAGCCAATAAAACCAATATTAGAGTCTTTTTCATTTCATTTTGTTTCTAGCACGTTTATACTCGTTGATGGCATCTTCCGCTTGTTTGATATAGGCATCAATGTTGTATTCACTCAAGTCGATGCCTTCGGCTTTGGCTTGGGCATACATGGCCTTAGCCTCCTTTAGCGCAGCCTCAGCCTCACGCAACTGCTCGTCGGAAGTGATGAGCATCTTCTCCGACTTTTGGATGGCCTCTTCAGGCGTTTCCTTCTTTTGCTGCTGCTTCTTTTCGGCCTTTTCTTTTTCCTTCTGCTGCTTCTTCGCGGCTTGCTCTTCCTTCTTCTTTTTATCGGCAAGTTCCTTTGCCTTCTTCTTTTCTTCTTTTTGGACAGAGGCTTTGTCGGTGCCTAAGAAGTCGCCCGTATACACGTTTTTCCATACGTAGCAACCGCGTTTCTTGTCCCACACCTTTTTGATACCGGAGAAAGGCGACACCTCGGGGTTGTCAGGATCATTATTGGATCCAGTGAAATAGACATTCTTGTCCATTTCCCATATAGACTTCATCTCCTTGTCGCGGCAGATGAAGCTACCCATGCCGTTTTTCCATACATAGCCGCCGTATTTCTTGTCGTATTCCTTATGCACACCCGGGGCATCGGTGTTGACATACACTACGTCTTGAGCCAAAGTCAGCAAAGGGGCTGACAGCAATACGGCTAACAGTGAAACTAACAATATTCTTTTCATTTGGTCTATTATTATTGTTCAACATCCAATTTCGGATGTAGAGACGCAAGATTTTGCGTCTCTACACAGGATTAATCATGTGATATTGGCAGATTTGCAATTTGCCGTTACCGTCACGCAGGTGCATGCCGTTGCCCATGCAATAGCGCCACATCTTGCAGTGCTCGCACTGGTCGGTCTTCATCCATTTCCGGTCACGGTAGACCTGGAACTTGTTTTGCCAGACGTCCCAGAAACTGTCTTTGTATATGTTGCCTTGATGGTAGTCGCTGCGGATGCTGAGGCAACCCGAGATGGAGCCATCAGCCAGCACCGAGGCCACGTTGATGCCCGCGCTGCAGGAATAATAATGGTTGCGCACATCGCCCTCGTACTTACCGAGGAAGCCGTCGCAGCCATAGTCGGCGCGAATCACACCCTCCATTCTAGTCTGTTTGATGAACTCCATCATCTGCACAAACTGTTCGTTGCTGAGCTTGAAGTCGGGCTCATTGGCGGCGCGACCGAAAGGAAACACCGTGAACAAACGCCAACGGCGTATGCCCAAGGAAATAAGGAAATCGCGGAACTTGGGCAGATATTTGATGGTGCGCTGGTTGACACAGGTGATGACGTCCCAAGTGAGGCTCGGGTGCTGTTTCATGGCTTCCACGGCACGCAACACGTTTTTATAGCTGTTGGGATTGCCACGCATCCAGTTGTGGTCCTCCTCGAAGCCGTCGAAACTGACCGCCAGCGACATCAGTCCAGCATCCATAAACTCGTTAAGTTTCTCGGCCGAAAGCAACATGCCGTTGCATACCATGCCCCACACGAAGCCGCGCTTCGAGATTTCCTCGCCGCAATGGGCCAAATCAGGGCGCACGGTGGGCTCGCCACCCGTGGTGATGACCATCACCTTGCCCGGGTCTTGATGGGCGCGTACCTCATCCAAGACCTTGAGGAAATCCTCAAGCGGCATGTCGTCCTTTTCGGAAAGCATACGGCAGTCGGAACCACAGTGCCGACAATTGAGGTTGCAACGTAAAGTGCATTCCCAAAACAATTGGTGCAACTCGTGCTCATCAATGCGCTTCTGCAGCACCGCGTGGTTGAGTTCGAGCATCACCTTTTTATAAAAGCCCAAGCGCTCACTCATAATGCTGTTCTCATTTTTCGTCTTTCTCGGGTTGGTTTTCAACAGGCCCCATTGCTCCAAGTGGCTTACTATTGGGTCCAAGGACCACAGGGCAGCCGTATGTTGCCGCAGCAGGTTCCCAGATGGCTTCTTTATTGAATCGACGCAACTCTTCCACCCTGGCAATCATACTCTTCAACTCTCTCTCCAGTTCCTCTTCCGTCATTGCTGGAACAGGACATGAAGTCTTGGCTTCCTCTTCGATGGGTTTTTCTTCAGGCTTGTCTTCGTTTGCCATGACCTTCAATCATTCTGGATTTTCGTCTTGAATAGTGTCTTTCAAGATAACTCTTTCCTCGATAGGCTCAATCTTGATATCGGGACCGCCATACAGCAGCTCCATGATTTCCGGGCCATCTGTTTCGGAGCGGTCGAGGTCCTCGAGTTCCTTTCGTGCCGCCTTCAATTCATCTTCCATGCGATCGAGCTCTGTATAAACACGCGCCCCACCTTGCTCCATCATTTCGGGCGAGCCGTAGATGCAAGGAGGAATATAGTTTTTGATAAGGTAATCCAAGGAATCGATGCGACGCAGAATCTGCCGGCGACGGATATTGCGGTCAAGGTCGATGGAATCGCCCAAACGTGAGTTGATGGCATCGAGTCTGTTCTCAAGCGCATAGATGTCGTCTTTGTGGCCCAAGAATTCATCCAAAGAACCTTCGACCTCATAGTTTCTGTTCCTATCCAGCTCCATCATGACCTCGTTGCGTTCCTGGACGAGTTGTTTGCGTTCCTTACGCGACAAGCCATTCTGTGTGCAGCAGGCGGCCAAAAATGCCAGTCCCGACAGGGCACTGATCCAAACTGTGCGAACTACTTTTTTCATGTCAAACGCTATTTCTATTCATTTTCCAAGTTCTTCAGCTCTTGCTCCAGTGAATCGGCCTCGGCTTGCAAGCGTCTGTTCTCTCTTGCATATTCTTCCATCATCTCGGGCGGGCCGTAGATCTCCGCATTGGTGCGGTTTTCAAGGATGCTATGAATCTGGTTGATACGTTGGCGCAACATCTCACGACGGTCTTTCTGGTTGGTGTTCACGATTGTGTCCTCCTCTCCGGGAAGAACAGGCGGGCCATAGTAGCACGGCGGGGGCGAAAAGATATTGCAGGCCGTTAGCGCGGCAGTGCCCGACAACAAGCCAATCCATAGTTTACGAAACAATCTTCCCATGATATTAAGATTTATGAATTATTTCTTTTTGTTGTCCATTTCTTCGAGCTGACTCTCAAGATCTTTCAGCTCCTGCCGCATCCTCTGCGTCTCCTTGCCATATTCCTTCATGACCTCGGGTGAGCCGTAGATGCAAGCCGTCTCGCGGAAATGCAAAGCCTCTTTCAGCTGGCTGATACGATACTGGATCGTGCTGCGTTGTTTGCTCTGTTCCAGCCGTTCTCTGCTCTTGTCCAAATCAACATTCTTGCCCAGACAGTAGTTGATGGAATCTATCTGATACTGAAGGCGTTCGGTCTCCGCGTCATATTCCGCCTTGGCGACGGGATTGTCCTCCGGTGTAGCCATCCAATGCGTCTTGAGCACGTTTTTGATGGAGTCGCGTTCATTGGTAAGCCGTTGCTTTTCTTCCTTCGTAAGGCCTCTGGAGCTGGAGCAACAGGCAATCAGGAAAGCCAAGCCTGACAGGGCTCCTATCCATACCATTCGAACTATCTTTTTCATGTCAAAAAATGTTATATAACGCGGCAAAGATAATAGAAAAATCCGAACATGATGCAAGAATTCGAAAAAAAACGACTGCTTGGTAAAAAAACGGCGTCTCTATCCGTCTACGAGCAGAGTTTTCAACAATCCATGTTGATAAACCTGTTGATAAAATGTTGATAACTTATCGGACGCAACGCCTTGGAATCATGTACAATTACCTAATTTTGAGGTCTTATCCTACTAGGATTCGTTTTAGAATTAAATCATTAAGTATCAAATAATTAAAACCTTACCCAATGAAACAAAAACTTACTTTTTTGTTGACAGCGGTTTTGCTGTTGACGGGGTTAAGCCTACGGGCGCAAACCTACACATGGGAAAGTACATCTTTATCAAATCTTTCCTCTACTGATGTGTTTGTCATTGTGGGCAACAACGGCTCAAATTATGCAATGACAAATAGCAACGGGACTTCTAGTGCTCCTGCCGCCTATGCAGTCACAGTAACAGGCAACACATTGTCAGGAACAATACCTGAAAACATCCAATGGACTGTTAGCGGCAATGCCACAGACGGTTATACTTTCTATCCTAATGGATCCACAGCCACGTGGCTATACTGTACTAGTACAAATAATGGCGTCAGGGTGGGAACCAATACGAACAAAACCTTCCATGTAGATGCGAACAGCAATTATCTAGTTCATAATGGCACTAGCCGCTACATTGGTATTTACAGTAGCCAAGACTGGAGATGCTATACTAGCATCAACTCCAACATCCAGAACCAGACTTTTACTTACTATAAGAGAGTTAGCGGTTCCTCCTCAACTCCCTACATTTCTGCAGAGGATGTTGAAATCGAATACAACGCTACTAGTGGTGCCATAGAATACACCGTCAACAACCCTGTTTCTGGCGGTAATGTAACAGCCACCACAACATCAGATTGGCTCACCCTTGGAACGGTTAGTACAACGGTGCCTTTCACTTGCGCTGCTAATACCCTTGCCTCTGAGCGTACCGCTTCCGTCACTTTGACCTATACATACAACACTACTCAGACGGTTACAAAGAACGTCACGGTGACCCAAGCTGGTAACCCCAATGTGTACAACAACATCTCCGACATCACCGCAGCCGGCACCTACACCGTGCAAGGCACTATCGTGGCCAAGAGCACCAGAGGCTTCATCGTAGGAGACGGCACAGGTTATATCTATTATTACAACACGAGCTATTCCCAGTCCAGCTACGCCATCGGCGACAAGGTGAGACTGTCAGGCTCCGTTGTAGCCTATGGAGGTGTGTTTGAATTCAACAACACCACCACGGTCACGACTGCCACCACTTCCAATTATGTAGCTGAAGAACCTACAGTCATTACTGGTGCTGAGATGGACAGCAGAGTGGCCTCCACTACCCCAACGCAACTTTCAAATTACGTCCAATACGTAGGCACGTTGACCATTAACAGCAATCACTATAACATCACCGACATCGAAGGTGCCACTACCGCTCAAGGTAGCATCTCCTACCCCATCAGCACAGACTTCACTTCGCTGGATGGTAAAGAAGTCGTGGTGAAAGGCTATTTCGTTGGAATCTCTTCTTCTACTTATTATAACACCATGATTGGCAGCGTGGAAGAGAACGTAGCCCTCAACCCCCAGCTGACCGTCAACCCAACTTCGCTGACTGGCTTCCAATACACCTTTGATGCTGGTCCTTCGCAAGCCCAGAGCTTTACCGTCACGGGCAGCGACTTGTCGGGCGACGTCAGCGTTACAGCACCTCAAGACTTCGAAGTGTCCACCACTTCTGACGGCACTTATGCTGGCTCCGTCACCCTCACCCCCACCAATGGCGCGGTGAGTGCCTCCGTCTATGTCAGAATGAAGTCTGGCCTTGCCGTAGGTTCCCATACCGGCAATGTCACCCTTATTTCAGGCACACTGAACGCCACGGTCGCCTTAAGCGGCTCAGTGAGCGATCAGCCTGTGACTGAAGCACCTGTCTTCACACCTGCCGCTGGTAGCTTTATCACCACCCAAGATGTGAGCCTCAGCTGCACCACCGATGACGCCACAATTTACTACACCATTGATGGCACCGAACCGACTACGGAAAGCCTCGTTTACAGCACTCCTATCACTGTGAGCACCACCACGACCATCAAGGCCATGGCTACCGCTTCAGGCTATGCCAACAGCACCGTCGTTGAGGCCACCTATACCATCCACGAGCCCATCACCATCGCCGAAGCCCGTGCTCTCGACAATGACGAATACGGCTGCGTGGAAGGCACCGTCACCTTCATCGACAATCGTAACGTGTACGTGCAAGACATCACGGCCGGTATTGTGCTCTTCCTGAACAACAACACTGTTCCCTCAACGCTGGCCATTGGCGACAACGTGCGTGCCTATGGTAAACGTGCTGCATATAACGGCCTAGCCGAATTGAGCAACATCAACGGTGGCAATATCAACGAGTTCATTGTGCTTTCGAGCAACAATCCTCTGCCTCTGGCTGAGAAGACCATTGCCGAAATCAACAACGACTATAGCGAAAACAATATGTTGCAGTCGACTCGCGTGAAGATTGCGGACGCCATCATCGGTGCCATCAACACCAGCGGCAACACTCCCATCACCCAAAACGACAATAGCCTCAACATCTATCGCATCCCCAACGTGGAGGGTATGATTCAAGGTGATAGGGTGACCGTGACGGGCATCATCGGATGTTACAACGCAGTGCAGTTGCGCGTGGCCGACACCAGTGATGTGCTGTTTGAGCATCGCCCTGTCCTGACCGCCACTCCCACCACACTGAATGGTTTCACCTACGATTATGATGAAGGAGGTCCATCTGAGATTGCCAATTTCGTCTTAGAAGGCGACTACTTAGTTGACATTGTAAACATCATCCCTTCAGAGAGTTTTGAAGTGTCGACCTTTGGAGGCAACGAATTCGTCGCGGAGGATCCTTCGGTGGTTTACATCCCTTCGTCAGGACAATTCTACGACATCAGCATCTATGTGAGAATGAAGGCTGGCCTTGAAGCAGGAACTTATAACGAGCAAATCGCTGTCGCTTCCGAAGATGCCGACACGCTGTTCATTAACGTCAGTGGCACGGTAACAGGCGGCACGCCTACTCCTCCCGACCCGCCAACCCCTGGCGATGGCAATTATGTCAGAATCAGCGATCTGAGTGACCTTGCTGATGGCAATTATGTGGTCTTTGCAGCCCGCTTCGATGGCAATGCCAACGACTACTACGCCATGACCAACGCCTCGTCGGGCAAACCCACAGGCGTGCTGTTCACCTCCGCCACTGCCAACGAAAACGAGGTGCTGCCTGCCTCCATCGCTGACGAAGAAAGCAGTTACTATTGGGTTGTTGGCGTGACCACCGACGGCTACACCTTCACCAACGCCGATGGAGAGCTGATTGGCTACAGCAGCAGCACCAACTTTGCCACAGGCGGTGACAACATCGAGTGGGAAATTACAAATGAAACTTCAGGAGAAGGCACGATGGTGCCAAATTACACGGGCTTCGTACTTACCAATGTGAACAATGACGGAAGGGCGTTCGCTTTAAACAACAACTACAATTTTGGTCCATACGCAAAATCCAATATGACTGGTGGACAAGCTGGCAACTACAACTTCTACCTCGACATCTTCGTGAAGACCGAAGGTGGCGACCCGCCCACACCTACCGTAGCCACGCCCACCTTCACGCCTGCTGCCGGCACCTACTTTGAGTCTCAGGAAGTGCTCATCGAATGCGCCACTGAGGGTGCCACCATTTATTATAGCACTGTTTCAGAAAACGGTCCTTGGACTGTTTACTCAGGCCCCATCACCGTCGATGAAACCATGACCCTCTGGGCCTACGCCGAGAAGGAAGGCTACAACAACAGCGCCATCGCCGAGGCCACCTATTCCATCCAAATGGGCTTCGTCACTATCTTCAACCAAGACTGGGAAGGCGAAATGAATGGCTGGACATTCGTTGACGTCGAAGGCGAAGCTGCATGGAGCATAGGTACCCACAACAACAACCATTACGCCTTCATTAACGGCTATAATAATGGTACCAACGAAGACTGGTGCATCTCGCCCGCCTTTAACCTCGACGCATGTAGCAACCCGACGTTGAGTTTCCGTACCGCCATGAAATTTAACGGTCCCGACATTGAAGTCTACTTCTCCAACGACTACGACGGCGAAGACCCGACCACAGCCACTTGGACCGAATTGACCTGCCCCCTTTCCACGGGTAACTATGAATGGGTCGAATCAGGCGACATCGACCTGAGCAACTTCAGCGGCAACGAATGCTACATCGGATTCAAATACACCTGCGAAGACGGCAACGCCGCCGCATGGGAAGTCGACGACATCATGCTCATTGGCCAGACCTCAGAACCCGTCGTCACCGTCACGCCTTTGACCTTGACAGGATTCAGCTACATCGAAGGCGACGGTCCTTCGGCTGAACAGAGCTTCACCGTCAGCGGCTTCAACTTAAGCGATGACATCACCATCACTGATGCCACCGACTTTGAGATTTCACTTGCCTCGGGTGACGACTTCGAAGCCCAGAGCACCATCACCCTCACGACAACTGGTGGCAATGTGGAAGCAACAAGCATCTTCGTCCGCATGAAGGCTGGCCTCACCGTTGGCGAATATAACGACGAAGAAATCACCGTTACCTGCGACGACGTTGACGACATCGAGGTCACTTGCAGCGGTACCGTCAGCGAGCAACCTGTCCCTGGTGGCGACTATGTCCGCATCAGCGATGCCAGCGAACTCGTTGCTGGCAACAAGGTCATCCTGGCCGCCCGCTACAACGAAACCGCCAATGCCTATCTCGCCGTCGCCAACACCTTGACGAACAATAAACTTGGCACAACCGAGTTCACCAGCACGATGAACGGCACCGATGAAGTCATCTCCGCCGACATCATGGCCGACGAGGACAGCTACTATTGGACCATCGACATCACTTCTGATGGCTACACCTTCACCAACGCCAACGGCCAAGTGCTCAGCTATAACAGCAGCACCAACTTTAACTTCACCGGCGACAAGATCACTTGGACGATTGAAGCTGGTATCGCTGGTGATAATGCCCTGGTGCCCAACTATCTCGGTTTCAACATCACCAACACCACACAAACCGACCGCGTCATGGCACTCCGCGTGACAGACAACAACAGCGTGGTCGGTCCCTACTCCATTTCTAATATAAACAACAGCGAGTACAACTTCTTCCTCGACATCTTCATGCAAGGCGAAGGCGGTACACCCACTGTGGCAGCCCCAACCTTCACACCTGCTGCCGGCACATACTATGAGGTCCAAGAGGTCACTATCAACTGCACTACCGATGGCGCGACCATCTATTTCAGCACTGATTCTGAGGACGGTCCCTGGAACGAATACGAAGAGGCCATCACCGTTGACGAAAGCATGACCCTCTGGGCCTACGCCGAGAAGGTCGGCTACAACGACAGCCCGGTCGTCAGCGCCGAATATGTCATTCAAGCCGATGTCACCATCATCTTCAACCAAGACTGGGAAGAGGAAGAATGGCATGGCTGGACACAAGTCAGCGTGGAAGGCGACGAGGCCGAGTGGAGTATCGCTGAACATAGCGGCAACCATTACGCCTACATCAACGGCTACAACCACGGTGCCAACGAAGACTGGCTCATCTCGCCTGCCTTTGATTTGAACAACTACAGCGACGTCGTGCTGACCTTCAGCACAGCCATGAATTACACCGGTCCCGACATCGAGGCCTACTTCTCCAGCGACTACGACGGACAAGACCCGACCGCAGCCACATGGCAAGAACTTGAATGCGCACTCTCAAGCGGCAGCTGGAGCTGGACCGAATCGGGCGAAATCAGCCTCGATGGCTTCAGCGGCGACAACTGCTACATCGCATTCAAATACATTTGTACAGATGACGCTGCCGCCGCATGGGAAATCGACGACATCATGCTCGTCTCGGGCAGCAACACCAACCCGACCCTGACGGCTACACCTAATTCTATTAATGGTCTCGACTACATGGTTGACAACGGCCCGTCAAATTCGCAAAGCTATACTCTGATTGGTGCCAACTTGCTTGGTGATGGCAACATCACGGTTACTGCCAGCGAAAACTTCGAAATCTCTTTAGATGACGAAACTTTTGGCGAGACGCTGGAAATCGCCTACGCCGATGGACAACTTGACGACCAGCCCGTGACCATCTATGTCCGCTTGATGGAAGATCTTGAAATCGGTGCCTATACCGGCAGCATCAGCCATGCAGGTGGCGACGCCTTTACCGAGGTCAGCCTGACGGGCACCGTCCACAGTGAAGACGAGCCTGCCATCGCAGCCGCCATGCCGCTCTACATCCAAGGCAACAACGGCAGCAACAACAACCGCGTACCCGTTGCCACGGCTGTTTACATCATCAACCTTGAGCCCAGCACCACCTACCGCTATACCAACCAATTCGTGGACGACAATGACGGTCCAGAAACGGCCGGTGCAGGTAACGTGATCTATGCTAATCCGGAAGGCTTCTACCGCAGCACCAGCCCGAGCCTGTCAACCGAAGGCGGCTATGGTGAGTTCACCACCGATGAAGACGGCGACGCCTTGGTGTGGTTTATTAACGAGCCTACGGCCAACGCACGCTTCACACCTGGCAACCATGTCTATCTCCGCATCCGCCTCAACGATGGTCACGACGGCACCACGGTTGAACAGACTTTCACCACTGAAGACTATGCCACCGTGCTCAACTTCGGCACCGAGAACGATGAATATAGCGGCACTGCCTTCTACGCAAAGAGCGAGGAAGCCTCTATGACATTCGCTGCACTTTATACCGATGTCAATCACATGGAACGTCCCGTCTACTCCACACCGATTGAAACCACTGGCATCGACTATGTCAACATCAACCAGTATGCCGATTTCTATAAAGAATTGGTGGCTGGCAAAGACGGTTGGTTTGGCGGCATCCTGCCCAACGTGAATGAAACCGGTATCAATCACATCTGGGTTTACGACATGGATGGCTATTCGGTGGAATATGAAACCGTTGAAGGTCAATGGTATCCTGATGCCAACACCATCAACCCGAACGGCGGCCTTGACGCGCCCATCTTCATCGACCTCACCGACGATGGCGTGAATGAGACCGTTGCAGCCAATGTGACGGTGTGGAACACCGACCACGAGTTTGTCATCGAAAACAGTGACAACACGCACTATAGCATGACCGTGTACAACGTCCTCGGTCAGCCGATGATGCAACACCAAATCAACGCGGGCAGCACTGAGCGCATCAGCCACAGCCTCGCCACTGGCGTCTACGTCATCAGCTTGCAAAACAACCAAAACAGCGTTGCTGTGAAAGTTATTGTTAGGTAAGTAATTCTCCCTTCGGGGAAACGAAAAGTCCGGGAGCATGGCTCTCGGACTTTTTTGTTACAGTAACGTTGAAGGCATTAATGCAACTTCGATCTTTTAATCAAATAACTCGTCAAAACCTGATTGTAGTCCTTATTAATATCCGCCTCCACATAGTCGATTTGGTACTGGTAGCAGTGGCGCAGCAAGGCTTCCTTGCGTTCGGTCATTATCTTTTTGTAGGTCTCCTGCACCTCAATGGGATTAAGCTTCAGCACATCGCCCGACTCCAAATCGACGAAACGGTACGGGCGGTTTTCGAAATCAAGGTTTTGCTCCAAATTTGAATCAAAAACATGGAACAAAATCACCTCGTGCTTATTATATTTTAGATGTTCCAAGGCCTCAAACATCGGCTGGTAGTCGTCGAGGCCATCGAGCATGTCGGTAAAGATCACCACAAGGCTACGGCGGTGCGTCATTTCTGCAATCTGGTGCAGGCACTGAGGCGTTGAGGTGGTCTTACGGTTGTTCTTATCGTAGGTGTCAATCAATTTCTCCAGTTCGGTATAGATCAGTTTGTTGTGGACATTGGACGACTTGGCGGGCTCGTGGAACGCAATCGTCTCGTCAAACAAGTCCAGGCCCACGGCATCGCGCTGGCGGCGCATCAGCTCCATGAGCGAGGCAGCGGCATAGATGGAGAAAAAGAGTTTGTTGGGATGCTCGAAGTCAACCTTTTGCCTCACGGGAAAGCACATGCTCGAGCTTTGGTCGATGACCAGTTGGCAGCGCAGGTTGGTCTCTTCCTCGTAGCGCTTGACGAAGAGCTTCTCCGTGCGGCCATAGAGTTTCCAGTCGATATGGCGGATGGGCTCGCCAGTGTTGTAGAGGCGATGTTCGGCGAACTCAACAGAAAAACCGTGGAAGGGACTCTTGTGTAAACCCGTGATGAATCCCTCCACGATTTGACGTGCCAAGAACTCCAAGCTGCCGAATTGCGTCAGCCGGTTCCTATCGATTGAAAAGTCCAAATGGAATGCAGAATTATGAATGCAGAATGATGAATTAAGAATGCTCATTCTGCATTCTACATTCTACATTCTGCATTACAAATTACTTAATTAAAAGAGCTTCTCTAATTTTTCAACGAACACCTTCTTGGGAGCAGCGCCGACGTTCTTGTCGACAGGCTGGCCACCCTTGAAGAACAGGACGGTGGGGATGTTCATGATGCCGAACTTGGCGGCGGTGCCGGGGCATTCCTCGACGTCGCACTTCACGGCGATCACCTTGCCATCATATTCTTCCGAGAGTTCCTCGATGATGGGTTCCACCTTCTTACAAGGGCCGCACCACGTGGCGCCAAAGTCCACCATCACGGGGAGTTCCGATTTCAGGACGACCTCTTCAAAACGGTCGTCAGTCATTTGAATTACTGCCATAGTCTTAATTGTTTAGTTTATAGTTTTGTTCCTACTCGTTTTCGGTTTGCAAAGATACAAATTTTCTTTTTTATCGCAAGTCAAATTCCACAAAAGGCAACTTTTCCAACAGCGGCAACACTTCCTGCGCGTTGATGGCACCTTTTACGGGTGTCATGTTACACGATTTCTTGTCCAACGGGTCGAAGAGATGTAGCTTATAGTGCTGTTTTCCAGGATTATCCTTCATCACCTTGATAAACTCATCCATGGTCTCCTTGTTCATCTCAGCCACATTCAAATTGATGTAGACCGTCTTGGAAGTGGTTTCCAAAAGCGAGTCGAGTAAACGCGCCTCACTGAAACGCACTTCCAGCGTTTGCAGCACGACATTCGGGTCTTGTCCTGCCCTCGGGAAAGGTCTGTCCAGAATGCCGGAAAGCATAACGAAAGAATTGAGTGTCAGCAGATTCCTGCAATTTGCGTAATTTTCCTTGAACAAGGCGAACTGCAAAGCTCCCGTTTGGTCTTCAATGGTGAAGCGACCGTAAGGATTGCCGTTTTTGGCGGTATATTCCTCGGCACGCGTAATCTGTCCACCCAGACGCACAGGACGTTTCAGGTTTTTCTCCACATCATTCATTGCCGCCTTCAATCCTTCCACATCGCAGTTGCAGAAATACTTGATGGGCAAGTGATAAACCTGCATGGGATGCGAGGAGATATAGAAACCCAAAGCTTCCTTCTCCATCTCCAGTTCCTTCATCTTCGACCACGGCTCGCACTGCGGCAAAGGCATGTTGAAGGCTTCCTCTGCCCCACCCTCGTCGCCGAAACCGAAGAGGTCCATCTGCGAAGAGTTCTTGCGTTCATTGTATGAGGCCACCATGCGCATGGCCTTTTCAGCGAAGGCGGCAGACTCATTGGGCGCAATGTAGAACAACATAGCGCGGTGGAAGCCCTTGAAACTATCGAAGCAACCTGCCATACCCATGCTCTCCAAAGCACGGACATTGAGCCCTTTATCTGCAACGCGCATCACAAAGTCGCCAAAGTCCTTGAACTTGCCGTGGGCCTCGCGTTCTTCCACGATGCCAGCCACTGCAGCCTCGCCCACGTTCTTGATGCCACCCATTCCGTATCGAATCTCGCCTTTCTCGTTGACGGAGAACTTGTATTCCGACTCGTTCACGTCGGGACCCAAGACCTCAATCTTCATGCGCTTGCATTCTTCGGTCATGAAGTTCACCTGCTTGATGTCGCCCAACTCGTTGTTGAGCACCGCCGCCATGAACTCGGCAGGATAATGTGCCTTCAAATAAGCCGTCTGATACGATACCCATGAATAGCAAGCCGCGTGCGACTTGTTGAAGGCGTAGGATGCGAACTTCTTCCACTCCTCCCAGATCTTCTCCAAACGCTTCTTCACCTCTTCTTCGGGTAAGTTCTCTGTCTTGGTCAGCTTGGCCACACCTTGTTTCATGAACTTCTCATACAGCTCCTCCATCTTGGCCAACTGCTTCTTACCCATAGCCTTACGTAAGGTATCTGACTCACCTCTCGTGAAGTCGGCCAACTCGCGCGACAGCAACATCACCTGCTCCTGATACACGCAGATGCCGTAGGTGTCTTTCAAATACTTCTCCATGCAGTCGAAGTCGTACTTGATTTCCTGACGGCCTTGCTTGCGGGCAATGAAATCAGGGATGTTGTCCATCGGGCCGGGACGGTAAAGGGCATTCATAGCGATGATGTCACCAATGACCGAAGGCTGCAACTCACGCAGGTATTTCTGCATGCCCGGCGATTCAAACTGGAAGGTACCGATGGTATTGCCCGCCGAATACAATTCGTATGTCTCCTTGTCGTCAATCGGGATGTGGTCGATGTCAATCTCTATGCCACGGGTTTTCTTGATATTGTGCAAGGCATCTTTAATCAACGTCAAGGTCTTCAAGCCCAAGAAGTCCATCTTGATAAGACCCACAGTTTCAATAACATGGCCATCATATTGAGTCACCACTACATCTTCTTTGGTGTCCTTGTCTCTCACCGTACATACTGGCGCAACATTGGTCAAATCGTCAGCACCGATGATGACGCCACAGGCATGGATGCCCACTTGACGGTTGGTGTCCTCCAGTTCCTCAGCATAGGTCAGCATGGACGAGACATTCTTGTCATCGCCGTTAAGCATCTCCTTCAGCTCGGGCACATATTTGTAGCAGTTCTTCAGGTTGACCTTGGGCATCTTCTTCGGCACCTCGCCTTCCACAGCCTTCACCGCGGCTTCATCGAAGTTGCGGTCAGGAATGTAGCTCTTGATTTTGGCCACCTCGGGCAGCGGCACTTTCTGCACACGACCCACGTCCTGGATGGCCGACTTGGCCGCCATCGTGCCATAAGTAATGATGTGCGCCACTTTCTCCTTACCATATTTGTTGGTCACCCAATTGAGCACACGCTCGCGGCCATCGTCGTCGAAGTCAACATCGATATCAGGCAGGGAGATACGGTCGGGGTTGAGGAAACGTTCAAACAGCAGGTCGTACTTCAAGGGGTCGAGATCGGTAATCTTCAAGCAATAGGCCACCACAGAGCCGGCGGCCGAGCCACGGCCTGGACCGACACTCACTCCCAACTCCTCACGTGCCGCACGGATATAGTCGCTCACGATAAGGAAGTAACCCGGGAAACCCATGGTCTTCATCACATGCAACTCAAACTTGATGCGTTCGATTTGTTCCTCAGTAAGACTCTCGCCATAGCGTTCTTTGGCGCCATCCCAAGTCAGTTTGGCCAAATAGTCGGCTTCAAGTTTAATACGGTATAGTCTGTCGTAGCCGCCAAGTTTCTTGACTTTTTTCTCGGCTTCTTCCTGCGACAACACCACGTTGCCGTGCTCATCGCGGGTGAACTCGTTAAAGAGGTCTTCCTCGGTGAATTTCTGGCGGTACTCCTCCTCAGTGCCGAAGTCCTCTGGAATGGGGAATTTAGGCATGATGGGGTCGGAGTCGATGCTATACGTCTCGACCTTGTCAACAATCTCCTGGGTGTTTTCCAGCGCCTCCGGATGGTCGGAGAAGATGCGGCCCATCTCGGCGGGCGTCTTCAGCCACTCCTGCTTGGTGTAGTGCATTCGAGTCGGGTCGTCAAGGTCCTTCCCCGTGCTGAGGCAAATGAGGCGGTCGTGTGCCTCGCCATGTTCCTCTTCCACGAAGTGCACATCATTGGTGGCAATGACCTTCACATCGTATTTCTTTGCCAAGTCGAAGAGAATCTTGTTTACCTCCTTTTGGCGCTCGTAGACTTCGGTGTCGCCGCCAGGCTTGTCGGTCTTATGCCGCTGCACTTCGAGATAATAGTCATCTCCAAACAGGTTCTTGAACCATTGGACGGACTCCTCTGCGCCCTTGAAGTCGGCATTCATAATCTTTTGCGGTACCTCTCCCGCCAAACATGCCGAGCTGCAAATCAAACCTTCGTGGTATTTCTCTAGCAGGCTGTGGTCAATACGGGGATTGTAATAGAAGCCGTCGGTGTAGGCGATGGAACTCAGTTTGCAAAGGCTGTGGTAGCCCGTCTTGTTCTTCGCCAAAAGAATCAAGTGCCAACCACGGTCCCGACGTCCGTCGCGTTTGTCAATACTGATAGGTGCGCAATACGTCTCGATGCCAAAAATCGGCTTGAAAAACTGGCCGTTCAATTTCTCGATTTCTTCTTGGGCAGCAATCTTTTCTTCCTCGGTAGACTCAGGCTTGCCAATAATGGCTTGTTGCTCCTTGATGGCCTCTTTCACCTTACCGTTTTCCTTGTTCACGGTGTCGGCAAAGTCTTTGATGCCGAACATGTTGCCGTGGTCAGTAAGGGCGAGGCTGTACATACCGTTTTTCTTGCACTTGGACACCAGGTCGGGCACTTTCGACATGCCATCAAGCATGGAATAATGCGAGTGGACGTGCAGGTGGGTGAAGTGCTGCGGCACATAGTCGCCGAACTCAGGCTCTTCCTCTCCTTTTTCTTCTACATCAAAGTTCGATTCCACCTTGATGCCGGCAGGCTGAATCACATCGGGATTCGCTGCCTTGAAATCGGCGATGAATTGAGGATCGACATTCAAATCCTTTTCATCGATCACGCCGCGACGGATCAGTTCGAGGAAGACGCGCGCCGTGGCCTCCACATCAGCGCAGGCATTGTGGGCTGAGTCAAAATACTCGCCAAACAACAGGTGATGGAACTCACCCAAGCGCGGCAGCTTGAACTTACCGCCTTTGCCGCCAGGAAACTGGCAGAACTCGGCCGTCTTCTCCGTGCAGGTGTCGATAATCTGCCAACGGCGCAAGGGATTCTCGCGACCACATCTCAGGAACTCACACCCCAACACGTTAAGGTCGAAGTTGATATTGTGGCCGACCAAGTATTTGGCTTTAGCGGCGGAGATCATAAACAAGTCGAGCACCTCGTTGAGCGGCTTGCCGTATTTCATGGCGTGCTCGGTGGAGATGCCGTGCACCATCTTGGCGTCGATGGGGATGACAAAGCCGTCAGGCTGCACGAGATAGTTATGGTTTTCCACGAAGCGGCCCTTGTCGTCATGAATCTGCCAAGCCAGCTGCACCATGCGTGGCCAGTTGTCGAAGTCGGTCAGCGGGGCGTTTTCAATTTTGGGGAGACCGGTGGTCTCTGTATCGAAGACGAGAAACATTGTATTCAGTTGTCAGTTGTTCAGTTATTCAGTTGTCAGTTGTCGCTTTGCGTCATCGCGAGGCACGAAGCGATCCAGTTTTCAGTTGAAATAAACAAGATTGCTTTGGTAACATATTGATATCCAAAGTCAATTCTGCTCCAGTTTTCAGCCTTCAAAGATAGGGAATTTTGGCGGACGGCGCAAGGTTACAGAAAATAAAAAACAAATCATTTACGAATTTCAAGACAATTCACACGCTTAAGCAACTATTTATGTATTTTTGCTTCATTATAACCCAAAGCAATTTCATCATGCAAAACCTCAAACACCTCCTCCTAATCATCATGGCCTTGCTGACATGCCGCACGGCCATGGCGCAAGACTACTTCCTCGACCGCTTCTACTCCGACGACGAGGTCGATCAAGTGCAGTTCCACTACAACGCCAACAACTTATTGGAAGCCTGCCGTGCTACCTCCAACATGGGCGGCGAAATCGATGATTTCATCGACTCGCTTTTCTATGATGATCGCGGCAACGTGACCCGCATCGACTGCTACCAATACTACGACAACGAATGGATCTTCCCGAGCTATATCTCCTATACCTACGACGACAACAACCACCGCCTCACCCGCACCAACTACAACGACTGGGGCAGCGGCTTCGAGGTGCAAGGCGTCTACTCTTACCAATACGAAGGCGACGTGCTCACCGGCTATGAGATGACCCTCGGCGGCATGTTGCTTATGCGCGGCACCTATAGCTACGACAACGGCCTCTGCTCCCAACTCCTCGAAGAATACAACGACGCCTGGGGAGGCACCGGCTGGAGCAACTCAGCCCTGACTACCTACTTCTATGACGAAGCTGAACATTGCACCAACGAGAACTACTTCTATTGGGAAAACGGATGGCTGCCCGACTCCAGCATCGACAGAATCTATGACGCCAACGGCAACTGCATGCATCGCGAAAAAAGCTCCAACGGTCAAGTCGTCGACCGCGTGAGCTACGCATACGACGAAGAATGCACCATCAACCATGTGCTCCTGCCCTATCACCCCGAGCCCTTCTATACCTGGGACCCATTCGCCAACCGTCCCCTCAGCTACGCCTGGGAGACCGCTAACGATGGCGGACAGCTCGTTTACGTCTGCGATTATATCTTCAAATACGGCATGTTTGAAGGCGTCCCACATAACGAAGCACCCGTCACGGATATGATGCTTGTCTATCCCAACCCCACCCAAGGCGAGATGACCCTCTGCCTCGAAGGCTTGCGCCGCTATGAGATTATCGACATGAACGGACAGACCGTCATGCAAGGCCAAGCCAACGGAAAACGGCACACTATCGACGTATCCAGTTTGGCTTCAGGCATGTATCTAGTGAAAGCATACAACGGCCAAAGCTGGAGCATCAGCAAGGTGCAGGTGAAATAAAGTCAAGACTTCCTCTCCGTCAAAATCATAAACAATATCGCGAAGAGGATCAACGCCACGCCGATGGCCACATTAAGCGTGAAGGCCTCTTTGAAGACCAAGGTCCCAATGACGATGGCCGTCAAAGGTTCAAGGATACCGAGGATAGAGGTCTTGGTGGCGCCGACAGCCTTGCTCGATGCCGCCAAGGTGATGGTGGCGATGGCGGTGGGCAGCACCGCCAAGCCCAATATATTCAGCCAACTGTCAACATCGGGGACGGGATTGAGATGCACGCCGAAACCAGAAAGGGCAAACAGCATCACCGAGCCAATCATGAAACAATAGAAAGTTAAGGTAAGATTAGGGATGGCCTTTACTTGCTTGCTCATGTTGACGATCACTATAAATAAGGTATAGCACAATCCCGAGGCCACCACAAGGACAATGCCACGCCAATCGATGAAGCCACCTCCGCCCTTGAGGGAGAGCAAAACGGCACCTGCCACACCCGCAAAGATGGAAAGCCATGTCTTCCAAGTCGGAAACTGACCGAAAATCATCATAATCAATGCGACCATGATAGGATAAACGTACAGAATGCTCGTTGCAATACCCGAATCGATGTATTTATATGCCTCAAACAAGGTGATGCTGCACCCAGTGAACAAAATGCCGAGAATCGTCATCAACCCGAACTGCTTCCAAGTGATGCGGATCTGCTTCTTTACAATCAGCATATAAACCAGCATCAACAAGGTGGCTACACCATAACGGTAGAACAACAAGGAATTGACATCCAAACCCTTGTTTTTGATGACTGGCACGCCAAACAGCGGGTTCATGCCGTAAGTGATGCCCGAGATGATGCCAGCGATGTAGCCCCAACGAAGATTCTTATCCTTTTCCATGAGCAGTATCCAAAAAAAACGTGCAAAAATACGTATTTTTTCAAGCATTTCTTCTGCTTTTGAAACCTTGGAAAGAAATGGCTTGTTTTTTCAAAAAAAATCTCAATTGACACCCGTATTACCGACAAAATGATTATCTTTGCTCGTTCAAAACGACAAAGCATAGCGGAGACAACAGGGCTCGGTCTGCGCGAAAGCTGAAACCATCGATGGGCCCACCCTAAAACCAACCGACATGGACAACCAAAGAAAAAACACCTTCAAGGAAGACTTGATGAGAAACTTCAAGCAACTGAAAGAGAGCAGAGCCGAAAGCGTAGCCGAAGAACTTGAGATCATCTATCGCCGCAAGATTGAAGACCTTTGCCATCTCATCAGAAACTACGATAGAGACCGTGAGAACATCATCCTCGACCTCTCGCCCGTCAACGCCCTCAGCGGCGCCGTGGTGCCTTCCGACTTCAAGGCCGACGATTTCATGATGAAAGACCTCGAAATCGGCCGCAACAAGCGCGATGCTCTCATCAACCTGCAAATCATGACAGAACGCTATGTGGAACTCTTTGGCGACCTCAATGACGGCGGCGTAGCCCAAAGGACGCTGGAAGCCAACAAAATGGAGGCATAACCATGGGAGGCGGCTTTTATTCTTTCGACCGCGCCAAAGCCAGGTCGACCAGCTATAGAACCCAAAGCAGAGAGGAAATCTTCAGGAATCGCGGCCTCGACCCGCTGATGAACATCAAAGGGAAAATCAGGGAGTCGTGCGACAGTGAAGAACACCCCAAGTCCTACCCCATCATCATCGGTCTCGACGTGACAGGCAGCATGGGACGTGTGCCCGAGAACCTCATCAAGTCAGCTTTCCCTGAAATCATGAAGATCGTCATGGAGAAAGGCGTGGAGCATGCGCAGATTTGCTTCCTCGGCATCGGCGACCACTACAGCGACGACGCACCCATCCAAGTGGGACAGTTTGAGACCTCCGACGAGCTGACCGAGAAATGGCTGAAAGCCATCTACATCGAAGGCGGTGGCGGCGGCAACAACGGCGAATCGTACCAGCTTGCCTGGTATTTCGCGGCGTTCCACACCAAGATCGACTCGTTCGAGAAACGCGGCATCAAGGGCACACTCATCACCATCGGCGACGAACCTTGTCATAACGCTGTACAAGGCGAGGTGCTTAGAGACCTCTTCGGCGAAGGCGAAGGCGAAATGCTGACCTCCGACCTGCTGAAGGAAGCGCAAAAGAAATGGGATGTCTACCACATCAACGTCAACGACTACTCCAGCGACCATTACGAATCTCCACGCAAATGGCGCGGTTTGATGGGCGATGACAAGCTGCTGCTTTCAGAAAGCATGGAGTCGAAGGAAATCGGCGGCATCCTCTCCTCTGTCATTGTCTCTTCGTATAAGAAAAACACGGGGGCCGCTATCGCCTCAAACGGCGGAGGCATCCAACACCAGCTGTGATGAGACGTTCCATCGTGTTGGGTTTGGCCTTCGGCGACGAGGGCAAGGGTGCAACCACACAATGGCTTTGTATGCAGGCCATGAAATATGGAAGAAAGCCCATTGTCATCCGCTTCAACGGCGGCGCACAGGCAGCCCATACGGTCAACCTCAACGGTGAGGAACACATTTGCTCAACTTACGGAAGTGGGGTACTCCTTGGAGTCCCCACTTTCCTTGAAAAAGACTTCTATTTCGATCCCATTGCCGCTTTCAACGAGTACAAGACACTCGAAACAAAGTCGCCTACCCTTTTCGTCCATCCCGGCTGCCGCGTCGTGAGCCCATATGACATCATGGCGGGCATCAACAATGCCAAAGTCATCAAAGACGGGACATGCGGCAAAGGCATCTTCCAAACTTTCAAGCGATACAATAGTTCCAACTTTCAAAGCGTCCTTCCAAACAAAGACAAAGAGGACTTCCTCCGTATGTTTCTTTATCAAGTGAGGAGCTATTACCAAGTTGAAAAAGACTCTGAACTGGAAGACCTGTTCGTCCAATCGATGCAGGATTTGCCCTTCACGGTGACTTCAAAACCACCCATTTCTGATGACGCCGAACTCGTTTATGAAGGCGCGCAAGGCCTGCTCCTTGACATGGACTACGGCTTTTATCCCCATGTCACCCCTTCGCATACGGGACTCGACAACATTCCTCCCGACATGCTCGCTGATGCCGATGTCTATTTGGTCACCAGGACCTACACCACACGCCACGGCAATGGCTACGAGCCTCGGCAGCCGCTCTCTTGGGACCTTTCCGCCAAGCACGAGACCAATGTCGAGAACGAGTACCAAGGCACATTCAAGACTGGTGCATTGGATTTTGACCTCATTTACAAGGCCATCGACCGTCATCATTTAGACGTTTGGCAGCAAAAGCACCATCTGCAATACCACCTGATGGTCACCCACGGCGACCTTGCCCTACAAAACGGTTACATAGAATACATCGTTCACAATCAGGTTTTTAAAGAAAAAACCAAGGATACGAACGACATCAAGCAATTGTTCATTCGCATGATGGACAATGAGCCCATCACCTTCCAATCCATCAAGGTCAGCCTCTCGCCAGAAGGGTTGCAGGTCTGAACTGCGACACCGTTCCAAGAAAAATTTGCATCGCACTGATTGTCAATCCAACAAAAAGTTGTAATTTTGCAGCCGAAACCTCGGGTAGGTTTTAGTTAATTCATTAAAAATCAACTTAAAACATTAAATTATGCCTGCAAAAATCAGATTGCAAAGACATGGCAAGAAGGGTCAGCCCTTCTATCACATCGTAGTTGCCGACTCTCGCTCACCACGTGATGGCCGTTTCATTGAGAAATTAGGCACCTACAACCCGCTCACCAACCCTGCTCAGATCAACATCAAGTTTGACAGAGCTTTGTATTGGTACAGCGTTGGCGCTCAGCCCACCGACACGGCCCGCTCGCTGCTCAGCAAGACCGGCGTCATGATGAAGTATCACCTGATGCGTGGCGTCCAGAAAGGCGCTATGACTGAAGAGCAAGCCGAGATCAAGTTCCAGAACTGGATGAAGGAGAAGGAAGCCAAGATGGCTGGTATCGTGAAGACTAACGAAGAGAAGGCCCGTGGCGAGAAGAAGACCCGTCTGGAAGCCGAGAAGCAAGTCAACGAGGCCCGCGCCGCCGAGCTCGCCAAGAAGAGACTCGCTGAAATGGAAGCCCAGAAGGCTGCCGAAGCCGAAGCTGCCGCTGAAGCCGCTGCTGAAGCTGCCACCGAGGAAGCTCCTGTTGCAGAAGCTCCCGTCGAGGAAGCCCCTGCCGCTGAAGCTGAAGCTCCTGCCGAAGCCTAATCGGAATATTTCAGAAAATGAAAACAGCCGCTCGTTGAGCGGCTGTTTTCATTTTACAAACCACGGAAATACAAATACGCCTCGTTTTTGACGAAATCACGTAAGTCACGATAGGCTTCAATGGTACTGGGGCACGACCTTTCGGGACACTCGTAGACAGTATCAAAGCCCGAAGCATCAACCGATTTTATATTTTGAGGCATATAACAGCTCAAATCAATCAGACATTCCTTCATCACCGTAACCACCATCGGGTCAATGGATTTTACGGGATTCTTCCCTGCCGAGACCACCTCAAGCCTTGGGGAATAATCACGCAGGAAGGCTGCTGCCATCGGGCCGCAGCAGGCATCGGTCTCTGTCAATACCAGAATCTTCACACCTTTATTAATTACCCCGCAAAAATACGAGAAAACGGCAAAATTGAAGTTTTTTGGTCAGAAAATTCACCAATTCAAGGCGATTTACTATTTTTGCAACCTAAAATTAAAAAATCTAAAAATCTACATAATGGGAAGAGCATTTGAATACCGCAAAGCGGCCAAGATGAAAAGATGGGGACACATGTCAAGAGTGTTCCCGAAACTCGGAAAACTGATCACCATCGCTGCCAAGGAAGGCGGTCCTGACCCCGACATGAACCCC
>JAGBQJ010000057.1 GCA_017632935.1 Bacteroidales bacterium | reverse complement strand
TAAACAAATACAAATAAGATGAAAATCTCTTATAACTGGTTGAAACAATACGTCAACTGCGATTATCCGGCTGAGAAAGTCAGCGAGCTGTTGACCTCCACGGGCCTTGAAGTGGAAGACCTTGAGCGTTTTGAGTCGGTAAAAGGCGCCTTGAAGGGCGTCGTCGTTGGCAAGGTGCTCACCTGCATCGATCACCCCAACTCCGACCACCTTCACATCACCACCGTCGATGTGGGCGGTGAAGAGCCCCTGCACATCGTGTGCGGCGCACCTAACGTGGCAGCAGGCCAGAAGGTGCTTGTGGCCACCATCAACACCGAACTCTGGATTGGCGACGAACACATCACCATCAAGAAAGGCAAAATCCGTGGCGAAGTCTCGGAAGGCATGATCTGCGCCGAGGACGAACTGCAACTTGGCACATCGCACGATGGCATCATGGTGCTGCCCGACGACTACGAAGTGGGCAAGCCTGCCTCGTTCTATTTCCCTGTGGAAGAGGACTATACCATTGAAATCGGCCTCACCGCCAACCGCAGCGACGCCACCTCGCACATCGGCTCGGCCCGCGACCTCGTGGCCGCCCTCAACCAGCGTGAGAACACCACAAAATACCACCTTATCCGCCCCTCGGTGGACGACTTCAAGGTGGAAAACCACAACCTCGACATCGACGTCGTGGTGGAAGACACACAAGCCTGCCCGCGCTATTCGGGCGTGACGGTCACCGGCGTGAAAGTCGGCGAGTCGCCGGCATGGCTCAAGAACCGTCTCGCCGCCGTCGGCATCCGCAGCATCAACAATATCGTCGATATCACCAACTTCGTGTTGATGGAAGTCGGCCAGCCCATGCACGCCTTCGACGCCGACAAGATCACGGGCAAGAAGGTCGTGGTAAAATGCCTGCCCGAAGGCACGCCTTTCGTCACCCTCGACGGCGTGGAGCGCAAACTCAACAGCCGCAACCTGATGATTTGCAATGCTGAAGAGCCCATGTGCATCGCGGGCGTGTTTGGCGGACAAAAGTCGGGTGTGACCATGGAGACCACCAACGTCTTCCTCGAGAGTGCCTACTTCAACCCCACCAGCATCCGTAAGACATCCAAGTTCCACGGCCTGCAGACCGACGCCTCGTTCCGCTACGAGCGCGGCGCCGACCCCAACATCACCCTCTTCGCCCTGAAACGCGCCGCCCTATTAATAAAGGAGTTGGCCGGCGGTACGATTTCTTCCGAAATCAAGGACGTGAAGAATGGTGACTTCGCCCCTGCCCGCGTGGACCTGAAGTTCGACTATCTGAACAAACTGGCTGGCAAGGTCATCGACCCGACCCAAGCCGTCAACATACTGAAGAGCCTTGAATGCCAAGTCGTGGAACAAGACGACAAACACGTGGTCGTCGACGTGCACACCAGCAAAGTCGACGTGACCCGTCCCGCCGACGTGGTGGAAGAAGTGCTGCGCATCTACGGCTACGACAATATCGAGATCCCAAGCCGCATCCATGCCTCCATCAGCCGCGCCGTCAAACCCGACGCCGACAAGATGCAGCAGAAAATCAGCGACATGCTCGTCGCCAACGGCTTCTACGAGATCATGAACAACTCACTCACCAAGGCCGCCTACAGCGAGGCCTTCCCTGCCTTTGACCCTGCGCAAAATGTGAAGATATTGAACCCGTTGAGCAGCGACCTCAACGTGATGCGCCAGACCCTGATGTGGGGTGGCTTGGAGAGCATCTCATTCAACCAAAACCGCAAGGTCAGTGATATGAAGTTCTTCGAGTTCGGCAACGTCTACTTCTTCGACGCAAACAAAGTCGGCGACGAGACCAAGCCGCTCAAGCCTTATAACGAGCACACCTGCCTCGACCTCTTCCTCACCGGCAACAAGCAAGCCGAGCTATGGAACGCCCCTGCCAAGGCCCTCGACTACTTCGACCTGAAGGAATACGTCATGGGCGTGCTCAACCACTTCAAGTTCGACTTCAACGCCTTGGAAGCCAAGGAAGCCGACCTGCCTCATTTCGACTATGCCACCACCTATTGCGTGGATGGCAAGGAAATTGTCACCCTCGGCAAGCTCAGCAAAAAGACCTTGAAGCACTTCGACCTGAAGAAAGACGTCTACTACGCCACCTTCAACTGGACCCTGATGATGCAATGTCTGGCCAAGGCCAAGGAGGTGCATTTCGAGCCGTTGTCGAAGTTCCCCGCCGTGCGCCGCGACCTCGCCATGATCTTCGACAAGAACGTCACCTTCGACGAAGTGAAGCGCGTCGCCATGGCTGCCGAGAACAAGATCCTGCAGTCGATGAGCCTCTTCGACGTCTACGAAGGCGAGAAGATCCCGGAAGGCAAGAAACAGTATGCCATGAGCTTCGTGCTGATGTCGCCCACCACCACCCTCACCGACAAAGTCATTGAGAAAGCCATGGGCAAGATTCAAGGAGCCATGGAGAAAGAACTAAATGCAGTACTAAGATAAATGCAGAATGTTGAATGCAGAATGCAGAATGGGTCGAGACCCATCATTCATAATTCTGCATTCTTAATTCTGAATTAGAAAAACATGGACGTACAAGCAATAAAACGGACCTTCGGCATCATCGGCACCGACCCCGAGCTCGACCGTGCCATCGGCATCGCGGCACAGGTGGCCGCCACCGACCTCACCGTGCTCATCACGGGCGAGAGCGGTACGGGTAAGGACGTGTTCCCGAAGATCATCCACCAAAACAGTGCCCGCAAGCACGGCCAATACTTCGCCGTGAACTGCGGTGCCATCCCCGAAGGCACCATCGACTCGGAGCTCTTCGGCCACGAGAAAGGCGCCTTTACCGGTGCCGTGGGCGAGCGCAAAGGTTACTTCGAGATTGCCGACAAAGGCACTTTGTTCTTGGATGAGGTCGGCGAGCTGCCCCTCTCCACCCAAGCAAGATTGCTTCGTGTGCTCGAAAACGGCGAGTTCATCCGCGTAGGTGGCTCCAAGGTGATGAAGACCAACGTCAGAATCGTGGCCGCCACCAACGTCGACTTGCCCCTGGCCATCGAGAAAGGCCGTTTCCGCGAGGACCTTTATTACAGGTTGAACACCATCCCGATCCATATCCCTGCCTTGCGCGAAAGGAAGGCTGACATTCCGCTGTTGTTCCGCAAGTTTGCCGCCGACTTCGCCGAGCGCAATCACATCCCCGCCATCACGCTGACACCCGATGCCATGAAGATGATGGAGAACTACCGTTGGGACGGCAATGTGCGCCAGCTGAAGAACGTCACCGAGCAGATCTCCATCATGGAGACCGACCGCACCATCACGGCGGAGACCTTGGCTAAGTATTTGCCAAACAGGGTGGTAAGCAACTTACCTGTGCTGTTGCCGCGCGAAGACACGCCCGAAGGCATGTCGGAACGCGACCTGCTCTATCGCGTGCTCTTCGACATGAAGAAAGACATCGCCGAGTTGCGCAACCAAGTCAACAACATGAGCGCTGGTCGTCCGATGGAGCAAAACTACGTGCAAGCCACTCCCATGACCCAAATCGGCGACACCGTGGTGACCCGCGTGAGTCCAAGCGAGCCCGAAACCAATGACCAGGAGTTCGCGGAGTTCGTCCCTGCCGAAGAAACGCACTATGCCGGCTCGTCGAGCCCTGAGACGCTCTCACTTGAACATCACGAGAAAGAAATGATTATCAAGGCGTTGGAAGCCCATCGCGGCAAACGCAAAGACGCTGCCAAGGCCTTGGGCATCAGCGAGCGCACCTTGTACAGAAAAATCAACGAATACGACATCAAGTTATGAAGAGGAAGGTGAAGATAGCGGTTTTGTTGTTGACTTTGGCGCTCGTTTGCCAAGGCTGTGGCATCTATTCCTTCTCGGGCGCGTCGATACCCGCCGAGGCCAAGACCGTCTCGGTGGACTACTTCCCCAACCACGCCCAGCTGGTCAACCCGCTATTGAGCGACAACCTCACCACCGCCTTGCGCGATGCCATGACCAGCCAAACCACACTGGATATGGTGGAAACGGGAGGCGACCTGGCCTTTGAAGGCGAAATCACCGACTACAAGACCAATCCCGTGGCCATCACCTCGGGACAGACCGCCGCAATGAACCGACTCACCATCACGGTGAAAGTCAGATTCAGCAACCGCATCGACGACACGAAAGACTTCGAACAGACCTTCTCGCGCTATGAGGACTACCCCAGCGACCAAGACCTGAACTCGGTGCAGGAGTCGCTGACCTCAACAATTGTCGAACAACTCGTGGAGGATATCTTTAATAAGGCATTAGTGAACTGGTAATTTGGAATGCAGAATGATGAATGCAGAATGCAGAATGATGAATGCAGAATGCAGAATGATGAATGATGAATGCGGAATGATGAATGCAGAATGCGGAATGATGAATGCAGAATGCAGAATGATGAATAACGAACAACTCTAAACTCTAAACTCTAAACTTACAACTACTCTCAACTCTCAACTTTCAACTCTAAACTGAAAAGATGGACAGTAAGCAAATCATAGGATACATCAGGATGCCGGAGCGGCTGAAAGGCGAGACCGTGAAAGAGGTGGAGCAGCTCGTGGCAGACTATCCTTATTTTGCCATCGGTCAAGCCTTGCTGACCATCGCGTACCAAAACACGGGCGACGAGCGCTACGACAGCCAACTGAAACACACCGCCGCTGCTATGCCTAACCGCGACAAGTTGCGCCTCTTCACCTTGATTGCCAAGCACCGTTTCGAGAGCGAGCCTGACATCCCTGCCCTGCCCGACGAATTCGTTCCCACCACGCCTGAAACCGATGCGCCTTCCGACAATGTCTTCTCCAACATCGAGCCCATCGAGGCGAAAGAAGAGCAAAACACGGGCATCATCCGCGAGAAAGTGTTCATCATCCCCGAAATCGACCTCAGCGGTAGCCACGAAGAGCTTTCCGCCGAGATGGCCCTTTTGGAAGAAAAACGCAAGTCTTTAGACGAACTGAAAGCCATCATCGCCAACCGACTGAAAGAACTTGAGGCAGAGAAGCAACGCAAGGAGACCGAGCAGCCTAAGCCCAAGAAACTCTCGCGCAAAGAGCTGATAGACAAGTTTATACTTGAAAACCCCAGCATTTCACGACCCAAGGCTGAGTTCTACAACCCCATCTCGGTGGCGCAAAACAGTATCATCGACCAAGAGAACATCGTCAGCGAAACTTTGGCCAAAATATATGAAAAACAGGGGTATGTTGAGAAGGCAAAATCAATTTATGAAAAATTATGCTTGAAATATCCAGAAAAAAGTCGTTATTTTGCAGCCCAAATTGAACGCTTACAAGAAAGCAAAGAAAGTTAAACAATTAAATAAACAAAAATGTACACAGTAGTAGTAATTTTAATCCTGATTGTCAGCGTGTTATTAGGATTGATCGTTCTGGTTCAGAACTCAAAAGGCGGTGGTTTGGTCTCCAATTTCGGAGGTGCCAATCAGATGATGGGCGTTCGTCAGACGACCGATTTCCTCGAAAAAGCGACCTGGACGATAGGCGGTGTGCTGGTGGTTCTCTGCTTAGCCTCGGCTATTTTCCTCCCCAACGGCTCAAAAGACGGTGCCCAGGAGTCGCAAATCGAGAAAGCCGATGAAAAGCAAGCTCTTCCCGAGCAAACTCTTCCCGCCAACACGACGACCATGCCGGTTTCAACCGAAGCTCCGGCTGAGACTCCGGCTGAATAACAAAGACAATCATCAGATGAAAAATGAGGATGACCTTGGGTTGTCCTCTTTTTTATTGATTATACACGCAGGCAATATTTAACAGCGGGATAGCGTTAGACTGATGTATTTCCAAATAATTAATGCCATGAAAAAATCAATTATCCTATGCACAGTGATGCTCAGTTTTGCCGCCATGACTGCCTGCGGCAACAAAGACGACAAACCCGGCTACAAGGAACAGATTGTCGGTAAATGGAGCGTACAGACCTATTACCATGGGATCCATGACCTCAACGATGAAAACCCATGGTCTACTGACGGGTCATACACCCAAGAAGAAACATGGAACCTACCCGATGACAATTATTCCGGCTATGACTGGGCCGAGTTCAAGGCTGACGGAACCACATGCTGGCACATGAACGACCATTTCGCCCATGAATGCTCACATTCCGACCCTAATGTGAACAGCGAATGGCTTATCAACGGCGACACGTTGTTCATCAACCCCAGCATGCCCAACACCAACGGGAAATTTGCTATCAAAGAACTCGACAGTGTGACACTTATTATTGAGCAATACCATAAAGAGTCTCCTTACCATGAGCACCACGGTTGGGAGGAAACGCATCGCCACACTTTCAAACGCGGGCTGTAGGGCTGTCACATTGTGGCAGCCGAATAACATATCCTACCGTTTCTTGTAAAACCTATCCAATTCCCATTTCATCGGATTGTTTTGAATATAATCGGCAATACGGTTCATTTCCACGCCATTTCGGATAATATGGTCATGAAAACGTGGCTGCCACATAAAAGGAATATCATGTGCGTTCGCATATTTGGTAACTGCGGATTTGAATTGCCCAATCATGTGCGATAACCGACCGCAACGATTGGCGCGGCTTTGCATTTCTTCGTTTATTTCGGGAACATCATCTATGCGGCTGTCGTAATACGGCAGCCCTACAGACCTACCATCGGGACCATTGTTTCCTGTCGGGGTTGTAGGGCTGTCACACCGTGGCAGCCGTTCGAATAAATCACCGTTTTTTATAAAACCGATCCAATTCCCATTTCATAGGATTGTTTTGGATATAATTGGCGATGCAGTTCATTTCCAATTGATTACGGATAATATGGTCATGATAACGTGATTGCCATGCAAACGGAATGTCATGTTCGTTTGCGTATTTGGTGACGGCGGATTTGATACCACGCACCACGGATGCCAAATTCCCCGATTGCGGTCCAAACCGTAGGGACGCACCGCGTGCGTCCGTTTTACCGCGTGCGTCCATGCCACCGCGCGTTTCCGATTCATTTGTTTTATGCAATATTGTGGAAACATTCGATGCGGACACATTCGATGTGTCCCTACACGCGGACACATTCGATTCGGACGCATTTGATTCGGACGCATTCGATTCGGACGCATTCGATGCGAATGCATTCAATACGGACGCATTCGATTCGGACGCATTCGATTCGTCCCTACAGGGGACAACGCGATTATATACAACGATTAGATGAACATGGTTGGGCATAACCACAAACAATGGGATTTCTACATCATTCTGACGAATAATCGCCGTTTGTTCGATTTGTTTCACCGTCCATTCCCCAATTTCCGACAATTCCATCCGACCATCAACCACATCGCCGAAATACAAATCATGGTTTTTCGTGCAAAAGGTCACGAAATACCTTCCGCCATTGTAATCGTGCCATGTGGCACGCGGAGATTTCCGTTGTGGCAAATTGTATGGCATTAACGTTCAATTTTCCGCAAAGGTATTGATCTTTCATGACGAAACAATTCGGTGGAAACAATTATGCAATTATCATGATTGCGACTGCCGGGGTACAGCAGCCCTACAGACCGATGGGACATTACAACCCATGGGCTGTAGGGTTGTCACATCGTGGCAACCGTATCATATAGAATCAAAATAGTCAAACAGCTTGCCCATCTCTGAAATGCCTTTCTCTCTGCAAGTCTGGATGTTGAACGGAAGTAAGGGTTTGGCATTGTTTCTTGCCTTGGATAGCCCTTCATCCCCACCTAATCGAATATAGATGTCGGGATTGCCGCAATAGTACTTTTCGCTTTTATCATAATCTGGCAGTACTTTCAGCAAATCTTTCTCCATATCTCCGTATCCCCTATACTGCTTGCTGGTTCGATTGAAATGAAGTAAATGCCAATACTCCAAGCACGGATTGTTCACAATAACTTCCACCTTGCTCATCCACGAATTCTCTTCCAAAGCCTTGTCATATCTATTCATGAATGACTTGAATTTTTCAAACTCAACATTATAAATCAGTACTGCGTCCAAATCAATGATAAGAACAACTCTTTTGTAGCCTTCTTCAGCCTTTTCTTTCGCCAGTTGGACGAGTTCTTCTATCTGTTTCTTTTGAGGCAATTGAGGTTCAATACGGATAGTTTTAAGGGCTTCACAAGGATAATGAATCTTCACTTTCTCCAAATACCATTTCTCCGTTTTCCCATCAGCAATAACCGCAATGGAATTGTCAAATTTGCGCTGTTTCGTCTGTCTGCTCATCGCTTTTCGGTATTGAGAGGTACAACGTATGTGTCGCCTAGCCGAGGTATTCCACCCAACCGTCCAGAACGATAGGCTCCATAACGACTATCTATCTGCTGCAATTCAGAATCATCGAAATCGGCAATAGAATAAACCTCCGTTGCGCCATATTCATCCTTTTGGGCAATCCACACGGAATCATCACGGAACAGGTTTTTGTCTGAAAGGAATTCACGCATGTGTGTTGTACAAAGGATTTGCGATTCTTTGGCGTTTGAAAGGAATGTGACCAAGAAATGTTCATATAGGTCGGGATGCATAGCATATTCTAATTCATCAATAGCAACAATGTGTGGGGTATTGATGATGGTAAGCAACACACCCGCCATTTCATAGTATCGCTGTGTGCCTCGAGACTCCTCTTCGAATTCGAGTTCATAGTTGCCCTGCACTCCGTTGTGCACCATCTTAACTCTTGCATCAGGTAGAGTAGACGTATTTTTTGCTTGCTCCTTGATTGCATCAGGGGTGTTTTTGTCATTGACAACAGCGGCGGCATAATAGGGAGAGATGGGCGTATCTTCTTTTCTGACAGAGAAATCTGTTATACCCACATCTGCTTTGCGTAGGAAAGAAGCAACTTGCTCTTTTGTGATTTTTCCATCAAAAATCTGATTAGATGTGTATTGACGCAACCCTTGTTCCGTTGTTGTAACTATTGGCAGGCAATATGAGACAATCCAATCCTCGATTTCCTTCATACATGGGATATCAACATTGCTTTTCAGGTAGGCTCCAAAGACAGTTCTATTGTGCAGCAAGTTAATCGATACTTTGTCGAAATCTAATGAATAGATTTTGTACTTCCCATATAATGAAATTGTGGATAATCTCGTTTCTTTGTTGGTCGCTCTGCCAAATACTTTATCCATCTTGCCATCCCTGATGGGCTTGCGAGAAAGGGTCTCTTCGACTACCATCTCATTATTGAATACAACCTGGTATTTGTAATGATACTCCCCGTAGATAAAGTTAACTGAGAATGTCGTATCCTGCTTAGCGCAATCATCATCCAGTGCAAATTTGTCGTAAACTATCTTGTCTGTCTTATTCTCACATGGCACCCGCATCAAACGCAGGAAAAACTGATAAGCCTGTAAAACATTGCTTTTTCCCGATGCATTCGCACCGATTATCGTCGCCATCTTCAAAAGACGGTAGTCTCCTTTCTTGACCACATAATAGTCTTCAAGATGACTGTTGTCAGTGGCCTCAAAGGAGATGGTTTGCGGTTCCTTTATTGAGCGGAAATTCGAAGCTGTAAAGTCTATTATCATTTCAATAAGTGTTTCTTTTTGTGTTAGATAACGGGATTATTGCGGTTTTCATATTTATGCTTGTAATCTAAGAATTGCTGGAGGCTTTGTTCGCAAAAAGTTTCAACCATCGCTTCGGCTAATTTCTTATCTTTGTCAGGGATAATGGGGTCTATGGCTTTTAATAAGGCTTTCCCTTCAGCCTTCTTATACTCCACCCCACGATGGATTTCTTCGTCAGTGATTGGGTAATATTGTCCTTGATGCATCGCATCAGCAAAACAGTTAAGTTTGTTGAAGCAATCAGCGTTGTTGCGCATTGTGAAATTTGCATTAATAAAATCGAACAAATCCATTGTATTCATATATGTATATTTCAAAATTACAAATCCGAACTTCCTTGACCTTTAAACCTTGATGCCTCCTTTATTCTATTAATATACTCTATGCTTACATACTTCATCAAGATTGCATACACCCGATCATTGTTCAGCAGTATTTTGAGTTCGCCATTTGACAGGCTCCACTTAACTATAAAACACAAGTTGTTTTGAAGATCTGATGAGGTAAAGAAAACATCTCTTTCTGTAGCTATTTGAAGTGTATCTATTTGAGGTATTCCGTACTTATTTGATAAATCGCTCAACAATTCATCTGCAATATGAGCATATTCCTCGTATGTAATGTTTGTAGTGGGTATCCTTATTTCTATATGATCAACATTTGTGCCGTCGTTTGCATATAATTCCACAAAGCAATTCCTCCGTTTCCAAAAATCACCACCATCCCAAATACGTCGCTCATCAGATGTATATCGTGCCTTAAATCTGTGAGCAGTTAATACTGTTGAATAATCAGAAATAGTAGAGCGAATAGGTATTCCCATAAATTCCAACTGTTGAGAGAAACAATTGATGGATAACACTATTGTTACTAACAGAATACTTGCTTTAATAATTCTCATAACTTGATTTATTATTTGTCTGTTTAGTATTTTTTCAAATGACATTTGTTCGAACGTCTTGCTTTTATCATTCATCAAAACACGATTGGGTAGGAAGACAAATAGGTATGGAAAAACTAACTCTATTGATTGTTGAGTTAACCATTTTATTTGTCAGGTTCCCTTTTGCTGTAAAAACGTGAAGAGACACACCTCCTGCCCCACCTGTTTCTTCTGATTCTGTAACTTCAACTGCAATATCAAAGTCAATCTTCTGTACACGTCGTTGCATGGCTATGGAAGAAGGCTTTTTTGGAATAAAGAAATCTCCATTTTCTCCAACAGAGATTGCAGGATTTACAATAACGCCTGATTGACTACAATCTCTGGAAGCCCATGTAATTCCATCACATACTTGGCGAATAGTTTCTTTAATAAATTCACTAATATCCATATCATATTGTTTACAGAATTTCAAAACGCAAAGATATTCAAGTTTTTTGGAAAAATGCAAACGATGATGAAAAAAACAGCGCACCCAATCGGATGCGCTGTTTTTCATTAGCATAACTGGGATTTATTCTCCCATAGCCAGCTTCTTGTAGCCTTCGTAGCGGAGCTTGGCGAATTGCTCGGTCTTGGCGAACAGCTCGCGTGCCTCTTCTGGGAAGGTCTTCACGAGCGAGTTGTAACGCACCTCACCCATGATGAACTTCTGGAAGTCGGCCCAGTTGGGCTCCTTGGAATCCAAGTGGAAGCCGTTCTTGCCTTCTTCTTCCTCGGCGGGGTTGAAGCGCCAGAGGTGCCAGTAACCGCAGTCGACGGCGAGCTTCTCTTCCATCTGGGAGTGACCCATACCGATCTTGATGCCGTGGTTGATACACGGAGCGTAGCAAATCACCAGCGACGGGCCAGGATAAGCCTCAGCTTCCTTGATGGCCTTGAAGTACTGAGCCTGGTTGGCGCCCATGGCGACCTGAGCCACATAGACGTAGCCGTAGCTCTTGGCAATCATGCCGAGGTCTTTCTTGCGGACCTTCTTACCAGAGGCAGCAAACTTGGCGACAGCACCGGCAGGCGTAGCCTTGGAGCTCTGACCACCCGTGTTCGAGTAAACCTCGGTGTCGAGGACGAGGACATTGACGTCTTCACCGCTGGCCAACACATGGTCGAGGCCACCGAAACCGATGTCGTAGGCCCAACCGTCACCACCGAAGATCCACTGGCTCTTCTTGACCAGGTGGTCCTTCAGGTCGATGATCTGCTGGCAGTAGTCGCAGCCGCACTTCTCGCAAGCCTTCAGGATCTGAGGAGCCAAAGCGGCGGTCTTCACACCGTCCTCGCGGTTGTCGATCCACTCTTGGAAGAGGGCCTTCAATTCCTTCGTGCAGCATTTGCACTCAGCGATGGCTTCCTTCATGATGCGTTCGACGCGGTCGCGCATCTTGCGGGTAGCCGTGGCCATACCGAGACCGAACTCGGCGTTGTCCTCAAACAGGGAGTTGGCCCATGCCACACCCTTGCCGCTGCGGTTGTTCTTGCAGTAAGGCGTCGCAGGAGCGGAACCGCCGTAGATGGACGAGCAACCTGTGGCGTTGGCGACGAGCATACGCTCACCAAACAGTTGGGTGATGGTCTTGATATAAGGCGTCTCGCCGCAGCCGGCGCAGGCACCCGAGAACTCGAACAGCGGCTGTGCAAACTGGCTGTTCTTCACGTTGGCGTACTTGTCGATGAGTTCATCCTTGTAGGTGACCTTCTTCTGACCGTACTCCCAGTTCTTGGCTTCGTCGAGTTGGCTTTCGAACGGTTTCATCACCAGAGCCTTCTCCTTGGCGGGGCACACATCGGCGCAGTTGCCGCAACCGGTGCAGTCCATGACGGAGACTTGCATGCGGAAGTGCATGCCAGCCATCTCCTTCGGCATCTTCATGTCGGCAGTCTTCATGCCCTTGGGAGCCTTCTTCAGCTCGGCGTCGGTCATGACGACAGGACGTATGGCGGCGTGCGGGCACACCAGCGAGCACTGGTTGCACTGGATACAGTTGGCAGGATTCCACTCGGGGACGACGGTGGCGACGCCACGCTTCTCGTAAGCAGTGGTACCAGCCGGGAAGGTGCCGTCGACGATGTCCTTGAAGGCACTCACGGGCAGGTCGTTACCACACTGGGCGACCATCGGGCGCATCACCTTATTAATAAACTCGGGATCGTCGGCGTTGTGTTCGAAGACGAAGTCGGTGGTGCAGTCGAGCTTGGCCCATTCAGCGGGGATCTCAACCTTCTGGATCTCGCCACCGCGGTCAACGGCGGCGTAGTTCATGTTGACGATATCCTCACCCTTCTTGCCGTAGCTCTTCACGATGAACTTCTTCATCTGCTCGACAGCCAGGTCGTAAGGAATGACGCCCGAAATCTTGAAGAAGGCGCTCTGGAGGATGGTGTTGGTGCGGTTGCCCAGACCAATCTCGGCAGCGATCTTCGTGGCGTCGATGATATACATATTAATATTATTGATGGCCAGGTACTTCTTCACGAAGTCCGGAAGATGCTTCTTGGTCTCAGCCACGCTCCAAGGCGAGTTGTAGAGGAACGTTCCGTTCTTCTTCAGGCCACGGAGGCAGTCGTACTTCTTCAGGTAGCTCGGGACGTGGACAGCCACGAAGTCGGGCGTGCCGACGAGATAAGGAGCCAGGATGGGCTGGTCACCGAAACGCAGATGCGAGCAGGTGTAACCGCCGGACTTCTTGGAGTCGTAGTCGAAGTAGGCTTGGCTGTATTTGTTGGTGTTGTCACCGATGATCTTGATGGAGTTCTTGTTGGCACCCACGGTACCGTCGGCACCGAGGCCGTAGAACTTGGCTTCGAACGTGCCCTTCGGCAGGATGGAGATTTCCTTACCGACCTTGAGCGAACGACGGGTGACGTCGTCCTTGATACCCACCGTGAACTGGTTCATCGGGGTCTCGGAGGCGAGGTTCTTGTAGACGGCAACAATCTGAGCCGGCGTGGTGTCCTTTGAAGACAGACCATAGCGACCGCCGATGATCATAGGAGCCTTCTTGACATCCTTGAAGGCTTCGACAACGTCGAGGTAGAGCGGGTCGCCATTGGCGCCGGGTTCCTTGGTGCGGTCGAGGACGCAGATGCGCTTCACGGTCTTCGGCATGACGTCCATGAGGTACTTCACGCTGAAGGGACGATAGAGGTGCACTGTGATGAGGCCGAGCTTCTTGCCAGCCTTGTTCTCCTTGTCGATAACGGTCTTGATGACATCGTTGATGGAGCCCATGGCGATGATGATATCGGTGGCATCCTTAGCGCCGTAGTAAACGAACGGAGCATATTGACGACCGGTGATGCGGCTCATCTGCTTCATGTATTTGGCCACGATTTCGGGCAGAGCGTCGTAGTACTTGTTCTGCAGCTCGCGGGTCTGGAAGTAGATGTCGGGGTTCTGGGCGGTACCGCGAGTGACGGGATGCTCAGGATTCAGAGCGCGCTCGCGATATTCCTTCAAAGCCTTGTAGTTAACCAGCTTGCGGAGCTTCTCCATATCAGCAGCCTCAACCTTCTGGATTTCGTGAGAGGTGCGGAAGCCGTCGAAGAAGTGTACGAACGGCACGCGGCCTTCGATGGCGGCGAGGTGTGCCACAGGGGCGAGGTCCATGATTTCCTGGACGGAGCTGGTGGCCAGCATGGCGAAGCCGGTCTGACGGCAGGCCATCACGTCGGCGTGGTCGCCGAAGATGGACAGGGCCTGGGCGGCGAGGGCGCGGGCCGAGACGTGGAACACGCCAGGAAGCAGTTCACCGGCGATCTTGTACATATTGGGAATCATCAGCAAGAGACCTTGCGAGGCGGTGTAGGTGGTGGTGAGGGCACCAGCCTGCAGCGAGCCGTGGACGGCACCGGCTGCACCGGCTTCGGATTGCATCTCGACCACTCTGACGGTCTCGCCAAAGATGTTCTTCTGACCTTTAGCGGCCCATTCATCGATATACTCGGCCATCGGCGACGACGGAGTGATAGGATAAATGGCGGCCACTTCACTGAACATGTAGGCAACGTGGGCAGCAGCCTGGTTACCGTCGCATGTCAAAAATTTCTTTTCTGCCATAATACTTGTTTAAATGTTTATGAATTAGTTTGTTGATATTTTTTGCTGTTCTCAAATTTGGCCGCAAAATTAGGCATTCCCCAACAAATAAACAACCTTATTATAAAAAAGATTTTTTTGCAAAAAACGCATTTTTTTCGCCCACCTTTGAAATATTTTGTACTTTTGCACGCTCAAAAACAGAAAACAACATTAAACAACATTTAAAACTTACTGAAAATGAAGAAATTAGTTCTTACACTCGGACTGGCCTGCCTCTTCATGGTGGCCTGCGAAAACACCCCGAAAGAACCCGCTCAGCCTGCTCAGCCCGTTGAGGAGCCCAAGACTGAAGTGGTGGAAGAAAAGCACGAATGCCCCATGCACGCTCTGAAAGACGAGTATGCCAAGTGGGAAGAGATGACCGACGAAGCCAAGGCCGAACTGAACAAGAAGGCCGCTGAGGTTTTCGCCAATATGGACGCCGAAATGGAAGCCAAGAAGGCTGAGATGGAAGCTGCCGGCGAGCAAGTCTGCAAGGAAATGGCCGAGATGACCGAAGAGCAAAAGGCCGAGTGCGAAAAGAAGTGCGCCGAGATGAAGGCCGCTTGGGAGAAATTTGGTGAAATGACCGTTGACGAGCAGAAAGACCTCGTCATGAAGCGCCTCGAAGGCTGCGGCGGCGAAAAGAAATGCTGCAAGCACGAAGGTGAAGAAGGCCATGAGTGCCAAAAGGAAGCCAAATAAGCTACATTTCAACATCAAGAAAAAGAGGGCTGAAAAGTCCTCTTTTTTTGTTTGGTTTTTGTCCCACCCTATCCTTATTTTTCATATTTTTGCAGTTTAAACCAAACTGCGCCCAAATGTACGCCTATATCACCGGCAAAATAGCTGAAAAATCACCCACCTACGTCGTCCTCGACAACCAAGGCATCGGCTATTGCATCAACATCACGCTCAACACCTTCACCGCCATCGGCGAAAAGGAAGAGGTGAAGCTGTACACCCACGAGCAAATCCTCGAAGACGCCCACAACCTCTTCGGCTTCTTCACCGCCAAGGAACGCGACCTCTTCGAACTGCTCATCTCCGTGTCGGGCGTAGGCTGCAACACAGCGAGGCTAATCCTCAGCTCACTGACCGTCAACGAGTTGAGCAACGCCATCGCCAACGACGACGTGAAGACCATACAAGCCGTGAAAGGCATAGGCGCCAAGACCGCCCAACGCATCGTCATCGACCTGAAGGACAAACTCAAGAAAAACGACTTCCCGACGGAAATTTTCGCCGTGGCAGACAATACAATCAAGACTGAAGCGTTATCAGCATTGACGATATTGGGCTTCAGCAAACCCGCCGTCAACAAGGCTCTCGACCGTCTGCTGAAACAGATGCCCGACGCCAACGTCGAGACCCTGATCAAGGAAGCACTTAAGATATTGTAAACCAGATGAATATATATAACAAAGATATAGAAATGCAGAATGTAGAATGCAGAATGCAGAATAAGGGCAAAGCATGGCATTTCAGCATTCAGCATTCAGCATTCATAATTCTTTTCCTTCTTGCGTTATTCTTATCGCCATCGCTCTGTGTGACAGCAGCAGACAAGTATGACATTTTCTTTACCCCCTACACCGTCGAGCCTGACACAACCAAGATGGTCTACCCCATCCCCGTCAACACAGGCAACCCTTTGCAAGACCTTAACAACAAGTCACCTCTCTACCTCAACGACCCCGACAACTTCAACACCGAAATCATCTACGACCCCCTGACCGGACAATACACCTTCAAACGCCGCATCGGCCAGTTCTACTACGACACGCCCACCACCCTCACGCAAAGCGAGTATTTCGAGTACAAAAACCGTAAAGGCATACAAGAATACTGGAAAGAACGCCGCAGCCAAAACGCACGGTCGACCACCAACGGCAACTCCATCATCCCACCGCTGTATGTGGGCGGCAAGGCCTTTGAGACCATCTTCGGTAGCAACACCATCGACATCCGTCCCCAAGGCTCCGTCGACCTCACCTTCGGCTTCAAGCACAGCTTCCGCGACGACCCCTCAATGACCGATCGCCGCAAACGCCACAACGACTTCGTCTTCGAACAGGACATCCAACTCAACGTGATTGCCAAAATCGGCGACAAGATCAACTTCAACATCAACAAGAACACCAAGGCGACCTTCAACTATCAGGACAAACTCGACCTGAAATACCAAGGCAAGGAAGACGAAATCATCCAGCTTCTCGAAGCCGGTAACGTCAGCTTCCCGCTCAACAGCACCCTCATCACGGGCACGCAACAGCTGTTCGGCGTGAAGTCGAAACTGAAGTTCGGCAAGACCACCGTGTCGTCCATCGTTTCCTATCAAGAGAGCGAGTCACAAAACATCACCGTGCAAGGCGGCGCACAGACCAACCAGTTCGAACTCAGCTGCTTGGACTATGAGGAAAACCGGCACTTCTTCCTCAGCCAATACTTCCGCGACCAATATGAGACCGCCTTGTCGACGTTGCCCACCATCACCTCAAGCATCAACATCACCAAAATCGAGGTGTGGATCACCAATACCAACACTTCAACGCAAAACACACGTAATATACTCGCTTTGAATGACTTGGGCGAAGGTAAAGACGCATGGATCTACAACCCTGAAGTTTACCCGACCAACAGCAAGGTATATCCACGCAATGCGGCCAACAACTTGGTCACCCGCATGGACACGACCCAAATCCGCAACATCAGCACGGTGACCAACTACATGAGCAATGACCCCATGCGTATTGGTCGTTCGGGCTACATGGTGTCGGGCCGCGACTTCGAGAAAGTGGAGAACGCCCGCCGCCTGAGCAACACTGAGTTCTCACTCAACTCGAAGTTGGGCTTCATCTCCTTGAATGTCAGCCTCAACGCCAACCAGACCCTGGCCGTTGCCTACCAATACACCATCGTGGGCTCCGACGAGGTCTACCAAGTCGGTGAGTTCTCCGACCAAGGCATCAACGCGCCTAAGGTATTGGTAACCAAACTACTGAAAGGTACCACCGTCAACACCAAGATGCCCATCTGGAACCTGATGATGAAGAACGTCTACAACATCAGGGCGTATCAAATCGGGTCGCAGGACTTCATGCTGAACATCTTCTACAACGGCAACTCGAACAGCACGCCTTACGGCTACTTCACCGAAGGCTCCGTGAAAGGCGTCGCGCTGCTCCACTTGATGGGCTTGGATAACCTCACCACGCAAAATAACCCCATCGCAGGCGGTGACGGCGTGTTCGACTTCTTAGACCATGCCTCTACGCAAGGCGGTACCATCAACTCATCGAACGGCCGCATCTTCTTCCCCGTGCTGGAGCCTTTCGGAAAACATATCCACGAAAAAGTCTTCCCTGACGAGCCTAATTTGGCCAACAAATACGCCTACGACTCGCTCTACACGATGACGAAGACCTCAGCTGAACAGTATTCGGAGAAGAACAAATTCAGCCTGAAAGGTTACTATTCGTCGCAGTCGGGCAGCGAAATCAGCCTCAATGCCATGAACGTGGCCCAAGGCTCGGTGACCGTCACGGCAGGTGGTGTACAACTCGTTGAAAACGTCGACTACACCGTCGACTACACCTTAGGTCGCGTGACCATCCTCAACGAAGGCATTCTCAACTCGGGCACACCCATCAACATCTCGTTAGAATCGAACAACAGTTTCAGCGCCATCCGTAAGACCTTCCTCGGCACGCGCGTGGAACATGAGTTCGACAAAGACTTCCACGCAGGTGCGACCGTCCTCTATCTGGGCGAGAAATCGTACACGCAGAAAATCAACTACGGCGAAGAAGCCATCGCCAATACCATCTACGGAGCCGACGTCAGCTACCACACCGAAGCCCGTTGGCTGACGAGCTTCATCAATGCGTTGCCCGGCATCAGCACGAAGGCGCCATCGCGCATTAACGTGGACGGTGAGTTTGCCCGCTTCATTCCAGGATTGTCCAAGTCGGCCAGTGAGCCCGGTACGTCCTACATCGATGACTTCGAAGGCGCCAAGTCGACCATCGACCTGCGGTTGCCCACCTTGTGGAATCTCGCCAGCACGCCGCAAAACCAGACCGACCTCTTCCCCGAGGCGGCAGCCAACACAGGCCTCAACTATGGTAAAAACCGCGCAAAGCTGGCTTGGTACGTCATTGATAACTCCGTCTTCTACGACCGCAACTCCAACTACCGTCCCAAGAACGTCGACAATGAAGAACTCTCGAAAAACTCTGTTCGTCAGGTACTTGAGACCGAACTCTTCCCCAACAAAGACATTGAGACTGGCACACAGACCAACATCTCCGTGCTCAACTTGGCCTATTACCCCGAAGAACGTGGTCCCTACAACTACGACGTCGACCCGACAGCTTATTCCGCAGGTATCAACGAGAACGGCAAGCTGAAAGACCCGAAGAGCCGTTGGGGCGGCATCATGCGCAAGATGGAATCCATCGACTTTGAGGCCACCAACATCGAATACATCGAGTTCTGGCTCATGGACCCCTTCGCTGATGAAGAATTTGCCGACAACCCCGGTAAGCTTTATATCAACTTGGGCGACATCTCGGAAGACATCCTCCGCGACGGACGCAAGTTCTACGAAAACGGTCTGCCCACCACCGCTACGGTGGAAAACGTCGACACCACCATGTGGGGTCGCGTGCCTATCATGCAGGACCTCGTCGGCACCTTCAGCAACTCATCGGAAGCCCGTCAGTATCAGGACGTTGGATATGATGGTCTGCGCGATGAGGACGAGCGTAGCTTCTTCGAAGAGACTTACCTGAACATCGTCAGAGACCGCTTCGGCGAAGGCTCAGGAGCCTACTCGAAAGCTTATGACGACCCCTCGGCCGACAACTACCACTACTTCCGCTCAGCCGATTGGGATTCGCCTGACGACGAAGTCCACAGAAGCATTTTGGAACGCTATAAACTCTATAACGGTCCCGACGGCAACTCGCCCGCCGACATCCAACAGACCGAAGGCTACCAAAGCAGCAACTCCACCCTTCCCAACGCCGAAGACATCAACGGCGACAACACCTTGAGCGAGTCGGAGCGCTACTACCAATACGAAATCGACCTCAACCCCGCCAAAATGGTACCTGGCCAGAACCACATCGCCGACGTCTTCCACTCTGGCGGCGTCTCCCTGCCCAACGGACAAATCAGCGGCGTGACCTGGTACCAGTTCCGCATCCCCGTCAGGCAACCCGACAAGGTGGTGGGCCACATCGCCGACTACTCCAGCATCCGCTTCATGCGTATGTTCGTGACCGACTTCCAGAAACCCATCGTGCTGCGTTTCGCCACCCTCGACCTGGTGAAAGGCGAATGGCGCACCTACTCGCAGAGCATTCAGGCTCCTGGTGAATACGAGCCCAACGACGTCAGCAACGAGACCACCTTCGATATCTCGGCCGTCAGCATCGACGAGAACAGCCGCCGCGTTCCCGTGCCTTATGTTACCCCTCCTGGCATCCAGCAAGAACGCGTCATCGGCATGACACAGACCGTCCGCATCAACGAGCAGGCTCTTCAGATGACCGTCCAGAACCTTGTGGACGGCGACGGACGCGCCATCTACAAAACGGCCGACTTCGACCTAAGGCAATACAAATACCTGAAGATGTTCGTCCACGCCGAAGCCGCGCAAGAAGACAGCCCGCTTGACGACCAAGACCTCACCGTCTTCATGCGTATCGGTACCGACTTCACCGAAAACTATTACGAATACGAGGTGCCATTGAAAGTCACGCCATGGGGAACGGCCTACACCAACGACGTTGCCATCTGGCCTGAAATCAACAACATTGACATCCGATTGGAAGACCTTGTCGAGGTGAAGCAACGGCGTAACGAAGCCATGAACCAGCCCAACAGCAACGTGCGCCTCAACTACATCTATTCCGAGAAGAAAAAGAAAGGCACTGTCGACAACAAAGACTACTACCACACCATCAAGGTTATCGGTAACCCGAGCATCAGCGACGTGGAAGCCATGATGATCGGTATCCGCAACCCGAAACGGCAAAACCTCGCCGATACGGACGACGGGCAACCCAAGAGCGCTGTAGTGTGGGTCAACGAGCTGCGACTCACCGACTTGAACAGCAACGGTGGCGTGGCCGCTACAGGACGCATTGAAGCCACCCTCGCCGATTTGGGTCGCATGAGCGTCAACGGCTCCTATAGCTCAGCTGGTTTCGGTGCCTTGGACAGCCGTATCACGAGCAATACCTTCGAAGCCCGTTCAGCCTTCAATGTCGCCACCGACCTCGAACTGGGTAAGTTCCTACCCAATACCGGCCTCAAGATCCCAATGCACATTGACTACGGACAGAATAAGATCACACCGCTCTATAACCCCTACGACCCCGACATCAAGTTGAATGACGCCCTCGCCGCCATGAACAGCGACGAAGAACGCACTGAGTTCACCTCCACCATCCACGACTTCACCCAACAGAAGAACATCAACTTCATGAATGTCAGGAAAGAACGCGTCACAAAGAAACGAGAAGGCGAAGGCGGCAAGGGCAAGAAAGACGATAAAGGCAAAGACAAGGAAAAAGACAAGGAGAAAGACAACCCAAGAGATCCGAACAAGGGCGGCGGTCGTGGTAATGTGCCCAGGATACATTTCTATGACATCGAGAACTTCAACCTCTCCTTCGCCTACAACGAGACCTTCCAAGAGAATACGGACATCAAGTCCTTCTTGTCGAAGACCTATCGCGGAGGCTTAGGCTACAACTTCGCCGGCAACCCCAAGCCCGTTGAGCCTTTCGCCAAGGCCAAGTGGGCCTCAAAACCCGCCTGGCAGATCATCAAGGACATCAACTTCTACTACGCACCCAAGACCATCACCTTCAACACGGAAATGTACCGCTTCTCCTCGGAACGCGAGATGCGCAACAAGAGCGGCGGCATCATCAACATCATCCCGACCTACTCGAAACAATGGGACTGGACGCGTAACTACCAGCTGCGTTACGACCTCACCAAAGGACTCACTTTCGACTACTCGGCACAAGCGCAGGCTTACATCTACGAGCCAGCGGGCTTCGTCGACAAGAGCGTTGACCCCGAGACCTGGCAGAAAAACCAAGACACCATCAAGGCTGAGCTGAAAAACCTGGGCTCCGTGTCACGTTATACCCAAAACTTCAACGCGAACTACACCCTGCCCATCAACAAGATCCCGATCTTCAACTGGATCACCGCCAACGCCACCTACCAAGGCACCTACAACTGGACAGCTGCAGCCAAATCCATACAAGACCGTTTGGGCAACGCCATCGACAACTCCAGCAACATCCAGGGCAACGCCACCCTCGACTTCACCAAGCTATACAACAAGGTGGATTACCTCAAACAAGTGAACTCGCCCCAACGACGCAACGATGGCAAGAACAACAGCCGAGACAAAGGCAATAAGGATAACAAAAAAGACTCGAAAGACAAGAAAGATGCAAAGGATAAAGACGACAAGGAAGGAGGTCGGCCCGCTGACTCCACCAAGACCACGCCTAAGACGAACTACGGCAAAATCGTCCTCGACAACTCCCTGCGCATCCTAACCCTCGTCAAGAAAGTGTCAGGCACTTATTCCATCCAACAAGGCCAAACCTTGCCCGGCTTCATGCCCAAGACCGATTACTTCGGCATGAACACAGCGACAGGCTGGTCGCCAGGTGTCGGTTTTGTGCTGGGCAGCAATTTCGGCAGCGATGCCAACATCTACGACAAAGCCGTGCTCCATAGCATCGGCGTGGAAGACGCCCAACGCTGGCTCACCACCGATTCCATCCTGAACGCCCCCTACATCCGCCGCAGAACGGAGACCATGACCTACCGCGTCAACACAGAGCCTTTGCCTGGCATCAAGATTGACCTTACCGGAAACCGCAACTATGCTGAAAGCCAGCAACATTACTTCCGATACAACGGCACGACCGATATGTTCGATGTGTTCACCCCGACCAACAGCGGCAACTTCAGCATGAGTTACTTCATGGCCGCTACCGCCTTCGTCACTTCCGACTCCACCTCGTCGCGCCTGTTCGACAACCTGTTGGACAACCGGAAAATCATCGCCGAACGCATCGCTCGCAACAATCCGCTCTGGATTGAGCAAGTGAATGAATATGTCTATGACAGCCTCGCAGGCGACTACTTCCCGAAGGGATACGGCTCAAGCTCCATGGATGTGTTGCTCTATTCCTTCATCGCCGCCTATACCGGTCGGGATGCCAATACCCTCTCGCTCAACCCCTTCCCGAACATCCCGCTGCCCAATTGGAACCTCACCTACAACGGCCTGACCAATATCCCGTCCATCAACAAGCTCTTCAAGACCGTCAGCATCACCCACGGCTACAAGTCGAACTACGCCATCAATGCCTGGGCCAGCAACGTCTACTTTGACGAAGACAATCCCATTCAGACCTACGAGAACTCCGATGTCATCATACCCAAGTATGACATGACACAGATTGTCCTCAATGAACAGTTCATGCCTTTGGTGGGCATCGACCTCGGACTGCAAAACTCCATGACCATCAACTTACAGTATAAGAAGTCGAGGACATTGACCCTCAGTTTCTCCAACAACCAACTCACCGAGGTGAACGGACGCGAGATTGTGATTGGAGGCGGTTATCGCATTAAAAACCTCTCGTTCAACGTCGTACCCATTGGAGGTGACGGTAAGGCCCAGACCATCAAGAACGACCTTGTGCTGAAACTCGACATCGGCTTCAAGAAAGACATCACCATCCTGCGCCGCATCGACGAAAATAACAACCAGGTGTCGGCCGGTAACAACAAGATCAACTTCTACCTCACCGGCGACTACAATTTCAGCCAACGCTTGTCGGCACAGGCCTTCTTCAAGTACGACCTCTCGATTCCCGAGGTGGCCAATACCTTCAGGAACTCCACCACTTACGGCGGCATCACCATCCGACTTAGCCTGGCGCAATAAAATTTTCAGCAAAATGCGGAGTGAGCCACTAAAATATGTAATTTCGCAGCCTATTTGAAACACTTTAAAACATAAATCATGAATATTCCAGCAAATCTGAAGTACACCAACGACGACGAATGGATCCGCCTCGAAGGCGAAGAAGCCTACGTCGGCATTACCGATTACGCACAACACGAACTGGGCGACATCACCTTCGTTGATGTTGACCCCGACATCGTCGGCGAGACCCTTGACGCCCAAGAGGAATTCGGCGCCATTGAAGCCGTGAAGACCACCGCCGAGCTGCTCATGCCCGTCGCCGGTGAAATCCTCGAAGTCAACGAAGCCCTCGCTGACGAAGAGAACGCCAAACTCGTCAACAGCGACCCCTATGGCGAGGCTTGGATCATCAAGATCAAAGTGAACGACGTCGCCGAGCTCGATGGTCTCCTCGATGCCGCCGCTTACGAAGCCAAGATCGGTTAATCCTTTGGAACGACTGACCAGAAATAGCATCCCGGGAATCCTGTGCGGAATCGTCATCCTGATTCTGACTGGGCTCCCGGGGTCTTTGTTTCCACACGCCAAGCCTATTGTCGGCCTCGACAAAGTAGCACACATGCTCATGTATGCGGGCTTTGCCTTTGCCTGTCTTTGGGGCTATCGCAAACAATTCGTTTCCAACGACTTAGCCTATAAAAGAAAAGCCATCATCCTGGCCGTCATCATCAGCATTGCCTACGGAGGTCTCACCGAATTGATGCAGGAATATATTGTCAAAAGCCGCACGGGTGACTGGTTTGATTTCCTCGCCGACAGCATCGGGACAGGAATAGGCGCATTGATTTTTTATCTTTTTTTTCGCCGAAAAAAATAAAATTCGTTTCAGTTGCGTTTTATAAACAAATAATTACTACTTTCGCATCGTCAAACTGCATAAGTAGAATTTAAAAACATACAACCATGGAAGAGAAAAAATCACCGAAAGCTAATCTCGAGAGCAAGAAACTGATGTTCACGCAGATAGGCCTGATCATCAGCCTTCTTATCGCTTGGGGAGTCTTTGAAGTCAAGGTCAAAGCCGACCGCGAGATTGACGAGAGCCTTCTCAATCGTGAGATTGTGTTGGACGAGGAAATGGTGGAAATCACCAAGCAAGAGGAGCAAAAGCCACAACCCGTGGAACAGCCCCAGCAGACCACTCAGCTCGAAATTGTGGACGACAACGTAGAGACTGAAGACATCAACATCAACGCCGAAGTGGAGCAGAACGAAGTCATTGAAGAGTACGTTGCCCCTGAGGTGGTGGAAGAAGAAGTCACGGAGCAGGAAATCTTCCAGATTGTGGAAGAGATGCCTGCCTTCCCCGGCGGCGAGGCCAAACTGATGGAGTATGTTGGCAAAAACATCAAGTATCCACAGATTGCCCGTGAGACGGGTATCCAAGGCCGTGTGTTCATCGGTTTCGTCGTTGAGCCCGATGGCTCTGTCTCCAACGTGAAGCTGCTCCGTGGTATCGGTGGCGGCTGCGACGAAGAGGCCATGCGCGTGGTCAAGTCAATGCCGAAATGGAAACCCGGCAAGCAGCGTGGTAAGGCCGTGCGTGTGTCTTATCAGATTCCTGTGTTCTTCAAGCTGCAGTAAGCACTTGAAGAAAGGTGAAATGAAAAGCCAGCGATATGCTGGCTTTTTTGTTTAGATTCCCTTCGGGAATGGAGTTTGCAGTTTTTGTTGCCAGCGGCGGCAGGTAGAGCTTACCAACCGTAAACGTCACAAGGCCGCCGCTATTAAAAGCGAACGCGGCCTCCATTCCCGAAGGGAATCTCATTATTGGTGGAAGTACTTGTAAACGATCTCTGCTTTGGCGGGACCGATAATCTCGGCGAGCCGCTCCAACGAGGCCTCCTTGATGCCTTTCACCGACTTCTGTTCCAGGAGCAACTTCTCAGCCGTCTTCTTCCCTATCCCTTTGATTTCAGCTAACTCGGAATGCATGAAACCCTTCTCGAACTTCTTACGATGGAAGGTGATGGCGAAACGGTGCACCTCGTCCTGAATGTGCGCCAACAGACGGAACACCTCCGAGTTGGGCTTCAAACCCACCACGCGGGGCGGAAAGCCGAACAACAGCTCATTGGTGCGGTGACGGTCGTCCTTGGCCAAGCCAGCAATGGGGATGTCAACGTGAAGTTCGTCCTGAACCACCTGTCGCACCACCTCCATCTGTCCCTTGCCACCATCGGTGATGATGAGGTTGGGCAAAGGCTTGTCTTCCTCTATCAGCCTTGAATAACGGCGGCGCACCACCTCTTTCATCGAGGCGTAGTCGTCGGGACCTTCCACGGTCTTGATGTTGAAATGACGGTAGCCCGCCTTGTTGGGCTTGCCGTTCACAAACTGCACCATGCCCGCCACGGCATAGTCGCCTTGGAAGTTGGAGTTGTCGAAGCACTCGATGACATTGGGCACTTCTTCCATTTGCAAGGCCTCCTTGAGGCTGTTCAGTACCCGTTTCTGATGTCTCTCAGGGTCAACCAAAGTGAGTTGTTTCTCCAAGTCGATCTTATATTGCAGGGCATTGCGGCGCGAAAGATCTAATAGCTTCAGCTTGTCGCCACGCTGCGGGACAGTCATCTGAACCTCATCAATCGGATAGTCCAGTTTCATGGGTACGATGATCTCAGGGGCGTGGTCGTCGAACTGCTGCCGCAACTCGGTGACGGCCAAAAGTAGTAACTCTTCGGCAGTTTCTTCAAGTCGGCGTTTCATCTCGAAAGAATGGCTCTGCACCACGGCACCGTCCTTCACCTTCATATAGTTGACGTAAAACAGTTCGCCCTCATCGACGTACGAGAACACCTCCACATTGTGAATCGACTGACTGACCACCGTAGAGCGGCTGCGGTATTCCTCCAGGAGGTCATATTTCTCTTTGATTTGTTGGGCTTCCTCAAATTCCATGCGCGAGGCATGGTCCATCATCTCCGCCTTCAGTCCTCGAAGCACCCAGCCCAAGTTGCCCTTGATGACCTCGCGGATCTCGGCAATCATGGCGTTGTAGTCGGCCTTGGAAATCAAACCTTCGCAGGGGCCGTTGCACTTGTGGATATGGTAGTCAAGGCAGACTTTGTATTTGCCCTTCTCAACGCCCGTTTCCGTCATGGGCGTGCGGCAGGAGCGTACCTTGTAGACCTGGCCAAGCAAGTCCAACAGGATATGTGCCGTGCGTACCGAGGGATAAGGCCCAAAGTACTCCGATCCGTCGTTGACCTTTCTTCTCGTAAGAAACACCCGCGGGAAGGCCTCCTTTTTGATGCAGATCCAAGGGTAGGTCTTGTCGTCCTTGAGCATGATGTTGTAGCGCGGCTTGTATTGCTTGATCATCGTGTTCTCCAGCAGCAACGCCTCCGACTCAGAGTCGACGATGCTGTATTCGAGGTCGGCGATTTTGCTCACGAGGACGCGCGTCTTTCCCGATTGCTCCTTGTTGAAATAGCTACTGACGCGGCGTTTCAGGTTCTTGGCCTTGCCCACGTAAATCAGTTCACCCTTTTTGTCGAAATAGCGATACACGCCAGGCTTGTTGGGCAGCGCGGCGAGCTTTTGTTTTACTATTTCGGGGAGGTCATTCATCTTTTTTGAACACGAATTTTCAGAAATGATTCACAAATTAAGTAATGGTTCAAAATTAAACTGCAATTCTTTTGACACGGGACACGGGACTACGAGACACGGGACAAGCACGATCCGTCTCGTGTCTCGCGTCTCGAAGTCTCGCGTCGATTATGTAAACTAAATTTGCTCATCTACTTATCAAAAATAAAGAATAACAATTAATGAATAATTTATGGTCATTCGTGTTTTATTTCTCTGCAAAATTACCGCTTTTATTTGAATTACAAAACAAACAAGTTCATTTCATAAAGCTTCGATTTTGATGTTGAGAAGTGTCCCTCAAACGACTCATTGCATGTCAATCCACTGAAATATTGTGCTGTAGGACGATGAAAAAACACGATAGGAAGGTGGATTTGTGGAAAAATATTATCTTTGCCGTTCAAAACATTACCCAATAATAATGAAATCATACGACAATAACGAAGAAAAGCCTGCTTCGATTGCTTCTGAACCGCAAATCGCATACGGCCATACCCAACCTATAATGCCGATGCATCTTGGCGTTTCTAACAACATCCCTAAAGGATACATGTCTTTGGAGCAATTCGGAGAGCTTTTCCACCAAAAACTTGATGACTGCTATGCGCATTTACCAAGTGATAATCAGTTATGAGTATCGATGGTGATTTTGTCATCGTTGACAGAATAATCCCTTCAAAATCCATGCATTAGGCTTCATCATCTTTTTCCCTTCACAGCCACAGATTATTGAAAAAACACGAAAGGCGACCCTCAAAAATGAAGGCCTATGGTCACATTGGCTTAGACAATCGTAAAGTTATTTCTAGCTAGATGACGATTTCAAAGCAATCTTTTGACAGCAGGTCACCAAAAGCCTTAATCAATTGCTGTTTGTTGGGGTTGTTTTTCTTGAAATAGATGGAAAGCAACAGCTCATATTACCTTATATGGGTTTTGCGAATTGGAAACCATACTTGTCTGCTATTCGTTTCATTTCCTCTGGGTCGGCTCCATTTTGGATACAAACTCTCATCTCCCGCTTGAACAGAAGCAGGCTTTGAATGAGATTCTTCGGCTTTGTTGCAGTTGCTTCCATTTCCTTGTGTATTATGAGTTTCTGGGCGCAAAGATACACATTTTTTCGCAAATGTCACAACATTTTTCAAAAAATGTCCTCCCCCATAAAACAACAGGCGGCCCTCAAAAACGAAGGCCGCCCATCGCATAGTCTATCGACTTTCAAAGTCTTACTTAGCTGAATAGATCTTAGTCGTCCAACCGCTAGGTATGCCGCTGATGCCAGTCGACCATATGTTTGTATTTGCCTTGTAGAAAGTGCCAGACGAGGCAACGCTTGTAACCCAATTTGAGCAACTGTTACTGGTTTTGCTAGTGGCTAAGCAGATGATGCTTTTCAGACTAGTGCAGCCATTAAACATCTGATTATAACAATTAGCTTCCAGCTTGGTGGCACGCAATACGGGGGTTGTCACAAGACTGGTGCAGCCTTTAAACATTTCTCGGCAACAAGCCGAGGCAAGTGTGGTGGCAGACAGCTCGGGGGCTGTCACAAGACTGGTACAGCCATTGAACATACTCATGTAGCAACCCACTGCAAGCGTGGTGGCTCGCAATTCATGGGCTGTCCTCAAACTGGTGCAACCTTTGAACATATATTGGTAGCAAGCTTGTGTTAGCGTAGTTGCTGGCAACTCTGGGGTTGTGGTCAAGTTAGTGCAGCCCTGAAACATATATTGGTAGCAATAGTCGGTCAGCGTGGTTGCAGGCAACATGATGGGCTTGTTTTCATGGTTGTAAAGTCCTGAACAGCCATTGAACAGATAGGAGAAGGTACAAGAAGCAGAAATCGTAGTCGCAGTGGCAAAGTCAGAAGCATCAAGAAGACTCATAACGTTGCCATAACCGTATACCTCGCCGGTAAATTCGAACATGTTGTAATTATTTGACTGATCGCATAATGTTGTATTGTTGCCGCGGAACATAACCTTATCACCTTTGTTGGTGAGGGGGATGGCGTCGCCTACCGTATAGTCGTTCCAACTGCTTCCATCGGTGCTGTATAGCAGCGTAACATCGGGGGCGCTGTCATACTTTTTATATAGCTTCACCGTGGCATCAGCCGTCTTGGCCTCGAAGGTGAGAGGAGTGGCAAGAGGGCCAATAGGATTTATGGTGTTGACATACACATCAATCCCTGAATCATAGTAAGTGTTGACCACAATCGGATCAATGGTGGTAGAGGTGCTGGCAACATAGTTACCGTCTTCAGTGTAAGGTGTTGTTGTTGTAGATTCACTATTCGGCAGCACGATAGCCCATTTCTCAGCTGGATTGCCGCTGCCGCCTTTCATCTTGATCAAACCACCATCAACTTGGCCATAGGTGAATGCGTTGGTACCGAAGTTCACGGAGACTTGGTTGTTCATGCCTTCGATGCAAATAGCAGCATTTGAAGGGGTTGTCACATTGAACTTCATGATGGAAATCTTGTTCTTCAGCACGGAGGTGTAGGCACCGTCGCCATGATAATCCTCTTTCGAAGTATTGTAGGAAACCACGGGATACTTGCTCGTTTGGTCGGAAATGACCACTGTGGCCGTATTGCCGCTAAAGCTGGGTGTGAAACCCTTGCCGCCGAGGCAGTAGAAATGCAGAGGCTCAGGATCTTCTTCAGACGCGATTTCCACATCGCCAGAGAATGTACCGCCACTGTAGGTCAGATAACCCACATATTCACCTTTGTAGCCCACGTAAATCACGTCGTCGTCCTCAAAAGTAACGGTAGCATAGCCTTCTGGAGCATTGGGGTCAACCTCTACTTTTGAGTTATTGTTGCCGCCACCCACGTTAAGCGTAATGTGCACGCCTTCAGTTTGGGATGTGGGTTGCTCCTTCTTGCACTGTGTGAAGCCCAACACCAAGGCCAGAACCATCACGAAATAGGTCATTCTTCTCATGGCTTAGTCCTCCTTCTTTTTGAGTGCAACATAGCCGAGACCAGCGCCCAGCAGAATCAAAAGGCCGCTGCCCAACGGGGCAGTCTGGCCTATGCCTTGATTGGTGATGTCGCCAGTAAAGTCACCGCGGGTGCCGTTTTTCATCAGTCCGCCTTGGGAAGCTTCTTTGGATTGGTTGCTGCCAAACATGCCACCGGGACGGTTTTGTGCGTTCAGGTTGGTGGCTGTCAGCGTCATGGCTGCCAGCCCAAGCGAAAACACGAGGGTTTTCATAGCTTTTTTGTTTGTTTTCATTGTTAGATTTAAGATTTAAGATTCAAGATTTAAAGATTTAATATCGGATTGACTCTTCCGCCCTGCGGGCATCCCCTTAAAAGAGGCACAAAAAAAAATCCAAGACAAAGCCAACTTGCCCTGTCTTGGATAGAGGATGCACAAAAGTTTGGATTGGAGAATTATACCCCCCCCCCATTAAATTGATAATCAATGATTTACAATGATTTAACATTACTTTTGCGCTGTTTTGAGGCTGCAAAAGTACAAAAAAACTTTTAAAAAACTGATTATTACTACAATAGCCCGATATTTTTTCCAAAAACCTCTTTACTATGGCCGATGGCTTATGGCTCGCTACTGCCAAAGGCGCTAAATTCGCGCATTGGGTGAAGCGAGCCATTGGCCATAAGCTATAGGCCATAGTCACTTCTTCTTCATGTGATCCCAGCCCTGGGCTTTGATGGGAATGACATGGTTGTCGGGGGTGATCATCTCGGCCACGCCCTTGTCGTCGGTCATGTAACCAATGACGGTCACGTCCGCCGAGAGGGTCTGTATCTTCTCGTAGTCTTTCTGGTCGATGGTGAAGAGTAGCTCGTAGTCCTCGCCACCGCTCAGTGCCGCCACCGAAGGCACAATCTGGAACTCTTTGGCCATCTTGTCCGTGGTCGGGTCAATCGGGATTTTATCTTCATAGAGCTGGCAGCCTACGCCACTCTCCTTGCAGAGGTGCAGGATTTCGGAAGCCAAGCCGTCGGAGATGTCAATCATCGCGGTGGGTTTGATGCCCAAGGTCTTCAGCTGCTCCACGACATCCTTACGGGCTTCAGGCTTCAACTGGCGTTCCAGTACATACTCCAAGCCTTTCAGTTGAGGCTGCATATTGGGATTGGAAAGGAACTCCACCTTCTCGCGCTCGAGGATGAGCAGACCGATGTAGGCACCGCCCAAGTCGCCCGTCACGCAAAGCAGGTCGTTCTTCTTCGCGCCGCTGCGGTAAACGATGTCCTCCTCCTTAGCCATGCCTATGACTGTGATGGAGATGACCAGACCCGTCTTGCTGCTCGTCGTGTCGCCACCCACCATGTCGACATGGTAGCGCTCGCAAGCGAGGCGGATGCCGGCATACAATTCATCCAGTGCTTCAGCGGAATAGCGGCTTGACACGCCCAGGCCCACCACAATCTGCGTGGGGGTGCCATTCATGGCATAGATGTCAGAGAAGTTGGACACGGCAGCTTTGTAACCGAGGTGCTTCAAGGGGCAGTAGGTCAAGTCGAAGTGGATGCCTTCGATGAGCATATCGACTGAGACAAGCGTGCGCATTCCTTCGTGGTTGATGACGGCGGCATCATCGCCGACGCCTTTCAGCGAGGAGGCGTTGCGCAAGGGAAAGTCCTGCGTCAGTTGGTCGATGAGGCCGAATTCGCCGAGTTCGTCCAATTCTGTTAAAGGTTTGTTGGTGTTTTCTTGTTCCATTTCCTTTCTAATTATTGGCTGCAAAGGTAAGATTTTTTCTAATTTTGCACCATGAAAACCATCAAAGACATCTATAAGATTGGTGTAGGCCCTTCGAGCAGCCACACCATGGGACCGCAGAAAGCGGCCTCTATATTCAACACTCGTTTCCCCAATGCAGCCTCGTTTGAGGTGACGCTCTACGGCAGCCTCGCCGCAACGGGCAAGGGCCACATGACCGATAAGGCCATCCTCAGCACACTTCATGCTCCTACCGAAATCATCTGGGAGCCTGGTATCATCTTGCCCTTCCATCCAAACGGCATGCTGTTCAAGGCTTTCGACGCAGAGAAAAACCTTCTCGGCGAATGGAAGGTGTTCAGCATAGGAGGTGGCAACTTGGCCGAAGAAGGCAAAGTGGATGAATCACCTGAGGTCTACCCGCTCTCGAAGATGACCGACATCCTCAAATGGTGCGGGCAAACTGGGCGCACCTATTGGGAATATGTGTACGAATACGAGAACCAGAAGGAGATTGAAGACTATATGATGGAGGTATGGCAGGCGATGCAAGCTGCCGTCGAGCGAGGCTTGCAGGCCGAGGGTGTCCTGCCCGGACCGCTCCACCTGAGCCGCAAGGCCGCCACATATCACATCAAGGCTTCAGGCTACACACATACTTTGAAGAGCCGCGGATTGGTGTATTCCTATGCCTTAGCCGTTGCAGAAGAGAACGCCTCGGGCGGGATTGTCGTGACTGCGCCTACCTGTGGCTCGTGCGGCGTGTTGCCAGCGGTATTATACCATCTGTCAAAGAGTTACGAATTCTCCGACCAGCGCATCATCCGCGCCTTGGTGACGGCGGGGTTGGTGGGCAACATCGTACGCACCAACGCCTCCATCTCGGGTGCCGAGGTAGGCTGTCAGGGCGAGGTAGGTGTGGCCTGCTCTATGGCTGCCGCTGCCGCCAACCAACTGTTTGGAGGAAGTCCCTCCCAAATCGAATATGCCGCCGAGATGGCGCTTGAGCACCATTTGGGCATGACCTGCGACCCCATGTGCGGCCTCGTCCAGATTCCTTGCATCGAGCGCAACGCCTACGCCGCTGCCCGTGCTTTGGACTCCAATATCTACTCTTCCTTCTCCGATGGGCATCACCGAGTGTCGTTCGACAAAGTAGTGGAAACGATGAAAGAAACAGGCAAGGATTTGCCTTCACTCTATAAAGAAACCTCACTGGGCGGACTGGCGAGGGATTACACACAAATGCAATAACAATGAAAAAGCCACTTGTTAGTGGCTTTTTCATTGTGGTCCCACTAGGGCTTGAACCTAGGACCTACTGATTATGAGTCAGTTGCTCTAACCAACTGCGCTATGGGACCGCAAAAAAACAAGACCAAAGTAAAGATTTCGCCTTTTTTCTTGCTTTTTGCGCTGCAAATTTACAATTTTGCATCGAATTAGACCGAAAAATTCTCAAAAATGAGCGCGAAAATCAAGAATATCATCTTCGACCTCGGCGGCGTCATCCTCGACATCGACGAAAACATCGTATACAAAGAACTCGAAAAAATGGGCATCAATACATCGGAATTAGCTCGTTCAAAGGAGTTTATGGACATTTTTAGCAAATTCGATATCGGTGTCTACACCGCCCCCACCTTCCGAAAGCGCATGAAAACTCTCCTCGGACAGGAGAAGATGACCGACCAGAAATTCGATGCCATTTGGAATTCCATGCTCTTGGACATCCCTCGCGAGCGTATAGAAGCTATTGAGAAGGTGAAGAAGCACTACAAGATTTTCTTGATGAGCAATTCCAATGTCATTCATTACGACCTCTACGTCAGGGATTTGCAACTACGCTTCGGCTATAACGAGTTTGACGAACTCTTTAACAAATCGTATTTCTCCTTTGCCGAGCACCTGGAAAAACCCGACCCGCGCTTCTTTGAGCTGATTCTTGACCATGAAGGTCTGCTGCCCGAAGAAACCTTATTTATTGATGACACAGCAGAAAACATTAAGGTCGCCAAGTCATTGGGCATCAATACGTATCATATTCGTCGTGATGAACTGGTAAGGAACTTGTTTGTGAATGGGGTTTTGAAAGAGGGAGTAGTTTAACTATGGCCTATGACTATGGCTGATGGCCAGTGGCCACGGGATGAAGGGGCTTTGTCTCTTTTTCTTTAGGTTATTCAGGACGAACCGTATTAATCAAGCTAGTCAATCTTTTTTCTATGGATTGGACTTCTGTAATAATGTCCTCAAACTGTTCTTCTTTCACGTATTTTAATCTGCGTGCAATTTCCATTTGGGTTTCCACTTCGTATGATGACCCTAATGAGATTTCAAGGAAGTGTGCAAATTCATTCTGTGACCTTCTTGAACAGCCCTCGGCAATATTGGAAGGGATCGATACAGAGGCTCTTTGAAGCTGATCACAAAGCGCGTACAATTCTTTTCTCGGAAATTGCTCGGTTAATTCATAAACATGAACGGAGAAGTCCACTCCGGCATTCCAGACATCATAATTCCTAAAATTTCTCATAAATCAATGTATTTTAATTGTTTACACTATTTTTCACTTTATAAAAGCGTAAAACACAAAGCCCCGTCAAAACAGCCATAGTCATAGGCCATAAGCCATAGTTAAACACCATAGCAATCAAGAATCTCCTCCAAAATCCCATAAACTTCCTCGACATCCAGCGTTTTCATTAACCGCATCTTGAACGGTTTAAAGTTAGGCAACCCTTTGAAATAGGCAGCCCAGTGCTTGCGTATTTCCAATAAAGCGATGTGCTCACCCTTCCATTCGATGGAACGCTTCAAATGAATCTTACTGACCCGCACGCGCTCCTTCACATCGGGCAAAGGTAACTCCTCCCCTGTTTCCAAATAATGCCTGATCTGGCTGAAGATCCATGGGTTGCCGTAGCTGGCACGGCCTATCATTAGGCCATCCACACCGTAGGTGTCCTTGAAATACTTGGCTGAGGGGCCGTCCACCACGTCACCGTTGCCGATGATGGGAATATGCATGCGCGGGTTGTTTTTCACCTCACCAATAAGCGTCCAATCAGCGGGCTCACTGTATTTGGTGGTACGCAGGCGGCCGTGTATGGTCAAAGCGGTGATGCCCACATCTTGGAGGCGTTCGGCGATGTCAACGATCTCCCGGTGCGCGTCGTCGTAGCCGAGGCGGGTCTTCACCGTCACAGGGGTCTTCACCGCCGCCACCACAGCCTTGGTGATGGCCACCATCTTGGGGATGTCATTCATGATGCCAGAGCCCGCGCCTTTCGAGGCTACCTTCTTCACGGGACATCCGAAGTTGATATCGATGATGTCGGGGTGGGCGGTCTCGGCATAACGTGCCGCCTCTACCATGGGGTCGACGGCGTTGCCGAAGATCTGTATGCCCACAGGCCGCTCAAACTCCTCGAAATCCAGCTTCTTGATACTCTTCACCGAATCGCGGATGAGGCCGTCAGCGGAGATGAACTCCGAGTAGACCACATCGGCGCCAAACATCTTGCAGACATAGCGGAACGGCGGGTCGGAGACATCCTCCATGGGAGCGAGGAGCAGCGGATAATGTTCGAATTCGAGATGGGCAAGTTTGTACATATTGTGTAAATCGGCCCTTCGACAGGCTCAGGGACCTTGGTTTTTTCGCTGCAAAATTACAAAAAGTGTATCTTTGCAGCAAAAATATACTTTTATGACAGACAACCTGAAACAATCCACTGGAATCAGAATCCTCATCTTCTTGGTTATCTTGTTGGTTAGCGGTCTGATAGGTGTCGCAGCCTCGGCTATCTTCATATTTGGTGGCGACACGGGAATGAAAATTGGGCAGGGCATCAGCTCCATCTTTATGTTTGTGGTGCCACCCATTGTGTACTATTTCATCACACGCAAAGAACATCAAATGAGGGATTTAGGTCTCCGCAGACTCAGCCCGCCTTGGTGGCTTATATTAATAGGTGTAGCACTGATGTTCGTATCCGTTCCCCTTTCCACCCGTCTGACAACGTGGAACGAAAGCATGGATTTCGGGGGTGTTTTTGCCAAACTCGAAGAATACCTGAAACTCTTGGAAGATACCGCCCAAGCCGCTACCGAAAAACTGCTGGATGTGGACTCTATCGGCGGACTATTGTTTAATCTGGTTGTCATCGCATTAATACCCGCCATCGGCGAAGAATTGACCTTCCGGGGCGTGTTGCAACAATCCCTGACGCGCAAAATGAATCCACATGTCGCCATCATCCTCTCGGCGGCCATCTTCTCCTTCATCCACTTCCAGTTCTATGGCTTTCTGCCCCGCATGTTCTTGGGTCTCTTGATGGGTTATATGTTTTACATCACTAACTCACTCTGGACCAGCATGTTGATGCATTTTGTCAACAACGGCACGGCGGTCGTCCTTTATTATCTGAGCAACAAAGGCGTCATTGAAGATGCAGAGCATTTCGGAGAAACGGCAAATGTGTGGATTATCGTGGCCAGCGCAGCGGTGACCATCGGACTTATCGTATGGAGTTGGATCAAGGCACAACCCAAGCGGCAGACCGAGGCCGCTCCTACAGCTCCGCCTACAGAGAACGATTAAAGGAACTTATCCAAGAAAACAAACGGCATCAGCGACTCGACACCGTCAAAGACCATGACGGGACCCGTGTCGCCTTGGCAGAGCACGCGCAAAGGCCGTTTCGAGACCTGTTCCACCTCCACCATCACCTGACGGCAAGCCCCGCAAGGGGCGACAGGCTCGTCGATAGACTTAGTTTCGGAATAAGCTGTCAAGGCCAGAGCCTCGATGGACACGCCTGGATATTGTGCCATAGCCGAAAACAAGGTCACCCGCTCAGCGCACAAGCCACTGGGATAAGCAGCGTTCTCAATGTTGTTGCCCGTCACCACAGCGCCATTGGCCAAGCGTGCAGCGGCACCAACCTGGAACTTCGAATAAGGTGCATAAGCATTACGAGCCGCCTCGTGGGCACGACGCATCAAATCAGCGTCCTGCTGGGGCAGCTCTTCCATTGTGTCATATACCTCATAGGGGCAGACGAATTGTTCTTTCCTCATGATTGTTGGTATTGTTGGCGCAAAGATAACTATTTTTTTGCAAATAACAGCAAGGACACAAAAAAGGCAAATAATGTGGCACCGGCTTGGGTCTCCAAAGTGTCCTCAGGGAACATGGAGAGCAGCATGACACAAAGGAACACCATAAACAAATAGGTGTGATTATGCTTCGATGCGAACCAAGGATAAAACAAGACGAAGAGGAAAAATGCCAAGCCCACCAAGCCGAAGGCTACCGCGATAGCCAGGTACTGGTTGTGGGCGCGGAAACGGTATTCCTCTTTCAACGGGGAATGAATCTCATCGTAAGTCTGGGCAAAGGCTTGCGGCACATCACCCGTACCCACGCCGAACCAAGGATGCTGGCCTATGATATGGAACGACGCCCGAGTGTATTCAAGGCGTTGCGAAAGCGAGCCACCATTGGGATTGTTGAAACGGCGATAGAGATTGTATTCAAACAATGTCGAGGAAAGACGGGCATGAAGGCCCGGATGCTTCCAATTGTTGTAGTTGGCCACACCTTGCTCGATGTTTTGGATATCCTCGTCCGTCAAGGCCATTACGCCTTGGGCATCCTTACGCAGGTCCTTTGAGGTGAGATAACGTGCCAAGGTGGCTTCAAGGCTCTCACCATTGGTGGTAAGGCCATCAAACGGCAGGCCACTGCGTTGTGACCAGGCTTCTTGCATTTCTTTCTTGCAGTAATACAGCCCCACATATTTGCCGTCCTCAACGGGATTGTATACCGTGTCGTGCCAATAAGGATTGCCCTGCGCCGTCGTCTTCTCCAAAGCGGCGAAATCCACAGGCTCCACCTTCAGCAAGGGTTTCACGAAATGCGCAATCACCATGATTCCGATGACCAATACCGCTAAGGCAACAGCACCAACGGCAATATGCCATGCCCTGCTCTTCTTCCATTGCAGGAAGGCATAAACAGCCGTGGCAAGGACAACCGCTACGAGAATCACATAGCCTGACAAGGACTCGAAAATGAAAACCTGGTAGGTGAACCAAAGCAGCAGAGCAACCTGAATAGCTTTGCTCCACCACGCAGTTTTTAAAGTAAGATAATACCCAACCACCGCCATACTGAAGACAATATTGAGGCAGAAGCGGATATGGCTGATGAAATGGGAGATCTCGCGGACATCCTCGTAGTCGTGTCTCAGATAAGAGACAAAGCTGAATTGTGTAGCGATGAATACCGCGAGCACATAGATGAGCATCACAAAGTCGAAACGCTTGCGGTCGAGCGGCTCCATGCTCGACAGCACAAAGGGCATGACCAAAATGGGCAGTTTGACACGGAGGTCTTTCAGGGCATACTGGAAATCAGAGGTCCAAAGCAGCCCGACGACATGCATAAGGTAAAAAGCCACCAGCAACACGGCGGCTTTGTTGTGCCAAAAACGGGAAAGTTTCTGCTTGAAGTCTTTGGCCACGATGCCATCCACGAGCCAGACGAGGACCAGCCAGAACTGCGACATGCCCATCATGAACGGCGAGAGCGTGAGGCCAACGGCCACCATCAGCAAGCCCAAGAGGTAGGCTTGGTTCAAGTAGGGTCGTATGGAGGCCTGCGCTGTCATCACTTGCCGCTCAAGATGCTGTGGTATTCGTCCTTGCCGTTGGTGTTGAGCAGGATCTCAAAGGCGCGTTTCAAGTCGGGGTCGTCGTTCAACGAAGCCACGATGCGGCCTTTCTGGTAGTAGTAACGTCCCACAATCTCAGAACGCAGCATCTCTTCAATATCCTTACGGTTGTTGAGCAGGTCTTTGTCCTTTTCGGCCGCAAGGTTCTTCTCCAAAAGATCAATTTGCGGCTGTATCTTGTCCAAATAACCCTCGTCCTTGGCGGTTTTCTTCAGCTTCTCGATGGCTTTCTCGCTCTCCGTGGTATAGCTGAAGTTCTTGTCCTTCACGAACTTCATGAAATCCTGATAGGTAGCCTCATCGATTTGGAAACGGTCGGCCGGGGCTATGCTCTTGTGCTCACTGTAGAACTTATTAGCATAGTCGAAGATGTAGTTCTTACCATAGAGATAGGCTGTCACCGTAGCATAAGGATCGCGTTCGACTTTCACGTCTGGCGTGATGCCATGACCTTCATAAACGGTGCGACCATGAATGGTCTTGAAGGCCTTGCCGAGGGTGTCTTTCTTCATCTGGGTGGTGTCTTTCTTGTGCGAGTAATCGATCTCCTGAATGCAGCGACCGCTGGGGATGTAGTAATGTGCCACCGTGACCTTCATCTGGGTGTTGTAGCTCAGCGGTAAGATGTTCTGCACCAAACCCTTGCCAAAGGTACGATGCCCAATGATGACACCGCGGTCGTAGTCTTGGATGGCACCTGCCACAATCTCACTGGCCGAAGCACTGCTGCCATCAACGAGGATAGCCAACGGGATCTCCAGGTCCACGGGATCGTTGGTGGTGGGATGCATGCTATTGGCCGTGGCCGCCTTGCCTTTCATCGATACGACAGCTTTACCCTTGGGAATAAACAAGTTGACGATGTCGACAGCCTCGTTCATCAGTCCGCCACCGTTGCCGCGCAGGTCGAGGACGAAGCCTTTCAGTTGCTGGTCTTTCTTCATCTCCACCAACTTTTCCTTCACTTCTTTGCCAGCATCGCGGGTGAAACCGCTCAATGCGAGGTAGGCAATGCCGTTGTCGAACACTTTATAATAGGGGATGTTATCGATTTTCACCTTCTCACGCTTCAGCTTGATCTCCACGGGTTTCTCCTGACCGTAACGCTTGAGTTTCAGCGATACCTCGGTGCCAGGCTGGCCTTTCAGCATCTCACTGACCTGTTGCGTGTTTTTCTTCTTACAGTCCACGCCGTTCACCTCAAGGATGGCATCACCAGCGATGATGCCTGCCTTCTGTGCCGGCCAGCCTTCGTAAGGATCGGAGATACGGGTGAACTCACCGTCATATTGGATGACGGCGCCGATGCCGCCATATTCGCCCGTGGTCATGAACTTGGCGTTCTCGATATCCGACTCGGGGATGAAGACTGTGTAGGGGTCGAGGCCATCGAGCATGGCCTTGATGGCGGTCTCATTGAGTTCGCCCGGGTTGATCTCATCGACATAGTTGAGATTCAGCTCACGGAGGAGGCTGTTATAGATGTCGAGGCTTTTGGCGATTTCGAAGTTGTTCTGCTTCTCTTGGGCGAAGAGGCCAAGCGGAAGGAGCAGGACCAGGATTAGGGTAAGGAATCTATTCATTTTCAAATTACATTTTTCGTTTTGTTGTAGAGACGCATTGAATGCGTCTCATTGTTTTTTCCGAGACGCAAGCATTGCGTCTCTACAGTCATCACGGTACCGGATCATACCCGCTACCACCCCAAGGGTTGCAAGAGAGGATGCGTTTGAAGGTGAGCCAGCCGCCTTTGAAGAAGCCGTATTTTTGTATCGCTTCGATGCCGTAGTTGGAACAGGTAGGCGTATAGCGGCAACTGTTGCCGATGAAGGGCGACAGCGTCACCTGATAAATGCGAATGAGCAGGATCAGGAACTTAGCCGGCAGTTGGGCGATGCGTTTCATACTTGTTAATCAACTCGTTAACAGCTTTCTTCGTCTTGGCGAACATCTCCTCATAGCTATGGACAACCGTAGCTGTATAAACTAACGCTACATCCACGGAAATATTATCCCTTTCGCAGATTTCGTAAAGGGCAGCCTTGTTGTGGCGCCAGGACTCACGAATCAGGCGTTTCACACGGTTGCGCGTAATGGCGTGGTGGAAGCGTTTCTTGGAGACGGAGACGAGCAGACGCACGGTTACGGGATGGCTTTCGTCATACCGAAACAAATAGACTACGCGATAGGGATACACGCTGATGCCATGCCCTTTATCGAAAAGCGCCTGGATGTCGTTTTCCTTACAAATCCTCTCGTATTTGGGGAGTCCCTCCTGAGCCGTCATGGCGAAACGCTTTTCGGAAGGGTTATTTCTTCTTGCTCTTCTTGTTCTCAGCAGCAAGGTATTCCTCCATGGCCATGGTCATGGAATGGGCCGTCGCAGTGGGTGCACGGAAGTTGAGCTCGAAGCCTTGGTCGACGATGGCTTGGCAGGTGGCATCTCCGAAACCGCCAATGGCGACTTCATTCTGCACAAACTCCGGGAAGTTCTCTTTCAGTGAAAGGATACCGGCAGGGCTGAAGAAGACCAACATGTCGTAATCGTTGATTTTCACCTTGTCCTTCAGGTCTGCCGACACGGTGCGGAACATCACGGCCTTGGTGAAGTTGAGTTTAGCGGCATTAAGAAGGTCGAGGGTGGCATCGGAGCTGATGTCGGAGCAGCAGTAGAGGTATTTCTCGTCCTTGTGCTTCTTCATGATGTCGATGAGGTCGTTGAGCGTCTGGCTGCCGTAAAACACCTTGCGCTTGCGGTATTGCACATAACGTTGCAGATAGAAGGCCGTCGACTCGTTGATGCAGAAATACTTCAACGTTTCGGGAACGGTGTAACGCATCTCCTTGGCCACTCTGAAGAAATGGTCAATGGCATTGCGGCTGGTCAGGATGATGGCTGTGTATTCCGGAAGCTTGATGTGTTCTTGACGGAGTTCGCTGGCGGAAACCGCGTCAAGTTTGATGAACTTTTCGAAAGTAATGTTCACGCCATACTTCTTCATCATGTCGGCGAAAGGCGTCTTCGAAATGTCGGCAGGCTTGGGTTGTGACACCAAAATCGACTTAATCTTCATCTTTTTCTTCTCTTTTAAGAACGTATAATACCCTCGTTTTTACCCGCATTCGCACTATGTAACTCATTAAAAAGCAGCACCTTGGCTAAAGTATCGCCAGCCTGCGGTCACTAGCGTTGCAACGGGTGCGATTTCGAGGGCGCAAAGATACAAAAAAATATAAAACGCGGATATTTTTGTTGCCACTCTGGATTCAATTATTCCTAAAACGAACCTCACCATAGCCGCCAAGCCCAATAAACCAATGCCAATCCATACAAAATATTTTGTTGGATTATAAATCAAAAGCAGCACAAGCGGCATCATGGCCATAAGAGTGAAAATAGAGATGGAAAACTGGACTGACATCTGACGGTCGACCGTGTCGCGCGCATCGAAGAGCCAGTTAACAAAATGCAACGTGAGGTAACGGAGCAGTACCCATCCCGTCATGCAGCCACAGATAGTCCAAAACACGGACCAATTGTTGTATTTCGCCACATCGTGCGATAACACTACGCAACTTTTCTGGACGAACAGAGCAAGCAGCAGGATGTAACCTATAGTAAAGGAAACGCACAGGAAACTCCGCACAGGATTCCATTCCCTCAGCAATTGGTTGGTATGGGCCACACCGCCCGGCACTGACAACACCTGACGGAACTGACGAGGATAAAGCTGCTTGTTGAGCACGATGAGCAGCAACATGAGCCCCAAAAGAGCTAAATTCCAGCCTTGCAGGATCTCGTAACTCATGCGCACCAAAGGCGTGATCGTGCCATCAAAACCCGAGGTGATGAAGCTCGGCACCACGCTATCGCAAGCGATGGTGTCGACAGCCTGCACTATGTCAACGGCTTGTGTCGGCTCCACAAAGGGGTTATAGAATATGTCGGGATATTGAGGCATGGATTTCTTGCAAAATGCGCTGCAAAAATAATGGATTATTTGCAAACCGACACAAAAACTTTCTAACTTTGCAGGTCAAAAGGATTCAAGATTCAAAATTTGAAATTCAAGATTCCTGGATTGCTTCGTCGTTCCTCCTCGCAAAGACGCGAAGCGCGTCCAACTGAACAACTGAACAACTATTAACTTCAAACTGAATAAAATGGATTTAATGCAAGAAATCATTGCCAATGCCCAGGCTAACAAGCAGCGCATTGTGCTCCCCGAGGGCGACGAGCCCCGTACCCTGAAAGCCGCCGACCGTCTTTTGGCTGACGGCGTCGCCGATATCATCCTCATCGGCCCTGCCGAGAAGATCAAAGAGATGACCGCCGAGTTCGGTCTGAAGAACATCGACAAGGCCCGTATCATCGACCCGAAGAACAACCCTGACAAACAGAAATATGCCGACCTGCTTTACGAACTGCGTAAGGCTAAAGGCATGACCCCCGAGCAAGCCGACGACCTAGCACAGAACTTCATGTATCTCGGCATCCTCATGGTCAAAGCCGGTGAAGCCGATGGTCTCGTCAGCGGTGCCCGCAGCACCACGGGCGACATGCTCCGTCCCGCCCTGCAGATCATCAAGACCGTTCCTGGTGTGACCTGCGTCAGTGGCGCCTTCACGATGTTCCTGCCCGAGGGATGCCCTTACGGCACCAACGGCCGCATGGTCTTTGCCGACTGCGCCGTCACGCCTATGCCGACGGCTGAGCAGCTGGCCGAAATTGCCATCTGCACCGCCGACACGGCCAAGGCCATCGCCAAGATCGACCCCGTCACCGCCATCCTGAGCTTCTCCACCAAGGGCAGCGCCAAGCATGAGGTGGTCGACAAGGTCATCGAAGCCACACGCATCGCCAAGGAGCGCCGTCCCGACCTCGTCCTCGACGGTGAGCTGCAAGCCGATGCCGCCATCGTGCCTTCGGTGGGTTCAAGCAAGGCTCCCGGCAGCGAAGTCGCCGGCAAGGCCAATACCCTTGTGTTCCCCTGCCTCGAAGTGGGTAACATCGCCTATAAGCTTGTCCAGCGTCTGGCTGGTGCCGAGGCTGTCGGTCCCGTGCTGCAAGGTCTCGCCAAGCCCTGCAACGACCTCAGCCGTGGCTGCTCGATTGACGATGTCTACAAACTGGTGGCCATTACGTGTAATCAGGCTATCGCACAAAAGTAACTATGGCCTATAGCCGATGGCCTATGGCTTGTCCCAACGAAAGATTGGAATCCAAAGCTTTTCGTGGGTCAGGCCATAGGCCATAAGCCATCAGCCATAGTACACCAACCCGAAGAACGAAGAACAAATTAGTCAATAACAAAAATCCATAATACGATGAAGATATTAGTCTTAAACTGCGGCAGCTCGTCAATCAAGTACCAGCTGCTGGAAATGGAAAACGCCAATTCGTCACGCCTGCTGGCCAAGGGCTTGCTCGAGCGCATCGGCCTTGAGATGGGCGAATTCACCCACAAATACAATGGTGAGAAATATTACGAGCAACTCCCCATCCCGAACCACACCGAAGGCATCAAGCTGGTGCTGAAGGCTTTAGTCGACCCGAAGATGGGCGTCATCAAGGACCTGAAGGAAATCGATGCCGTCGGTCACCGCGTGGCCCATGGTGGAGAATTGTTCCCGAAGAGCGTCCTCATTGACAAGAAAGTCGTGGAAGGCATCGAGTCGCTCACCGACCTCGCCCCCTTGCACAACCCTGGCAGCCTGCAAGGCATCCACGCCATGGAAGAAGTGTTGCCTGGCATCCCCATGGCTGCTGTGTTCGATACTTCGTTCCACAGCACCATGCCGCCTGAGGCTTACCTCTATGCCGTGCCTTTCGAGTACTACGACAAGTACCGCGTGCGCCGTTACGGCTTCCACGGCACCAGCCATAAGTACGTGGCCGAGAAGGCCGCCGCTTTCGTCGGCAAGGACTGGAAACAGTCGAAGATCGTGACCTGCCACCTCGGCAGTGGCGCCAGCATCGCCGCTGTCGAATACGGCAAGTCGGTGGAGACCTCGATGGGCTTCACGCCTGTTGAGGGCCTTGTGATGGGTAGCCGCACTGGCGACCTCGACGTGGGCGCTTTCATGTACATCATGGACAAGGAAGGCTATACGACCAAGGAGATGAACACCTTAGTCAACAAGAAATCCGGTCTCGTGGGCATCACGGGTGGCAAGCAGGACATGCGTGACGTACGCGCCGCCAAGGAAGAAGGTGACGAACGTTGCACCTACGCCTTCAACATGTTCGCCCACCGCGTGAAGAAATACATCGGAGCTTACATGGCCGTGATGAATGGTGCCGACCTCATCGTGATGACGGGCGGTATCGGCGAGAACGCCTGGTTCATGCGTGAAGCCATCCTCGAGAACATGGAAGGCCTCGGCATTGAATACGACCGTCAGATGAACAAGGAGACCATCGGCGACGCCGGCGTCATCTCCCTGCCCAACTCCAAAGTCACCGTGGTGGTGTATCCTACCGACGAAGAGTTCGTCATCGCACAGGACACCTACAACCTCGTGACGAAGTAATACAAGGTTTAGCATTATTTTAGAGACGGTGCATGCACCGTCTCTAAAACTGTAAATTCGTGTTGAAAAACCAACAGCATTTCTTTTTCTGTACTTTTGTCCCCGACAAAACAAAACACCAATCAATCTCTATCTACTGAAATAATCCTCCGAGACATACATAATATAGCGTTAGCTTAAAAAGCATGTGTTTTGTGGGATATATAAAATAATACCCGCCAACTTGACCATGCACGGAGGTTGACGGGATTCATTTCTGAATCAAATATCTTTGTTGGGTTATTTCAACCGTTTTTCACAATAGCAGTGAAATCAGACCAGTTTTCAACTTTGTAACCGCGAATATCACGTACTGATTTACGGAACCAATCAATCTTTTTCAGTGTTTCAATCGCTAGGAAAAGCTTGGAAAGGTCATCGGTATTGGTCATGTAAGTACTGCCTTGAATCCAATAGAAACCGCATTTCACAAGCGTCTGCTTGATTTCCCAATACGCACTGTTGTATGGGTCTCCATAGTGTTTTTTTAGGTCGGCAATGACCATATCGAAACTAATGGCAAACATAGGCGTTTAAGATACCAATTTGAACAAACATTCCTTTTCGAAGAAGATTTCTCCTTCTTCGGTCTCTGCGGAAATGACAGTCCCGATAAAAGGATTGGCTTCCACATCTATCACCTTACCCTTTTCCCAATCATCTTTATTGGTTACTTCGGGTGAAATCATCACATTATCACCTACTTTTACTTTCATGGTTTTATTCTCCTTTTGTTTTTATGGTGCAAAAATAACAATAATTCCCAAATATGGATACTATTTCTGACCGACTTCTGTAAAATTCTCTCTTGTTTCTTCGTTCCAAAGAAAAATTCCTTACATTTGCCCCCGACAAAACAAAAGTCCAACCAATCCCCAGCCAATGAAATAATCCCCAAGTCATACATAATTTGAAATAGCGTTAGCTTAAAGCTTGTGTTTTAGGAACTACCACTCATAAAGCATCTCAGGATCGTAAGCCGATGCTCACGTGTTTTCACGTGGGCTTTACTTATTAGTTGAGATGCTAGGCTGTGGTAGGCCTCTAAAACCGACTAAGAAAATAGTAAAGCCTTCGTTTTTTTATTGCCCGCTCGGGAAAAGAATAAAAGTAAACACATATATTATTAAAGACTTAAGCAAATGAAATTAAACTCTTTACAACTAAGAAAGGCTCTGAGTGTAGCCTTGTTTGTCCTGCTGCTGAGTGTGGTGGGAACAAAGAACGCACTCGCACAAAACCAAGTGGCCGTTTTGCAACATAATGACACCCTTAGTGCTTTCTATGGGCCAAATGCCCTGTCGTTGGCACATGAAGCTGCTGTTGATGGCGATACTATTACGCTTTCAAGCGGCAACTTCAATGGTTGCGACCTCTCAAAAGCAGTTACCATTCATGGTGCTGGTTGCTATGAGGATGTGGTGAGCCATCGGCCTCCTACTAATATTAATACTATTTCTTTAAGAAAATCCGATGGAACTATGCCGCTTACGATAGAAGGTATATGGCTTGGTAAGGTTGAATACCCATGGAATATTACAATTAGGAATGTAAGGTTTATCAAATGCAATATTGATGACCATTCCTGCCAATATGATGGTTGGAGAAGTGATTTGTATTTTAATAGTTGCAAAATTATGGTGTTTAAATGCAGGGATGCCTCGGGAATTATTATTCAAAATAGCGTAGTAGGGTTTGCTAGTTACGAGCTTGACCAAAATTATAGTAATCTCATCTATAATTCAGTGGTATGCTTTGATGATGATGTTACCATGGAAAACACAAGGGTATTCAATAGTATTCTTGCCACAGCCAACGGCAATACAGCATCGAACACCACTTTCTACAATTGCATCGAAATTAAAACAGGAGACTCTAATATCTTTGAAGGCCAGCTGAACAACTCCAACATGCAGGTGAACAGCTATGAAGAGGTGTTCAGAACCTTTGATGGAACGGTAGACTACAACGAAAACTACCTGCTTAAGAGCTCAATTGCCAATACTTTCTTGGGCGACGACGGTACTGAAGTTGGCATTCATGGCGGTATGAACCCTTATAACGCACGGCCTAGTTATATGATTATCAGAAACACCAATGTGGCGAACAGAACCACTGAGGACGACAAATTGAATGTCGAGATAGAGCTAATACAAGGCAATTAACCTAAGACTTTTAAATCCATGAAAAGATATTTGTTCATTATTAGTTACCTGTTGCTCTGCTTGGTAGCGCAATCCCAAAGCTCTTATACTTACCATTGCTGGTTCGACCAAGACATAGAACACAAGCAATCGGGAGCGTTGGGCAATGGGCAGCTGCTGCTGGATGCTTCCAGCATAAGCCCAGGCCTGCACACACTTTACGTGATGCTGAAAGGCGAGGAGATGACTACGGCCGAGAACTATATGTTCTACAAGGCTCCTGTTTCAGAGATAATAAATGTGGATGACGTGAAATTCCAGTATTGGTTTGACGAGAATATCGAACATTTGCAAGAGCTCCCCTTTGGCACAGGGCAATTCATGTTGGATGCTTCAGACCTTGAAGACGGCCCTCATGTAGTCAATATCATGCTTAAAAACGGAATGCTTACGGCCACAGAAAGTTATGCTTTTGTAAAGGGAGAACAATGGCATATTATCAAAGCTACGGTCCGTCCCATTGGAAGCGGAGTGGTAACGGGTGCGGGCTTTTATGAAGAAGGCCAGACCTGCACTTTGACAGCCACCGCAAACCAATACTATGCTTTTGTCGACTGGACGGAAAACGACAATTCCGTGTCAACCAATGCCGCTAATAATTTCACGGTAACAGAAGACAGAGACTTAACGGCCAACTTTGATTATACACCCTTAGGCGATTTCACCTACATGTCGCCCACAGACAATTATCCCGTTGCTTCTTTGCCTGTCGTTTTCACTTGGACGGCTGTTTCCAATGCGCGAAATTACGACCTCTATCTCTGGAATGCCAACGAAACGATGCCCCAGGAGCCCTACGTTTCGGGGTTAAGCAGTGGCTATTATCGTTGTCCCTCCTTGCCCAACCATCAAACCTACCAATGGTATGTAAAGGCTTACAATCCGTATAATACCGTCACTTCAAGTGTCAGGTCATTCACTTTGGATGTCGAGCCGGCCATCAATGCAAGCATGAGCAACATCAATTTTGGTGAGGTGGCACTCAACCATACGGCTTCCTCTGTGCTGAACATCGAAGGTGTGGTGCTTGAAGATAGCCTTCAGATACAGCTTGTTGGCGAGGATGCCGCTATGTTTTCCTTTGCCACCACTTCGGGATGGGACAATTATACTGGCGGTTCTATCTTGGTCAACTTCACGCCCACGGTTGCGCAATACGACTTCCATGCAACGCTTGTCGTGAGTAGCGGCACGCTTACACAATCTATTGCCTTGTCGGGTGGCGTGGCTGACACTTACGTCTTCAATACCATTGTGGACGAGGATGTCTATGCCATGAATACAGCCATCCCGATTCACGGCACGGTCAGGGACAACACAAATGCCCCCGCAGCCTATGTGGATGTCGAAATTGGTGTGTTTATCATGGGCATGAAACGCACTTTGCAAGCCACAACCGATGCAAACGGAGCCTTTTCTGCTACCTTTGAGCCTATGCCTTCGGAATCGGGCTACTACACCGTCAATTCGGGTAGGGTAGGTAACAACAGCACTACGGTTCACGATGATTTCAACATCCCAGGCCTGTCCGTCGTCACCGATGGTTATATCCTTTGCACCGTGACGCAGGACCAGCCGAAAACGGATTCCATCCTAATCAGGAACAAGAGCAACCTGCCGCTCAATAATATCCAAGTATCCACCCTGTCGGTGCCCGAAGGATGCGCGTTCACCTTCTCGCCCTTGAGCCTAGGCGGATTGGATGAAGACTACCTCGTCTATACCGTGACGGGCTCCACCTTGACGCAAGGCAACTATTATGAGGAAGTGAGGCTCAAAGCCACCAGCAGCGAAGGTGCCGAAACGATCATTACACTTTGGTATTACTGTATGGAGGCGAGAGGCGCGTTGGATGTCGAGCCTAATTCCATTGCCACCACCATGACCAAAGGCCAAAGCAAGATTGTCGACGTGATGCTTACCAACAACGGCACAGGCGCAACGGGTAACATCACCATTGATTTGCCTAATGTGGAATGGATGTCGGTGGTCGGTAGCGAAACCTTGCCGTCGCTAGCGGTGAACGACACGGCCTATTTCTCTTTGCGTTTCTCGCCAGATGACGACGTCACTTTGGTGCAATACACTGGAAATATCGTCATCAACAGCGAGCGCGGCGATGCTGTGGACTTGCCCTATACGATAACCGCAGTCTCTGACTCCACGGGAATGTTGGTCATTGACGTTACCGATGATTACACTTGGAACACCAACAACGGCAATGGTCCGCATCTTGAAGGTGCCGAAGTCACTTTGAAAGGCTATTATTCGCTTGAAACCGTGGCGCAAGGCTACACCGATGCCAACGGCATCTTCCAAGTGGAAGATCTGCCCGAAGGCTACTACAGGCTTCAGGTGACCGCCGACCACCATTCACAATACGACAATACCATTCTTATTACGGCAGGTGACAACCGCCAGAATATTTATCTCCAATACCAGTCCATCACCTATTCATGGGATGTAGTACCGACGGAGATAGAGGATGAATACACCTACGAGCTGAATGTGGTGTATGAGACGAATGTGCCTGCTCCCGTAGTTACTATTGAAATCTCTTCACAAGTTCCTGAACTTGACTATGGTGAGTCCTATACTTTCAATGCGATTGTTACTAACTATGGCCTTATTGCGGCCTATGGTTTTCAACTGATATTGCCGGATTTGGAATTATATTTGATTGATCCCATAATTGATCAAATAGACACATTGCCTGCACAAAGCACGGTGACAATTCCGATTACGGTTACTAAAATTCAGCCAAGCCAATATCCTTACCCAGAAGAAGATCCTTGTTGGGCACGATTGGGAGCTATAATGTATTATGTGTGTGGCAGGGACTATGAACACAACTCCGACCGTTATGTTTGGCAACATGCCTATTCAAGATCTATTTTTGTGAACGTATGTGTTCTGAATGCGCTTTCTGATCATTTGCCTGCTTTGCCAGTGCCAGGCGGTGGTGGTGGAAACGGTGTCGGAAACGGAGGTGGGAGTGTTTTAATCGTTGATCCCCCGTTTGTCTTTGATTATGAAGTAGGCTGTCATCCATGCGATAATATATTGAAAGACGTGATTTGGAGCCTTCCGATATTGAGTGATTTTAACTATGCTGCTGGATTTATTGGTGGAAATCATCATAGTGCTTATGATCATGTAATTTATTGGGGTGGATACCTTCCTTATGTTGGAGTAGCTTTTCAACTTGGCCCATTTGTTGGCAATATGGCTGCTTATCTACATTGCCGATGGGAATATATGAACGAGTCGAAGAACCAATGGTTGGACCTTGAAGATTTCAATTATGTTTTCAGGTTGAATCAGGATATTATTGAGATTTACAATGAGTTTTATCAAGATACATTGTTGTACGAAAGGGAAGGTTTTGAGTCGCTCCACAATTTAATGATGCCTTATTATTCAAGCATTACCGAGATTTCGGAGAGTGAGGCAGAAACGATACAATCAAGTTTAATCGGCTTTGACATCCCTGTTGAGACAATAGAAGGCATTATCAACAGATGGAATCAAACCGTAATTGCATGGAATAATGATATTTTTGAACCTGATATAACTTATCCAAACATCATAAACAAAGTTCATTTGGAAAGTATTGGCAGCGACATTGGTGTAATAAGTGATAAAGTGTGTTGTATGGGATACGATTCGTTTTATGCCATGATTGAGGATTTGTATGACCTTCTTGATGAAGAGATAAACAATATGTCTAATTCGGTTTGCTCCTCAGTCACAGTCCAATTCTCCCAAAAGATGACCATGACCCGCGAGGCCTTTGAAGGTACGTTCACGGTGCATAACGGCCACGATGAAAATGCTATGGAAAGCATTGGACTTAGCTTTGTGGTGAAAGACGAGAACGGTAACGATTGCACCAACTTGTTCCAAATCAATACGGCATCGTTGCACAACATCACGGGAATTGACGGAGACGGCTCTTTGGACGCTGGTTCGGATGGTGTCGCCAAAATCATGTTTATCCCGACAAAGCAAGCGGCTCCAACCGAACCGAAAGTCTATTACTTTGGCGGTACTTTCTCCTTCATCGACCCTTATACTTCAGAGGAATTTGTTTATGACTTGTATCCAGTCGACCTAACAGTGCATCCCAGCCCAGACCTTAATGTGGATTACTTTATGCAGCGCGACATCCTCGGCGATGATGCGCTCACTCTTGACAAGGTGGAGCCTAGTGTTCCCGCCGAATTAGGTGTGATTATCAACAACAAAGGTGCTGGTGTTGCCAAAAATGTGATTTTGGAAACGGCTGAACCTGAGATTGTTGATAACGAGAAAGGTCTTGCCATCGACTTTGCCATGTATGGAGCCTCCTTCAACGGTAATGAGGCGCAACTCGGCCTGATGTCTATTCCTTTAGGCAACATCGAAAGCGGTCACACTGCCGTGGGCGAATGGCTGTTTACCAGCTCGTTGCTCGGTCACTTTGTGTCTTACGAAGCGCATGTTATCCACAACAACAGCTACGGCAACCCGAACCTGAGTCTTGTCAGTCATCTCGACATCCATGAGCTGATACATCCCATCCGCGCCTACGGTAATCTCGACGATGATATCAACGACTTCTTGGTCAACGATGTGCCTGATTATTATGACACCCCAGATTCCATCTATTTCTCCCATGGAGGAAGAACCGCCGTCGGCCTTTTCGATGACATCCGTTTCGACCATTACGTCACGCCTCAAGACACCATTGTCAGGCTCACGGTCAATCCCTCAAGAATCGGTTGGAACTACGGTGTTATAGATGACCCAGGAATGGACAAATATGAGTTGGTGGCGTGTACGAGAAACACTGAAAGTCAAATCATTCCAATGAATAACATTTGGCAGACTTTTGTCACTTTGCATGATGCAAGCGACCCGATTTATGAGAACAAGTTGCATCTTGTCGACACACTCGCCAACAACCGCCAGGAATACACTTATATCCTCGTCTATACCAAGAAGAAAGACCTTCTGAAAGTCGAGAAAATCATGGGCATTCCTGAAAGTGCGTTCATTGAGTATCCTTTGGAAAACTTCTCAGTGAAATTCAGCAAGCCTATTGCCGACTCGACATTCACCTACGAGGACATGGTGCTTAAATGCAACAATGGTAGTAATTTGATGAACTCGACGGTTGAAATAACCAAAGTTGACGATAATTTGTACGATGTCAATATCGCAGGTTTGACCCATCAAACAGGATATTACGTGTTGGATGTCAATACGCTGAATATCAACGACACGCAGGGCTACAATGGCTATGAAGGCAAACAGGCCACATGGATTCAAGTGCTGGATGGCGATGTGTTTGTTCATATCGACAGCGACCAAACCATCTGCGACAACGAGACTTTCGAGCTTCTGACTTCGGTTGTGGTTGGTGATTACAATATGCTCCAATGGAAGCGGAATGGCATAGTGATTACAGGTGCCAATAGCTTGGATTACCAGCCTTCAGAGCCAGGAGTTTATACCTTGTTAGTCACCTTTGCGAATGGTGACGAGCTGACGAGTAATGAGGTAACTTTAGACATACTTGAAAGTCCTGAAGTTCGTATCCAAATTGACACCATTGTCAATAATGGCATCAGCTTCAAACTCACTGCAACAGGTGCAGAAAACTACGAATGGTCAACGGGTGAGATTTCCACATCCATCATTGTGTTGCCTGCCGATTCGACAACATATTCCGTTGTGGGTACGAATAATTACGGTTGCTCCGATGCTGACGCAGTCACGGTTTTTGCTGGAATCGGCGTTGATGAACATCAAGTTGTATCGTCGGTGACGATTTTCCCGAACCCTGTTCGCGACAAGTTGTTCATAAAAAATTCATTGCCTATTCACAGGCTGGAAGTTTTCACGATTACAGGCATATTGGTGTACGAACAATCAAACAAGTCGGATGCTATGGAAATTGATGTTAAACACCTCTGTCCCGGCATGTATTTCATCCGCTTGATTGCTGACCATGCCATCGAGACAAGAAAATTCGTGAAAGAATAGTTTTTGTTTTTCCTTTAAAGTCGAGGGTGTGCCAGTTTTGACACACCCTCTTTTTAGTTTACTTGAACCAGAAACTGACCCATTCCTTTTCCTTCGGGGTCAGGTCTTCCATGTTGTCCTTGTAGTCGGGGTCGGGGAGGTACCAACTAGTCGACTCGAAGTACTGCCTCAGTTTGGCATCCTTGAACACATGACCGCGATAGGCAAAAGGCATGTTGCGCAGGATGCGGCGATGCTCGGAGGTGAACTTCGAGAGGTCGAGTTCGTCATAGAAGCCCTTGTCGAGCTTATGGTAGAGTTCTTTCATCTGCTCCACGATGGCGTTGCCATCGACACCGTCGTACATGCCGTCAATATAATAAGGTATCAGGTCCAAGCGCTTGTTGATGCTGAGTTCGCCCTCGGGATGGAAGTTTTTCTTCTTATAGGTAATGCTACCTTCCTGAATATGGAAGATCGGACTGCCCTTCTCGTCGGCAAGGCCCCACTGTGTTTCCATCGTCACCTTCCCCTTACCATTGATAGCCCAATCCTTGGCGCTCTTAAAGAAAGTGGGATTCACCATGAAGGACTCCCTATCGCCCATGTTGACCTCTAGCGTGAAGTCATCGATACCATTGTTGGCCCAACGGTTGGCAGCAGTCAAGATGTAAACGAAATCAAACTCCTCCTCCACTGAGTGCGACATGTCGAAATCGTAAGAATGCTGCACGACGTTCAAGCCCTCCCGAAAATGAGCGTTGAAATGGTAAACAAACATGAATGGCGCGTTAAAATAGTAATTGGCCCTGATTGAGTCTTCACATTGTTGGCGCGACCAGCCTTGCACCTTGCCATTGAGATAATAATTCGGTGCATCCCGTTTGGTTCCATCATAGTCATAATAACCGCCTGCGACATGTGAGACTTGATAGTTCAAGGCCTCGCCATTGACCATGACCTTGAAATTGCGCATGTGTGGTTGTTCGGGAAACAGTTTCAAGTATTCCTCGTCATAGGGATAGGGAGGTTCGGCTTCGAAACCAACCAGCAAGTCTTTGGCCTTTACAGGGTTGAAAAACTCGTAATAGACATTTACTTTCAAGCAATTGCCAACACGGTTAATGGTCAGCACTTCTTTCTTCACACTGATGTCCGACTCGGCAATGGGAATCAACTGGTTGCCGTTGGCATAGAACACACCGTCATTGGCCTTTGCACTGAAAAATGAGAGCAAAAGGAGCAAAAAAACTGATACTTTTTTCATAGATAAATAATAGATTTGTAGTTTGACTGTATTATGTATTTCGATGCTATTTTTACAAAAACTATTCCATTATCAGGACTACCATGTTTTGTCGAAAATCATCCACGATCATAATGCGGCATGTCCTCTGGCAGGATGATGGAGAATTCGACGAGGCCGCCTACAATTTGTTTGGCGTCGTCCTCATACCAAGGTGTCTGATAGATCAGTTTCTTCTTGCCCTTTTTGGAAATCGTGTAGACATTGGTGGCGGCATCGTCCAAAAGATGCTGGATGATTTGCTGCGAACGCTCGTTGTGGCATTTCATCAAGTCGCGGCCACGCGCGTCGCCGTTCACCTCAAGGGAGCTGTCGTTTTGATAAAGGATCTCGCCGTCTTTGGCGCTAATGGTAATGGCCAGATTAAGCCCTTTTAGATAGTCAAGTTGATTCATTGTGCTTGTATTTTTTCGGCAAAGATAGAATTTTTCTATTTTTGCAGCGTTCTTTCAGCAAAAATGAGGAAACTTTACCTTTATATCACCAAATCGTTTCTCGGTACCTTCGTGCTCACCTTCTTCATCGTGGTGTTCATCTGGGTGATGCAGTTCGTATGGCTTTATGTCGACGATTTGGTTGGTAAAGGTTTGGAAATCAAAATTTTGGCAGAACTTCTGTTCTACACCTCCATCACTGCCATTCCTATGTCGCTGCCCTTGGCTCTGTTGCTGGCCTTACTGATGTGTTTCGGCAATCTGGGTGAGCACTATGAACTGGTGGCCATGAAAGCCTCGGGCATCTCCATGTGGAAGGTAATGCGGCCTTTGTTGGTTTTCGCATTGATGACCAGCGTGCTGGCTTTCTTCATCTCCAACAGCCTCATCCCCATCGCCACCTTGAAATGGCGCACCCTGCTGACCGATGTGCAACGACAAAAACTGGCCTTCAACATCAAGGAAGGCGTGTTTTACAAGGACATCGACAACTACGTCATCTATGTGGAAAAGAAAGGCAAGGACGGCAGCCACATCTACGGCGTGAAAATCTACGACCACAGCGACCGCATGGGCAACACCAAGATCATCTCCGCCGACTCGGGCATGATGTCGATGAGTCCCAACCAGCGCAACATCATCTTCACCCTTTACGACGGCTACAACTACACCGACCTCACCCCCGATAACTTCAAGGAGCGGAGACCCTTCGAACGCATGTCATTCAAGCAGCAACAGATCAAGTTCAGCCTGGCCTCGTTTGACATGACCCGCTCGGACGAGGAGATGTACAAGTCGTACCAACAGATGATGAACATCCGTCAGCTCTCCACCTCCTTGGACTCGCTTGAACACCGTTTCGTCGAAAAGCAAGACGCTTTCACTCAAGGCTTTGAGCGACGATGGGCCAACTACAACAGCCTTCACGCCGACAATCCGCCTAAGGACATTACACCACCCACACCCGACAGCATCGTGGCCGACACCAGCCTTATCCTCAGTTGGCCGCTCCTCGACCGCTACGAAGGCGAGACGCGCTCCTCTATCGCTAACATGGCTTCCGCCAGCGCGCAAAATGCCAAAGACAACGTCGCCTTCAACAAGTTGGATCTCAAATCACACCACGAAAACATCAACAAGCACAAGAAAGAGTGGCACAAGAAGTTCACGCTGAGCATCGCCTGTCTCATCTTCTTCTTCATCGGGGCGCCGTTGGGCAGCATCATCCGCAGGGGCGGACTGGGCTTGCCCGTGGTCATCTCCGTGGTGTTTTTCATCATCTACCACCTCATCTCCACCATTGCCGAGCGTATGGCGGTCTTCGGCGACCTCAACATGTTCCTTGGCGTGTGGCTCTCATCGTTAGTGTTGCTACCAGTCGGATTGTTCTTCACCTTCAAGGCCACCACCGACGCGGCCCTCTTCGACGGCGACAGCTGGAAGAAAGCCTTACAAAAGCTATTCAAACGCCACAAGGCCCCTGAGCCTGTCGAAGGGCCGACAATCACAGAATAAAACCATTCCTATGAAAATACTTCTACTCTGCAACAAACCTCCCTATCCTGCCTCTGAAGGCGGTCCCATGGCGATGAACAGCATCATCACCGGGCTTTTGGAAGCGGGACATCAGGTCAAGATACTGGCAGTCAACAGCGAGAAATACAATGTCAAGGAAAGCGACATCCCCGAAGAATACAAGCAAAAGACCGGCATCGAGCTCATCGATGTCGACTTGAGCATCCGGCCACTTAAGGCCTTCATCAACCTGTTCACCAGACGTTCTTACCATGTGGAGCGTTTCATCTCGGAGGAGTTTAAGGCAAGGCTATCAGAAGTGCTTGATAAAGAGCAGTTTGATGTAATTCAGTTAGAGATGCTTTTCATGGCTCCTTATGTGGAGACCATCCGCGAACACAGCAAGGCGATGATTGTGTTGCGTGCCCACAACGTGGAACACAAGATTTGGGAACGCATTGCCAAAGAGACCAAATTCTTCGTCAAGCGGTGGTATATCAACCATTTAGCCAAGACCTTGAAAGACTACGAGTTGTCGGCACTTGAAACCGTTGACGGCATCGCCGCCATCACGCGCAAAGACGCCGCCTTCTTCAGAAAATACTGTTCCAAACCCATCATCGACATCCCGTATGGCGTTTATCCTGAGCAGTTTACGCCAAAATACGAAATCGAAGGCAAACCCAAGTTCTACCACATCGGCTCCATGAACTGGATGCCCAACGAGGAAGGCATTCGCTGGTTTATCGATGAGGTGCTGTCCAAGACGGTGGAGAAAGTGCCCGATTTCGTCTATCACCTGGCAGGGCGCTCCATGCCCGAATGGCTCACCACACTAAACAACCCGCATGTCGAGGTCGTCGGCGAGGTGCCTGACGCCAAGGCGTTTGTCAGCGACCATGATGTCGCCATCGTGCCTTTGCTTTCGGGCAGCGGCATCCGCATCAAGATCATCGAGTCGATGGCCTTGGGCAAGACCGTCATCACCACGCGTGTGGGTGCTGAGGGCATCCTTTACGACGAGGAAGTCAACATCATCATCGCCGAGAACAAGGCCAAGATGGTAGAGGCCATCCGCAGCCTCAACGAAAGCCCAGAAACCGCCGTGCGCATCGGTCAGGCCGCAAGGAAACTGGTGGAAGAGACCTACGACAACCGTAAGATCATCGCCCGCTTGTTGATGTTCTATGAGCAAATCAAGCCTGGAAGTAAGATTAGTTTCCTATAAATTATTATCTTTGTACCCTCAATTTCGAGGTAATGAAGATTTTTGTACTCTTGCCCCGCATCCCCTATCCGCTTGAAAAAGGCGATAAGTTGCGGGCATTCAACCAGATAAAGCAACTCGCAAAGCACAACGAAATCGTCCTTTGTGCGCTCAACGACAACGCAAAAGTCAGCGAGCAGGACGCTTTTCATGCCTTGCAACCTTATTGCCAGTCCATCAACTTCATCAAAATCACGAAGCCGCAAATCCTGTTGGGGCTCGTCCGCGCCTTTTTCAAGGGCCTGCCCATGCAGTGCGGCTATTTCTACAACCGCAAGGCAGCCAAGAGAATCGATGCCTTGATGGCCAAGCACAAACCCGACATGCTCTTCGGGCAACTGCTCCGCGTGGCAGAGTACATCCGTTATAAAGACCTTCCGAAAACCATTGATTATCAAGACATTTTCTCATACGGCATGAAACGCCGCGCCGACATTGCCTCGTTCGTCACGCGACCTATCTATAACATGGAATACCGACGCCTGTGCCGTTATGAGGCCGCCATCTTCGACGACTTCGACGTACGCACCATCATCAGCGAGCCCGACCGCGACTTGTTCCCGCATGAGAAACGCGATGAAATCCTCGTCATTCCCAACGGCGTCGACCACGAGAAATACCACCCCATGGACTGCGAAAAGCAATACGACCTCGTCTTCACCGGGAATATGAGCTATCCGCCCAACGTGAATGCTGTTGAATACCTCTCCAACGAAATCATGCCCATTGTATGGAAGACCCTGCCTGAGACCAAGCTCTACATCGCTGGAGCCACCCCCGACCCGAAAGTAAAGAAGGCGGCATCAGACAAAATCATCGTCAGTGGCTGGCTCGACGACATCCGCACCGCCTACGCCCAAAGCCGTGTGTTCATCGCGCCCATGCGCATCGGGACGGGATTGCAGAATAAACTATTGGAAGCCATGTCGATGCGCCTGCCTGCCATCACCTCGCCTTTGGCGAACGCCTCTTTGGGTGCCAAACCCGATGAAGAAATCTTGGTCGGCAGCAACGCCGAAGAACTGGCGCAACACATCATTACCCTATTGACCGACAAGGACAAAGCCGAACACCTCGCCCTGGCGGGATATAATTTCACCAACCGCGTCTACGATTGGGGCAAGGCAACGGCCATCATGGAAAACGCAATGAACCAACAACTGAACAATTGACAACTGAATATGGCACAAACTGACGACAAAAAAATCATCTTCTCGATGGTAGGCGTAAGCAAAATCATCCCGCCGTCGCGACAAATCCTGAAAGACATCTACCTCTCCTTCTTCTATGGCGCCAAAATCGGCATCATCGGCTTGAACGGAGCGGGAAAATCGACCCTGCTGCGTATCATCGCGGGCAAGGAGAAATCCTATAACGGCGAGGTCGTCTTCTCGCCCGGCTACTCGGTCGGCATGCTCGACCAGGAGCCGCAGCTCGACGACAACAAAACCGTCCGTCAAGTGGTGGAGGAAGGCGTACAGGAAATCGTCGACATCCTCAAGGAATACGAGGAGATCAACAACAAATTCGCCGAGCCCGACGCTGACTTTGACAAGCTGATTGCCCGTCAGGGCGAACTGACCGAACTCATCGAGCAACACGACGCCTGGGAACTCGACAGCAAGCTGGAGCGCGCCATGGACGCCCTCAACTGTCCCGACGGCGACACGCCAGTGAAGAATCTCTCAGGAGGCGAGCGCCGCCGTGTGGCCCTGTGCCGTCTGCTGCTGCAAGAGCCCGATATCCTGCTCCTTGACGAGCCCACCAACCACCTCGACGCCGAGAGCATCCAATGGTTGGAGAGCCACCTGCAGCAATACAAAGGCACCGTCATCGCCGTCACCCACGACCGTTACTTCCTCGACCATGTGGCCGGCTGGATCCTCGAACTCGACCGTGGCGAAGGCATCCCGTGGAAGGGCAACTATTCGTCATGGCTCGACCAGAAGACCGCACGCCTTGCCATGGAAGAAAAGACCGAGAGCAAGCGCCGTAAGACCCTCGAACGTGAGCTGGAATGGGTGCGCATGGCCCCGAAGGCACGTCATGCCAAAGGCAAAGCTCGTTTGGAATCGTATGAGAAGATGCTCAACGAGGACGTGAAGGAAAAAGAAGAGAAACTCGAGATCTATATCCCCAATGGCGACCGCCTCGGCACCAAAGTCATTGAAGCGCATGACGTCACCAAGGCCTACGGCGACAAGTTATTGTTCGAAAATTTGAACTTCAGCCTGCCGCAAGGCGGCATCGTGGGTGTCATCGGGCCCAACGGCGCAGGCAAGACCACGCTGTTTCGTCTCATCATGGGTTTGGAACAGCCTGACTCAGGCACCTTCGAAGTTGGCGAGACCGTGAAAATCGGCTATGTCGACCAGCAGCATGCCGACATCGACCCTGAGAAGACCGTCTGGGAGGTCATCAGCGGCGGTAACGACTTGATCCAGCTGGGAAAACGCAGCATCAACTCGCGCGCCTACGTCTCACGCTTCAACTTCGGCGGCAACGACCAGCAAAAGAAAGCAGGCGTATTATCGGGCGGTGAACGTAACCGTATGCACCTCGCCCTCACACTGAAGCAGGAAGCCAACGTGTTGCTCTTGGACGAGCCCACCAACGACATCGACGTCAATACCTTACGTGCACTTGAAGAAGGTCTGGAGAACTTCGCGGGCTGCGCCGTCATCATCAGCCACGACCGTTGGTTCCTCGACCGTGTGGCCACCCATATCCTCGCCTTCGAGGGCAACTCACAGGTGTATTTCTTTGAAGGCTCTTATTCCGAATACGAGGAGAACAAGATGAAACGCCTCGGCAATGTCGAGCCCAAACGTTTCAGATACAAGAAACTGAAAGAATAACTCAAAATAACACTAATACCATGAACGACGACACAAAAATCAAATGCCCCTATTGCGGCACTTTTGTTGACAAAACGGAAGAAAGCTGTCCTCTATGCTCTGCACCACTCAAGCCAACCAAACCAGCAAAGCAACAATCCAAACTTCTTGCCCCCACCGCCATTGCTGCTTTGGTGTGCGGCATCCTGTCCATCAGCCTCAGCTCAGCCATCATCCCCGGATTTATCCTTTCCGGCATCGGTAAGAAGAAAGCCCAAGAAGGCTACGACGCCATTGCCGCCAACCCTGACACCTATATAGGCGAAGGTATGCTCAACGCAGCCCGCATCACCTCGAAAGTAGGCCTCATCCTCAGCATCGTTTGGATACCTATCGTGATTCTTTATACCATATTCTATATCTGGGCACTCAACTATTAATATCCACAATACAATGAAAAAGCAGTTCCTTATACTTTGCCTCATCGCTGCTTGCATTGGCAGTCTGATGGCTGGTCCCGTTGACCAGCAAAAGGCTCAAAAAATCGGCACCAAGTTTTTGAGCACCACCACACTTGCCCAGAAAAACGCTGAAATACAGCTCGAACTGGTTAGCATGGCAGCCAACCGTGATGTTGCAGACTATTACGTCTTCAACGTCAGCAACGGCGAAGGCTTCGTCATCGTGGCTGGTGACGATCGTGTTAAGCCCATCCTCGCCTACTCCACCACGGGCAAATACAATCCAAACGACGTGGCCGATGGTTTCCAGTACACCCTTGATGGCTTCCGCAACGAAATCCAATATGTGCGCGAGCACAACCTCAGCGCCACGCCCGACATCGTCGCCGAATGGCGTTCGGTGAACAACACGGGCAGCCTCAACCGTGGACGTCAGACCCGTGCCGTAGTGGAGCCGCTCTGCCAGACGCTCTGGAACCAAAACTATCCTTGGAACAGCCAATGCCCTGAAGACCCTGAAGGCGACGGCGGCTACGTCTATGCCGGCTGCGCAGCTACGGCCATGGGCATGGTGATGAAATACTGGGACTGGCCGGAACGCGGCAACGGCTCGCACAGCTACAACCCCGACGGCTACGCCCAGCAAAGCGCCAACTTCGGCGAGACCGAATACCATTTCGAACTGATGCCCTTGGCACTCGACTCCACGAGCAGCGAAGAAGAGATCTTTTATGTCGCACAACTCCTGCATCATCTCGGCATCGCCCTCGACATGCAATACAGCCCCAACGGCAGCGGCGCCAGTGCCTTTTCTATCTACACCGCCTTTCAAAGCTATTTCCGCTACAATAGAGACTTCCCTGAAATCAACGCTGGAGGAATCATCCCTGGCTATGGCTACACCAACGAGGAATGGGCTCAGATGTTAAAAGACGGCGGCCTTGACGAGCATCTCCCGATTTTATACTGCGGCTCCGATGACGGCGGAGCAGGCGGTCACGCCTTCGTGTGCGACGGCTACGACGAAAACGACTACTTCCACTTCAACTGGGGCTGGAGCGGCCGCGACAATGCCTGGTGCCCCATCGGTGCACTCCACACCACGAGATACGACTTCAACCAAACCAACCATTTCATCGGTCACATCGTGCCCCAAGGCAGCGAGTACTTCAACCGTCCCGAGCCCGTCGAAAAGATGAACATCGCCGAAAACGAGACCTTCGACGGCGTTCTCCTCAGCTGGACCAACCCTTCCTTAGACCTCAACGGCAACGCCTTGACCGCCCTTACCTCAGTCACCATCCGCCGAAACTTCGAGGAAATCGCCGTTTTAACCGATATCCAAGTGGGGGCCGAAATGGAATACGAAGACAACAGCCTTGAGCCCGGCCTCTACGAATACGCCATCTACGTCACCAACGCAGCCGGCATCAGCAGCACCACTTACCAAAGCATTCTCGTCGGCGAGAAATGCGATGTCGTCTTCCAACTCCATGATGCTGGCGGCGACGGCTGGAAAGGTGCAGCCATCAGCGTGGCCGATCAAAATGGCAACCGCATCGCCGTGGTCGAACTGACGGAAGGCAGCAGTGACATCATAACCCTGCCGTTGCTGCACGGCGATCTCAGCTTCATCTGGAACCACGGCTGGTATCACAACTATGAGGAATACGACACAGATGGTGAGTGTTCCTTCACCATCTTTAATACAGTAGGCGAAACGGTATACACCTCTGCCGAACTCGAAGACGGCGTTTTCCTGACCTTTGACCCGTGCAACTATGATGCCTTGGACGAGATTTCGGCCGACAACCAAAACGTCAGCATCTATCCCAATCCAACTGACGGTATCGTGTTTGTACAGACGGTGCATGCACCGTCTCAACCATGCCAAATCACCGTCAGCAACCTCTTGGGACAGACGTTGCAAGAAACCATTGCCAACGGCAAAACCACCCTCGACCTCAGCCACTACGAATCAGGCATGTACCTCATCCGCATTGAGACCCAAAACGGGGTGACCGTACATAAGGTCAACGTTAGACAATAAGACAAAAAAATTGGGGCGACCAAGTCGCCCCAATTTTTTGTTACCATTTCAGGATCTTCTTGAAATCGTAATTCTCAGGATCAGGCAGGTAGGCTTTCGCGGCTTCGTAGTCGGCGGGACTGATATATTGCAAACCTTCATTGAAGATAAGCTCGGCCTTCGGACCGCTCAGATTCACCAAACGCGGCTTGATCTTGCCATTCTCGTCTTCCACATCTTTCAGATACAACGGCATAATCTCACCCTTCGGATTGGTGGTGACCATGGCTCCACTCACGCCCTTGTCGAACAATTTCTTCACACCATAACCTAGCAACGAGCAATACGTAAGGTCGTAGCCATTCGGCTCGACGCAACGGATGCCGTAACCGATCTCGACGGGACGGCTCTTCACGTTGAGACCCAATGCCTTCAGACGCTGTTGCAGTAAGAGGTTGAAGATGTGTGCCTTACTGACGTTACCCAACTCAGGATGGCCGTGTTCGTCGTAAGTGAAGGCCACACCCGACTTCTCGATTTCCTCATCGCTCATGAAGTGGAACACGCCTTCGCTGATGATGGCCACACCATAGTTGACACCCAATAGCTTACGCTTCACGATAGAACTCACCACCATCTTGATGATGGCATCGAAAGTGACCTCGGCGTTGTTGAACATCTCAGGGATGACCACCATCGGGCAGTGGCAGGCCGAAGTCATGCCAAAAGCCAGGTGACCCGCCTCACGACCCATGGCCGACACCACAAACCAGTTGCCGCTGGTGCGGGCGTCTTCGTAGATGGTCTGCACCAAATGCACGGCAGCGTCCTTGGCTGAATAGTAGCCAAACGTCGGGCTGCCCTCAGGCAACGGCAGGTCGTTGTCGATGGTCTTGGGCACGTGGATGTTTTGGATGGGAAAACCACTGCTGGCCAGGAACTTCGAGATGCGGTTGGCTGTCGAGGCGGTATCGTCGCCGCCGATGGTGACCAACAACTTGATGTTATTCTTGACAAAGAACTCGGTGTTAAACTCCTCGTTTTTCGGTTTGTAGCGGCTCATTTTCAGTGCCGATCCTCCTTGCTTAAGGATGGCGTCAGCATAGAGGAAGTCCATCTCAACCACGTCGGGATTGGGCTGGAAGAGGTTTTTGTAGCCGTCATTGAGGCCGAGTACACGATAACCGTCCTTGAGGAAGGTCTTGGCCACGGTGCTGATGACCGTGTTGATGCCAGGTGCCGGACCGCCGCCGGCGAGGATCACTATTGATTCTTTCATATAGTTATGTATTTAGTTAGATTATTCAATCACAAACTCATCGCAGAAGATCCAAGCCTTCTGTCCAGCACCGACATGGCCTTCGGGACAAGTGCCAATGGTCTTCGCCACCATCTTCACATAGCGGGCGTTCGTGCGCGGACGCACTTCCATTTCCTGAATGAAAGCACCGTCGGCGTCCACGGGTATCTCGTTCTTCACCTTGCCCACACTGCGGAAATTCGTTCCGTCTTCGCTGACAAAATACTCCACTTCGGTAGGCATCCAAATCCAAGAATAGGCCTCCTGCAAGAAGCTGCCCGCCAAGCGGTTGATCTTCTTGCTTTGGCCCAAGTCGACAGTTGCGATGAGGTCGACGCCATAATAGCCCTGCCACGCACCCGTGCGGAAGTTCTCGCCGCCACGCAGATGGTCGATGAGGGCCTTGACACCGCCCGCCTCATATTGCTCGTTATACATATTCTGAAGCTTCACGCTACGATTGGCGTCGATGAGATAGTACCCAGCATCGATCACACAGCTCCAGTAATCACCTTGTTTGGCGGTGGCACGCACCGTAGTGTTTTCCTTCAGGCAGAGCGGATGCTCGTAGTGTTGCCCATTCTCCCTCGGATCAGTGCCATCCAGAGTATAGTAAATCTCAACGCCCTCGACAGGATGGCTCATGCTCACCATAAGGCTGTCGAAAAAGGTATCGGATTGGGCATTGATGGTTGGGACGATGACGATGCTCTCGGTGGGGATACGTACCACAGGGCAGTGCTCGGGCTGTGTGGCCCAAGTGGAATTAGGCTGGTCGGTCATGGTGAACTCTAACGTACCGCCGTTGAAGACTTCATCAAAAGTGATGTAACTGCGCTCCAAAGGCTTGCCGTTCAGCTTCACCGACTGCACGTAACAGTTCTTGTCGCTCAAATTCTTCGCAATGACCTCAAACTGCTTACCGTTCTCGAAAGTCAGGCGGGTGCGCTCGAAGCGTGGCAGACCCAGCACGTAATAACCCGAGGCAGGCGTGGCGGGATAGAAGCCCATCGCGGAGAACACGCCCCAAGCCGACATCTGGCCGCAGTCCTCGTTGCCGGCATAGCCGTCGCGACGATCGGTGTAGAAATCGTCCATCACCTGCTTCACGTATTTTTGTGTCTTGGTCGGCTTGCCAACGAAGTTGTACATATACACCGTGTTGTGGCTCGGCTCGTTGCCGTGGGCATATTGTCCGATGAGCCCCGTGATGTCAGGCTGCTCGCGTCCCGTGAGGTTGGAAGGAGCATTGAAAAGACCGTCCAATTTGGCCTCGTAGCTATCCCAGCCACCCATCAGGTCGATGTGGCCGTTGATGTCCTGCGGTACAAAGAAACCATACTGGTAGGAGTTGGCCTCGGTCAGCGTGAAGTTGACCTGCGCGGGGTCAAAGGGGCGCATCCAGCCACCATTGCGGCGACCTTGGAAGAACTGGTTTTCAGGGTTATAGATATTCTTATAAGCCTGTGCTGTAGCGTAAAACTCGTTGGCAATATCCTGCCTGCCCATGTCCTCGGCCATCCGGGCCACGCACCAGTCATCGTATGCATATTCCAATGTCTTGGAGACGGCCTCGCCTTCCGCCTCAATCGGGATGTAGCCGTATTTCATGTAGGCACCCCTGCCTCGGAAGTCAGTTCTCGATGAGGTGACCATAGCCTCCAAAGCTTTCTCGGTGTCGAAGTCGCGGATGCCGGCAAAATAGGCGTCGGCGATGACGGGGATGGCGTGGTTGCCAATCATACAATAGGTCTCGTTGGCAGCCAACTCCCAAATGGGCAGCAGGTGATGCGGGTTGGTCTCGTACTTATTAATAAAGGTGTTGATGAAATCGAGGGTGCGCTCACGTTGCATCAGACTGAACAACGGATGCAGGCTACGGAAGGTGTCCCACAGCGAGAAGACCGTGTAGACAGGTCTTTCCGAATTGTATACTTTCAAATCGTGGGCACGATAGCGTCCGTCAGCATCGCTGTAAAGGTTGGGGGCAATCATGCAATGGTAGAGGGCAGTGTAGAACACCGTCTTGTTCGATTCGTTGGGATCACTCACCTCGTAGCGCAGCAGTTCCTTGTTCCATTTGTCGTAGGCCTTTTGGCGCAGTGCATCGAAGTCGAAGTCGTTTTCGCCCAGTTCGGCTTTCAGGTTGTTCTTGGCGCCTTCCACATCGACAGCGGAGAGGGCAATGCGCATGACGAGAGGCTCATCAACATCTGCGAATTGGGCATGGGCTACAAACGGAACTGCCGCTGTCCTATCTTTATTAATTTCCTCAAAAAAACCTGGACTGCTAAAGTACACCATAGGTCTAGAAAACTCCGCATAGAAATACAGATATTGATCGTTAGCCCAGTCACGGGTGCGACGGAAACCACTGATGGCGTATTTGCTTTCCACATTCACCTCTTCTTCATAAACGTATTCGTCATTGACACCGTGAAGCATATCAAGCAAAAGATGCTGAAGGCTTGATTTAGGATAAGTGCAGCGCATCATACCCACGCGGTCGCCCGTGGTCAATTCCACTTTCACGCCATCATCCAAGACAACGGAATAATAGCCTGCTTGGGCATCTTCATTCTCGTGCTTAAAAACGGCATGGCCATAAATCGAATCATAATAATGACTCGCCTGTTCTAAAGACAAACCTTGAGGGAGTTTATTATATTCTCCAGCAATCGGCATGAAACGGAAGTCGCCATAATCGGAGCAGCCCGTGCCGCTGAGGTGGGTGGTGCTGAAGCCGAGGATGGTGTTGTCGGAGGTGTGGTAGCCCGAGCAGCCGTCCCAGTCATTCATTCTCGTGTCGGGACTGAACTGCACCATGCCAAAGGGCACCGTGGCACCCGGGAAGGTGTGGCCGTGGCCGCCCGTGCCAATGAAGGGGTCGACGTATTGGGCCGCATCAGTGACATAGTCGGCCTTAGGTTGTTGCGTGCAGGCCACGAAAGCCAACAGTAATAAAGGTAGGAATAGTTTTTTCATTGGTTGTAGTTTTGAGCGTGTAAAAGTAGCAATAAAACCTTTTTGTTTCAAAAAAACCAAAAAAAATTCCTTTTCTATTGCCACCTTTCCAAAAATGTTTATATTTGCAGCCCAAATATGCAACTAATTCAAAACAACTAACCAATTAAAAACACACAAAAATGAAAAAAGTATTACTACTTTCATTGAGCCTTGTTTTAGGCTTCAGTGCTTTTGCACAACAGCGTGTTGCAAAGAACGAACTCCGTTCTGCCACAGTGAGCGTCAAAAAGCCCGCCGCTATCGGTAACGAGAAAATCAATGCCTCGGCAGCTGAATTCGCTCCCAAGACCGCCAAGAGCGTCGTGGTCAACAGATTTGAAAATTGGGAAGATGCCCAAACCATGCAGACCTACTACGACCTCCAATCCAACAGTTGGGTTTCGAATCGTATGTACCAAATGCCTAACGGTTCTGTCGCCGTAGCCGCTACCATGTCACACGACAACAGCGATCCCAACGGATCTTTCCCGGATCGTGGCACAGGTTACAACTTCTTCAACGCCGCAACCGGCGAATGGCAGGATATGCCTGAAGAAGGTGCCGAAGGCATTCGTACGGGTTGGCCTTCCATCGCTCGTTGGGGCGAAACGGGTGAAATCCTCATTTCTCACGCTCCCATGCGCTGCTGGACCAGAGAAGTGGCCGGCGAAGGCGAATGGGTGTTGAGAGGCACACTCCCGCCCTATCCGGATGGATTTGAATTCCCCAATGATGACGCTTCATGGCCGAGAGTTGCCACTTCGGGCGCCAACCACAACATCATCCACGTGATTGCTGACATCCAGCATTCCACCACCGATGCAGCTCACCACTGGCAGGTGTATTACCGTTCGGAAGATGCCGAGAACTGGACCTGCGTCTACTCACCTCTTGCCGATTATGGCGAAGAGTATGACCACTACACCGCTGACAGCTACAACATTACCGCCAACGGTCACAATGTGGCTATGATCTACAGCGATGACCTCCAAAGCAACCTCGTCATGTTCAAATCCACCGACGATGGTCTGACCTGGAACAGATACGATATTTGGGAGAACCCCTACTACGGCTATGATTGGGAAACCGATGAAGCATCTATCTACACCGACACCGTGTTTGGTCCTTGCACCCCCGCTATTGCCATCGACAACTTTGGCGTAACGCACGTGGCCGTGAACACTTGGGAGTACATGCACACTGAACTCGGCGGCAACGTCAGCTATTTCTATGGCAGAGGCGTTGACGGTATCTACTACTGGAACGACACCCAAGAATATCCTATCCAATCCATCGACGGCAACCCGCACCACGCCTTGAGACTCTGGTGGCCTGCTGGCGACGGTTATGTCCAGATGAATCCCGATTCCACCAAATGGATCGGCTTCTTGCCCTTGTTTGAAGGCTACGAGTGGGACAACGACCTCGAGTTCATGGAAAGCGACTATTGGTATAAGATGCGTGCCGGTGCTTCGGCCATGCCTGCCCTGTCCATCGACCCGATGGGTAACATCGCTTGCGCTTTCTCCGCACCCAACGTCTCTCGTCTTGACCAGAACGAAAACAAGTACAAGAGAAGCATCTTCGTCAGCTACTACAACGTTGATGAAGGTTACTGGCACCAAGTGGAAGACCAACTCGACTACCACGGTGAAGGCGGTTACCTGCCCTTCCTGCGTTCCGAGAACATCTTCACCAACGGTGTTGACAATGTCGTCAATCCTGGCGAGTTCTGGTTCAGCTTCCAGAGCGACAACCAAATCGGCTGCTGGGTGGGTAGCAACGCCTATCAAACCGATGCTTCCGAGAACACGATCCACGCTGTGAAGGTCATTCCGGATGCTGAATTCTATAGCGTTCCTGAGAACCACGATGCCATCAACCCGATGACTTCCGCTCGCATCTATCCCAACCCCGTTGTCGACCAAATGACCATCGAAGTGAACGCCTCACAGGCTTCTGAGATGAGCATCAGCGTCTACAACCTCATGGGCCAGAAGGTGATGGACAAGAACGTCAGCATCAACACTGGTATCAACGCTCCCACCATCAGCACCAGCAACCTCAGCAGTGGCGTCTACTTCGTCACCGTGAAGGCCAATGGTTTCGAAAACACCATGAAGTTCATCGTGAAGTAAGTTGTCACGATAGAGCAATAAAAAAAGGAGACCTTGATGGTCTCCTTTTTTTATTGCTCCTTACGGTGATTCACTATGTCGACAGCAAGGAATACCGCCTTGCGGTAGGAGTCAGGCACGGCCTGGTTTTGGTTGGCGATGTCGTAGGCTGGACCATGCAGCGGCGCAGTGCACACCACAGGCAAGCCCGCCCAGTAATAGGCGTAGCCGTCCGGCGAGAGGAACTTTATCGGAAACGTGCCCTGTTCGTAGTGCAAGGCCATCACTGCGTCATATTTCTTCCACCAGCCCGCCACAAACAGCTGCGAGGCCGAGAACGGCCCGAAGGCATAGAGGCCTTTTTCCTGGGCTTCCTTCACCGCCTGCACCACCTTGTCATCGTCGCCCGTAGGCTTCGAGCCCGAATGCGGATTCACACCCATGACGGCCATCTTCGGCGAGCTGATGCCGAAATCGGTCTTCAAGGCTTTCGCCAAGGTGATGAGTTTGCCAACGAGTCTCTGGCTGTCGAGTTGGTCGAGGGCCGTGCGCAAAGGCAGGTCGCCCGTAGCCAAAGCGATGCGCAACGAGTCGCTCACCAGCACCTGCACGGGATCGGAATCCTTGTGGAACGACAACAGGAAATCACGGTTGCTCTGGGCTACCATGGGGCTGTCGGGTGCCATCACCAAGGCATCGAGGATGCCGGCTTGCAAGTCTTCGGCTGCCCGCTTCATCGAGAGCATTGACATCTCGGTCGAAACCCCGGAAGGCGCGCCCGGCTCAATCTTCAGTTCGTTTTCCACGATGTTGATGATGTTGAATTTCTTGTCGCCAGCCTGTCGCGCGTCGCGGGTCAAGGCATAGTTGGGACTATCCATGCCGAAATTCTTCTTGTAGTAGGAAAAAACCTTCGATTGCCCATACAAGACAGGAACAAAAGTCTCAAACATGCGGGCATCAGAAAAGGTCTTCAGCATGACCTCGTAGCTGATGCCGTTGAAGTCGCCCTGACTGAGGCCAATCCGGGGAAGGGAGGCGTTGGTAGTATTGTCTTGCATAGGCAAAGAGTTATTATTCTTCTGAATTTCAACGTGAAATCAGCCTTCAAAATTAGACAATAAAAACAACAATCCAAAAAAAAGACGCTTTTTTTATTAAAAAAGTACCTTTTTGAAGCCTTTTAGGATGCTTTCCGTCGCCCCGACTTGGCTATTGAGGTAGTTTTTGCAGGTTTCAGAGGCCTTCGCGTAAAAGACTTCGTCAGTCATCAATCGGTGGAAGACCTCGGCCATTTCACTCGCATTGTTAACCGCAAATGCTCCTTCCAACCCAACCAAGTCGACCGCTTCCTTAAAACTCTTGTATTTGGGTCCAAACACCACGGGGCAGCCAAAGGTGACCGGTTCCTGGATGTTGTGGATGTTCACCCCGAAGCCGCCGCCGATGTAGACAAAACGAGCATATTGATACAGCTGTGACAAAATTCCAATCGTGTTGATTACCAATACTTTGGATTGGATTTCAGGGTTTAATTCCGTATAAAGCTGACACTCAGGGAACAGCGACTGAATTTGAGCCACATGCGAAGCGGAGATGTCGTGCGGCGCGATGATAAGGCAATAGTCATCAGGTAGCTGCTTGTAGAACTCCACCAGCAGTTTCTCGTCGGGCGGCCAGGTGCTTCCTGCAATAATGCATTGCCTTTTACCAATTCCGTATTGCTTATTTTCAATAAAATGCTCGATTTCAGGGAAAGGCTTGGCTTGTTTTGCGATAGCCGCCACACGGTCGAAGCGCGTGTCGCCGCACACGGTGACGTTTGTCATGTCGTTGGACTGCAATAGTTGCGCCGTGGTGTCGTCTTGCACGAAGAAATGCGTCACGTTTTTGAGCTGACGGAAAAACCAAGTGCCGTACCAGCGGAAGAAATAAGAGTCGGGCTTCAGGATGAGCGAGATGTAGAACAAAGGAATGCCCGCTTCTTTCAACGCCCGCATGTAGTTGAACCAAAACTCGTACTTAATGAAGAACGCTGCCACGAAATGATGGCGTTGCACCCATTGGGTAGCATGAGCGGGCGTGTCGGAGGGCAGGTAGAGCACCTCGTCAGCCAAGGGATAGTCCTTGCGGACTTCGTAACCCGAAGGCGAGAAAAACGACAGCAGGATCTTGTATTGGGGGAACTCTTTTTTCAGCGCCTCGATGACAGGTCGGCCTTGCTCGAACTCACCTAACGAGGCGGCGTGAAACCATATCCATGAATCAGGCTCCTGAGCCTGTCGAAGGGCCGTCCTTTGCTTTTGACGCCCCTTTACCCATTGCTCGGCCTTGGCATTGCCAAACAGCGCCGCCATCCTCACGCCGAAGGAGTAGAGAAGGATGCCTATGGTGTAGAGGACGCTCACCTATCAATCGTAATAGAAATCCTGCGGCTTGCGCTCGTAGGTCGGGATGTTCCACGTGACGCGGATGCCGTAATAAAAGTCGTTGTAGCGTTTGTTCGGGTCGGTATGGCCTACAGGCTCCATCACTCCAGTCTCGGGGTTGGTGAACACGCGGAAGTCGTAGTCGCGCAGCTCGCGCGTGCGGGCATAGGTCATCTCAAGCGAGACCGACACATTGAGCAAACGTGTGTCACTGAGCAGCAGATAGCCCGCCTCGAGATGCGCCGCTGGACCGCCGCGCATGCGATCGTAGCCGAAGCGATAATCCTTGTCGACTGGCAGCGGCGTGTTGAGCAAGGTTTGGTTGTAGTCGATGCGGATGCGGTTTTGGAGGTAGCCGAGACCGCCTTGCACGAAGAAGCCACTGTTGGGATTGGGACCGTAAGGGAACAACTTGCCCACCTCGCCTTGCAGGTGGAAACCACGTTGGTTGAGCTCCAAAAGTACAAAGTTGCCACCGCTACCGATGACTTCACCCGCTTCGGTGGTGATGCCCTCGCCGAGCAGCTCGGTGCGGTCGCCTTTCACCTTGGGACCGTAGATGTAGTTGGCGTTGATGGTAAACAGCCAGTTGGATTCGGTCTTAAAAACGAAACTGCCTCCCACGTCATGGTTGACGCCGTACAAATCCTTGGTGTCGAAGCCAGGGATATGGAAGGCATAGGTCGCCTGAAACATGGCAACGGGGATGGGCTCTTTCATGATATCTTTGGGCTGTTGCGCCAAAAGCTGCAGTGAGATACCCAACAACAGGAACAAAGGTATAAAGGTTTTGCGCATGGTTTTCTTTTTTTATTCAACGAGAACTCAGCGGTTTTAGTATCGCGCTGCAAAAATACGTATTTTTGCACGCAATTTACTGAAAAATGCTGAAAAACAACTACACCGAAGCCGTCCTTCCAAACGGCATCAGGTTGATACATAGGGAAAAACGCGGCGAAATAGCCCATCTCGTGCTGATGGTGGAGACGGGTACCCGCGACGAGCAGGCCCACGAGAACGGCCTCGCCCACTTCGTGGAGCACACCATCTTCAAAGGCACGCAAAACCGCAAGGCCTATCACATCCTAAGCTGCTTGGACAACGTGGGCGGCGACCTCAACGCCTTCACCACCAAGGAAGAGACCTGCCTGCAGGCCACCTTCCTCAAGCAACACTACAAGCGCAGCCTCGACCTCTTCGCCGACATCGCCTTCCATTCCACCTTCCCCGAAAACGAGCTAACTAAAGAGAAAGAAGTCATTTTGGACGAAATCAACTCTTATCTGGATTCGCCTTCCGACGAGATTTACGATCTATTCGAGGAGATGGTCTTCAAGGGGCATCCTTTGTCGCGCAACATACTGGGCACCACCGAGTTGGTGAAAGGCTTCCATCGGCAGGACATCCTCGACTTCATGGCGCACAACTACAGCACCGACCAGATGATTTTAGCCTCCATCGGCGACATCAGCTTCAAGGAGTTCGAGAAATTGGCCATGACTTATTTCGGCAGCCAACCTGCACACCTTATTAATAAAAGGCGCGAGACTTTCAAAGGCTACAAACCTGAAACGCGCCGTGACAAGCGCAACAACCACCTGAGCCACTGCATCATAGGCAATATCGCGCCCGAGTTCAGCAGTCCGCTGCGCATGCCCATTGTGATGCTCAACAACGTGCTGGGCGGCCCCGCCATGAGTTCACGCCTCGGGTTGAACATCCGCGAGAAATACGGCTTCGCCTACAGCATCGAATCGCAATACACCGCCTACAGCGACGTCGGCCTCATCAACGTCTACATGGGTGTCGACCCCGATTCCTTGGAACGCGCCATTGAGTTGGTACACAAAGAGTTGGAAAAACTCTGCACACAGCAGTTGGGCACCTTGCAGCTGCACCACGCTAAGCAGCAACTCATAGGCCAGGTGGCCTTGAGCTATGAAAGCGGCATGAATGAATTGCTGAGCGCGACGCGTTCGCTCATCATGGGCGAGGACATCGAATACATGGACGACATCATCCGCAAGGTGGAGGCCGTGACGGCAGACGACATTTTGAACGTGGCCAACCTGGTATTCGACAAGCAGCAATTGAGCCAGATCGTTTTTGAAGGGAATTGAGAGATTCCTTACGGGAATTTAAAGCAGAAAAAATATATTTAAAGCGGAATATTTCTGCTTAAATTCATATTACCAATAAAAAACTGCATTTTTTCTTCGCTGACACACAGTGACTTATCCCTTGTGATGAAAAATAGTTGAAAAAAAGCTTGACAAAGCTCGTTTTAGATTGTAGTTTTGCGACATGAAACGACATAATAATATATTGAAACGGAATAATCATGATTGAAATTCAAAACAAAATCATCGTTTAGGCCATCAAATTGATAACATGAAACAGAATTAATCGAATCATTCACCCACAAAAAAAACTAAAGCTATGAAGACAAAACTTTACACCCTCCTCACTGGCCTGCTGATGGCCACCTGCATCACGAGTTACGGACAGGAAATCGTCAGCCAGTTCACGCTCCACACCAATAATTCTTACATTATCGGATGCGACCTTTATGAAAACCAGGACGGAACGCTTTTGATAGGTACTACAAGCAGTTCGACTCCCTATTTCTATGATTCGAGATTCACCATCATTAAAACCACACCTGAGGGCGAGACTATCAATTCGCTGGACATCACCACGCCTGAAGGGATGAACGGCCAAAACTTCACCAGCGTCATAGAAAGAGCTGACAAGCATTTCCTCTTTCCTGTCGCCAAAGACACGTATGTCGCTATCAGCCATTTTTGGAACATGGATGGCAACACCTGCTACTACTATGTCAGAGAAATCATCGTAAACAACAACCTCGATGTGATGAACGATGTGACAGTCCAAGTTGCCCAAACCAGCCAAGACGCCTTCAGTTGGGACAAATGGTTCATCGACACAAACAACGACCTAATTATCTCCTTCTGGATTGGGGAAGCGTTCCACATGATGCGAATCGGGCTGGACGGCACCGTAAAAAACGCTGTTGAGACCTCCGAGCTTTTCCCACCGAATTTCGAGTACGGCTATACCGTCGACACCTTGCTGTGGTATTCTGGATTTGGCATCCATAAAAACAATCCACTGACCTACTATAAGTTAGGTGGTTTTTGCTCGGAGTCTGGCGGTTGTCCCGTCTACTGCTATTTCTTCGATGCAAACTTCAATATCATCGGGACACATTGGTATGAAGAATACGATGAAAACGTACTTTTCAGCGGAAGCAACATCGAACACATCGTTCCTTTTGACGAAGACAGCTATCTGATGGCTTCGCAGATGGAATACTCGAATAACGAAGCAGGATGTGCACTGGTCAAATATGACATGAATCACAATCCAATTTGCATCTCGCCACAACTCGGAAACTACGATTATCCCCTTGATACCAAAATTACTTTCAACGGCACCATCTACCAATACCACAGCAATGTCATGAATGGTACAATCTGGGCAGCATGCCTCGACACAGACTTGAACCTCGTTTGGGACATCAAATTGGAAGGAATTGGAACTAGCGGCCTTAATGGCAGCGGTCTTATTACCAAAGCCAATGGAGAAATCATCGTGGGTTTTGCATGTGTCCGCATGTATTCACAAGCAAGTACTGACATTTTCGTCTACACTATACGCAACACTACCGCAAACACTATAGAAAAAACTAATTACAACTCATTCTTCTCGTTCTATCCCAACCCCGTGAAAGACAATTTAACCCTCCGCTTCGATGACGGCGTCGAGCCCGAGAGCGTTGAACTTTACGACCTTGCAGGCCGCCTGGTCGGCACCAAGCCAAACGGCCTGGAAAGCATCGACATGAACGCGATGCCCTCCGGGGTCTACCTGCTGCGCGTCACCATGAAAGATGGGACGTGCTACCACGAAAAGATACTAAAAGAATAAAGTAAGGGCTTTTTTTTCATAATGATTTGGTTTTAGTTGATCTGTAGAGACGGTGCATGCATCGTCTCTACATCTTTTTCAGCCAAATCATAATATTGCGCTTTTCAGCCATTTCATCCGTTGATCAAACCAATGCTTTGCCGTCTCAATATCCGTTTCAACGGTTTTATATGAAGTGTTCCACCGTAGCGCATCGTATTCACGCGAAATGTTGATGGCTGCGCCCGAAGTCTTCTTCAATTCCTTAAGCCTGGCATACAATTCGGTCCAAAGTGTCGGAGAGAGTTTCTCCCATTGAGCCCTATAGGAATCTGAAAATCTGGTATTTGAGCTTTCAAACAAAAGCTTCATATACCCACGGTTGTCATTGTGGAATCGTGACCAATCTTCTTCCATCTCATAATTCGAATCGAAATCCCAAGGCGTTGACATCTCCAGCAGCGAGCCTTGGGTCATGTCGCGTTTTGAAAAGAACTGGTTGGAACCGCCCGAGTCCCAAGTGCCAAGCAGGTCGTGTATCAAAAGCCATCGGGCAAAGCTCTCCACATCAAAATACTTGTCGTAGGTGCCATTTTGCACCGACCTTTCCACCTCGGCCAGATAATTTTTCATGTATAAAAGCTCCTCTTCCTGTAGCTCACCGGGCTTGGGATATTTAAAGGTGTATTTCTGATTGTACAGGTCAGTGATGATTTTCACGTCTTCATTCCACCAATATGAATCGCGCTCAATGATCCAGCCGTCCTCTTCGACGTTTATCCTTTTTTCACTTCTTTTCACCGACTCCGTCAGAAGATAAACACCTCTGTAAGTGCCATTTATGACCACATCCACATACGCAAACTCAGGCGTCCAAGGGGTGCCGGCGATGTCTGCAACCGACAAACCGACAAAATTGTTGAGCGTCGTGGCTTCTTTCAGCAGCAGCCAGTCCTTGTCCTTATACGCCGACGCCTCACGCTTGTCCTTACTCGAAACACAGATGCCTTTCAACAAGTCTGCCTTCTTTTGAAGGGTTATTTTGTAAGGTTTCTTGTCGCCAGAAGAGGCGCTCGTATTGCCGCGAAGCTTTAATTTCAACCCGCTTTTGCCTTTCTCGTATGCTCCACTTTCGTACAAGATTTCGCCCGTGTTGGAGACAATCCGCATGGAAGCGGGCACTTTTGTGGCATTCCTCAACGTTCGTCCATAGTTTCCGCCATAATCTTTGTATGAAACATATTCAGCGGTAGGCTCCTCCTTTTCAACCGTATTGATTTCCACCAGTGGCAATCCCGTATAGGCCACCGTGAAAGGACGAACGATCGTTGCACTGGCAGCACTTTTGTTGGACTTTGTCACCTCGCAAAAATAATAATGAATGCCTTTTGCTATTTTGCCGGTGTTGTATGTGACAGATGTCGCTCCTCGGATCGATTTGGCGTTTTCAAATATTGAATCCTTGCCCCTGTACCATTGATAGGACAAGTCATCTATCACACTATCAGCCAATTCATCCATACTGGCATTGAAAACCAACCCTTTCCCGCATGGAGAAATATTGTACCGTTCAGTCGAAACAGGGAGCCCCATGTCCTTGTCTTCACCACCGTCGCCGCATGACATAACAAGCAACAGAAACAACATGCAAAGCATTAGCTTCGCGCAAAGCTTTCCAAGGCTTTTAATGTTGATTTTCAATACCTTCATTTAACCCTTATCAATTGGTCTTGAACTTGTATTGCACCTCTTTCAGCTCCGCGTTCGCCTTAGTGATTTTGTTCTTCAGGTTTTCCTTGTAGTTGGCGACTTTGGCGGCAACTTGTGCATCGCCAAGGGCCAACATCTCGGCGGCGAGGATGGCTGCGTTGAGGGCACCGTTCACGCCCACGGTAGCCACGGGGATGCCGGGAGGCATCTGGATGATGGACAGCATGGCGTCGAGGCCGTCAAGCATGCCCTTCACGGGCACGCCGATGACGGGCAAGGTGGTGTTGGCGGCAATCACACCCGGCAGGGCAGCAGCCATACCAGCAGCAGCGATGATGACCTTGATGCCGCGACCTTGGGCTTCGCGAGCAAAAGTTTCCACCTCTTGCGGTGTGCGATGCGCACTGAGGGCGTTCATCTCAAAGGGGATTTCCATCTCGTCAAAGAACTGTGCGGCTTTTTCGAGAACGGGAAGATCGGAGGTGCTTCCCATGATGATACTTACTATTGGAGTCATATCAGTTATCAGTTATCAGTTGTTCAGTTATTCAGTTGGCCGATGGCTTATGGCCTATAGCCTATGGCTCGCTTCACCCAAAAGGTCAAGCCTGAGCCTTTGACCTAAGCGAGCCATTGGCCATTAGCCATAGGCCATAGTTTTGATGCAAAAATAGTTTTTTTCCCAATGCAGTTGACCCAATAGAAGCATTTTGTATATTTGTGTCGCCTAACAATGCAAGCAGCAAAACACTAATCCTTTGAAAATGAAAACAGTAAAAGTTTTAGACAAGGAATTTGGGCTGTACATCCCCCAAGAAAAAATCGAGGCCAGCATCCAAAACGTGGCCGACCAAATCAACAAAGACATGGACGGCATGAACCCGCTGTTTCTTGTGGTACTCAACGGCGCCTTTATGTTCGCCTCAGAGCTGTTCAAACGGCTGACGATACCTTGCGAGATCAGTTTCGTCAAACTGTCGTCCTATGCCGGCACGGAGACTACCAACGTCGTCCGCGAGCTTATCGGCTTGGACCATCCCTTGAACGACCGCCATGTGGTCATCGTGGAAGACATCGTCGACACAGGCCACACCTTGCGCTACACCACGCAGAAACTCCGCGACCTGAAGGCCACCGACGTGCGCATCGCTACGCTGTTCTTCAAGCCGGACAACTTCCAATACACCTATCCTATTGATTACAAAGGCATGGACATCGGCAACGAGTTCATCGTGGGCTACGGATTGGATTATGACCAACAGGGGAGAAACCTACCAGATATTTATAAGATAATAGAGAATTGACAATAGATTCCCCTTGCGGGGAATGGAGAGCCAATCATTTTGTATATGCGGCGGCAGAAAGACTCTTAACAACGTAAGTACTACAAGCCGCCGCTATTTAAAACAAAACGACTCCTCCATTCCCCGTAGGGGAAACCCCTTTAATAGCAACAACCAATAAATCAACATTATACCATGCTAAACATCGTACTATTTGGCCCTCCTGGGGCAGGCAAAGGAACGCAATCGCAGTTCCTGCGTGAGAAATATAACCTGACCTATATCTCCACCGGCGAAATCCTACGCGAAGAAATTGCCGCCGAGAGCGAATTAGGCTTGCAGGTCAAGGAAATCATCAGCCAAGGCAACCTCGTCTCCGACGAGATCGTGGCCAGGATCATCGAGAAGAAACTCTCCGAGAACATGGACTCGGCGGGCTTCCTCTTCGACGGTTACCCACGCACCGTGCGCCAAGCTGAGATCTTGGACGAGATGATGGAAAAATTTGGGATGTCGCTGACGGGCGTGCTGAGCCTCGAAGTGCCAGAGGAGCTACTCATCGAACGCATGCTGGAACGTGGCAAGACCAGCGGTCGCGCCGACGACAATATCGACTCCATCAAGCATCGTTTCGTGGAATATGAAGAGAAGACGCGTCCCGTGCTCGACTTCTACCAAGGCAAAGACAACCTGCACGCAGTGAACGGCGTGGGCGAAATCCCACAAATTTTCGAGAACCTTTGTGAGGTTATTGATGCGCTTTAATGTTCCCAGCGGACGTCAGATTTGAGTACGATAGGAGGATTGCCACCAATTACTTGATTCTGGCCGTTGAAGGCTGAGGTGAGCAGTGTACCTGCCGCCACAACTGTGTTGTCGGGCACTTCGGCGCCTTTCAGCAGCACACATTTGCAGCCAATCCATACATGGTCGCCCACCAGGATGGCCTTGTCGGGATTGACGCGTTCGTTTTCCATATCATTTGACACGGGACGCGGGACTTCGGGACTCGGGACAGAGCCAGAATCTCGCGTCTCGCGTCTGTCAGTCTCGTGTCTATGAAAAATGGGATGTTCGTCGGTGTCCATCACAAGGATGTCCCAACTCAGTAGGCAGTCGTCACCGAAACGGATCTCTTTGGCGCAGACGATGGTGCTCTCCGCTGTCATGTTGAAATCCGCGCCGAGGCTCAAATTCCCGCGCACCGAAAGTTTCGAGCCATGCCCGATGCTTGCCTTGCCACCGAAGTTCACCGTGCCGCTCACCTGCCAGATGCCGCGTGAGCGCTTGCGGTCGTAATGTCCCACATCGCCAAAACCGATTTTTATCATCGCACGCTCTATCTTTTCGGGCAGTTCCACCTTGCCGTGCAGCTCGCGCAGGTAGGTGCGGTGAGACACCACCACAGGCAGTTTCAAGGCAGTCTTCAGTGGAAAGTAATGCAGGTTGAAGCGCAGCGTCTTCGGAATCGAGCAGAGGATATTGAAGAAATCGAACGCAGTCATGACTAACAATTATGGTGCAAAGATAGCAAATCCTTAAGAACGGATAAAAAACGCCAATCAAAACACTAAAACGGAAAAAATTTGCTTAAAATAACACTTTTTGCTTGCAAAATTAATAAATTCCCTATTTTTGGGCTGTAAAACAATAGCTAAGCCATGAAAAAGTCTATCCTATTGCTGCTATTTGGACTTGTTTTTGCCTTTCAAGCCACGGCTCAAGAACGCAAAATTGTGCAAGGCTACTGCAAGGACGAGAACGGCAAAGCCATTGAGAATGTAAGCGTTTATGCACACGACTCACTCCTCGTTGCCGTCACCGATGAGCAAGGCCGCTTCACATACAGCTATGCCCAAGCAGGCATGAAACTTCGTTTTGCCCACATGGTCTTTGAGCCCGCCTATTACACCGTAAGAAAGAAAGACATCAACGGCAAAAACCTGACAGTCAAGATGAAAACCATTAGCCATGAACTGCTTGAAGTGGAAGTCACTGCCAACGCGCCCCATATCGCCTACGACAACCCCGTGATGACTGTCATCGACTACACATTAAACGACGACGGCATCTATATGATTGTATATCGCCGCAGACATTGCTCTTTACTCCACCTTTCTTTCGATCTGGACACGCTGCATGAAATGCCCATCTCGACTCGGTACAAATACATCAGCAAAGATGCCTTTGGCGATGTTTACGCCATCAACGACTACCAAGCCAGTTTGATTGGATTCATTGGGTACGGCGATGGGAAGAAAGGCATGATGAACTTCTTCCATTCCATGCCGAGGAAGGAATTCTACGACAAGTTCTCCACCATCGTTGCGGCATCCGACAGCGTCTTCATCACGGGACGTTACTTTTACTACAATAAGGAAATGGGCTACTACCGCAATTGGTTGGGCAGCGACAGGGAGCCGGAATTACTCCATTACATCGTGGATGAAGAAGGCCGCGACGACATTTGGCTATTAATGCACACTAGAGGAGTCGGCGCCAATTTTTGGGTCGCCGACCCGATTTACAACCCCATATATGCCATAGACAACAAGTTTTATCTCTTTGCCTACACTGACCACGAGACTATCGTTTTCGATGCCATGGGCAACGAACTGGAGCGCTATCCCCTCACCTTCCACGAATATCGTAAATGGAACGGCAAGATGGAGCCGGACCGTCGCTGGAAACAAAAAATGATGTATGACATGGCACGAAAGGAGTTCTACACCTTCTTCGTTAATGATGGCATCTACACCTTGAAGCGCATCGACCTGAAAACTGGAACTGTCACCTCTGTCATGGATCTTAGCGGCTATCCTTTTGCTCAGAATATGAGGATTCACGACGGCGTTTTGTATTTCATTTATCCTACGGGCATCAACCACAGGAAGGCGTTGTATCAGGTACGAATCGAGTAAAAAGCACCCTTTTTACATTATAATGCAAAAAAAATCTGCATAAGCACCTCTATATTTGCAAAAAGTTGTATCTTTGCAACTGATAATATTTAAGCAGTTGATAGTTAAATATGAATTTAATTGATAATATTTTGTTATTTGATACAATTTCAACAGAAGGAAAGGCAAAGGCTTTGGCGGAACGAACAAAGGCACGCCGGTTGGAAATGAACCTGACGCAAGAAGGACTTTCGGCGCGGTCGGGATTGTCTTTGGCGACCTACCGCCGGTTCGAGCGGACGGGCATGATTTCCTTGGACGGCCTACTCCATATCGCCTACGCCTTGGATGCCCTGAACGACTTCGACCAAGTGTTTGCCGCACACAAATACGCCACCTTGGACGAGGCACTCAACGCCTCACAAAAAACCAGAAAACGAGGGAAGCGCAATGAATGAGAAGATTGTTGAAGCAACTTTAGGTCAGCGCAAAGTCGGGCGATTGGCTTTAAACAGCGAAGGCCGCTTGATGTTCGAATACGACGCGGAGTGGATTCGGAACGGATTTTCCATTTCGCCGTTTCACCTGCCTTTGGAGTCAAGGTTGTTTACCGCCAAGGCCAAGCCTTTTGAGGGTAATTTCGGCGTGTTCGACGACAGCCTTCCCGATGGCTGGAGTGCTTTGGTACTCGATCGTTACCTGAGAGCGCAAGGCAAGTCGTTGGCTTCCTTGAACTTGTTGGAACAACTGATGTTTGTCGGAAGTCGGGGTCGCGGCGCATTGGAATACTATCCCGACCTCAGCACCATCGACGAACAAGACATCATCGACCTTGACCGCATGGCGGAAGAATCGCAGCGGGTGTTGAACACGGACTATTCCGACGACCTTGACAAGGCTTGGCGGCGCGGGGGTTCTTCAGGCGGCACGCGGCCCAAGGTGTTCGTGCATTATGACGGCACAGAGTGGTTGGTGAAGTTCCGCGACCGTACCGACCCGCCCAATGTGGGCAAAATCGAATACGAGACCTCGCTGCTGGCCCGCGAATGTGGCATCGAGATGGCCGAAACAAGGCTGTTTGAGGGCAAATATTTCGGCACCAAGCGTTTCGACCGCACTGAAGTCGGTGGCAAACTGCACGTTATCAGTCTCTCCGCCCTGATGAACCTCGACTATCACCTGCCCACCGCCGATTACGGGCATCTGTTTTGGGCTTGCAGCCAACTGACGCATTCCGTCAAGGAACTCTGGAAAGTGTTCCGCCTGATGGCGTTCAACCTCATCATCGGCAACTGCGACGACCATGTGAAGAACTTCGCCTTTATCCGCCGCAACGATGTGTGGCAACTCGCCCCCGCCTACGACGTATTGCCTTGCGAAGGCTTTGGAGGTTTCCACAGCCTTTCCGTGAACGGCAACTACAAAGACCCCGGCAAAGTGGACGCCGTTCAACTTGCCGCGAAGTTCGGACTACGGCAAGATGAAGCCGAAGAGGTGTTTGAAGAAATCCGAAACAATTGTAACAAGCAGGCATAATCGGCATAATTTTTGTAGTATTTAACTTAAATTTTTCCCAGTTAAATCCTCAAAAATCACATTCTATGAAGAAAATTTACTTTCTATTGCTTTTGTCAGCATTAACTTTTCAAAGCGCGGTGGCGCAAAACGAACTCCAAAATCCATACGCAGTAGCCAAGGAAGATGGATTCAGCTATCGTTCGTTGAAGAAACTCATCAATATGGACAGCCTTTATGTCGGGTCACAATTTGAGCGCCCCTATCATGACCTGCTTAGCATTCTGTATTCCCGAGTAGGGCATTACAAGGATGCCATGCGTATGGCCGAAAAAGGCCATTTGTTTTCAGACAAGACGCGTTTAGCCAAGAACTATGAAAATGTGATGGCAATACCTTTGTCGGAAGTGATGGATAGCATCATCGAAAACAACCGTGTCATCATGCTTAACGAGATGCATTTTAATCCCCATAGCAGGGCTTTTGTCATCAGTTGGCTGGAAAATTGTTACCAAAACGGATACCGTTACTTTGCCGCTGAAACCTTATTTGCGAAGGACTCCTTGGTGAACGAGCGGCGCACCGTGCTACTTGGCGAGACGGGATTCTATAGCGATGAACCTGTTTTCGGCGACCTATTAAGGACAGCGCTCAATATGGGCTATACACTGGTGCCCTATGAGGCCGATGGATGGGGCGTTGACCGCGAGAGGAATGAAGCAGATAACCTAATCAAGAACATTCTTGACAAAGATCCCGAAGCAAAGTTTTTGCTTTTAGGAGGCATGGGGCATATCACCGACCGCAAAGGGTGGTCGATGATGGGTGGGTTTTTCAAGGAAAAGACAGACATCGACCCGTTTACGATGGATTGCAGCGTCATGACTTTCTCTGAACAATACGAAAGCATGGACTCGCTGCGTACCGCATTTTTTGACCGCATTGATGCCATGCCCATCCGTGAGCCGATTATCTGTTATGATACTGTGAAACACATCTATCCAAACAACTCAGGCATGGATGCCACCTGCTGCCTGCCGCGCACACGCTTCATTGAGGACAACATCCCCGACTGGAAACTTTACAACGGCAAGGTGCTTTATACCATCGACCGTCGTTTCATCGACAAAAACGGCTTCCCCGAAGGCTGCGTGAGCGCGTTCCTGAAATCGGAAGGCGAACAATGTGTTCCCATCGACCAATACATGTACAGCAAAGTTGAAAAGGAGTTCAAGTTGGCGCTTTACAAGGGCGACTATTTGTTGCGGTTTGACGACGGGAAGGAATATAAATATGCTACAATCACCGTAAAATGAGTGCGTTATGAAAAAGAGCTCTATTCTTGCTTCGCTATTGCTATTCTTTGCTTCTTCGCTTTTCGCCCAAACCAAAACCACCGTCCACGGCAATCTCGGCGTGGAGAACGTGAACATCAGCATTGTCAATACGCCATACGGCACCAGCACCGATGCCAAAGGCCATTACGAACTGCCGATTTTCGACCGAACCGAGGCTGTCAACCTGTATTATTCGTGCATCGGCTACCAAGATACGGTGGTGAGTCTCACGCCACGGCAGTTGCAGCGCGACAGCATCAACATCAGTTTTCGGATGCGGAAGATGAGTTACGAACTACAGGAAGTAGGCGTTACGGGGAACCGAGACTTCTACAGGTCGGGAACAAACCGAAACATCACCGACCTCGTTTTTTTGGACGGGAAGATCTACCTGCTCGAAAACCGGCCAAAGACCTCTTCAATGGTTGTCCTAGACACCGACGGCGTTGAACAAGCCCACAAGGACTTCGACCAACTCTTTGAAAAGCTCCACATTGACGCTTTCGACGACCTTATTCTTGTCGGGCAAGACAGTTGCTTGCAGGTATATCTTGATGAAAAACAGGGCATTTTGCCCGTTTCCACCTTCTCGCGCGATGATTACCGCAACAAACTGCTCAAAATCGTTTGCGAGTACAACGGGGCTTACATCGTTAGGACCATCGTTCACGACCGAGGACTTTACTGGCTCAAATTCAACCACGGCAAAAGCCAAGATTTCCTTTACATGAAAAAAGACGGCTCCATGGAAAAGCCCCAATATTTATGCAGTTTCATCGACACCCTCGGCTACCGTGCCTGCCAGTCGCAATGGATGAAGATACAAAACGAATACCATCAAGCAATGGCAGAAAACTTCACCCTCGAGTCCATCTACGATGAGAACGGGGACGGGAATCCAATGCGCGAAGGAGAAAGCATAACCTCCATTCGCATCAAAAAAGCGGAACGAGGAAGTCCAGGCATCGACCTCATCAACGAAGGAACTTGGGACGGGAATTTGGTACGCTTGGCAGAAACCCCTACCTTGCTTGGAATGATACAATGGTATTGCTCCATGATGGCCAAAAAGGAACTCCAGATTGTCCCCTTGAAAGTCAACGACATGCTTCAACTCGTTGGTCTTGACAACCGCGAAATCGTGGAAATCGGGCCCGACTTCAAAGTGGCGAAAAGACAGCAACTGAAAATCACTTCGGGAGAGAAGTTTTTCAAGAATGAGTTCATCATCGACAAGGCCAAGGGCAAGGTATATGGTTTGTTTGAGAAAGACGGGATGAGTTACATCGGCCTCTACGACCCCGAAGCGGGCACAGTCGGCATGGGACAAAAAGCCAGCAAGAAGATTTATCCAAGGGTATTCAAGGTACATGGCGGCTATGCCTACAGCGTGTTTTTCGATTCGGGAAGTAATCGCGGGGTGATTAGTCGGGTGAGGATTGAATAAAATCCCTACCTTTGCCGCATGAAAACCCTATTCAGATTACGATACGACAGCCGCTGGGGCGAGGAACTGTTCCTCACGGGAAACAGCGATGAATTAGGCAATTGGAATCCAAACAAGGCCGTTCCGATGGAATATGTGGGGCCTGGGATGTGGTCGGTCTGTGTAGAGACGCGCCATGGCACGTCTCTACCAAACGGAATGGAATACAAATATTTCATCCGCGAAAACGACCAAATCCGTTGGGAGGACGGCCCCAACCGCATCCTGCCCATGGGCAAAGACCGCGTGTGGGATTGGTTCGGCCTCACCGAACGCCAGACGATGAAAGGCGTGGCCGTGCCGTTGTTCAGCCTGCGCACGGAAGACGATTTCGGCATCGGGGAATATGCCGACCTGCCCGAATTGGGCGATTGGTGTGTGGCCAACGGCATGAAAATCATCCAAATCCTACCCATCAACGATACGACGGCACATTTTGATTGGCGTGATTCCTACCCTTATAACGCCATTTCGGCTTTTGCGCTGAACCCGATTTATCTCAATCTCCAGCAATTGGGCATTATGGAAGACACGACCTTCAAAAGGATGAGGACAATGCTCAACAAAGAGGAATTCGTCAATTATCCCAAGGTGCTGAAAACAAAATGGAAACGTTTCCAAATCGCCTTCGAACAACAATGGGAATCGCTGAAAGACACAGCAGGATTTGAGCAGTTCGTCAAGGAAAACGAAGACTGGCTTTTGGATTATGCCCAGTATTGCACCGAGCGCGACGGCAACGGCAGAGAGATCCATCTTTTCCTTCAATATCATTGCGACAAACAACTGCGCGATGCAGTCAAAACCTTGCACGACAAAGGCCTGCTGCTGAAAGGCGACATTCCTATCGGCGTGAATCCATCGGGTGTGGACGTGAAATCGCATCCCGATTTGTTCAACCTCGATGTGCAAGTCGGCGCCCCACCTGATGACTTTGCCGCCGAAGGACAAAACTGGGGCTTCCCGTCCTACAATTGGGAGGCGATGGCCAAGGACGGCTACGCCTGGTGGCAACGCCGCCTGCAAGTGATGGCCCGCTATTTCGACGCCTACCGCATCGACCACATCTTGGGATTTTTCCGCATTTGGGAAATTCCAAAGACCGCCAAATCAGGTTTGTTGGGACATTTCAGCCCGGCTCTACCGCTCAGCGTGGAAGAAATTGAAAACCAAGGCTTCCGCTTTGTGAAGAGCAAACACTTTAAGAAAGGCGTTGACACACTTTTCATCACTGCCCCAAACGAAAAAGACAAATACATTCCTCGCATCGAGTTGCAAAAAACCAAGGCCTACCAAGCCCTCAGCGACGACCAAAAACAGGCCATCAATGCCATTTACGAAGACTTTTATTTCCACCGTCACAACGACTTCTGTAAGCAGAAAGCCTTGGAAAAGTTGCCTGCCTTAGTTAACGCAACGAAGATGATTGCTTGCGGCGAAGATTTGGGTATGATTCCTGCTTGCGTCCCTGAGGTGATGCAAGAATTGGGCATCATGAGCCTTGAGGTGCAGCGCATGCCCAAGGTGTTCGGCCATCCCTTTGTGCAGACCGAAGACCTGCCCGAGAACTGCGTCTACACCACAGGCACCCACGACATGCCCACCCTGCGCGGCTGGCTGGAAGAAGATAAGGTAAGAACACGCCAATTCTTAGACAGCCTTGACCTCGACGACCGCAAAGTCACAGCAAAGACCATTAAAAAGGTGATAGACAAGCATTTGGACAGTCCTTCAAAATGGAACATCTACCCCTTGCAAGACCTATTGGACCTGGACGAAAAAAATTGGTCACCCACCCCTGTTGATGACCAAATCAACGTCCCCGCCAACGCCAAAAACCAGTGGAAATGGCGGATAAAGATGAATTTGGAGGCTTTATTGCCTCCAATCCAATAAAAAACCTTACCTTTGAAGCCTAAATTCAAACCACCATGAAATTCAAACCCTACAACCATAGCGAAGAGGCGCTGAACGAGCGCATCAGAATGATTGTCAACGAAGAGAAGAAACAAGGCAAAGAAAAAGAAGCCCTGCGCACCATCTTCCAAAGCATCGACTTCACCACCCTTGAAGCCTTCGATAACGAGGCCAAGATCAAGGACTTCTGCGAGAAGGCACTGGCCTTCCCAAAGCAGAAACCACACCTTAGTGTGCCCGCCATTTGCATATACAGCCCCTTCGTCCGTCAGGCCAAACAACTGCTGGCAGGCAGCGGTATCCGCGTGGCCACGGTGGCCTGTTGCTTCCCCTCGGGACAGATGCCCTTCGATCTGAAAGTCAAGGAGGTGGAATACTGCGTCAACGAAGGTGCCGACGAGGTCGACATGGTCATCTCGCGCGGCACGTTCCTCGCTGGGCGTTACGACGAGGTCTTCGACGAAATCAAGACCATCAAGGCTACCTGTGGCGACAAGGCCAAACTGAAAGTCATCCTCGAAACCGGCGAACTGAAGACCGTGGAGAACATCCGCAAAGCCAGCGAACTGGCCATCCTTGCCGGTGCCGACTTCATCAAGACCTCCACAGGTAAGGTGCCGGTGGCCGCCACGCCTTTGGCCGCCATTATCATGATTGATACCATCAAGGAATATTACGAGGCCACGGGCAAGAAGGTCGGCTTCAAGCCTGCCGGCGGCATGAAGGTGCCGGAGGATGCCCTCACCTATTATTATCTGGTGAAAAACATCCTCGGCGAACAATGGCTCAACCCGAACCTCTTCCGCGTCGGCACTAGCCGCCTCGCCGGACTAATCTTAGACCTTATCAAAAATTGACCGCTTCGCGTTACTGCGAGGCACGAAGCAGTCCATAAAGCCAGTTTAATCTTTGGATTGCTTCGTCGTTCCTCCTCGCAATGACGCAAAGCGACAGCAACAATTAAACATTTAAACAATCAACAATTCAACAAAATATGACAATCAAAGGAACCTACAAAGGTAATCTCCGTAACGAGATGACCCATGTTCAGTCGGGCAACACCATCCTCACCGACGCACCTACCGACAACCACGGCAAAGGCGAAGCCTTCTCACCCACCGACCTCGCCTGCGCGGCCCTCGCCGGCTGCATGATGACCATCATGGGCATCAGCGCACAAGGCCATAAATTCGACATCGACGGCACCACCTATACGGTGAAGAAGACCATGAATGCCGACCCGCGCCGCATCAGGCAGATCGACATCGTGTTCAACTTCCCTGCCAAGGAATATACCGAAAAGCAAAAGTCCCTGCTGTGGGCCGCCGCCGAGAGTTGCCCCGTGGGCCGCTCGCTGCACCCAGACGTCATCGTCAACATCACCATGAACTTCCAAGTCTGATGAGATACACCTATAGAACCCAAGGCACTTGCAGCCAAGCCATCGAGTTTGAAATCGAGGACGGCATCTTGAAAAATGTGCAGTTCTACGGTGGCTGCAACGGCAACACGCAGGGCGTCAGCGCCTTGGTGGAAGGCATGAAAGTCGAGGATGTTTTGCAACGCCTGGAAGGCATCCGCTGCGGTTTCAAGAACACCTCCTGCCCCGACCAGCTCTGCCGAGCCATTAGACAAACCTTAGATAGTTAGGAGTTAATAGTTGGGAGTTAGGAGTTGGATATACAATTTTATAGGCATTATTGCGTTTTAGAACAAATTAAAGAATTGCGAATATGAAGAAACACCTCTTTTCGGTAGCGGTTTTGGCACTCGTTGTCACGCTCACCACCTTCACCGGCTGCAGAAAGCCTCAAGCTGATGATAACACCCCCGCCAAGGAAGGCCTTTATCTCGGCATCGTCGGCTTCAACAGCGAGCTTTACACCATGCCGCTCGGCCTGCTCAACCAGGACACGAAACACAACTTCGAGAGCTTCGTCGACGGGCTTTCGATGCAAAACGGCACCATCCTCTATCATGCTGTCAACACGGGCCTCAACAGCTTGGCCACCGCCAAGATTCCCGAGAACCTCATTAATGTCTCCGTAGTGACCTTCACTGACGGCCTCGACCAAGGGTCACTCGGCTTGTCTGACAACTACAACTCAAACAACGATTATCTAACAGCCATCAACTCAAGGATCAACAACGAACTCATCGGAGGCAACAATATCTCGGCCTATTCCATCGGCGTACGCGGTGCTGATGTGATTGACATTGAAAGCTTCCGTGATAATCTCACCAGACTGTCAAGCGATCCCGTGCACAATGTCGTTGAGGTCAGCAACATGAGCGAAGCCTCAGAGAAATTCGCTGAGATTGCACGTCAGCTGTACAACCAAAGCACGTTCTACAACGTTTCGCTCAAGCTTCCCATACAGAATCCAGGCACCGTCATCCGTTTCACTTTCGACAATGTGAGTAATCCCGAAGATTCCCATTGTTACATTCAAGGCAATTACATCGAAAACAATGGAAACTATCAATTAACCGACATTCAATATGTTGGTTTAGACAGCCAATCGGGCAACACGGTCACAGCTTCGAAGGAGAACATGGTTTTCATCGTATTCTCTTTCCGGAACCTCACCGACTTGAACGGCAATCAGATGAGTACCGACTACGTGAAGCAATGGAATTGGATCGAATCGGTCGAACAATGGCAGCCCAACAGCGAGTTCACGCCTTCGGGCAACACCGAAATCGTCAACGAATACAAGAGCGCGATGATCATGCTCGTGCTCGACTGCTCCAGCTCCTTGGGTAGCGACTTCGTCAACATGAAGACCGCTGCCAATGGTTTCATCGAGACCCTGAGCGGAAACTACAACGGACAGTGATTTTTATCGCCTCCGTCTTTCACGATGGCCGCGACTTCTCTGAAGAGGTTGCGGTCATCGTCATTTATGGTGGAAACGGTCGCGGTGAATCGCCATCTTCTCCTTGAAATTGGCCAAACGTGTACCGGCTTCCGATAAGGTATCCGGCAAACCTTCATTGTTTGTTATTTTACCCGCACTACCGCCACACCAATAACGTTCAGAGAAAGCCATAAGCGCTTCTAATTCCTCATCCCCTAATCCGTTCAAAGAGAGGAAGCCGCCTTGGCCATAAGCTATCTTTAAAAAAACTTTATTCACCAAGGGAAACCGTCCATCGTTTGCCATTAAAAACAAACCGACATCAGCAACATTGGGGATATCGTCAATCATTTGGATGCCTAAATCACTGCCGTATTCCCTTAGGTTGTTGACCTCTTCTTCAGAGCATCCACCATCACTGTTCCAAAGCAGGTAATTCAATTTATAAAACGCCATCACATCCAATAGCTGTTTTATCTCGTTGAATGTCCATTTCTTATTGTACCTATCAAGGCTGATGCCGCGATACGGACAAGCCGGCTTGTCGTAGAAATCAACATTGGCAATCTTTCCATCCTCTCCGATGAGCTGCGTAAGCGTGCTTTGCGCCCAGACCACGTTGCCTGAAACAATAGCCTTGCCCCGCTTCGTAACGACATGGTACTCATCGGGGTTGTCGAAATTCTCTTCATTATCGACCACCATCTTTTTGAACTTGTAACGTTTCCTCGTATACTGCTGATAGTCTTGAGGTTCCGGGATGACATCTGTCTTCGAGTCCAGCTCGTAGTAGCGCACATAATCGATGCGCAATTCCACAGGCAATTTCGCCGTGTCGATGTAAGGCGAACGGTCGCGGCCCAGTTGAGCGTCAAGAATCAGGTAATACTCGTAATCGCTGAAAGGGAATTGGCCGTTTCTGCCCCCACGGTAACGTGGATAGTTCAACGTGCGCTGCCCATTGACAAAAAACACGAGGCTGTCATGAAAGCGCTCCACGGCATAGGTGTTGTATTCCCCCTCATTATATTTCGGGTAGGCCACCTGCGAAGGTCGGTTGCGCCGATGAAGGTTGTAGGTGTAATGGCTGTGTACCGTATTGTTCACGTATGGGTTGTCCCTGAAATGCTCCATGATGTCAATTTCGCCGGCATAAGGCCAGCCCACCTTGTGGTCGGTCCAAGGCATCATCCAAATAGCTGGCCAATAGCCTTGCGCCACATCAAACTTGGCCCTCACTTCCACTTTGCCAAAGCCAAAGGTCTTCTTGTCCCTGCCCCACACGCCACCCGTCAAGAAAGCAGCCGTGTCTTTCGGCAAATAGTCGTTCACCATGCCGCGCAATACCAAATTACCGTCCTCAAAGCCATACAGTCTCTCGTCCGACGACATGTGGATGGCCCAATCAGGCTTGCTTCTCGGGATCTTCGACCAAACCTCCTCATCCAAAGTCCCTGAATCGAACTCATCGTGCCAAATCAAGGCATAGCGAAGGTGTTCCTGTGCATTAGAGATTCCGAGAAACCCCATAATCAGTGAAAAAACAAGCAAACGTCTCATAATAATCGTGATTTTGCGGCGTAAAATTACAGTTTTTAGAGATTTGTCAGCGGTTTTTCGGCTTTGTTTCTTACTTTTGCCCAAAATATTTCGAATATGGAGAAAAAAGAACTACGCGCCCATATCAAGGTTTTGAAAAAACAGCATACCAAGGAGCAACTGATCGAACAATCCGAGAAGATCTTGGCCAAGCTGGAGCTGCACCCCGACTTCATCAAAGCCGAGAAAGTCATGCTCTATAGTGCCTTACCCGACGAGGTGCAAACCCAAGCCTTTTTGGAAAGATGGCACTTGAAGAAAACCATCATCCTGCCCACCGTGGTCGGCGACGACATTATCCCCGTGGAATATGCCAAAGACACCGGTTTTGCCGTAGGTGACTTCAACATTTTGGAGCCACAAAACGAACCCTACACCGGCGATTTCGACCTCATCGTTGTTCCAGGCATGGCTTTCGACCGCCAAGGCAACCGCCTCGGTCGCGGCAAAGGTTACTACGACCGTTTCCTATGCCAGCATCTGGAGGTGAAGCGCATTGGCATCTGTTTCGACTTCCAACTTGTCGACGAAGTGCCCGCCGAGCCTTTCGACATCCGCATGAACGAAGTCATCTCGCTTTGAAAAATGAGATTTCTTTTTCTTTTTAGCTGTTCATTTCGGTTTTTTTACTACTTTTGAAGCCTTTTTAAAGCAACTCGTATCATCATGAAGAAACACCTACTATTAAGTCTCGTCGTGCTATTGGGCACGACCACACTGAATGCCCGTCCCGTTGACGTGGAAAGCGCTAAGGCCATCGGACAGAGATTTGCCCAGGCCAAATTCAACAACAACTTAAGAAGCAATGAATTACAACTGGTTTACACTGGTACTTCAAACCGTGGCGAAGCCTGTTTCTACGCCTTCAACGCGGGCAGCGACGGCTTTGTCATCGTCTCGGCTGACGACCGTTTCCGTCCCATCGTAGGCTATTCCAATGAAGGCCCGTTTGAGACCGAGAACATGTCGCCAGAGCTTGCCTTCTACCTTGAAAAAATCATCGAGGCCCGCAGCAGCGGCAACGTCGTCCTCTTCGACGACACCGAGCAGGAATGGCAGAGCGTGGCCGCCACAGGCCGTATGCTTTCACGCAACGGTGGCCGTGGCGTCGATTATATCTGCACCACCAAATGGAATCAGGATTCTCCTTATAACCTCTACGCTCCCGAAGCGGGAGGCGGTCCTGGAGGTCGTTGCTATGCAGGCTGCGTGGCCACGGCCATGAGCCAGGTGATGAAACGCTGGGATTATCCCGCCAAAGGCTCGGGCAGCCATTCCTATTACTGCCAAGGCTACGGCTCACAGTCGGCTAATTTCGGAGCCACCAATTACGATTGGGAGCACATGCCCGACAAACTCCACGGATCCTCACAACAAGAGATTGAGGCTGTGGCCTTATTGATGTACCACTGCGGTGTGGCTGTCGACATGCAATTCGGACCCAATGGTAGCGGTGCCAACTCATGGGACGTCCCCGATGCCATCGAGCGTTATTTCTCCTATTCCAGCCATGCCACACTCAGGGGACGCGACCAGTATTCTCTAACCAACTGGCAGAACTTGCTCAAGGAATCCTTCAACATCGGCTGGCCTGTCTATTATTCTGGTTTCAGCAACAGCAGCGGCCATGCCTTTGTGTGCGACGGCTACGACGACAGCGACCTCTTCCACTTCAACTGGGGTTGGGGCGGCAGCAGCGACGGCTGGTTTGTCATCGACGAAATCGACTATGCAGGCTGGGCTCAGGCCGTGTTCAACTTTGTACCTTCAGATGTTTACGATTATATGCCCTTGGAGCCCACCAACTTCACCGTCACTCCAAGCGGCGACTTCGACTACGCTGCTACCTTGACCTGGACCAACCCCACACAGGATATCCATCAGCACAATCTCACGAGCATCGACCAGATGGTCATCACCCGCAACGGCAAGATCATCCACACCGAAAGCAACGTGGCCCCGGGTGCTGAGATGAGCTATACCGACCATTACATGCCCATGATGGTGAATTACAGCGTTTATGCCGTCGTACATTCTGCCAAAGGCTTGGCTGCCACCGGAGATGCTGTTCTGTTGGGTCCAACCTGTTCCTGGACCGTCGAGATGTACTCGTCCACCCACCAAGGTTGGAACGGAGGTGCACTATCCTTTGTCAACAGCGCCGGCGATGAGGTGGCCAGGCTCTCGCTTGAGTCGATGCAAGACACCCGTACCATTTCCTTGCCGCTCGGTCATGTCAAAATCTATTGGGAAAGACCTAGCCAAGTCATTGACGATTTCCAATTCAAGATCAGAAATGCAGACGGCACACTGAAAGCCCGTTTCCGTGGCTCCTCATCCGACATCCAAAAAGGTTTGTGCTACATCATCAACAACACCTGCAGCAACGATAACGACGAAGTGGATGGCCCTCTCTTGACCGCCACTATCGAGGGCAATCAGGTGACCTTGAACTGGGAGCCTATCGACAATGGCATTAACTACTTTGTGTTCCGCGATGGATTGTTATACGACATGACCACTGAGACCAGCTATGTCGACAATGACACCAGAGCGACCTTCCACACCTACCACATTACCGCGCTCACAGCAAACGAAGAGACCTTGCCGTCAAACACATGCAACTACAATCCTGAATCGCAATACAATATCCCAACAGACCTCCGTGTGGAAAAAGTCAACCCAGCCAAAGCCAAGCTCTCGTGGAATGCGCCCGAAGGTGAGACCGGAATAGGTTACATATTATATCGCCGTCCAAGAGGCGGAGCGTTCAAGGAAGTTACGATGCTCACCAGCACCACCTATACCGACAACCTTAACTCACAACCTGATGGTCTTTACGAATATGCAGTCACAGCCTACTATATCGAAACCGATTCCGAATCAGGTTACGCCTATGCTGAAGGCCATCCCGAACTGAACTTCGTGGAATTCAACAAAACCATCATCCCGATGCACCTCGATTTCTACATCTACAACAATCACGTCGTCCTGCAATGGGAAGAAGCCTCGATGGCCGAAAACTATAACATATACCGCGATGGAGAGTTGATAGTCCATGCCCTTTCCGGAAACTCCTACTACGACTATCACTCCACCCCGCAGCAAAGCTACACCTACACCATCACGGGACGTACCGCCCACATGGAGTCCAACCCATCCAACGTAGTCTTTGTGGATTGGACCACCGATGTTGACGAAAACACCTCAAGCCAAGAAATCAACCTCTACCCCAACCCGACAGAAAGCCATGTCACCATCGAGGCCGACGGTCTCCGCCAAGTCAGGGTCTTCAACGTGACGGGGCAAGAAGTGAAATCCGAAACAACGCTCAAAAACAGCGTCACTATCGACCTCTCAACGCAACCTAAAGGCTGTTATTTCATTGAGACCACAACCGAAAAGGGCTGCTCAACAACCAAAGTAATCAGATTGTAAAACAACAAATAAGATACTATGAACAGATTCATGAAACTGGCAGCCCTTACGCTGCTGATGGGCACCAGCATGACGCTCTTTGCCCAAGAAGCCAATGAAGAGCCTGTCTATAAAATCACTGAGACCGTCAACGTGAAACACACGCCTGTCGACAACCAAGGTAGCTCAGGCACTTGCTGGTGCTTTGCTGGCATCGGTTTCGTCGAAGCCGAAATCCAGCGTATGTACGGCAAAGAATTCAACCTCTCCGAGATGTTTGTGGTACGCAATGCCTGGACCGAGAAGGTGGCTAAGTTTGTGCGCATGCACGGCAACAATACCCTCAGCCAAGGCGGCGAGGTGTGCGACGTGCTTTATATGATCGACAAATACGGCATGATGCCTGAAGAGGCTTACACCGGCAAGGTCATCGGTGAGGAACGCCACATGCACAGCGAGATGAACGAAGTGGTCAGTTCGGTAGCCCGCGCCATCATCAAGAATGGCAACAAAAAGATTTCGCCTGCCGGTCCCAAGGCCGTGCAAGGCGTTTTGAATGCCTATCTCGGCGTGGCACCAGAAGAGTTCACAGTCGACGGTAAGAAATACACCGCCAAGTCGTTTGCGGAAGCCTATCGCATCGACCCCGCCAACTACATTGAGATCTGCTCGTTCACCAGCGAGGAATACAACAAGCCTTGCATGGTTGAGATCCCCGACAACTGGACCTGGACACCTGCCTACAACATGCCGCTCGACAAGCTGATGGAAGCCGTTGACTACGCCCTTGAGCACGGCTACACCCTCGGCTGGGCACAGGACGTGAGCAACCCGGGCTTCTCGCGCAAGGAAGGCGTCGGCATCGTGCCCGAGGACCCGAAAGACGAAAACCTTTGGAAAGAGATCGTCGCTGAAAAGAAAGTCACCGATGAAATACACCAAACGGCTTACGACAACTGGGATGCCGGCGACGACCACAGCATGCTCGTGGTGGGTATCGCCAAAGACCAGAACGGTAACAAATACTACAAAATCAAGAACTCATGGGGCGATGCCGGCCCATACAAAGGCTATTGGTACTGCTCGGAGCAGTATCTGCGTCAATACACCATCTTCTTCACCCTGCACAAAGACGCCCTCTCGAAGGCCATGTGTAAAGACCTAGGCCTGTAGAATTTTGAATCTTTAAATCTTAAATCTTTAAATCCATACACAATGAAATTCAAACACATCCTTACCGCAGCCGCTTTGATGCTCAGCATCGGCGCCATTGCACAACCCCCAATGCCGAAACCCGAAGACAAGAAAGAGGGCGAAGGCTTTAAATTTGAAACCATCAAAGAGTTGCCTGTCACCTCTGTCAAAGACCAGAACCAAGCCGGCACCTGCTGGTGCTACAGCTCCTTGGCTTTCTTTGAGGCTGAGCTGCTCCGCATGGGCAAGCCCGAGTACGACTTCTCCGAGATGTACATTGTTTACAAGACCTACCTCGACCGCGCTGAGGCTGCTATCCGCACCCACGGCGACGTCTCCTTCTCGCAAGGCGGTTCCTTCGGCGACGTGCTGTATGCCATCAGGCACTACGGTCTCGTCCCCGATGAACTGATGCCTGCCGGTGCCATGCACGGCGACTCCCTGTCGAACTTCACCGAGCTCTCCGCCGTCACCGACCCCTTTGTTGAAGGTGTCGTCAAAAGCCGCAAGATCCAGATGGACAAGGACGGCAACCCGCTGTGGAAGAAAGCCTTGGCCGGCATCTACGATGCTTACCTCGGCGTGCCTCCCACTGAGTTCACATACAAAGGCAAGAAGTACACGCCCATGAGCTTCGCCGAATCCACAGGCCTCAACATGGACGACTATGTCAACCTGACTTCCTTCACGCATCATCCTTTCTACGAGCCCTTCGTCATCGAAGTGCAGGACAACTGGCGCTGGGGTCAAGCCTGGAATCTCCCCATCGACGAGCTCATGCAGGTGATGGACAACGCCATCGAAAACGGTTACCCGATTGCCTGGGGTAGCGATGTCAGCGAAGCTGGCTGGCTCCGTGGACCGATGGCTGGCGTGGCTGTGCTTCCCGACCTCGAAGCCAAGAGCCGCGACCTCCAAGGCAGTGACATGGCCCACTGGCTGGGCATGAGTGCCGCCGACCGTAAGAAAGAAGCCCAAAACAGCCCAACCCCGCAGAAGTGGGTCACCCAAAAGGAACGCCAAATCGCTTACGACAACTACGAGACCGGCGACGACCACGGCATGCTCATCTACGGCACCGCCAAGGACCAAATCGGCAACGAGTATTTCATCGTGAAGAACAGCTGGGGCGAAGCCGGCCAATACAAAGGCATCTGGTACGTCAGCAAGGCTTTCGTGCGCTACAAGACTTTGAACATCGTCGTGCACAAGGACGCCCTGCCGAAGGATATCGCCAAGAAGCTGGGTATCAAGTAATAGTATCGAAAATACATCTACAATCAAGGGAAAGCTGTCAGGCTTTCCCTTGATTGTAAAAAACATGACCTTATGAAAAAAACAATTCTAATCATCGGATTATTGTCAACCATGTTCTCCTGCATATCACAAACTCCAAAAAGCGACGAACGCCTCACCTATTTCAGCTTCGACCACCACAACAGCATGAGGCGATTCAATGGGGAAAGTTATAAAGTCAGCACCGAAAAAGACGGTAGGATCCATGTCATCATTGACGAGGCCTTCCCTCAAGAAAAGGAGTTTTATCTCGAAGACGCCACCATCTTTGACGAATTGAAAGCCATTGTGGACGAATACAAGATGGACAAATATAAAAGCGACTACCATCCCCTGATGCATATCACCGACGGCGATTCATGGTCGCTGTACTACAAATACGACTCAAAACGCAGCGTCAGCTCGGGAGGCTATATGGACTGGCCCAAAAACTACCGCGAAGCCCGAAAAGCCCTCTCCGACTATTTCCAAAAATGGAGAGACTACCCTGTACCAGCCAAGGAAATCAACCTCTTCCAATATACCTGCCACAACGACTTCGGTTGCGACATCGAATACCGTATGGAACGTGGCGAAAACGAAGCCAAGCTTTATATACGCAATGCCGAACATCAGTATGAGGACACACTCTCGGTCAGCAATGATTATCTCGCTGAGCTTCAAGAGCTTGTGAACGTATATCGTTTGAAGGAGGAATCAAGTAGAACGCCTACAGACGACAGCGCCTCGGTGTATCGTTTTTTGGTTGAATACAGCACTGGCGACACCATTGATTTCCAATCCTACCACACCACTTTCTTAGGCGGATTGGAAAACGCTTTCGTGTATTTCTTCAGTAAATGGCTACCCATACAAGGCAACCTCGTCAAGTTCGAGTGTGAATTCAACCATGGATATAACCATGTCAGATACTATGTGCAAAAGGAAGACGAGGTTTTCAAGCTGTATTATTATGCTGAAAGAAACATACGATCAGAGTATGAAATCGCTCCTGAAGTGATGACTGAGCTCCAGAAACTGGTCGAGACCTTCGACGTCGACAACGCAAAAGACGAATTCGACGGCCATGGCGAGTGGGTTATCTTGGCTTCTTACGACTCCGATGACCACCTATCGGTTTCCGGAAACGACAGCGAGCGTGGCGATGCCATGCTCAAAGCCCTGCAAGACTTCTTTGCACCTTACTTGAAGTAAGCCGTTTAACGCTTGATCTGCTCAAAGCCCTTGCCGTAGGCACCCATCACGGTGTTCATGGTCATGAAGGCTTGCGGGTCGATTTCCTTTACGATACGCAGAATCTGCTGCGACTCACGCTTGTGGGCCACCACCATGAGGATGGAACCTTCGTGTTTAGTGTACCAGCCCGTGCCGTTGATCAGTGTCACGCCACGGTGCATCTGGTTGGCGATATGGTCGGCCATCTCCTGCGGCTTGGTCGTGAAGATGAAGGCCTGCACCGACTGCTTGTTGCCCGTCAGCACTAGGTCGATGCAATAGCTGCATACACCCATCACCACGAAACCATAGATGATGGCTTGGATTTTGTCGTTCTCAATGACGAAATAAGAGCAGGAAATGATGATGATGTCGATGAGCAGGATGACGCGTCCCTGAGAGATGTTACGGTATTTGCAGACCATCATCGCGATGATGTCGGTACCGCCTGTGCTACCACCTTGGGTAAAAGCCACACCGATGGACAAGCCTGCCAAGCCTCCGCCGAGGATGGCCGCCAGTATCTTCTCTTCCACAAAGGGTTTGATGGCGCCCGCCGCATTGGGATCCGTTTGATACAACATCATCGGCTCGGTCAGATAATGCTGCAGGAACGACATAAACAGCGAAACCATGACGATGGAATACACCGTCTTGATACCGAAAGAAGGTCCCAGCACCTTAAGCGAGATAAGCACCAAGATGGCATTGATGACAAAGACGGAGATACCCGTCGAGATGCCGGTGGCATAGAAAATCAAGGTGGCGATACCGCTGACGCCACCGCCCAACACATGGTTGGGGATAAGGAAGGCCGTCCAACCAAAGGCCATCACGAACAAGGCCAAAGTAATGATGACATAGCGTTTCACCTCTATCAATACGGTTTTTTTGTCTGCTTTCATTTTTTGATAGAATTTGTTGGGGACAAAAGTAATACTTTTTGTTGATTTTGTATCCACAGCAATTTCTTTCCTTATTTTTGTGTCGCCCATGTCACAAAACGGCCTCTTCATTCGTCTTATGATTGAAAAGTTCCCAAGATGGACCCCGAATTCGAAAAGACATATCGAAGCTACTACCCGAAACTGTTCAGGATTGCGGCCAAGATGCTGCAAGACACGGAGGGTGCAAAGGATGTCGTGCAAGACGTGTTCACGGCGTATTATTTCGCGATGAACAACGAGAAAGTCATTCGCGACACGAAAAACTGGCTCGTCAGGAGTACCATTAATAAAGGAATCGACTACAAACGGAAAACGGCAAGAACCGTCACGATGGAAAGCACTTTGCCCGAAACAAATGAAAGTCCCCAAGACGAGGCTTCCGACATCCTCAACGCGATAGCGCATCTCAATGAGAAGGAACAAACGTTGGTCATACTTTACAGTGAAGGCTATTCCTACAAGGAAATCGCGGAAATGACGGGACGCAACCTACCTTCCATCGGAAAAGCCTTGTCGAGAATCATGGATAAAATCAAAAAACACCTGCTATGAAACATTTGAATGACAAAACGATACAAAGCTATATCGACAATGAATTGCCGGAAAGCGAAAGAAAGAAGGTGGAAATGCACCTAAAAGAATGCCCATCGTGCAGGCAAAGAGTCGAAACACAACGCACTTTCTCTGGAAAAATGAAGAAGTCGTTGGAAACCTTGATTCCGAATGATGTCGAGGTGCCAGAGTTCAGTTTTGGTAGGGCAACAAGACCCGAAGTGAACGTCAACCGAATTGTCCTTATCTCCTCTTTGGCGACGGCTTGTTCTATTGCACTTATCGCGGTACTGGTCAACCTTTTGTCGAAGCCCAAACCAACTGATTACATCTTCGACTATTACACCATCGAAGATTACGACGCCAACAAACCTTCTGCCGAACAGGAATTTGCTGAGTTCAAGATGCATTTACAAACAGAAGAAACAGATACCAATCTCTAAAATATCAAAGCCATGAAAAACTTGCTTTTCATTATTGTATTAGCCATTGCAACTTGCTTTCAAGTTGACGCACAAGTGATCAAACTCGTTCCTGACGAAACCTACGGAGTGGGAAACGATTGGAACAAAATCTTTGACACCTATTATGACACCCTGGACGGTCGTCCTAACGGATTGCGGAAACAACTCGTCGTTTTCGATGACGGCAAAGCCATTGTCAGCCATGCCACAAGAAATAGGTATTCCCTATTTGATTCAAATGGCAAGTTTTTGAAAGACATCACTTTATATTTTGCCGACAAAGGCAAGAAGCCTCGTAATCTCCAGCCCGTGGAAGGGAAGTTGGGTAACTTGTATTTCACTAAAGCCAACAACACAGGCGACGTTTACCTGTTTGACGACAAAGGATTGATTGTCAAGGAACTTAAAATCAAATACCAAGCCTTGGAAATGTTAGCATTGGACGACTACCACATTGCCATCTACGGAGGCACGTCGTGGACTAATAAATACAGGCACTTGGTATCCCTATTGGATACAAAAACAGGCAAGGAGAAAATCCTTTGCGATGCGTTTGAAGACATGAATACAGACCTCAAAAGCAAAGGTTACTTCATTTACACTGAAAGCAAAAGGAACGACATGAAAGGCAGATGGCAAATCGCGAAAGTCAACGGCAAACTCATCGTTTCCAATCCGATAGACGGGCTGGTGAGAACATACGATTTCAACGGCAACAAAACCTCGGAAAGACTGTTGGATTGGCAACCGCAATCCCTGTCTGTTGAAGAGCAGATTGCCTTGCAAAACGCACGAATCAAGGACCTGAAAGACGAGTTGCCAGGAGAAACCAACGAGAGAGTGCTTCGATTTTATAACGACCTGGTTTCCTATTACGAAAATGGCATCCAACACATCAAGGAGCCTATCAATATGGGTTGGTTCACCATAGCCATCAGGGGCAACGACGACAACATCCTTTTCTTCGGCGATGCCGAAGTGGCAGGCCAAAATACGTTCCACGTCTATTCGGTCAGCAAAGGACAAAGTATTTCAACTGGTTCCTTCCAATGCGAAGACTACGACCTTGCCATAACCAAAAAGCGCTTCGTGTGCCACGGCGGGTATTACTATGGTGTTCAAGTGCTGAAGGATTGTGAAGGTATGCCGCTGAGGTTGGTGCGGTTTAAGCAAGAATAGAAACAAATCGGCCTAACCGCTACAAAAAAAAACTCAACCAATTGAATAGCAACTGGTTGAGTTTTTTTGTACCCGAGGCCGGGCTCGAACCGGCACGCCTTTAAAGGGCAAGGGATTTTAAGTCCCTCGTGTCTACCAATTCCACCACTCAGGCACTTACACAAAAAATCCCGATTTCACTCGGGACCTTGTGGAGCGGAAAACGAGACTCGAACTCGCGACCCCGACCTTGGCAAGGTCGTGCTCTACCAACTGAGCTATTTCCGCCTGGCTTCGCCAGTCGGCGTTTTCGTTCGCGACTCGGCATAGTCAAAGCAAACTTTGCTTCTGCTCTCGCTGCTCCGAAAACTCCGCTTAGCTTTTGAGCGGAAAACGAGACTCGAACTCGCGACCCCGACCTTGGCAAGGTCGTGCTCTACCAACTGAGCTATTTCCGCTTGCGAATTGCGCGGCAAAAGTACAACTTTTTTCAATACCGCAAGCAATTAATGGAAAAATTTTTTCTACCGATTCAGTAACTTCTTGATTTCGTTCAACTTCATCAATGCCTCAACAGGCGTCAAAGTGTCAATATTGGTGTTGAGGATGTCCTCCTTGATCTGCAACAGCAGCGGATCATCCAACTGGATGAAGCTTAATTGCATGGCATCGTCTTGTTTCTTCGCGGCGGCCTTTTCCACGTCCTCGCTGGTATGTGATTTCTCCAATACGCTGAGCAAGGCTGTGGCCCGCTCAATAACCTTGCGCGGCATGCCCGCCATTTCCGCCACATGGATACCGAAGCTATGGGCGCTGCCACCACGCTTCAACTTGCGTAGAAACACCACCTTGTTGCCGACTTCCTTCACTGACACATGGTAATTCTTGATACGGGCAAAAGAGTCCTCCATCTCGTTCAGCTCGTGGTAGTGCGTGGCAAACATCACCTTGGCGCGACTCACGGGGTGGTCATGCAAAAACTCGGTGATGGCCCAAGCGATACTGATGCCGTCGTAAGTGCTGGTGCCGCGTCCGATTTCGTCCAAAAGCACGAGGCTCCGCGACGAAACATTATTCAATATGCTCGCCGTCTCGTTCATCTCCACCATGAAGGTCGACTCACCCGACGAAATGTTGTCGGAGGCACCCACACGGGTAAAAATCTTGTCCACTAAGCCAATGCGTGCCGATGCCGCTGGAACGAAGCAACCCATCTGAGCCATCAACACAATCAAGGCGGTTTGGCGCAACAAGGCCGACTTACCTGACATGTTCGGACCCGTAATGATGATGATTTGCTGCTTGTCGCGGTCAAGGTAGACGTCATTGGCGATGTAGCTCTCCCCCACGGGCATCATCTGCTCGATGACGGGATGGCGGCCTTCCTTGATATCAATGGCAAACGAGTCGTCGATAACAGGTTGCACATAGTTGTTTTTCAGCGAGATGTCGGCAAAACTGACCAAGCAGTCGATGCGAGCCACGATGGAAGCATCCACCTGAATGGGCTCCACAAACTCAGTCACCGCCGTAACCAGTTCATTATAAACTCTTTGCTCAATGATACTGATTTTCTCCTCCGCGCCGAGGATTTTCTGCTCGTATTCCTTCAGCTCCCCAGTAATGTACCGCTCGGCATTGGTCAAGGTCTGCTTGCGAATCCATTCGGCCGGCACCTTGTCCTTGTGTGCATTGGTGACTTCAAGGTAATAGCCGAACACATTGTTATAACCTACCTTCAGCGAGGTTATGCCTGTGGCATCCATCTCGCGGCGCTGTATGCCCATCAAGTATTCCTTGCCCGAACGCGACAAATTGCGGAGGTCGTCCAATTCTGCATCCACGCCATCGGCGATATAGTTGCCTTTGGAGAGCATGGCCGGAGCCTCGGGATTCAGGTCTTTCTTAATGCGTTCGCGAATGGAAGCGCAAGGATTGAACTGCTCGGCAAAACGCTGCAAAGCAGGATATTGACTCTCCTCACAAGCTGTCTTCAACACCTCAATTTGATCCAAGGCGCGCCCCACTTGCAGCAGCTCCCTCGGGTTGACTCGCGACAACGAAACCTTGGAAATCAAGCGTTCCAGATCACCCACCTGACGGACAGCGTCCTGAAACTTCTGAATCTGCTCGCGGTGTTCCGTGAAATAGCGTACCACCTCATAGCGTGCCTCAATCTGTTCCTTGTTCTTCAGCGGCAGACTCAGCCAGCGGCGCATCAAGCGGCCACCCATCGGAGAAACGGTCTTGTCGATGACATCAATCAAGGTTTTGGCGTTCACATTGCTCGTGTGCAGCAGTTCCAAGTTGCGGATGGTGAACTTGTCTAACCACACATATTGTCCTTGGTCAATACGTGATAGCGAAGTGATATGATTCAGTTTATCGTGCTGCGTTTCAATGAGATAATGAATGGCCGCACCTGCTGCCACGATACCTTTCGGGAAGTCGTCGACACCGAAACCTTTCAGTGAAACGGTATGGAAATGTTTGTTGAGAATCTCATTGGCATAGTCGTCGGTGAAGACCCAGTCGTCAAACACAGTGAGGTAATACTTCGCGCTGAACAGGTCGATGAAGTCCTTACGTTTGTTGCGTTGCACCAGCACCTCAGAGGGATTGAAGCTCTGTAACAGCTTGTCAATATATTCGTTGGAGCCTTGGGTCAAGTAAAACTCGCCCGTAGAGACATCGAGGAAAGCTATACCAGAGACCTCCTTGTCAAGATGCACGGAAGCCAAGAAATTATTCTCCTTTTGTTCGAGGACGTTGTCATTGTATGTAACGCCAGGCGTGACCAGTTCCACCACCCCGCGCTTGACCAGTTTCTTGGCCATCTTCGGGTCTTCAAGCTGCTCACATACAGCCACTTTCAGTCCAGCACGCACTAGTTTAGGCAGATAGGTATCGAGGGCATGATGAGGAAATCCAGCCAATTCAATGTCAGCCGATGCTCCATTGGAGCGTTTGGTCAGCACGATGCCCAGAATCTTCGACGACTTCACTGCATCTTCACCGTATGTCTCATAAAAGTCGCCCACGCGAAACAGCAGCATGGCATCGGGATATTTCGCCTTGAAGGAGAAATATTGTTTCATCAAAGGGGTCTCGGTCACTTTTTCTGCCATAAAACACAAGTTACGGGGTACAAAATTACAAATTTTTCGCTTATTTTGCCGCCTAAAAGAAAAAACATGCGCAAACTCAGTACGGACGAGCTGAACCGTATCAGCAAAGAAGACTTCGAAAAGGCGGAAAAGCTACCTATTATTATAGTCTTGGACAACATCCGCTCGTTGAGCAATGTGGGCGCTTTTTTCCGCACCGCCGACGCCTTCCGCATCAGCGAGTTGGTGTTGTGCGGCATCACCGCCTGCCCGCCCCACCGCGAGATACACAAGACCGCCTTAGGGGCCGATGAAACCGTGAAATGGCGGTATTTTGCGACCACAGAGGCCGCCTGCCAGCAATTGAAGGCCGAAGGCTACAGACTTTTTGCCGTCGAGCAGGTGGAAAAAAGCATCGCCTTGCAAGATTTCGAATTTGAGCCCGAGACCGCATATATTTTAGGGAACGAGGTGGAAGGCGTGAGCGAGGAGGCTTTACCCTATTGTGACGCCGCCATTGAGCTGCCTCAAGAAGGCACAAAACACTCCATCAACGTGTCGGTTTGCGCCGGAATTGTCATGTGGAAGGCGTTTGACCAGCTGTATTTGGGCGTAAAATAAAGGCATTTTGGTGCTTTTTTGCAGAAAAACAGCGAAAAAATGCATTTTTTTTCAACTTTTTGTGTTGACAATTAAAAAATTCCCTACTTTTGTTCGCTAAAAGGATTAGAACATATACGAAAATAGTAAATCAACTAATTAAAATCATTACAAACCTAACACAATTGCGTTATGAAGAAAAATTTGACTTTTTCGAAACTGCTGATGCTTGTCGTCATTGCAGTGCTGCCTTTGAGCATGATGGCTCAGAAAGTAGGCAACAAGAACTTACGCCCTGCTGAAAAGTATTGGTACATCCAGGCTGACGGAGGTCTCTCCATCAACCATGGCGATTTGGCCAACTATGACGGCTGGATCTTTGATGATTTCAACCACTACAAGATGATTGCCCTCCAGAACTGGAACGCCCATCTTGGTGTTGGTTACCAATTTGGCAAGGTTGTCGGTTTGAACCTTAAGGGCGGCTACGGCCTCCTTTCGGGTCACAAGCACCAACAAGCACTGGTTTTGAACGGCAATGCCGACCAAACCCTGTGGAACCTTGGTCTCGACAAGACCAACTACATTGAAGGTAACCTGAACTTGACCTTCAACCTGTTCAACATCTTCAACTACAACCCGAGAAGAGTCATCAACCTGGTGCCTCATATTGGTATCGGTGGCATCTACTATCAAGCTGGTGATGTCAACCAACTCGATGCCGATGACGAAGTTGCCACCACTTTGGCTCGCGCCAAGGAAGACCGTGGCCTCTCCTACACCGTTCCCGCAGGTATGGAAATCACCTTCAACTTGGCTCCCAAGTTCGACATTTTCCTTGACTACACTTACATCTTCACTGGCACCGACGACCTCGACCAAGTGGCCAAGATTGCTGCCGACGAAGAGTTCCGCATCATCAACGACAAGGATATGTACAGCCAGTTCAACCTCGGTCTGCGCTACAAGTTCAACGATCCTTGCGACATCGAGAAGATGGCCCAGAAGAAGATTGAAGTCCGCGCTGAACCCGACCCGCTGGTCAAGGGTGAAGACGGTAACGTTTGCTTCGACGTCATTGTCACGATTCCCGAAGAATACTTCGAAAAGCAGGCTGTTCTCAACCTGAGACCTTATTTCACCTATGACGGTGGCGAAATCGAACTTCCCGAACCCATCATCTTCATTGGCGAAAAGGTGAAGACCAACGACAAGTATGACTTCCAGGTTAAGTACAAGGACGGTGGCGAGTTCACCAAGCACTACTGCATCCCCTACCAGGAAGAAATGGCCAACTGCGAACTTATGGGCGACCCGATGTTCTATGTCTACGACGGTAACATCTATCCCACTCAGGATGAAATCGCCAAGAACGCTTACTTTGCCCAAGGCGCCACTGTGAAGCTGGCTGACGGTGTGGAAGTGAAAGAAGAGTACATTGATGAAGAGTACACCGACACCATTGTTTCCAACAATGCCGTGAAGAAGCTCACCTATTTCTTCAACAAGGACAAGTACAACATCGCCGACAGAAAGAAACTCAACAACGAAGCTGATGAAGCTCTGAAGAGCCTGCTGAAAGAAGGTATCACCGATTTCGAAATCAAGGCTTGGGCTTCTCCTGAAGGTGAAGAAGGTCACAACTACGAACTTTCCAACAACCGTAACGATGCTGCCGACAAGCAGATGAAGAAGGTTGCCAAGGACAACGACATCAAGATCACCGGTAAGGGTTATGGCGAAGACTGGAACCTCTTCATCGAGCTCGTCCAGAACTCCAACCTGAAGGACAAGGACGCCATCGTCAACACCGTCAACAACAGCAGCAACAAGCAGAAGGCTGTTAAGGACATGTGCGCCATCTATCCTCAACTGGAAAAGGACATCCTTCCTCAGATCCGTCGTGCTGAAGTCTATGTGAACGAGACCGTGAAGACTCCCGTCACCAAGACCAGAAAAGTGAAAGTTGAGAAGAAGTAATCCGTTTCACTGAAACAAAAAAAGCCGCTCCATCCGAGCGGCTTTTTTTGTACCTCAAAATCTAGAAAACAAGCTCAGAGCGATACTCTGTGCAGCCCGATCTCATAAGGCTGGTCGATAACTTCAATGATACGCCTATAGTCATCCTCGTTGGCCACAAAGTCGAGCCGGTTGGTGTCAATCAACAAAATGCGCATGTTGTTCTGTTGCTGGCGCAAAAAGTCGAAATAGCCCTGCTGAATGTTCTCCAGATACGCATCGCTGATTTCCTGCTCATAGCTGCGTCCACGCTTGCGGATATTGCGCTGCAGACGCGCCACGTCGGAATAAAGATAAACCAACAACTCAGGCTTAGGCATGTCGGAGAAGATGATGTTGAAAAACCGCGAAAAGAGCTGGTATTCATCCTCCTGCAGGTTGTTGCGCGAGAATATCAGCGACTTGGCCACATAATAGTCCGAGATGATGAAATCGTGAAACAGGTCGAGCGCACCCAGTTTATCCTTCAACTGCTGGAAACGCAAGGCTAAAAAGGTCATCTCCAACTGGAAGGAATACTTGTCGGGCTCCTTGTAGAACTTGGGCAAAAATGGGTTTTTGTCGCCCTCAAACTCTTCCAGGATCAATTGTCCGTTGAAGTCCTTGGCGATGCGCGTGGCTAAAGTGGTCTTGCCCGCGCCCACCGTTCCTTCTATGGCTATGTAATTATAATGCATTGTACTTCTTTCTAATCAGTATCCATTTTTCTCACCATGAGCGTATCGGGACAACGTGCCAACAGCTCGGTCTGTGTCAGTCCTAAAGCGGGATGCACCAAGTCGGGCGCCACCTCACACATTGGCAATAGGGCAAACCGACGTCGATGCAACCGAGGATGCGGCACAGTCAGCGTATCGGTCAAGATAATCCTGTCGCCGTAGTACAAGATGTCCAAATCAGCTATCCGCGAAGTATAACCCTCAACCTCTGGATGTCGCTCACGCCCCAATTCACGTTCTATCTCAAGCAGTTGCTGCATCAAGTCCTCGGGTGCCATCGCCGTCTCGATGACAATGACACAATTCAGAAACCACTCTTTAGCCTCAAAACCCCATGGCTCCGACTCGTAGGCCGCCGACACCTTCACCACCTGGCCACACCTATTATTAATATATAGGCAGGCCTGATTGAAGATGCCGTTTTTGTCGCCTAAGTTGGAGCCAAAAAGGATGTAGCAGTTTTCCACCGTTGAGATTTTTTGCAAATATAGCGTTTTATCGCCAATGTAAACGAATAAAATGTTACTTTTGCAACCTAAATTTTAAAACGAATCAGAATGAAATTTTCAAAAGTATTACTGGCTGCGTTCTTGGGAACGCTCATCGCTATGGTTGTCACCTTCTTCATCAAAGTTGGCGTGGTTTCTTCCATGATTTCAAGCCTCTCCACTGAGACAGAAACCATCAGCAAGCCCCAAGCTAATTCGGTGCTTTACATGAAACTCGACTATGCCATTCCGGATCGTACCACCGACAATCCCTTCGGCGGCATCAACTTCAACACTATGGAAGCCAAGGATATGACCGGCTTGAATGACATCCTGCGCAACATCGAGCAGGCCAAGACCGACCCCAACATCAAGGGCATTTATATGGAGTTGAGCAGTATACCCACTTCCACCGCCACCTTGCAGGAAATCCGCGACAAACTCATTGAGTTCAAAGAGTCGGGCAAGTTCATCGTCACCTACAGCGAGGCCTACAGCCAAAGTGCCTACTATATGGCCTCCGTCGCCGACAAGATCTACCTCAACCCCGAAGGTGCTCTTGACATTCACGGCATGGCTACACAAATCACCTTCTACAAGCGCCTGCTTGACAAACTTGATGTCGAGATGCAAATTGTACGCGGTCCCAACAACCGCTTTAAGAGCGCTGTGGAGCCTTACTACCTAGAAAAGATGAGCGAAGCCAACCGTGAGCAGATGGACAAACTGCTGGGCACCGTTTGGGGACAAATCCTCACCAGCATCAGCGAGAGCCGCAACATCAGCGTGGAGCAACTCAACAAGATTGCCGACAATTTGGAGGTCGTGTTCAACGCTGACAAGGCTTTGGAATTAGGCCTGGTCGACAACCTGTACTACAAAGACCAAGTGCTTGAAGAGCTGAAAGGCCTCACGGGCAGCAACAAGGACATCAACGCCATCGGCAATGCCAGCTACGCCAAATCCTACAAAGACAAGAGCGTGAGTAAGAACGAAGTGGCTGTCATCTATGCTTCTGGCCAAATCTATGACGGTAAGGGCAATGAAGAGGAGAACATCTATTCCGAGAACCTCTCCAAGACCATCCGTAAGGCTCGCGAAGACGAAAACGTGAAAGCCGTCGTGCTGCGCGTCAACTCGCCTGGCGGTAGTGCTGTAGCTTCAGCCATCATCGGCCGTGAGCTTGACCTGACTAAGGAAGTGAAACCTGTCATCGTCTCCATGGGCAACTACGCCGCCTCCGGTGGCTATTGGATCTCGGCCAAGGCCGACTACATCTATGCCGACCCCACCACCCTCACGGGCTCTATCGGCGTGTTTGGCACTTTCCCGAACATGCAAGGCTTGCTGAATGACAAGATCGGCCTGACCTTCGACGTGGCCAAGACCAATGAAAACGCTGACTTCGGCAGTGTCACCCAACCACTCACCGAGTTCCAGTACAAGAAACTGCAAGACATGGTTGTGAAGACTTACAACGACTTCACCAGTCGCGTCGCTGAAGGCCGTGGCCTCACCCAAACCTATGTCGACAGCATCGGCCAAGGCCGCGTGTGGGCTGGTGCCGACGCCATCGAACTTGGTCTCGTCGACAAACTCGGCGACATGGAAGACGCCATCGTTTATGCCGCAGAAAAAGCAAACCTCGGCAACGACTACAAGGTGACGGAATGGCCCAAACAGAAGGACTTCTTCACCCGCATCATGGAGTCGATGAACGAAAACGACAAACTCGATGCCGCCATGAAGCAGAAGATGGGCGCCTATTACGACTATTTGAAAGGAATAGAAAACCTGCAAAAGAACACAGGCATCCAAGCCCGCATGCCGTTCGACATGATCATTGAATAATCATCATTCTTGCGATGTACGCACTGTTTAAGAAAGAGATCAGCAATTTCCTCAGCTCATTGATCGGAATCATGGTGATCGTGGTGTTTCTGCTCATCACCGGCCTGTTTCTATGGGTGTTCCAAAGTGACTTCAACGTGCTGAACTTTGGCTATGCCAACCTTGACAGCCTTTTCATCCTTGCTCCTTGGGTGTTCCTCTTCCTCGTGCCTGCCGTCACCATGCGCAGCTTCGCTGAGGAAAACCGCACGGGCACCATCGAGATGCTGGCTACCAAGCCCCTGTCGGATTGGCAGATCATCTGGGCCAAGTTCCTGGCTGGCGTGGCTTTGGTGCTGCTCGCCCTGATTCCTACTTTCATCTATTATTACTCCGTCTACCGCCTCGGGATGCCCAAAGGCAACCTCGATAGCGGAGGCATCTGGGGCTCCTACATCGGTCTTTTCTTACTCAGTGCCAGCTTCGTCAGCATCGGCATCTTCTGCAGCTCGCTGACTAACAACCAGATATTGGCCTTTATCATTTCGGTCTTCCTTTGCGGATTCCTGTTGATTGGCTTCGAGTTCATCTACTCACTCTCGTTGTTTGGCCATTTCGACCTGTTCATCCAGCAACTGGGTATGAATGCCCACTATGGCTCGCTGAGCCGTGGCGTCATCGACACGCGCGACGTGTTGTATTTCTTCAGCGTGATTGCGATTTTCTTGAGTGCAACGAAACTGGTTCTGTCGAGCCGCAAATGGTAAGGAGGTGAAGTTATGGAAAACAAACGCAAGAATCTGAAGAAAAACCAAATCGTCGCTTTCCTCGTCACGATAGCCATCGTGGTGCTGCTCAACGTGATTGGTTCCTACGTGTTCACCCGCTTTGACCTGACGAGTGAGAAACGTTACACCTTGTCGCCCACCACGAAGGAAATCCTTAAGAACCTCAACGACTACGTGTATTTCAGGGTATATCTCGAAGGCGACGACCTGCCGGCAGAATACAAGAAGATGCGCCGCGAGACTAAGGAGATGCTCGATGAGTTCCGCGCCTACTCGAAATTCATCGACTACGAATTCATCAACCCCAGCGAAGGCGATAACGACGCGGAAATCCGGGACAAATACACCCAGTTGTACCAATCGGGATTGGACTTCACCAGATGGCAAGACCAAGGTAATATTGGCTCTTCAAGACAATTGATTATCTGGCCCGGTGCTTTGGTGAGCTACCGCAACAACACCGAAATAGCTGTCAATTTGTTGCATGAAAAGCAGAACGGGCAACCTGATGAATATGCTGTCAACTCGTCGATAGAAAACCTTGAGTTTTATCTCATCGACGCTGTCAAGAAGGTGACCCGCCTGGAGAGGCCGAAAATCGCTTTTACCGAAGGGCACGGCGAACTGAGCAACGAAGAATTGGGGAGCATCGCCCAAACGCTGTCGAGAAACTATGACATCAAGCGGCTTGCCATCGATGGCAGGATTGACGCCCTGCTGCACCGCACACAGGACACCACAAGAGACGTGAAGGTCTTCCCTTCCTACGATGCCGTCGTTGTTGCCAAACCCACTGAGCCTTTTGACGAGAAGGACAAGTTCCTTATCGACCAATACATCATGCATGGCGGCAAGGTACTGTGGCTGGTGGAGCCTGTCTATGCCACTATGGACAGCTTGCAGGACAAAGAGTCGACCGTCGGCATGGAGCAGGACCTCAACCTCGACGACATGCTGTTCAAATATGGCGTGCGCCTCAACCGCGACCTGCTTTTAGATATGACGTGCGCTACTGTCCCCATTATTGAAGCGGGAGAGCGGACTTTCTACCCTTGGTACTACTTCCCCTTACTGAAAGCCGCGTCAGACCACCCCATAGTGCGCAACATGAATGGCATCAGAGCCGACTTTGTCAGTTCGATGGATGCCACCACCTCAGCCAACGGTGTCGAGCAGATTCCGTTACTCAAGACCTCAAGCTACACCAAAGTCTCGGGCACGCCAGTCTTCATCTCTTTGGCCATGCTGCGTCAGAAACCTAACCAACGCATGTTCAACGTGAAAGACGGAAAGATTGTGGCTTACCTTTTGAAAGGCAACTTCACCTCGCTGTATGCCAACCGCATCCCCCAGGAAATCGTCGACGACCAAGCCACCGATTTCATGGAAGAAAGCGTGGAGACAGCGATGATTGTAGTGGCTGACGGCGACATCATCCGCAACCAATTTGACATTAAAACTGGAGCACCTCTGCCCTTGGGTCAAGACCGATTTTCAAAATACACTTACAACAACCAAAACTTCATCGAGAACGCCATCAGCTACCTTGTGGACGGCGAAGACATGATTGACATCCGTTCGCGCACACTTACCATCCGCCTGCTGGATACCAAAAAAGTGAACAGCGAAAGGCTGAAATGGCAGGTCATCAACACCGTAGTACCGATTGCTATTATTATTGTTTTTGGTTTTGTCTTGGCTTTAGTCAGAAAGAGAAAATACAGTAAAACAGAACGTCATGAAGAAAAATAACCGCATAACCATCATCATCACTGCCATTTTGGTTGTCATCGCCGCAGTCTTGATTTGGAACAACCGTTACCTCTCCACATTACAAGGCGAGTCGTCTGATTTCCAGGTGTGGGACACGGCCTCGGTCACCAAGATCTATCTGGCCGACCGTAAAGACAGAGAGTCGCTGCTCGAACGTCAGGAGAACGGCTGGACGCTCAACAAGACCTACAAGGCCCATCCCAAGCAAGTGGAATATCTGCTGACGACCTTGTACAAGATCCGTGTTAAGATGCCAGTCTCGGTGGCTAGCCACGACAATATCGTGAAGCAGTTGGCTTCGCAGAGCACCAAGGTGGAGATCTATCAGATTGTGCCTCGCATCAATCTGTTCGACAAAATCAAGCTGTTCTATCACGAGAAGCGGACCAAGGTGTTCTATGTGGGTGATGCCACCATGGACAGCAGCGGCACCTTCATGCTGAAAGAAGGCGCTGACAAGGCCTATATCGTCTATATTCCCAGCTTCCGAGGCTTCATCACCACGCGTTTCACCGCCAACCCCGACGACTGGCGCGACCATACCATCTTCCACGAGAACATGGCAGACATACAGTCCGTTGAAGTGGACTTCAACGAAGACCCGGAAGGCAGTTTCCGCATTGACAATATCGGAAAACACCAATACAAGCTTACGCGCCTCAGCGACAACCAGGATCTGCCTTACGACACCCTGAAGATCATCAACCTCATGTCGTCGTTCAGCGACCTGCGCTTTGAGGCCTTATTCACCAACACCCTGCCGCAGGAGCGCATTGACTCCATCACCAGTTCACCCTACATGCATTACATCGTCGTGACCGACAAGGACGGCAACAAGCAAGACATGAAGACCTTCAAGAAGCTGGTGCTGAATGGCGTGACCGACATGGGCGAGCTGGGCGAAGTGGACCGCGACCGCATGTATGCCCTCGTCGACGACGGCAAGGACTTCGTGCTCATCCAGAACTACGTCTTCGACAAGGTGTTGCACGACGTACGTTATTACGAAGCCGGACATCCCATCCAGTTTGAGATGGGAACAATTGAAGTCTTTGAGTAATCGGCCCTTCGACAAGCTCAGGGACCTAAGGTTGCTGAGCCTGTCGAAGCACCGCCCTCAGATTATTTCTTCTTTAACAGACCCACCATTTTAAAACTCACATCCGTGAAGATCAGCGGTGCGTAGCCGTTGCGCTCGATTTGGCGCATGGCCTCCTCGAAGAGCTCCACGATTTGCGCCAGATTGGCAGGCTTAACGAAAGGTGCAAAGTTGGCGTTAAACTTCTTCTCATCTTCGGGCAGCATGACGATTTCCGCAAGATTGTTGTTGAACAATAAGGCATTGCCAACAATGCGCAGTCCGTATTCCAACAGCTCCTTCTGCTTTTCGCGTCCCAGCGTCTTGATGTTGTTTGAAAAATCGATGAGCTCCGTCACGTTGCCACGGAAACAGAGACGCATCCACTGCTGGAAGGTGGTGAAGAAGAACTTGTGTTCTTCCGAGTCTTGTATCGAATGACAGGCTGTGATCCAGTTGCCTTCCGAAATCAAGGCGGCATCACGGGCCTGGTCGGGTTGGGCATACAAGCGTTCCACAAGGGCTTTCTCCACCGCACCGATTTCGATGGCAGGTATCTTCACCAAGGCTGTACGTGACTTGATGGTAGCCAACAACTCTTCTTGGTCTTCGGCAATGAGGAGGAAAATGGTCTTCTCGGGCGGCTCCTCAAGCAGTTTCAGCAGTTTGTTAGCCGTCTCCACACGCATCTTCTCGGCCATCCAGATGATGGCGATTTTGTACTCGCCCTCGTAGGACTTCATGCTCAGCTTGCGAAGCAGCGAGGCCGCGTCGCGCACCGACATATAGCCTTGCTTGTTCTCCACATCAAGGAAACTGTACCAGCTGGAAGTGTCGACATACCCCTGGTTTTGCGTGACATACTCACGCCATTCCTCCATAAACAAATCCGACTCAGGATTGCTTTTGATTTTTTTCGTGGTGGCCGTCGGCACAACGAAATGCAGGTCGGGGTGCACCAGTTTCTGCATCTTCTGGCAGGTGGGGCACACGCCGCAGCTGTCGGTCTCGGTTCGATTAGGGCAGAGGATATATTGCGCGTAAGCCAAGGCCAAGGGCAGCTTGCCGCTTCCGGCAGGCCCCAAAAACAGCTGTGCATGAGGCACATGGTTTTCTTTCACGCTGGCGATGAGGCGCTGCTTTATTGCGGATTGGCCGATGACTTCTTTAAACTGCATGGCTTGGCAATTGATAAAACACATCAAAATACCGCTGCAACTTGACAGGGTCGGTTTGGTAGATATTGTCTCCGTAATAGCAGTCGGCAAGGACTTCATACAAACGGCAGAATTCGCCCAAGTCGTGCTTGCCGCGTTGTGCGTTGATGGTGAGCGAAAGCAGTTCCAAGGCACGGTCGGCGGCACGGTGACATTGCTCCATATTGCCTTTGCTTTGCCAGCGGTTAGCCCGCGACACCTCGCTGCCGATATTCAGCATTTGTTCCGCCAAAGACATTGCCTCCCAACGGCCAGCGGCCAATTCTGTGTGTTGGTAATTATTCATAATATCATGTACCTTTTGTTTTAGAGAGCAAAAATACAATTTTTCAAGCATTGTACCCGAAAAGCGAATAAATATGTTTAACCACCACTTCACTTGCAAAACCATTGCCCTGATTCAGTTGGCCTTGGGAGAGAAGATTGTGGAGGTGGTGAAAGACTGAACAAATAATCAGAACATCCTTATCGCACGACAGGAATGACGATCATACTTTTTGGATATGACAACACCGCCAGCTGGACTAATTGAGAAAACATTAGTGTTATCATCCTCAGAACTCGAAAAATAGAATATTGAATTAGCAATTCTATTACCATCTGCATTTATTAAAGCTTTACTAATAGGGCCTCTTGTTGCTTTTGATAAATTGGCAACAACAACAAGTTGATACAATTCACCCAAACTAGGTAAATACCAATCAGGGCCAATAGACCTACACCATTTAATAGCGGGAAGCTCTTCCAATCCTAACTGCTTTATCGCAGCATCGCAATATTTAATTCCCAGCCCCATCTGAATCTCTGTTCTCCTTTCATTCGGAACTGCTTCAATGTCAACACAATCGCGCCAAGTATAGACATCCTGCCAAAGTATTAAATTCTTAGGTGAATAAAGATACACTGCTAATCCATGTCCATTACCATCCAAATAAAAGACAACACCTTTGGTTCCATCATAAAACTCAATAAGAGAACCAATCTCTGCTTTTGCTATCATTTCAGGGTCAGCAACAGGTTCTGATGGATATTTGGGAATGTAAGCAGAACTCTCTAAGTCTGTTTTTTCTACCATAGACTCGGCTTCATCCATGACAATTTTCTCTCCATTTTGCATCTTGATAATCAGAACCTCAGACTTTGAAATCGTTAAAAGTGGAGATTCCTCATTATCTTCCAGTCGATAATACACAGCAGTATTACCAACATCTGTCCGATAGGCTTTGATGGTTTCTCCATCTTGTTTCACAATCAAATCTTGTGCTTCCACGCTAAAAGTGGACAACATTATTACAACTGCAAATAACAGTCTTCCTATTTTCATAGACGAGATTATTGATTTTTAAATGCAAAAGTACAATAATCTTTGTAAAAAGAACAACTTTTTTAAAATCCACCATTCATATTTCGTACCTTTGCACCCAAATTCAATTAACCATGCTTAGCGAACAGGAACAAATCAGAAGAAATTCGTTGGCCGAACTCTATAAGCTCGGCATCAACCCGTATCCGCAGGCCGCGTTTCCCGTGAACGTGTTCACCACGGACATCCTCAAACAATTTGACGACAACAACCCCGATCAATTCCAAGAGGTTACCCTCGCGGGCCGTATCATGAGCCGCCGCATCATGGGCGCCGCCTCGTTCTGCGAGTTGCAGGACTCGAAAGGCCGCATCCAACTCTATGTGAAGCGCGACGAGATCTGCCCCGGCGAGGACAAGACCTTATATAACACCGTGTTCAAACGCCTGCTCGACATCGGCGATTTCATCGGCGTGAAAGGCTTCGCCTTCCGCACGCAGATGGGCGAAATCTCGGTACACGTCAAGGAACTGACGGTGCTGAGCAAGTCCCTCCGGCCGCTGCCTATCGTCAAGGAGAAGGACGGCGTGAAATACGACGAATTCAACGACCCTGAGTTGCGCTACCGTATGCGTTACGTCGACCTCGTGGTGAACGACCGCGTGAAGGACATCTTCATCACCCGCACCCGCATCATCGACAGCATCCGTCGTTTCTTCAACGAGAGCGGCTACCTCGAGGTGGAGACGCCTGTGCTGCAAGCCATCCCCGGCGGCGCCACGGCACGTCCCTTCATCACGCACCACAACGCCTTGGACATCCCCATGTACCTCCGTATCGCCGACGAGCTCTACCTGAAGCGCCTCATCGTGGGCGGCTTCGAGGGTGTGTATGAGTTCTCGCGCAACTTCCGCAACGAGGGCATGGACCGCACCCACAATCCCGAGTTCACGGGTCTTGAGATCTATGTGGCCTACAAGGACTACCTCTGGATGATGGACTACACCGAAGAGATGATCCACCGCTGCGTGATGGATGTCTTGGGCAAGGAAACCGTGAAAGTGGGCGACAATGAAATCAGCTTCAAGCGTCCCTTCAAGCGCATCACCATGATCGACTCCATCAAGGAGAAAACGGGTATCGACATCACAGGCATGGACGAGGCGCAGCTGCGCGATGTGTGCAAGCAACTCGGCATCGAGGTGGATGAAACGATGGGTAAGGGCAAGCTGATCGATGAAATCTTCGGCGAGAAGTGCGAAGGCACCTACATCCAGCCGACCTTCATCACCGACTATCCCGTGGAGATGTCGCCGCTCTGCAAGCGTCACCGCAACAACCCCGAGCTGACCGAGCGTTTCGAGCTGATGGTCAACGGCAAGGAATTAGCCAACGCCTACACCGAGCTGAACGACCCCATCGACCAACGCGCCCGTTTCGAGGAGCAGATGAAACTCAGCGAGCGCGGCGACGACGAGGCCATGTTCATCGACCAGGACTTCCTGCGTGCCCTCGAATATGGCATGCCGCCGACTTCGGGTATGGGCATCGGCATCGACCGTTTCGTGATGCTGCTCACGGGTCAGACGACCATCCAAGAGGTGCTGCTGTTCCCGATGATGCGCCCCGAGAAGGTCGTGAAGAACGCCACCAAGGAAGATTTCATGGCCTTGGGTATGGCCGAGACCTGGGCGACTTTGTTGCTCACCAACGGCTACAACACTATCGAGCAACTGAAAGCCGAGAAGCCCTCAGCATTGCGCGAGAAGCTGAACGGCTTGCGCAAGAAGAACAAACTCGACATCCCCGCTTTGCAGCTGGAGGATGTCGAGGCCTGGATGCAGGCCTAAACAAAAAACGCGAGGTTCAACACCTCGCGTTTTTTTGTTATTTCACTCGAATTCTCTGTCCGACTTTCAGCACCTTGTTGGCCCTGATGCCGTTCAGCTTGCAAATCTTGTTCACAGAGGTGCCGTATTTCTTGGCAATCTTGCCTAGAGTATCGCCTTTCTTCACAGAGTAATAAGTCTTCTTCGCATTGACATTTCCTCCTCCACTGCTGCTGCCCCTTTCTTGCGGTGCCCGTTGCGAGGCAGCCAACGACTGGGCGTCAGTCTGACCATAATGAGAATTGATATTGAAATAATGCTTATGCAGCACAAAATCTTCACAACGGATGGTACCATTCTCCAAGTCGAAAATGCGCTCAGGGTCGAAGCTCTGGCCCATGTATCGGGTCTCGAAATGGAGGTGAGGCCCAGTGGAATGACCCGTGGAGCCGCCGTAGCCGATGGGTTCGCCGGCCTTCACCACGTCGCCGCTCTTCACAATATAGCTGGAAAGGTGGCCGTAGTAAGTCTCCAAGCCGTTCAAGTGACGAATCACCAGCACGTTGCCGTAGCCACCCGTCATTGGGGTAGGCAGGGCCACACGCACAATACCGTCGAAGGCGGCATACACCACATCGCCCGTATGCAAGCCAATGTCGACGCCCCTGTGGGGACGATGCCAACGAAACTTGAACTGCGAGGTGACAGGGCCAGGATGAGGAATGCAAAAACGGTGCACCGAATCTACCAAGCGAAGTGTAACCGAATCGGGAAGATCCTTCAAGGCTACATCGAGATATGTATGCACCCACTGCGTCTCCCAGTGGTCGCTGCTGATGGAATCCGGAATCTCGGGGCGTTCTATGTTGTAGTACAGCCACGTGCCGTTGTCGAAAAGCACTACTTTCTGGTATCTATTTTGTGTATTGAGCGTGTCAATAGGAATCGGGATGCCTTCCGAGAACTCCTCATCCTCTTCATCGTCCTCATCGCCGTTGTCGACAACAATGGTATCGTTGTCGTGCACATAAATATATATGGTGTCGTGAACGACATGGCTGTTTTTCCAACGTTTGAAAAAGCCTTCGTTATCCTGAGAAAAGGCGACAGACGACAGCAATAGACAGATTATGAGACCAGTTAGTTTCTTCATGACAAAGGGTGATTTTAGGGGATAATAAGGTTGCAAAGGTACACAAAAATCCCTATATGACAAGAGAGAACAGGCTAAAAACGGCGCAAAAACCGAAAAATTGCCATTTTGTCAGTTTTTCGCTTTGGCATAAAGATTGACAAGTTGAGGCCGTTGCAATTCGTATGCAACAGCGATTAGACAACAAAACAAATAACAAATAAAAAATAGGAGAACAAAGAAATGTCAAAGATCATTGGTATCGATTTAGGTACAACCAACTCATGTGTGGCCGTTATGGAAGGCAACGAGCCGGTCGTCATCGCCAACAGCGAAGGCCACCGCACCACTCCTTCCGTGGTCGCTATCACCGACAGCGGCGAGCGTAAGGTCGGCGAGCCTGCCAAACGTCAGGCCATCACCAACCCGCTGCGTACCGTTTATTCCATTAAGCGTTTCATGGGCGAGACCTACGACAAGGTAGGTGCCGAAATGCGCCGTGTGCCTTACAAAGTCGTGCAAGGCCCCAACAACACCCCGCGTATCGACATCGACAACAAGCAATACACCCCGCAGGAAATCTCTGCCATGGTGCTACAAAAGATGAAGAAGACCGCTGAAGACTTCCTCGGCCAGACCGTTTCGGAAGCCGTCATCACGGTGCCTGCATACTTCAACGACGCCCAGCGTCAGGCCACCAAGGAAGCTGGTGAAATTGCTGGCTTGACCGTGCGCCGTATCATCAACGAACCTACCGCAGCCGCTTTGGCTTACGGCTTGGATAAGAAGAAGAACGATGTGAAAGTCGCTGTATACGATCTCGGCGGCGGCACCTTCGATATCTCCATCTTGGAATTGGGCGATGGCGTGTTCGAGGTGAAATCCACCAACGGTAACACCCACCTCGGCGGCGACGACTTCGACGAAGTCATCATCAACTGGCTGGCCGAAGAGTTCCAAAAGGACAACGGCATCGACCTGCGTAAGGACCCGATGGCCTTGCAACGTCTGAAGGAAGCTGCTGAAAAGGCTAAGATTGAGTTGAGCTCATCGAGCGAGACGGAAATCAACCTGCCTTACATCATGCCTGTCAACGGCATCCCGCAGCACTTGGTCCGCACCTTGAGCCGTTCGAAGTTCGAGCAGCTGGCCGACAAGCTGATCCACGACACCATCGAGCCTTGCCGTCAAGCTCTGCAAGACGCTGGCTTGACCGTCAACGACATCGACGATGTCATCTTGGTCGGTGGTTCCACCCGTATCCCTGCCATCCAGAACATCGTCCGCGACTTCTTCAAGAAGGAGCCTTCGAAGGGCGTCAACCCCGACGAAGTGGTGGCCATCGGCGCCTCCATCCAAGGCGGCGTGCTCACTGGCGAGGTGAAGGACGTGCTGCTGCTTGACGTGACCCCGTTGAGCCTCGGCATCGAGACCCTCGGTGGCGTGATGACCAAGCTGATCGAGAGCAACACCACCATACCGACCCGTAAGTCGGAGGTCTTCTCGACCGCTGCCGACAACCAGCCTTCGGTTGAAATCCACGTGCTGCAAGGCGAACGTCCTATGGCTGCCCAGAACAAGACCATCGGTCGTTTCATCCTCGACAGCATCCCGCCTGCGCCGCGTGGCATCCCGCAGATCGAAGTCACCTTCGACATCGACTCCAACGGCATCCTGAACGTCAGCGCTAAGGACAAGGCCACGGGCAAGACCCAGAGCATCCGCATCGAGGCCTCCTCGGGCTTGACCGATGCTGAAATCGAGCGCATGAAGAACGAAGCCCAGGCCAACGCCGAAGCCGACAAGAAGGAACGTGAGCGCATCGACAAGCTGAACCAAGCCGACAGCATCATCTTCCAGACCGAGAAGCAGCTGAAGGAATACGGCGACAAGCTGCCTGCCGACAAGAAGGCTGAAATCGAGGCTGCCCTCGGCAAGCTGAAGACCGCTCACCAGGCTCAGGACATCGCCGGCATCGACGCTGCCATGGCCGAGATGAACGCCATGTGGCAGAAAGCCAGCGAGGAGATGTACAAGAACGCCGGTGCCCAAGGCGGCCCGCAAGGCGGCTTCGACCCGAACAACATGGGTGGCGGCTTCCAAGGCGGCAACCCGAACCAAGGCCCGCAGAATGGTGGCGGTGACGACACCGTTACTGATGCGGACTTTGAGGAGGTGAAGTAAGGTACTGCTCAAATTACTATCAAAAAGGTGTAATCCGAAAGGGTTACGCCTTTTTTTGTTTTATTTGATTGTGTTGCCAAATAAGCATGCTTAATCGTGTTTAATTGGAAATCAATTGATAAGATATTGATTTTTAATGATATATAAAAAGAAATATAAGAGCAATAGTTATGGGTTGAGGGGTTGAAGAAGAAGTTGGAGGGATGATGGACAAATCGTCATGAAAGACCATCATTTTACCTATAAGTCAAGGCAAAAACCACGCCAGCAGCTGCCTCAACTTCTATCTTAAAACTTTTACGACATAAACAAGCTGTTGCAAAATTACAACCAAAACTATAAAACAAACTTTTTTGTAATTTTGCAGTGTCGTTATCATCTGGTTCTGTTCAATGGACTTCGGCGGAATCGGATGAAACGTCGCGAAAATGTCAAAAAGGAGTCCCCTATATTTTATATGAAACAGTATCGTAAATTATTAGCGCTTATGCTCTTACTAATAGTAAGTGGCGGCGTATTCGCACAAGATCTTTTCGACAAGGCAAAGTTGGACAATTACTTTGGTAAACTTGAAGAAAACAACAAGTTTATGGGAAGTGTTGCCGTCACGAAGAACGGGGAGATTATCTACACAAAAACAGTCGGCTTCGCTGATGTCGAAAACAATGTAAAAGCAACTGAAAAATCCAAATACAGAATTGGTTCCGTCTCGAAATCGTTTACAGCGGTTTTGGTTTTAAAGGCAGTTGAAGAAAAGAAAATAGACCTTGACCAAACGATTGACAAATGGTTCCCGACAATCGCAAATTCACAGAAAATAACTGTAAGGCATCTGCTAAGCCATAGGAGCGGAATACACGATTTTACACACAACGAGGACTATCTGACCTGGTGCACGCAGCCTAAGACAGAAAAAGAAATGCTTGGGATTATTGAGAACGGCGGCAGCGACTTCGAACCCGACAGCACGGCAGACTACAGCAATTCGAACTATGTGCTGTTGACATACATGCTTGAAAAGATTTTCTCGAAACCCTATTCCGACCTGTTGCAGGAATACATTGTCGAGCCCATTGGTTTGGCTGACACATACGTTTTTGGCAAAACCAATCCTAACGACAACGAATGCCGATCGTATCGCTTCTTGGGTTCTTGGGTGGTTGAAAACGAAACGGACAGCACTATTCCGATGGGGGCTGGTGCAATAGTGTCAACGCCGACCGACTTGACAAAATTCGCAGACGCTTTGTTTGGCGGAAGACTTGTGACCAATGAAAGTCTCGAAATGATGAAAACCATTAAGGACGAATACGGTCTAGGGCTGTTCGAGATTCCTTTTGGCGAAAACATTGGTTTAGGACACACGGGCGGAATAGATGGTTTTATTACTGAATATTCGCATTTTGCCGACGGAAATGTTTCGTATGCAATGACATGTAACGGGCGTAATTTTAGAATCGGAGATATTACTAAGGCGGTTTTATGCGCTGTTTACGGCAAACCTTACGAGTTACCGGAATTCTATAATGTCGTTTCGGAGGACTTGGACGTTTATTTAGGCGAGTATGTTTCCGCGGAACTCGGTTTGGATATTATTGTAACAAAAGAAGGAAACACATTGATTGCGCAGGTTGGCGATGATGTTTTTGCGTTTGAAGCAGTTGACAAGGACAAATTTAAGTATGACCCGATAGGGGCAACATTTGAATTTGATCCGGAAAAGAACACAATGACTTTATTTCAACATGGAGTAGAATTAGTTTTTCAAAAGAAAAAATAGATATCCAGTGAGTTGGACCTGTTTGGCATAAACCACCCAAACTGTCGCTGTCATGGTTTTTGTAATGTTTGGGCAAACCCTAGCGATACCATTTCTTGTGTTATCACCAACTTGTTTCATCCACAAATCACCTCTGCCGAACACCCCAGCACCCTCGCCAAAGCAAAAACCGTCCCAGCCTCGGCTTTTATGATGTCCTGGTCTCCTTGCTCGTAGGCCTGAATCATACGTAAGGTCACACCCGAAAGCTCAGCTAATTCTTTTTGAGTGAAATGGGATTGCTTCCGAATGGTTTTCAGCATGTTTTTACGAGTATTCAAATACGTTTGGATGAGCGTGTCGGCAGTTTGGACAAACTTGGATAGATCGGCTTCGTGCAAAGTGAGATAAAGCGAAAGGACGTTGCTGATACTCAAACCATTCCTTTGGATGAAAGAGAACGAATAAGTACTATACCATTGGTAATACGCCAAAGCCCAGCCAGCCCAATACTCGGGCGTGCGGTCAAAGGGAACATAGTTCACAATGGGCATTGTTTTGTCCGAAGACTTCTCCAAAACCAGCTGCATCAATTCCATCCCTGACATGCCCGAGAGATAACGGGGATTACCTGCCTCCATTTGTGAGGCGACACCGCTGGAAAGGAACATCTCGTAAAAGACCAACAAGTCGCACTGCGCAGCATGGACAGCGCAATCGAGCATGGTGCCAAGGTTGTTCATGGCATCCTCAAGGTACAAACTATTGTAAGCGCGGGTCTTCATTGGTCCATTTTTGTCTAAGAATATCAATCATATAGATGGCATCGGTGGGTGAAACCACAGTTTTTTCATTCTGGAAATCTTCTCTGGCCTGGCGGTCACGAGCTTGTCGTTTGGGATAGTATAGGCTGCTGTCGACGGGAATACTCTCTTTGAATACAAGTCGAGAAAAAGCCTCCTCGCTTTTCAACACCACTTGTTCGCCTAACTTCCCCAAAAACATCGCCTTGCGCAATTGCTCCAGTGATATGGTGTTGTTGAGAAAGGCATTGGCGAAAGAAAAGTAAGAGTCGTCGGCACGATATCCAATGATGAGGTCATAATGCTCATATTCGGGCAGGAAGTTGTCCAACAGATAGGCCTTTGCTTCAGATGGCAGCCCTTGTGAAATTACAAATGTCCTGTTTTGCAGCAAAATCGAGAGCCAATTCAGAATATGATAAGGCGCTTTGTTCAAATGAAGGATGCTCAATCCATCAAAGTCAATTTCATATTGGTTGGCAAAGCCATCGCTGCGTTCCGTGCTCGCCCATTCTTTTGCAAGTTCCAGGTTTTCAGTGCAATAAAAACCTAATCCGTAATCATTTTTCGGATTTCCTAGGCCTAAAACAGGTTTTTCGATGACTTTTGTTGAGCCGTGATATAATGTTACGCTTTCCATAAACTATCGTTATAACGAGACTTTGCAAAAATACTACTTTTTTTGAATATGCAAATCTCATGATGATATTTTTACTGCATAAAATACTTTTTCCCTATTTTTGCCACTTCATTTGACAAAATCTATCCATTACTATGACACGCTATATTTTTGTGACGGGAGGCGTGGTTTCCTCTCTCGGTAAAGGCATTATCTCTGCCAGCATTGGCAAACTACTTCAAGCCCGCGGCTACACCATCACCATACAGAAAATCGATCCCTACATCAATATCGACCCTGGGACGCTTAATCCCTACGAGCACGGCGAGTGCTATGTGACCGTCGACGGCACCGAGACCGACCTCGACCTCGGCCACTACGAACGCTTCACAGGCATCCGCACCACTCAGGCCAACTCGGTGACCACGGGTAAGATCTACAAGACCGTCATCGACAAGGAACGCCACGGCGACTATCTCGGCAAGACCATACAAGTGGTACCTCATATCACCGACGAGATCAAACACCGCATCATGCAAAACACTGATGTCGACTTCGTCATCCAAGAGATTGGCGGCACCATAGGCGACATCGAAGCGGCCCCCTTCCTCGAAGCCATCCGTCAGCTGAAATGGGAACTCGGCAACCGCGCGGTCAGCGTACATCTTACCTATATTCCTTACCTTAAGGCCGCCGATGAACTGAAGACCAAACCCACCCAACATTCGGTGAAAGAGCTGCAAGCCGCTGGTATCCAACCCGATGTGCTCGTGCTGCGCACCGAGAAACACCTCTCTGACGGCGTCCGCCAGAAGGTGGCTTCTTTCTGCAATGTCGACCTCGAATGCGTGGTGCAGAGCGAGGACCTGCCGAGCATCTACGAGGTGCCCGTCAACATGCAACGCCAAGGCCTTGATGCCGCCCTGCTGCGCAAATTCGGCTTGCCGGTAGGAGAGACCCCGAAGATGGAAAGCTGGCATCGCTTCCTCGAACTGCAACGCACGGCCACCAAAGAAGTGCATGTGGGGCTGGTGGGCAAATACGACTTGCAAGACGCCTACAAGAGTATTCGTGAGAGCCTGATTTTGGCTGGCATTTACGACCATGTGAAGGTGAAGATCGACTTCATCAACAGCGAGAACATCACCAAGGAGAACGTCGCAGAGCAACTCTCAGGCGTGGCAGGCATCCTGGTATGCCCTGGCTTCGGACAACGTGGCATTGAAGGCAAGATTGTCGCTGTGGAGTATGCGCGTGTCAACAACCTGCCTGCCTTTGGCGTATGCCTCGGCATGCAGATGATGGTCATCGAATTTGCCCGCAACGTGTTGGGTTACAAAGACGCCAACTCGAGTGAGATGGTCGATACTCCTCACAATGTCATCGACATGATGGAGGAGCAGAAGACCATTACCAACCTGGGAGGCACCATGCGTTTGGGCGCTTACAGTTGTAACCTGCGCGAAGGTAGCCGTGTGGCCGAGATCTATGGCACGACACAAATCAGCGAACGCCATCGCCACAGATACGAGTTCAATAACCTTTATAAAGACGAATACGAGAAAAACGGCATGAAGTGCGTCGGCGTGAACCCTGAGAGCGACTTGGTCGAGATTGTCGAAATCCCCAATCACCGTTGGTTCATCGGCACCCAGTTCCATCCTGAATACTCCAGCACCGTGCTTCATCCACATCCCTTATTCATGAGTTTCATCAAAGAAATCGCCCAATGAAAACGGAAGAAATTCCTATTTTTGCAGCTTGAAAACCATTCAACATGAAAAAAGTCCTCATCCTCATAGCCGCTGCACTGTTTTTGGCTGCTTGCGACGACACCAACAACCCAAACACCCCCAACGAGCCCAAGAAGACCGTCACCGTGCCGAGTTTCAACGCCGACTCAGCCTATCAATTTGTGGCTAAGCAAACCAACTTCGGACCGCGTGTACCCGAGACCCAAGCCCATGCCGACTGCGCCGAGTGGCTCACTGCCAAACTTGGTGAATATGCCGACACAGTCATCGTGCAGGACTTCCGCGCGAAACTCTTCAACGGCAAAGGCATTGACGGACAAAACATCGTGGGCGTATTTCATCCCGAGGCCAAGAAGCGTATTGTGCTCTGCGCTCACTGGGACTCGCGCCCCTTCGCCGACCACGACCCTGACGAAGCCAACATCCACACGCCCATCGACGGTGCCAACGACGGTGCCAGCGGCGTAGGCGTGCTCTTGGAATGTGCCCGACTCTTCAAAGCTCAGCCACTGCCTGAGAGACTCGGCATTGACATTGTCTTCTTCGACCTTGAAGATTACGGCCCACATGTGGATGATGCTGAGAAATACTATGACGATGCAGTCAACTATTGGGCTTTGGGCTCGCAATATTGGTCCAAGCATCCGCATGTGTATGGCTACAAGGCTTATTACGGCATCCTCTTGGACATGGTGGGTGGCCCTAACCCCAACTTCCAGAAAGAGTATTACTCACAAGGCTATGCCGCCTCGGTTTGCAACAAGATTTGGCGCAAGGCCTTTGACCTGGGCTACCGTTCTTACTTCAGCAACGAATTGGGCGCACCCATTAGCGATGACCACCTTCCGATGAATGAAATCGCAGACATTCCTACCATTGACATCATCGACCTGCAGCCAGAAAGCATCAACGAGTGCTTCCCGGATGTGTGGCACACTCTAAACGACAACATCGAAAATATCGACAAGTCCACCCTCGGCATGGTCGGCAATGTGCTGCTCCATGTCCTCTATGAGGAATGATTCTCAGAAACTCTTGATGAACTCGTTCAATTCACGTTTCGAGGATTCATAGGTAAAGGCCTCGTTCAGCAGGAAGTATTTATTCCTATCCAAGCAAAACTCGTAAGCGTACTTGGCAAATTCCAGTTTGTTGCTCTCAAACGAGAACAGCTTGCAGATGCCCAGAATCTGATTTGCCGACATCGGGTTCGACGACACCACCTGCTCTGCCAAAGTCAGCTTCGAACTATCGAAGGATTCCTTGGAAATCAATTGATAAGCCGCATCATAATCCTTCTGATTCATGGCGTTGTATGTAGGATGGACTGGATGCACGGGCTGAACGTTGGGCCCAGGAGGTACCACAGACGGCTCAACCTGATCCGTTTTCAAATCCACAGTCAGCTCAGGCCTGACATTGACATTGGAAGTCTCCAAGCCATACCATTTGTCGGCATGCACCACAGCATAGGTCTCCGATTGACGAAGGTCAATAAACTGGCCCACACAATTCTGCAAGGTGTTGTCGAGTTCCACGCGAACATAATAACTGTCTTCTCCAAGGTTACGGACGCAAAGGGAACGGACAGATTGCTCGTTTTGCAACACATCATCAATGTAGAGCCAAAAACGATAGTTCTGGTTGCGCGGCGTAGTCACAGTCAAGGACGTGTTGCCATGATGTGCGCCGACTTTCTTTGTCCTTACTGCAGTCACTTGTGCCATGCAGGGCAAGGCCATAATCAGGATAAGAGCGAATAATAGATGTTTTTTCATATCAACTTAGGTTTTTATGTAGAGACGGTGTGCACACCGTCTCTACAATAATTCATGCAATAATTATTCCACAATGACCTTTTTGGTCACCATCTGGCCACCAATGATGCTGACGAAATACATCCCCGCCGGCAAATCACTAATATCAATGGTAGCCCGTTTGTCTATCACAAAACTACGTACCTCAACGCCGTATGCATTGAGAATATGGACACAAAGCTTGCCCTGCTCATAATCGGTGGCGATGGTCATCTGATGCTTTGCCGGATTGGGATAAACCTCAGCGGCGAAAGCCTCCTCGGTCAACTCTGGGTGTACGCTGGTGAGTACATCCTCGTCGTTGCTATAGGTGACCATCTTGCCCGCCACACGCAAAAGCGGATTGTCGGGGTCGGAGCAATAGGGGCAAGAGTTCTGCCCATCGTGGCAATCAGGATAGTTGGGATGGCAATAATCGATATAGTCGGGGGCAAACTGATAGAACAGCTCGGCTTGTCCAGCAGCAAGGTATTCTGTCATGTCATAGTCCCACACCATGGCGATGCTACCAGGGCACCAGCCGCTACGCGGATGAATCCATGTGCCACCTTGGACGCAACCTGCCGGATTGGGGTTACAAGCACGCCAGGGATGATGGTCAAACTTGCTCTGCCCGTTCACGAAAATATGATGCGTGGCATCGTAAAACTCGGCCGCGTTGCCTGTATTGTAGGCATTTCCGTTAACTCCATAGCTGCTCCAGTTGTGGCCTGTGGTGGTCAACTTCAACCGAGCGGCTTGGGCATTCTCACTGAAAGGATAAGTCACCGTAGGCATGGGCTGTAGGTTCGCATAGTCGCCGAAAGCGTAGGTGCCAAACCAGATCTCGTCCACATCGGCATAGAGGTAGTCGGGCGTGCCTTTGGTGAAACTGAATATCAAGTTGGGATTGGTGCCGCTACCGCCCCAAATCTCCATGTATAATTCAAACTCTACCAAGCCTTGTAGTATGGTCGTGTAATCACTTACCTCCACATCGTCATCGCATTGGGCTCCAAAAGGCGTGATATAACGAAACAGCTCCATCCATTCGCCACGGTAATTGCGCACTTTGACGCCGCCAACACGGTCGTAACTGTCACAGTTGCCGTTCACGCAATTATAGTCGAAATGCGCCATGATGTTGTTGAAAGCACCCACATGCGAAGGCATGACATATTCACCCTTGGCACTGTGTACCGATGGCGTACAGACAAGGTCGCCGTTCATAGTCACCACATCCAACTGGTTGTCGATGACGTTGGTCACCTCAAAATGATTGGTGAAAGTCGTCGTTTTGTCGCCCGATTGCGTCACGCTGACGGTCATATCAAAATTCCCAAAGCTCGAAGGTGTCCACATAGCATAATAATAGCCGTTATCAGGATTGTCCGGATAATCGGTATGCAACACGATGTCCTCGCCGTCAACGCTGGCTGCGATATTGGTAAATTTAATGACTTCTGGATGCTCAATATAAGCCGAAACGACAATCATAATGGGGTGAATCTCATTCAAATACACCTTGGTTCCCTCGTACGGACGACGGATCTTCACTTCAGGGTCGTAGGCATACGGGTCGACCACCTCGAAAGTCTTCACCACATCGGGGGCGGGCAGCCAGTTGGCGTTGCCAGCCTGCGTGGCTTTCAGCTTCACGACGCCCGTCTCACCCGTCAGGGTCAAGACATTGCCATTAATTGTGGCGGGGCCTTCCATCAGCTCGAAGCTGACAGGTAGTCCCGACGAAGCCGTAGCTTCAAGGGTAATTGGATTGTTGAATATCAGCTGGTTGGGGATGTCGGCCATCTCAATGAGTTGGGCGTTGCCGTCAGGTTGTTGGCGCACGAGGAGGTTGTCGAAGCCGCCCGTACCACCTTGCGAATGGAAGAAGAGGCCGTCCCACACATGGTAGTCTTTCGCATCGCCGCTGCCCGGGGTAAGGTTCATGCAGACATTGGTGCATCCCGACATCTGGATCCATTCGCCCTCGCAGCCTGGCTTGACGAACACCGTCACCGCGCCCGCACCATCATAAGCAGAGAAGTCGAACGACATCTTGTAACGGGTCCAGCCGCCTTCTTCATAGTCGAAGGGAATGTTACTGCCGTCGGGCAAGCACACTTTGGCGTGACCGCTGTCGCCTTGGCTCTTGATGAAGAGGTAGACACCACCATCGGGGTCGGTCATCCCGGGTAGGATATGGCCGTCGCCATCGCTGTCGAAGCCCACGCCAAAGAAGGAGCCCCACCAAGTACGGTTCATGTCCATCTCTAGGTCCATGATACCGCCCTCTTGGAAGCTGAAATTGAAATTCGACGATGCCTTGCGCGTAGCCGTACGACCCACGCCCGAGCCACCGTAGGGATACCAGATGGCGAGGCTTTCATCAGGTGCCATATCGGAGCCGCAGACATAGCTGACGTCGAAGTCCTGAGAGGAGCCTGCGGTCTGGTAATGTGTCACCCAGCCATCTTGTCCGTTGAGGTTTTGCGAGCCTTCGGTGAGGCTGTTGAAGTCGTAAAGGTATTCCACCTGAGCCGTCGCAGTGAAGGCCATGATGAGGAATGTGAGGAAGAAGGATAGTCTTTTCATTCGTGTCGGTTTTTACTTTTTGGGGACAAAAATAAAAAAAACTGCCAAATCATTTACATGAACAGAAAAAAACAATCGGCTTTCTGAAAATTTTCTATTTTTGCAGTTTCTAGAAAACCAATTCACCGATGAAGAAGATTCACATTATCTTGACCATGTCTGTGCTGTTCAGCTTCCTGGCCTCATGCACTACTGATGTGGAGCTCTATGCCGACTATAAAGACATCCCCGTGATTTATGGCCTGCTTAACCCCACCAAAGACACCAACTATGTGAGAATCAACAGGGCTTTCTCGGGCAGCAACGAAAACCCCATCAATGCCAACGAAGTGGCGCTCATCGCCGATTCGTGCAATTATCCTGGAAAGTTGAATGCCTACATCATTGAGTACAAGCATGTTTACGGTGGTGCCTATCAGCCCACTGGCGACACGGTGATGCTCGACACGACGACAATTCGAAACAAAGAAGAAGGCATCTTCTATGCACCCAACCAGAAAGTCTATTTTACCAACGGCAAGACCATCGACAACAAACCGATATTCGGAAACAACAGTGCAAACGCCAAATACAAGTACAAACTCCTCGTTTTCAAGGGCAACGACACCATCTCAGCCGAGACGGGCATCGTGGGCGGTGAAGACTTCAAGATAGCGACCTATTCGCTTCATTTCGAGGCCAAACCCAGTGATAAACTTGGCAAGATCAAGTTCACTGCTGCCGACAACGCTGTTTTCTACGACATGGAATTCGTCTTCAACTACCATGAATCCATCAACGGTGGGCCAATGGTTGACAAACAAGTGTCTTATTCATGTGGCTCCAGGAATGTGGAGGAATTAGGCAGTGAAAACAGTTTGTTTTATTACACCTATGGAAACAATGTCCTGTTCAATCTTTTGGAAAACGCTATTGGTGCCGACACCGTGATTGATGCCAACCACCCCAACGTGGCGCGCTCCTTTGACAAATACCCGATTCAAATCAAACTGTCGGCAGGTGCCTATGAGCTATACAACTACATAGAGGTGAACTCGCAGTCGGGCTTCTCGCAAACCGTCCCTGACTATACCAACATCAATGGAGGCTTCGGTGTGTTTTCGTCTAGAATCAACCTGATACAAAACGCCCAAATCTCACAAGGCACCCAAAGAGACCTGTACGGCAAGGAGTCCTGGGGATTCATACAGCAATAGTTTTATTCGCAAAATCTAGATTTATGATTCGTTCCATGACGGGTTACGGCATCGCCGAACAAACCTACAATGCAAAGAAAGTATCTGTAGAAGTCAAAACGCTCAACAGCAAGCAGTTGGACCTTCAAGTGAAGTTGCCCAACGAGTTGCGTATGGCTGAACTTGACTTCCGCAACCGCATCGGGGCCAAGCTGCAACGCGGCAAGGTGGACGTGGTCATCACCATTACCGACACTGACCTGAGCCAGACCTATCACATTGACCCCGACATCGTGAAGGCCTACAAGGAACAGATCGAGTCCATCTCTATCGCCTTGAATGTGGCTCCTGCCGATGATTTGGCCTCCATCCTTTTCCGTATGCCCGGCATCTTCAACGTGCCCGTGGAGAACTATGACGAAGCCTTCGTCGCCAAGGTGGTCGAGACCCTCGACCAAGCCTTGGACATCGTCGACGGCTTCCGCATCCAGGAAGGCAACACCTTGAAGAAAGACCTGCTGCACCGCGTGGAACTCATCCTTGACCTACTCGGACAGGTGGAGCCCTACGAGAAGAGCCGCCACGAAGTCATCAAGCAACGCATCACGAAGAACCTCAGCGAGTTGACCACGACGGGACAATACGACGAAAACCGCTTCGAGCAGGAGCTGATATATTATCTTGAGAAACTCGACATCACCGAGGAGAAGGTGCGCTTGCGCCAGCATTGCAACTATTTCAACGAGAGCTGCAACGATGACCAGGCGGGCAAGAAGCTCGGCTTCATCGCCCAAGAGATGGGCCGCGAAATCAACACCCTCGGCTCGAAGGCCAACGAGGTGAACATCCAGAAGATTGTCGTCAAGATGAAAGACGAATTGGAAAAAATCAAGGAACAGGTGTGTAATATTTTATAACATGAAAGGTAAATTATTGATTTTCAGTGCCCCGTCAGGTTCGGGCAAGACCACATTGTTGAACCACGTCATGGCCAACATCCCTGAGATGGCGTTCTCCGTCTCAGCCACTACCCGTCCGCCCCGCGGCGAGGAGGTGAACGGTCGCGAGTATTATTTCCTGTCGATGGACGAATTCAAGCAGCGCGTCGAAAATGGCGAGTTCCTTGAATGGGAGGAGGTCTACCCCGGCCGTTGCTACGGTACCCTGCTTGCCGTGGTCGCCCAGATGCAAGAAGAGGGCAAGCATGTGGCCTTCGACGTGGACGTCTGCGGTGGCGTGAACATCAAGAAGCACTATGGTAACCAGGCACTCTCCATCTTCATCCAAGCCCCGTCGGTTGAGGTACTGCGTGAAAGGCTCATTAAGCGTGGCACCGACTCGATGGAAGAAATCGAGAATCGTATTGCCAAAGCCGAATGGGAGACCGAATTCGCCCAAGGCAAGTTCGACCGCACCATCATCAACGACGACTTGGAGACTGCCAAGCGCGAGATCCTTGAGGTGGTCACCGCGTTCTTGAACACCCCAGAGACCAACCGTCCCGAATTGGACTTCTAAGGCCATGAAAAAAATAGGCATATACTCCGGCTCGTTCAACCCTATCCATCACGGCCACGTGATGCTGGCTAACTATCTCGTCGAGTTTTCCGACTTGGACGAGCTGTGGTTTGTAGTAACGCCACAAAACCCCTTGAAAAAGAAAGAGGATTTGTTGGACGACGACGAGCGCCTCAAGATGGTGCAACTCGCCCTCGGCGATGACCCGCGTTTTAATGTCAGCGACATCGAAATGCACCTGCCAACACCGTCATATACCATTAATACATTGACAGCGCTCTCGGAGCAAAGCCCCGACTGCGAGTTCGTCTTCATCTGCGGCATGGACAGCCTGCAAAACCTGAAGAACTGGCGCGAATACCAGAAAATTCTCGACAATTATGAACTATTGGTCTTCCCCCGCGAGGGCTACGACGGCGGCGAACTGATTAATTACCCCTCCGTCACTGTGCTGAAAACCCCGATCATCGAGATTTCATCCACCTTCATCCGCCAATGTATCAAGGAAGGACGCGATGTCAGGCACTTCATGCCGGAGGAGGCGTTCCAATACATGAAGGAACATCGATTTTATATGTAAAGACGTTGCACGCAACGTCTTTACATTGTTCCCCCGATCACATTCGTCAAATCTATAAACTCCTGCACCGACAGCTGCTCAGGGCGTTTGTTGAAGACCTCGTTGTCGATGATGTCGGGACTGAGCATGGAGCGCAACGAGTTGCGCATGGTCTTACGGCGCTGGTTGAAGGCCTGCTTGACGATGCTCACAAACAGCTTTTCGTCGCAACCCAAGTCGGTCACAGCATTGCGCCGCATCTTGATGACTGCCGACTTCACTTTTGGCGGCGGGTTGAAGACGTTTTCGTGTACGGTAAAGAGGTAATCGATGTCGTACCAAGCCTGCATTAATACACTGAGAATACCGTAGGTTTTGCTGCCTTCTTTGGCGGCCATGCGCTCCGCCATTTCCTTCTGCACCATACCCACCACTTCTATGACTTGTTCCTTGTATTTCAGCACTTGGAAGAAAATCTGGCTGCTGATGTTGTATGGGAAGTTGCCGATGATGGCTATGTTTTGCTTCCCGAATTGGCTGAGGTCGGTGCGAAGGAAGTCGCCTTCGATGAGCCGCTCGCCGAGCATAGGGAAATGCTTTTGCAGGTAGGCGATAGACTCCTTGTCGATTTCGATGACGTGGAACTTATCTAGGATATCTTGCACCAAATATTGGGTCAGCACGCCCGTGCCGGCACCCACCTCGATGACGCTTTCCACATTGGGCGACAATTGCTCCACAATGCGTTGGGCGATGTTCTGGTCGGTCAGGAAATGCTGGCCTAAACTCTTTTTGGGTCGGACTTCGTTGTACATTTAATTCAAGATTCGTTCTTGTTGTCGCTTTGCGTCACTGCGAGGCACGAAGCAGTCCAGATCATTAACTTTTCTTTGGGCATCTTCTCTGGATTGCTTCATTTCGTTCGCAATGACGCGAAGCATGTCAAATACTAACTCTCACTTCACAACTTTCTATAGTTTTTCTTCGCTTGTGCGGTATATATGCTGGTCGGGTATTCGTCAATCAATTTCTCGTAGTGTTGCTTGGCCTGGTCCTTTTCCTTCAGTTCGTTGTGCTCCAGCAGGGCGGCATGCATTAATGCCGCGTCGGCCATGTAGCTGTCAGAATACTGTTCCACAATCTGCAAAAACAGTTGTTGGGCGCTGGCATATTCCTTCCTCTTCTCCATGATTTCCCCCTTGCGGAACAGGGCGTGCGGCTTGCTGATGCCGTTGCCCGTGGCGATAATGTCATCCAGCAAGGCAATGGCTTCATCTTCGTGTTGCTGATAAATCCTGTAGTCGGCACGGGCCAAGCGGTTAAGTTCCGTGCCCGTAGTGTCGGCTTCAAGATTATCCTTAATCACCAGCGAGAGCGTCATGGCGTCGTTGGCGATGAGTTTCGAAGTGGCGGCTTTCAACACCTTCAGCTGACTCATGGCCCATTCGTATTCTCCTATGAAATAACGCAGTTGTGCGTTCTTGAAGCGGGCCTCGTGACCCAATGGCTCTTCCTTCATGCTCTTGTCGACTTGGCTGTAGAGCAGTGTGGCCTCCCACACCTCATCCTTGTAGAGATAGATGTCTGCAAGTTTCAACTTGAGTTCAGCCTTGTCTTGTTTGCCTCCAACGTTCTCGATGGTCTGTTTGAGCATGTCAATGGCCTCTTCGGTCTTGTCGAGCTGATAGGTCATGATGTCGGCTTGTATCAAGGTCAGCTTCGACAAGTCATTGGAATTGACCTCGGTATAGGCTTCGGCGATACGATTCAGTAGCTTCTCGTATGCCTTTGTGTCATTGCTGTTGGCGGCCTTCAATTTCGAGTAATCGGCATTGATGACACCCGTGAGGGCTTGCCCGTAGTAAGGGCTACTCTTGCCTTTGTCCAGAATATAGGTATAGCCTTGCTGGGCAACATCAAATTGCTTGTTGTTCAAGCAAATACCTGCCAGGTTGTTGATTTGCGCATCTTGGTCATGGGTCTTTCGGTCGATGCTCAGGCTTTGAGCCAAGGCGATGTCGTAGTCCTCCTGCTGCAAGGCAAACCAAACGAGGAGTTGGGCAAACTCCAGGTTGTCAGGCTTCTCTTGGGTCTGTTTCAGCAATGCTATGCGCAATTCGTCAGAGATGCTATGGTTGACGTCGTAATACAGCATCGTTTGCAGGCGGTTGCGGATGTTGTTGTATTGTCCAGGATGGGTTTCCATCTCAAGGAAATAGTACCTGAAAGCCTCCTGATAGTTGGCAGATGACTGATGGATAGAGGCTTGATCCAGATAGAAGGTTTCCTTGCCGTCAAGAAGGGTATTGCCTTTCTCCAGGACAGCCAAAGCCATGTCGTTCATGTTCCGCGACTGGAAGGCATAACTCAAGCTCCGGATGGTGGACGCGTGGTCGGGAAGGTCTTTCACCAGCTCGTTGTACTGCTTCTTAGCTTTATCGGTCTTGCCTTGCAAGGTGTAGACATAGACCAAATCGACCGCTGATTTGTAGTGACTAGGATTCTTCTTGACAAACGACTTGAGCTCGCGCTCAGCCTTGTCGTAGTCTTTCAAGTGTAGCAAGCACTCGATATACTGCTGAAAATAAGCGGTTTGATTGGTCTTCTCGTAAATCTTTTTGTACAAGTCGCGGGCGTTTTCATAGTCCTGTTCGCGGAAATACTGCGAAGCCAGTTGGTCATCGATTTGGATTTGTTCCTTCTGCCGTGCGTCCAGTTTCTTTCCGTTGGATGGCGTGGCAACCTGCGCATTCATCTGGGCGATGAAAGCAAGATTAATGAGCAGAAAGAAGATCCAATGCCTTTTCATGGGAGCCAATCACTTCTTTTTCTTGAAATCGTCCACGTCCTTGCGACAACTACCCAAGCGGTCTTTGAAATACGCCACTTGATTACTCAGTTTTTCCACTTGTCGAGTCTCCTCTTCTAGATAGATGGCGACCAACGAATCGGCGAGGTAATGTGTTTCAACATCAGCTCTGAGCAAATCGAGACGCGCCAAGGTGGAATCCATTTCAGCTTGCATGACAGGGCGTGTCTGCTTGAACTGCTGGATATAGGCATCCACGAGTTGCAGTTTCTCGAAAACACCGTCTAATTCCTTTTCTGGCAGGTATTGCAGCGAAGAGTCGCAAACGATAAAGTCCTTCTCAAGTTGGATGAAAGTGTTGGTGTTCAATTCGTTCAAAGCCTTGACATCCTTGTTGACTTGCTTTTTCAGCGCATCGATTTTGTCGAGGTCGGTCTTAGGCTGACAGCCTGTGAGCAGGATTAATGCGGCTATCCAACCGAAATATGCTAATCGTTTTTTCATGCGTTTGTTGTTAAGTGTGCAAAGATACGCATTTTGGCGGAATCAGGCATAAAAAATCCCGACCATCGGAAGACGATCGGGATCAAACGGTATGTTATGAACAATTATTCAGTGACTTGACCTTCAACGGGAAGGACGGAGACGAAGGACTTGCCTTCTTTCTTCTTCTGGAATTCGACGATGCCGTCACATAATGCATACAGCGTGTGATCCTTGCCCATACCGACGTTCTTGCCGGGATAGTGCTTCGTGCCGCGCTGACGAACGATGATATTGCCAGCGATGGCGGCTTGTCCACCGAAAAGTTTCACTCCGAGTCGCTTACTAGCGGACTCACGACCGTTCTCAGAACTACCAACACCTTTTTTGTGTGCCATATCTTATTCAGTTTTTCGGGTTATTACTCAGTGATGCTTTCAATCTGGATCTTGCTCAGATACTGACGGTGACCGTTAGAAGTCTGATATCCTTTTCTTCTCTTCTTCTTGAAAACGATAATCTTGTTGCCTTTGAGGTGCTGCATCACCGTGGCTTC
>JAGBQJ010000009.1 GCA_017632935.1 Bacteroidales bacterium | reverse complement strand
TATCTGCCTGCTGAGGTCCAGGAGCTGGTGGCTAAGGAGCTGGGCATCCCGGTTTCTAGAGTCTACGGCCTCGTTTCGTGCTCTTCCTTCTTCACCATGACGCCCAAGGGCGAGCACCCGATCAGCGTTTGCTTGGGTACCGCTTGCTACGTGCGTGGCGCCGAGAAGGTGTTGGACGAACTGAAGCGTCAGCTGGGCATTGGCGTCGGCGAGGTCACTCCCGACGGCAAGTTCTCTCTGACCTGCCTCCGCTGCGTCGGTGCCTGCGGTCTGGCCCCCGTCATCGAAGTCGGTGACAAGGTCTACGGCCGTATGACCCCCGACCGCGTGAAGGACGTGCTCGCTGAATATAAATAATTGGTTTGTGTAGAGACGGTGCATGCACCGTCTCTACCATACCTATTTATATTAATAGGATCATGAAAATCCCTGCCGAAAAGGTAGGGATTTTTTATGTGCAATCGTATCGAGAATTTGCCTATCTTTGCAGCAAATTACAATAGTGTTTCCATAAGCAACGCTAACCATGGAAGAAAACGAGAAAGAAAAAAAGAATTGGCTTCAAAGATTGAAGAAGCGTAAGGCGCTTGATCTTCTGGGGAATTTTGTCAAGTCGGCGGCTGTGGCTCTTTTGTTCGCGGTCATTTGTTTTGTTTACGATGTCTATCACGACACAGAACAGGACAAGCAGCTTGATGCCTCCATCGACAAACTGAAGAAAATCGAGCAAAGTCTGTCGACACGTTATCTCGGCATTTTCCCGGATTACATTCCTGAGATTGACGGAATGTTCGAAAATCTGAATCCGTCAGACACCATTGTCATCTTTGAGGACGTGTTGTATTACGGCATAAAAAGCCGTCCCGTCGAGTTCCGCAACATGAACGAGAAACTGTTCAGGCATCTGATCAGCGGTGGTGCGATGACAGTCGCGTATTACGACTACAGAGACAATGGAAATCTCGGGAGTATCTTCCATAAAATGATTGTTGAGAGCAGGATTGGTGCGGAGTATATGTCTTCACTTTCGGAAGCCCGCAGGGACACTATGATGTATTTACGGGATTCCTCGAATTTCGACCTCAATGTCTGGTATAGCGTGGACTCAGCCTTATGTGAGCGTTATTTCGCCGAAAAAAGGAATAACAATCCAGAGAAATTCAAGGCAGACGTCGAGGACTATCTCAAGAACGATCTTTTAGGCGAAGGCTCACTGACGGTTGACGCAACAGCATCGGAACTGGTCGTCGACCAGATGTGCAGGGACTTGGACAGCGTGAAACAGCATTACCTCGGAGATGGAAAGGCCCCTGAAGACATTCATTTTTGCGATTACGAAAAAATGTATCGGGCAATGAGTGGTGTCATCGCCCGATACTATTCCAAATACGGCGTGGATCTTGTTCCCATGGATGAATATCTCACCATGAGCTGTTGGCTGGTCATTAAAGGCAATCACAAAGGCATCAGTTCCGTCTTGGCCTTCCCGAGCAAATACTCCACAGACGAGATCGGATTTTATTCACAGGATGAGGCCTTCTCGAGATACATCACCACTATGCTTGAAGGTGTGAAAGACAACCAAGAGCCACAGCGTCAAGAATAATCTATTGCTTAACAGCCTCTGCGACAGCCTTGCCAAGGTTGTAGAGTCTGTCCCAATCCTCTTCGCGGATGGGTGCTCCTTTGACTTCAACACTGTCGGCCACAAGATTCCATTTGCCTTCTTCAGCGTATTTGGCTAAAGTACGCACACCGCCGCCGCTCCAGCTCATACCGCCAAAGGTAGCATAACACTTGTCCTTCGGCTTGAACTCGTTGATTTCGTGTACCAACAAGGTCATGTTGGGGAACATGCTGCCGTAGTGTGCACAAGCACCGATGATGACACCTTTGTACTTCCAAATATCGCTCATGATGAACGACACCTCAGTCTTGGCCACATCGTAGACCTTCACCTCTTTGATGCCAGCCTCAGCCGCACCTCTGGCCACAATCTCAGCCATGCGGGCGGTGTTGCCATGCATTGAGCCATAGACTACGACCACACCCTTTTCCGATTCCTGTTGGCTCCATTGCGTATATTTGCCCAGCACCCATTCGAGGTTGCTGCGCCAAACCAAGCCGTGTGATGGCGCTATCATGCTGATTTCCAGTCCTCCCAGTTTTTGGATGGCCATCATGGCTTGCATGGCCACCTTGCCGACGATGTTGGCGTAGTAGCGACGCATTTCGTCCTCATAAAAGGCTAGGTTGACCTGGTCATCAAAGATGCCGCCATTCAAAGCACCGAAGCCACCAAATGCATCGTTACTGAAGACGATTTTGCTACTTTGCTCATAGGTCACCATCGACTCTGGCCAGTGCACCATAGGCGCCATAAAGAACTGCAAAGTATGGCAACCGAGGCTTAAAGTTTCACCTTCGGCCACAATCTTTTTGTTTTCGATGGGGCCATAAAAATTCTCAAGAGGAGCAAAGGTCTTAGCGTTTCCAACAACTTGAACTTCAGGATATTCGCGCAAAACGGCAGCCACCGTGCTGCTATGGTCGGGCTCGTCATGATTAATAATAAGGTAGTCGACTTTGCGGCCGTTCAGCACTGATTTCACTTTGAAGAGGTATTCCTCCAAAAAGTTGGCTTCTACAGGGTCGATTAAGGCAACTTTCTCGTCGACAATAAGATATGAGTTATAGGAAACGCCATTGGGCAGTTCCATGTGGTTTTCAAAAAGCTCGGTGTGGCGGTCGTTGACGCCGACGTAAAAAATGTTTTTGGTTAATTGTATCTGTTGCATAGGATTCGTTGTAAGCAAATTGTCTGTAGTTGATACCGCGGTATTTTGTGGCGCACTAACTGAAAATTTGGGGATATTGGCCGTGGCCATGCAGGCTTCCATGGGAATCTCTTCAAATTCCTCTTTGCCATGTTTGCAAAGCGGACATTCAATATCGTCAGGAAGATAGTCTCCCTCATAGACATAGCCACACACCTTACACACCCAGCGGCGTTTACCGTTCGATGGACCACTCACCTGAGGTTGTGGTTTGATATGTTGCTGATAATAATCATAAGTCACAGAAGGTTTGTTGGAAAGCACTTGGGCATCAACCACTTCTGCGATAAACATGGTGTGCGTGACGAAATCGATTTGCTGTGTGACACGACAAGCCAAATAGGCATTGGTATATTTGGGAATATAAAGCACTTGGTTTACAGCGCGGTGCTCAGCTTCACAATTTGCAAACTTGTTGACCGTGCGACCCGATTGAAAACCGAAATGCTCGAAAACAGACATTGGGGTATCGGTGGACAGAATACTGATGTTAAACACGCCCGAAGACAGCATAAGCTCGTGGGTGTAGTTGCTTTTGTTAACCGTTACGGCAATCTGAAGCGGATTGCTCGTGACCTGGGTCACAGTATTAATGATGCAACCGTTGTCGATATTTTCATAACGGGTGGTCAGCACATAAAGACCGTAACCGATATTAAATAAGGCATTATTATCCATTGTGTTTCAATTGTTTAAAAATGTAGAGACGGTGTGTGCACCGTCTCTACAAATCGTTGGTTATTCCATGACAGAGAAACTGTCCTTGCCAATGCCGCAAAGCGGGCAGGACCAGTTGTCGGGAATGGCTTCAAACGGGGTGCCGGGGGCGATGCCGCTATCGGGATCGCCTTTCTCTGGGTCATAGATGTAACCGCAGACGTCGCAAACGTACTTTTTCATGTTGATGGAATTTATAAGTTAATTATTATGTGTTAGTAGTTTTCTGCTTTGATTTGGAAAAATGCCTGAGGATGGTTGCACACGGGGCAAATCTGAGGTGCCTTCTTTCCAATGACGATGTGACCGCAGTTGGCGCATTGCCAAACCATATCGCCTTCGCGTGAAAAGACGATGCCGTCCTCGATGTTTTTCAAAAGCTTGCGATAACGCTCTTCGTGTTCCTTTTCGATTTTGGCCACCATCTCAAACAAGACGGCAATCTTGGTGAAACCTTCTTCTCGTGCGGTCTTGGCCATGCCGGCGTACATGTCGGTCCACTCATAGTTTTCGCCATCAGCGGCGTCTTTGAGGTTGGTCATGGTGTCGGGCACATCACCGTCATGCAGCAATTTAAACCATATCTTGGCGTGTTCTTTCTCGTTGTTGGCTGTTTCCTCAAAGAGGTCGGCGATTTGGTTGTAGCCTTCCTTGCGAGCCTTTGAGGCATAGTAGGTGTACTTGTTGCGGGCTTGCGATTCGCCAGCAAATGCGGTCATCAGATTAGCTTCGGTCTTTGAGCCTTTTAATTCCATAAGAGTCAGATTTTAAGTTAGTTACAAATAAAACTTATTACAAAAGGGTAGGGGAGTTACCTACTTTGCGGGGCAAAAATAGCATTATTTTTCATTATTGCAACACAAATTCCGTAATTTTGCGCCATGTTTTGTAACCGAGACAAGAATCAGGAACGAATAGGCGACTGGCCTGATGCCGAGCGACCGTCATACATTCCCAAGTACCATATGACCGATTTCGCCGCTATCGATTTTGAGGGCGCCAATGGCGAGGTGACGAGTGCCTGCAGCATGGGTATCGTCATCGTCAGGGATGATGAGATTGTGGACAGATTCTATAGTCTCATCAAGCCGGTGCCGAATCGGTATGACTTTTGGACCACTAAAGTGCATGGCATTTCCTACAAGGACACGAATCATGCGCCATTGTTTCCCGAGGTTTGGGACAACGTGAAAGACAAGGTGAGATGCCTTCCCATGGTGGCGCATGGCATTTCGTTCGACGAGCGTGTACTGAAGGCTTTGCATGCATTGTATCACATTCCATATCCAAATTTCAAATTCTATTGCACGCATTTGGGCTCGCAACTATTGGTTCCTGAGTTGGAAAACCACAAGCTACAAACCGTAGCGAAACACTTCGGTTATGATTTGGCGAAGAATCATCACAATGCTGTGGCTGACGCAGAAGCTTGTGCTGTGATTGCGATGCATATTTTTTAAAAAATGTCCGCTTTTATGTCATTCCTATGGGAATCTATAAAAGCGGACGGGTCAAGAATTGGTATTATTTGTTATTGTATTTTGTTCATGAGAGCAAGATTTCGTGTTCTAGTGGGGCATAGGTCAAAACATATTATTTAACATAATATGGATTATTTTCAAAAAGTGAAAAATAGAAAATAACACAAAAAAGGCCGATTTGGGCACTTTTTCGCTTGCCGAAACCAAAATGATGATTAACTTTGCATTTCCGTTCAACGCCTATCGGTTAGGATGTGTTGAATGCATAAATCTTTGAATCATTGAATTTTAAATAACCTTTACTATGGAAATTATCGGAAAAGTGGTCAGACTCGGCAATCTGGTCGAAGGCACAAGCGCCCGCGGTCCATGGCGCAAACAGGAACTTATCATCGAGACCGAAGAACAATATCCTCGCACGGTTTGTCTGATCTGTTGGACAAACCAGATTGATGAAATACAGAAATTTGCACCTGGTCAGACCATCAAGGCGCAAATTGAGATTTCGTCACGCGAATTCAACGGCAAATGGTACACGGACGTGCGCGTGTGGCGCTTCGATCCCGTTGGTGCCACCGCTGCCCCAGCTGTCGCTGCTCAACCCGCACAACAACCCATGATGCACCAGACGCCGCCTGCTGCAGCTACTGAATCGGAGTATTTCGCTCCTGCCGGCGAAGACAGCGTGGACGACCTGCCCTTCTGACATTATGTTAAATTGGAGCACCGTGGATCCTATTAATTAGGCCGCGGTGTTCTTTTAAATCAATGAATACCAATATCTTAAATAAAGACACTATTTGTGCCATCGCCACACCGCATGGCATGGGCGCCATTGCTGTGGTACGCATCTCCGGTCCAGCGGCCATTCCTATTGTCACTCAGCTGTTTACACAGAACAGCAAGCCTTTCGACAAGGAAAAAATGGTCTCCAACAAAGCCTATTATGGCCATATCGTCGACCATGATGAACTGCTTGATGAAGTGTTGGTGACCTTTTTCAAAGCCCCCCACTCTTTCACAGGCGAAGACTCAGCCGAAATCAGCGTGCATGGCTCGGTGTATGTCCAACAAAAACTTTTACAGATCCTCATCGCCCATGGTTGTCGCATGGCCGAAGCTGGCGAGTTTACCCGACGCGCTTTTGTCAACCGTAAATTCGACCTGGCACAAGCCGAAGCTATTGCCGACCTCATCAATTCGGAAAGCGAAGCCGCTCACCGTGTGGCCATCAACCAACTGAAAGGAGGATTTTCCAAAGAACTTCAAGTGATGCGTTCCAAATTATTGGAAATGACATCATTGATGGAACTTGAACTTGACTTTTCAGAAGAAGATGTCGAGTTTGCCGACCGCAGCCAACTGAAGGCTTTGTTGCAAGAAACCCTCGCCCATGTCGACAGGCTCAAGGACTCATTCCGCCTCGGTAACGCCATTAAGAATGGCATCCCCGTTGCCATTGTGGGTCAGACCAACACGGGCAAGAGCACCTTGTTAAATGCCCTTTTGGGCGAAGACCGTGCCATCGTAAGCGATATCGCCGGCACCACGCGCGACACTATTGAGGAAACCTTGAACATCAACGGCATCCTTTACCGTTTCATCGACACAGCCGGGCTGCGAAATACCGATGAGACGATTGAGAAAATCGGCATTGAACGCTCTTACAAGAAAATCAGTGAGGCGAATGTCGTCATCGGAATGCTTGATGCCACAACAGGTTATGAATCAATGCTTTCTTCGGCTCAAGCAATTGTAGCTAAGGTAGATTTGCAGCATCAGCAGCTGATACTTTGTATTAATAAGGTGGATACTTTAGATGACCAAGGCGAGACCTTGCTCGGAGCACTCCGCCTGGATCTCAACAACGATGACATTATTGTCATTTGCCTTTCAGCCAAGCACGGATTCGGCCTAAATGACCTATACAACACCCTGAAACTCAGCCAACCCCTCGCCTCTCCAGATGCCACTTTGGTCACCAATGCACGGCATTACGAGGCTCTGATGCATGCCTCGGAGAGCTTGAAATCAGTTCAACGTGGACTCGAAATAAACATTCCTACCGATTTGATTTCTCAGGACTTACGACAAGCATTATATTATCTCGGTAGCATCACGGGCGAGATTACCACGGACGAAATCTTGGGAACGATTTTCTCAAGATTCTGCATCGGGAAATAAGTCGTCAGAGTCGGTTACGTCAACGGCTTTGTTGGCCTCACGGGCCTCCTCAAACAGTGCAGTCATCGTCGGATTGCCTTTTGTCAACTTCTTGATGGTCAACGCCTCAGCCTTGTCGTTGGCCAAACGCAGGTTGTTTTCGCTGCCGATAAGGGCTTCCTTGATTTTTTGGAGATGCTGGATAGACTTGTCGATTTCGTCAATAGCGGCCTGGAATTTCTCGCTGGCCAATCGGTAATTTCGTCCAAATTTGTCTTGAAAATCAAGCAGTTGGTTTTCAAAGTTGGTCACATCAACGGACTGGCTCTTAGCGATGGCCAGCTGCTGTTTGTATTCCAGACTCTTTTTGGAAGTCTGCACCAACAGCGAAATAATGGGCAGGAAGAACTGCGGCCGGATGACGTACATCTTGTCGTATCGGTACGAAACGTCAACGATACCACCATTATATAACTCATTATCAGGCTCCAAGAGCGACACAAGCACAGCAAATTCGCAGTTCTTGGCCTTTCGGTCTGCATCCAGCTTTTTGAAGAAGTCCTCATTTTTGTGCTTGGTAGCCGTCTCGTCGGCTTCGTTTTTCATCTCAAACATGATGGAGACGTATTCCGTGCCGTCGGCTGCGAAGTCACGGAAGATGAAGTCGCCTTTCGAGCCGCCCGAGGCATCGTTATCCTTCTCAAAATAGGCGTTGGGCAGCAACGGACGCATCATCTGGTTGTATTGCGTGGAGCAATGAATCTCCAAGGTCTCCCCTATCATCTTGGTCGACATCTTGGTTTTCAGATCTTTATAATAATCCACCTGCTCCTGCAACATCTTCATCTTGGTCTCATATTCTTCCTTTTGGGAATTGACGAAGTTGACCGCTTTCTGACGCGAGACTTCTGCATTCGACTTCAGCTCAGCGATTTGCGTGTCTTTGTCTTGCAGGCTTTTCTCCGCCTTACGTTGTTCCTCGATCACAGCAATCTTCAGCTTGCTCTCGCCTTCAATGAGTTCGGCCTTCAGTTTGCCAATCTCCTTGTCTTTCTCGGCCAAAGCGAGCGTGATTTCGGTTTTTTTCACCTGCTCGGCGTCATTGAGCTTGCTGGCAAGCTGGTTGATTTTTGCCTCTTTCTCCTTGATTGACAGCTCCTTTTGGCTCAAAGCATCCTGATACTCCTTCTCCACTTTGGCAATGGCCAGTTGTTCTTCGGTCTTATGGCGCTCGTGCAATTCTTGTAGCCGACGGTTTACCTCGTCGTTAAACTCGGTGTTCTTCACCTGGCTAACGATGGAAGCATAGTCGGCCTCATCGACGGTGAACACGCTTCCGCATTTCGGGCATTTCAATTCTTTCATGATTCTTTGTTTTTGTACAATACCATATAGTAACGCGAGCCGGAAAAATCAACCATATCGTGAAGACAATGTTCGTGAGCTTTATGGTCGTATGTTCAATTAGTGCAAAATTACAAAAAAACTCCTGTTTTCCGATGTTTTTCTGAAAAAAGGCAAGTATTGCCTTTGGATTTTCTATCTTTGTCGCCAGAAAACTCAAATTATTCGTACAATGAAAAAGATTTTACTCCTGGTTTCAGCGGCTTTGTTGGCCGCCTGCGCAAACAACACCAATAACACTGAAAAGCCGGCTACCAATGACACGGTGCCGAATGTTGTCAAAGACACTGAAAAGCCGACTGGGATTGACTGGGACAAGCCTCAATACAGCATCGATGACCATGGTGACACCATCGCACGTTGGCTTTACGACGAGCGTGGCCGCCTGTCGAAGATCCTCACAGACTATAATGATGAAGGTGTTCCAGAATGCATAACAGAGTACACTTACACGGGCAACAAGGCCCATGTCGTTTTCAGCTGTGAACCTGGTTATCAGGAGGATATCACATACGCCGACGAAAGCTGTACAAAGATTATTGAGAATAGCGGACAAATCTATGAATATGACGAGGAAGGTCGACTTTCAAAGATTGTCATTGGAAACAACGAGATTACTTACGACTATTCATACACTAATGAAGGTGACGTCTTGCATGCTGATATCTCAGGCAACTATTTCAACCAGGTTGAGGAAAGGGATAAGTTGGGACGTTTGATTTATGAAAGCCACATCGAAGGTGCGATGGACGCCTATTCCACCACTTACACTTACGAGGGCAACGTGTGCCACGCAAGAGTTGAAAACATCATCTATAAAAAGGGAGATTTCGGAGCCGTCCCTGATTTGGAAGACTCCTACACCGACAAGTACGAGTACGATATCTACTATTAATTAATTATTTGACTGGATTACCTCTCTTAATCCACTTCCCTATCCTACCCTTGCCGTTGAGTTCCATCACGGCAAGAATGCCGAAAGCGATGGCAACGGTGGCCTTGAGTGCGGCAAAACCTGTGTGGATGGCATCGGGGAGTTGGTTGGAGACGATATTGTAGCTCGTCCAAAAGATGCCTGCTCCTGGCACTAAGGGAAAGATGCCGCTGATAAGGAACACCGTGATAGGGCATTTCCTTCCTATCGACTGCAATAAGGCAGTGAGCGTAACCAAGGCCGTGGCACAGAAGAGGACTTCTACGGGTGACATGGCTGTATACCGACTCAGAATGAGATAAAGTAGCCAACCAATCGTTCCACAGAAACCGGCATCGAAATAATACTTGCGGGGTACACCAAAGAGCGCGGCAAACGACACAGTGCCCAAAAAGGCAGCGATGAGTTGCACGACAAAATTCGAGGTCTGAGGGTCGGCGACAAGACCTTCCAGTTTATGCATTTGGCCGAAGATATTCTTGTCGAGCATGAACGCCAAAGCCACGCCGAGGGCGATGCAAAAGAAGGTCAACATGGCATCAAGGAGGCGCGTGGTGCCTGCGATGTAGTCCTCATTGGCCATGTCGCGAATGCCGTTGGTGAAAGCCACACCAGGAATCAATGGGATGATGGCACCTATAATCATGTTGCTCAGATGTTCACCAAGACCAAGGCGGTACATGCCAAAGCAAATCAAGGTGGCCAACAATCCTCCTGAGGCCGTCCCCACGATGCGTGAGAGCCGTTTAGAGGCTACAAACAGCATATAGACCCATAGCACCAACCCTGCCACAAAAGAGGCCAGACAATCCATGAAGCCGCCACCGAAGATGATGCAGAAAGCCGCACTGCCCACAGCGGAAGCCATAATCTGCTCCCAAGCGGGTTTGGCTTTCATGGCGCGGATGGCTTTGAGTCTTTGCTCCAATTGATCCAAAGAGCATTGCCCCTGCTCCACCTCGCGCGACAGTTGGTTGACCGCCACTACTTTATCCAAACTCGCCCCCTTGATGGGGATAAATTTGGAGCGGGCGTAGTCCTTGCCCGTGGCCATGATGCCGTTGCTGAGCACGAAGAAGCTTTCGTCTTCCACGCCATAATGACTGGCGATGCGCTTCATAGTCTCTTCTACACGCGAAATCTCGGCGCCATTCTCCAAGAGGATGGAACCGGCTTCGTAGGCGAGGTCGAGGGTCTTTTGGTTGTCGGTCATTGTTTTGGTAATTGTTTTATGGCACGGTCAAAGTCGCTTTCAAGTTGCTCCATCTCGCGTTTGCGGTAAATTTCAAACTCTTGCTCTGCCTTTTTAATGGCTTCTTCGTGCGAGACATTCCCCTTACCTTCCAAAACTTTTCTTCTGTTGGCAAGGATTTGGTTGTCAAGCGATTCTATCCAATCCCGCATGGTCATGGGTTTCATTTCAAGGGCTTGGAACTCGGCAAAATCCAAAAAGCCAGAAACCAGCAAGTTAAGGCGTTGCAACTCCAATTCCGAGAGATAGTTCTTGGCGATTTTCACGTCGTCTTTGGTAATATAATTGCCTTTGAAGTTGGTCATTCCAACAAAAGGCTTCTCGTTGTCCACGCGGTTGAAAATCACTTCAGCAGCAGTTTGTTCATGCACGGCATAGTGGAGTTTGTTCTGTACTGTTGCAAAAAACATCCGAGTCATTTCGCTGCGTGGGTCATAATCGACAGCTGTTGCATAAATATCCGTAACTTGCTGATAAAAATTGCGTTCCGACGAGCGGATGTCGCGGATGCGTTGAAGCAACTCCCTGAAATAGCGGTTACCGCCTTGTTTCAGGCGTTCGTCATCCAAGGCAAAACCTTTTTGGATGTATTCATGCAGGCGTTGTGTGGCCCAACGACGGAAACGCACGGCAACGGGCGATTGGACGCGGTAGCCGAGGGCGATAATCATATCTAAATTGTAATGATCAATAGCCCTCTGAACTTCTCTATTCCCTTCCTGACGAACTAACAAGAATTTCTTGTGAGTTGCCTCATCAAGTTCTAAATCGTTATAAATGTTTGCGATATGCTGAGCAATGTTTTGTTGCGTGGTGCAATAAACCTCCGCCAGTTGGTTTTGTGTCAGCCAAACATCTTCTTCTGCGAAGCGGACGTTAACGTTCACTTTGCCATCGGTGTCGGTGTATAGGATGATATTGTTTTCTTTTTCAAGCATAATGTCTATAATGACTAAGGTTTGAATGCAAAGATAGTCAATTATTTCTGATTATTTACTTGTTTATTCTTTTTGTATTTTATAATTGTCATTCTTTTTCAAAACGTAAAGCATACTCGCCAATTTCAATCAAAAAACGATCATTATTATTAAAGCTACAACCTTTTGTGTATTTGAATGGGGCTTTTATGATTTCAATATATGGGCGAGATGATTTAATATCTCGCACGATAAACAATTCATAATCTTCTTTTAGTTCTTCTCCTTTTCGAACTTCATTAGGTGAAATCAGGATTATATCACTATTTGATTGTGTCGTTTTAACTTCAACATATTTAGTTCTTTTCCCTTTTTCAGTATATTCTATATCATAGCCCAAACCATCGGTGGATTCCAAAGGATTTTCTCCACATTCAGCAGCATTTGCCGATACCCATTTCACATCGCAATTATTTTTTTTCTTTAAATAATCGAAAACAAGTTTTTCTCCAATACATCCATATTCTTTTTCAACCCTTCTTGACGAGCCCCAATGTCTATTGCCATTTCCACCTCTGCCATTTAGATTGTGTTCAGAACTGTGTTCTTGAGGTTTGTGTATAGATATTACGCTCACATCTTTATCATCAATATTGATGTTAGCCTTATCAATTTGTTTTACAATATCTTTAATGCTTGTGTAGGAAACACTATGGCCTGCAATTTGAATAGGAGCATTGGTTATGATTGAAGTTGATTTTTGAGGTTGGAATTCTAGTTTTATTGATTTAATTAAAGAAGACACCCCTTCACTAAAATACAATAGACTAAGTCTGTTTGATGATACATTTACATAATCAATTATGGCTTTTTCTGTAATATTTTCTCCAACCTCATTTTTGATTAATTGAAGATTGTCATTGTATATCTTATCTAAATCATGGATGGTCCCTGCAAAGCCTTTATCAATGTTGAAGTCATCTTTTAATTGAGCATAATAATCAGCCTCAACATCATAATCGACATCTTCAGGAATGCTATGACTCATTTGATTATACTTGTTAACCAATGCTTTAAAATTCTTCTGTTCAGACGTGTTAACACATAGCCGTTCGTATATTATTGCTTCTACTGTTGACTTGTTTTTGACAACCAGTTTCTTAAAGTCTTCTTTGTATACTTTATCGATGGAAATACTGGGACTAACATATTTGTTGAATTGTTCAAGTGAGATTTTTGAGGTTCTTAATAATTCAATAATATTTCTAACCACATCTAAATTAGAATCAAAAGCGGCATCATCATCTATCAGACCTTTATTTACTTTATTGATTGCGTCAGAAAAATCAGGGAACAACATTTGTAATTCATCGATAAGTTCATTCTCTTCATAGTTTTCTTTTTCAAGACTCTTGTCAGGAAAACAACGCACAAAGGAATTCCAAAAACTTAATCTATAATCAGTTGTCATGCCCAATAATTCCTTTGTTCTTTTCAATTCAATTAACTGATTATCATTGAAATACTCACGAATAATATCATTTCGCCCAGATACTGATTGGCCAAATAATTCGCGTATTTGAGCCATCGTGTCTATATTAAACAGTGCAGAAAACGCTTCTGCTATTGCCGTACCGAACATGACATCATGATGAAGGGTTTCAAAAGAATAAATGTTATCGGGAACACATATATAAATGCGTTTGTTTGTGCTATCAGAAAAAAACTCATAATCTCCCAAGGATGCATTATAGTTATTTTCGCCTTTTGAAAAAGAGTAAGACAAAGAACTTACCAATTTGAATTGAGCGTCTTTGATTTTTGATTTGTCTTTCTCATCCTGATCTTTGTCTTTTCTAAAGATATACACATAAGGTTTAAAACTCTCGATTTCTTGTTCAAATTCATTATTAAGTGAATGTAATCTGGGATTATCGATAATTTGGAATGCGTCAAATTCCATTTTTGCCACACCAAAAATGCCTTTAATGTTTTCCGAATTCAATCTTGGGTCGATCATAATCGTATTGAACTGCCTAATGATAGAATCTCCATATTGTCTGTTGTTTACATAATAGGCTTCTTCGTATGAACAATAACTAGTTTTCTGGTCTTTTTTGCAGAATACTTGACCCTTTCTTCTGAAGTTCAAATATTCACTGCCAGTTTTTTCAATGCTATCTATGTCGTAATTATTTGTTAGTTCTCGATAAATTGATTTTGCCTTTTCTCCGTTAGGGTCTTTCTCTGGTAGCTTATTAAGAATCTGATAAATCGTCTCTGAATCAAAATCGGATATTCTTGCATTCACTCCAACAAGATAATAGGCTGATTGCAATAGATTTCCTTTCGCCAAGAATTTTTTAAACACTTCGCTTTTTGTGTCAACTTTCGGTTTTTCAATATATGGGCTAAAATCATCAGTAATAGTGTTTGAAGTTGTACAGATAGTTGGTTTCACTCGATTTCCTGTTGCACAAGTAAGCCAAGGTGTTTGAGAAATCTTCCATCTTATGAAACTACAAATGATCTCACCATATATGTCTCTATAATATTGTTTTTTGTATATCGCTACCTTTATATTGCTAGATGATGGCTCACAATCATCTTCTAATAATCTTCTCAATTCTATATCATTTATCACCCATGCCAAAATAGTCTCAGGATTATTGTGTGAAAGAATATCATCAATGCTTTTAACAGTTGTAACTTCTCCTATACAATATTGAACTTTGTTTCCAAATTCTTGATAACTATGCATATCCAGATCCCTGCCAACTTTCTCATAATCTAATTTTTTAAAAACTTGTTTTTTGTAAGAAAACAAAGGATGATCGTGTCGATCAATATTAAACTTGATTCTTCTTGGCCACTTTGACACATGCAACCAATTAAAATACTGAATAACCCTCTTTTGGTCAATACCTTCATCAAATCCAAACGATTCTCTGCTTGCTAACAACAAAGATGTATCATAATTAAAAAGAATATCGGTCAATTCACAATCATATTCTTTGCCATAGTACAATTCATTTGTTGCTCTAAATCGTCCTTCATTGTCTTTAGAGAACGCTTTAGGATATTGATATAGTTTGATTGTGTCATCTTCATTAAACAAGATAAATAGATTTTTATGAAGATGTTCTATATCTAAATTTGTAAGTTGCTTTTTATTGTTGTAGTGTTCTATTATATCATTTGCAATTCTACTGCACGAAAACACTTTAATCCTATAATACAACAAAAAACTATTGTAAAAGGAAACAAAGTATTTTTTATAAACATCTAATAACTCAGGATGCACAAAACTATAGGATAATTCAGATGGTATTGTAATCTGTAAATCATTGTCTTTGGCCACAATTTTTGAATTCCAAGGAATGGCTTCATTGTTTTCATTGATGAGTAGATATGGTAAGTTGACAAAGTTTGGTGTTGGGAATGATTCCCTGAATAATTCCAGGAGTTTAACATAATTCTCAAATCCAAATTGACTTAATTGTAGAATTCTACTATGTATTATTGATGCCAATTCTTCTATGGAATATTTGAATTCATCAAACTTTGGTATCAAATATATCGTTGCTATTTTTTGATCAGGACATGGCAGCAATAATCGTTTTACGTCGTTACCTTCCAAAATAGTTGAGTCGAAACCTTCATAATATACAGGCTTGTCTAATATGCTAATATAATCGTCATTTACCGTTGGGAATATTTTGCTATTCCAAACCCTATCTTTTAGTTTTGATTCAAATTCGGTTCTTCTAAACAAATAATCTGAAATTGATGAAAACTCAGCACATAATAACTTCAAAGCTGTATAGCCCCATGATTTTTCGCCGATCTTAATTGCTGTTTCAATCATCAACTCTATCAAATAATCTATCAGTTTCCTATTGTAGGGAGTGTCTTGCAACAGATTTCTATTTGAAATAAGTTGAAAAGAACCATTAACGAGAAAAGGGAAAGGAAATCTGATTGCAGTTTTGAAATAACTATACAATGTGTTTCCCGTATCTGAAAGATTGTCATCCCATGCAATAGTTAATTCATAGCTTTTGTTTTCACCATTTTCACTATTAATCACCCCTGTCTTTCTATTGATATTCCAACAATGCTTTTCTTTTTGTTCATCATTAATCCATTCTGTTACAACAACCTGATCATTTTCTAATTCCTTTTTCAATAGTCTAGTAGACGAGGACTCTCTTATTTCAATTTCGTCTACAAACTTCATAAACACCAAAGTTTGATGTGTGATTTCTTTTAGTTGCAATGAAACATCATTTGCAATGCTATTGTCTTTTAAAGTCAAAGAAACTGTAGTGTCGTATTCATTGTTACAACTTATGTAATTATCTTGGACACAAGGTATTCGAAGAATGGCTATAGAGTACTTGGGAGCATCTTTATAACTTTTATTTCGTAAAGCATGATATTTTTCTTCAACAATTGGATGCTCTTCAAATAGTTCTTTTAAGAAACTTTCAGCATATTCTTTTGAAAAAGAGACTTTCTCACCTCCGCTTTCTATGGTTAAATCCGTTGACCATGTCAGATATGACCTAAATCCAAGTCCTTTTTCTCCAGTTGAACTTTCTTGCCCTCGCTTTGGGCTCATCCCTCGATATGTAATGGAATCAAAACTATCTTCTGTAAATGGCGTTCCATTGTTTGACACTTTTAATATGCCATCATCAAGGACAATTAGTATTTTCCTGAGATTTGCTGTTTCCGATGCATCGTCGGCATTTTGGAGCAATTCAAATATCTGACGTCCTTTGTAGTCAATAGCGACATCTTGCTCGTTTTGATATTCTGACCAGATTTCCTTATGGCCTTCTGTTTCGTCTGAATACTTGCTTTTTACGTGTTCTAATATGCGGTTAAAATACTCCTTTAAACTACTCATAATATGCGATGCTATTTTCGAAAAACAAATTTTTAGTTTATTCTAACCATATTTGAGGCCAAAACGATAAGAATTAGCTTTCAAAAATAAAAAAAGAAAACGGCTTTGTTAAAGACCGTTCCATTTTCGATTTTTATATACAAAATCATTAAACGCTTATTTTTCAATACTTTATCACTAATCAATCGTCCCCGTAGAGACGCGATTAATCGCGTCTCTACAAAGAACGACATAATTCAGGAGAATTACTTCTCCACTTCCTTCTTCAATCTCTCCGTCAGCATGGGGACAATCTTGTGCAGGTCTCCAACGATGCCGAGGTCGGCGACGCTGAAGATGGGGGCAAACTTGTCCTTGTTGATGGCGATGATGAAGTCGGACTCTTCCATACCGGCCAAGTGCTGGATGGCACCACTGATACCGCAAGCCATATAGAGGTTCGGGCGGACGGTCTTACCCGTCTGACCCACCTGACGGTCATGAGGCATCACGCCGTTGTCAACCATCGCACGGCTGGATGACACCACGCCGCCGATGACATCGGCCAGAGCCTGCAGCTTGTCGAAGCCTTCCTTGTTCTGGACGCCACGGCCACCGGACACCAAGATCTTGGCATCGGCGATATCGACCACGGTCTTGTCCTCTTTAATGGTCTCAACGAGCTTGACTTTGAACTTGGAGGTGTCAAAGGTCGGGACGAAACTTGTGACCACGCCTTGACGGCCGACCTCGCGTTGACGCTTCTGCATCACGCCAGGACGCACTGTCGACATCTGCGGACGGGTGTTGGGGCAAATGATGGTAGCCATCAGGTTGCCACCGAAAGCAGGACGGGTCATGCGGAACTGCAACTCGTTGTTGCTCTTTTCGTCAGCAACGACTTCGAGTTTGGTGCAGTCTGCCGTCAGACCGGTCTTCAGACGGGAGGCGATACGCGGAGCCATGTCACGGCCAATGGTGGTGGCACCATAGAGCACGATGTTGGGGCAACGCTCCTTGATGATCTGGTCAACGACCTGCGAGTATTGCTCCGACAGGTAGTCCTTCAGTTCAGGGCAGTCGGCGACGATGACTTCGTCAGCACCAAATTCAATCAGTTTCTGGGCTTGGTCTTTGATGCCGCAGCCGAGCAACATAGCCACAACCTTCTCACCGAGGGTGTCGGCGAGGTCGCGGGCCTTTCCTAAAAGTTCGAAAGCAACGGATTGGATGTTACCTTCACGCTGTTCTGCGAAAACGAATACGTTCTTATAATCTTTCAATTCCATGGCTGTAACTTTTAGATGATGTGTTTTTCTTTCAGTTTGTTGACAATCAGCTCGACAGCCTCTTCTTCGCTCACTTCGTGCACCTCGCCCGGAGCCTTCATGGCTTTCGGGAACGACTGGAACACCTTGGTGGGTGAGCCAGAGAGACCCAGCTTCGTTTCGTCGTAGTCGATCTTGTCGGCACCCCAAACCTCAACCTCGCGGTTGTAGGCCTCGACGATGCCGCAGACGGTCATGTAACGGGGCTCAAAGGCGGAAGCGAGGACGGTCAGCAGGCACTTGCCTTCCACTTCGAGGACTTGGACGCTGTCTTCGTTCTCCTTGTGGACTTGCAGGTTGCCATTGGGCAGCAGCTTGGCGTCGCAGACATAGGTGACTTGGGGCAGACCGAGATGTTCGGCCATCTCGGGACCCACTTGTGCGGTGTCACCATCGATGGCCTGACGGCCGGCGATGATGAGGTCATAGTCCAAAGTACGGCAGAGACCGGCGATGGCATACGAGGTGGCCAAAGTGTCGGAGCCTGCGAACTTACGGTCAGAGAGAAGGATGGCACGGTCGGCACCCATGGCGAAGGCTTCGCGCATGATGACGTCGGCTTGCGGAGGTCCCATCGAAACGACGGTGACGTTGGCGCCGAACTGGTCTTTCAGACGCAGGGCGAGTTCGAGACCGCCCTTGTCGTCGGGGTTCATGATGCTCGGAACGCCTTCACGGATCAGCGTACCCTTTACCGGATCAATCTTGATTTCGGTGGTATCCGGAACTTGCTTGATACAAACGATAATATTCATACTGCTTCCCTCCTATTATTTCTTGAACAATTGACCGGCAATGACCATGCGCTGGACCTCCGAGGTACCTTCGTAGATCTCGGTGATCTTGGCGTCACGCATCATGCGCTCGACAGGATACTCACGTGTGTAACCGTAACCGCCGTGGAACTGGACGGCCTTGGTGGTCACTTCCATAGCAGTTTCAGCGGCAAACAGCTTGGCCATGGCGGCGTCGGCTGAATACGGCAGCCCCATGTCCTTCTTCCAAGCGGCGCTTCTGACGAGCAGACGGGCAGCTTCGACCTTGGTCTTGAGGTCGGCCATCTGGAACTGGGTGTTCTGGAACTGGGCAATGGCTTTGCCAAACTGCTTACGCTCCTTGGTGTATTTCACAGTCTCGTCCATGGCACCTTGGGCGATACCCAGAGCCTGGGAGGCGATACCGATACGGCCGCCGTCCAAGGTCTTCATGGCGATGGTGAAGCCCTTACCAAGAGGTCCGAGGAGGTTTTCTTTCGGCACTTCGCAGTTTTCGAAAATCAACTCGCAGGTAGCGCTGCCGCGGATACCCATCTTGAGTTCCTTCTTGCCGATGCTGAAGCCAGGCATGCCCTTCTCCACGATGAAGGCAGAGATGCCCTTCGTGCCCTTCGACTTGTCCGTCATGGCCATGACGATGAACACATTGGCGTAGGATGCGTTGGTGATGAAGATCTTCGTGCCGTTCAGGATCCATTTGTCGCCAGCGTCAACGGCGGTCGTCTGCTGCATGGCGGCATCGGTGCCGGCGTTGGGCTCGGTCAAGCCGAAAGCGCCAATCCATTCACCCGAGGCGAGTTTGGGCAGGTACTTCATCTTCTGTTCCTCGGTGCCGTTCTCCAAGATGGGAGCCATGCACAGCGAGGTGTGGGCCGAGACGATGACGCCGGTGGTGGCGCACACTCTCGAGAGCTCTTCGACCGCCATGATGTACATCTGGACGGTGCCGCCCTGTCCACCGTACTGCTTCGGGATCGGGATACCCATGATGCCGAGTTTGCCCATCTTTTCGACGGTCTCGACAGGGAAACGCTCCTGATCATCGACTTCGGCGGCCAAAGGCTTTACTTCGTTCTCCGCAAACGATCTGATCATCTGCAGGAACAACTGTTCTGTCTTTGAATAACTAAAATCCATTTTTTTCGTTAGTTAGGAGTGGAGAGTGAGGAGTGAGGAGTAGGAGCCGCACATCGCGATACTCCTAACTCCTAACTCCTAACTCCACACTGATTAATACTTATAGAATCCTTCTCCAGTTTTACGACCGAGCAAGCCGGCTCTCACCATCTTGCGGAGCAAGGGATGAGGACGGTACTTCGGGTCGCCGAACTCTTTGTACAACACTTCCATGATGGCGAGGTTGACGTCGTTTCCGATCAGGTCGGCCAAAGCCAGAGGACCCATCGGGTGGTTGGCGCCCAGCATCATGCACTTGTCGATGTCCTCAGCGCTGGCGATGCCGTCGGCGAGGATGCCGACAGCCTCGTTGATCATCGGGATGAGGATGCGGTTGACCACGAAGCCGGGGGCTTCCTTCACCTCAACGGGCTGCTTGCCGATGGAGGTGGCGAGGTCAACGATGCACTTGGTCACTTCATCGCTGGTCAGTTGGCCTTTGATGACTTCAACGAGGGCCATGCGATCGGCGGGGTTGAAGAAGTGCATACCGATGAATTGGGCGGGACGGCTCGTGCAGGCAGCGATCTCGGTGATCGACAGCGAGGACGAGTTGGTGGCGAAGACGGTCTCGGGCTTGCATATCTTGTCAAGCTCCATGAAGACGTCTTTCTTCAGTTGCATCTCCTCGACGGCGGCCTCGATGACGAGGTCGGCATCGGCGAAGGTGGCGTAGTCGGTAGTGGTGGTGATGTTCTTCAGCAGGGCATCGACGGCCTCTTGGGTCATCTTGCCTTTTTCCACCAGCTTACCGTAACCTTTTGCGATGGAAGCCATGGCCTTGTCGAGGCTGGCTTGCGTGCGGCTCTTCATGACGACGGGCATCTTGGCGGCGAATGCCTTCACGATACCTTTAGCCATGGTGCCGGTTCCGATAACACAGATTTTCATGATTTGATGGTTTATTGTTGATTTGTATTAATTGATATTTTGTTGCGGTTGGTAGAGACGCGATTAATCGCGTCTCTACAAGGATTTATTTTGCATTGAACTTCGCAGGCCTCTTTTCAAGGAACGCCGTCATGCCTTCCTTCTGGTCCTCGGTGGCGAAGCACTTGCCGAAGGCGGTGTTCTCCAGTTCGATGGCATCGGCGGCAATCAGGTCGTAACTCTCGTTGATGCACTGCTTGGCGTAAGCGATGGCCAAAGGCGCGTTGGCGACCATCTTTTGGGCGGTCTCCATCACCTTGTCCATCAGTTCCTCCGGTTCATAGACGGCATTTACCAAGCCGATGCGCAGGGCTTCGTCGGCACGGATGGCCTTGCCCGTGTAGATCATCTCCTTGGCGTAGCCTTGTCCGACGAGTTTGGCCAAACGGTAGGTGCCGCTGAAACCAGGCGTGATGCCCAGTCCCACTTCGGGCTGACCGAACTTGGCCTTCGACGAGGCGTAACGGAAGTCGCAAGCCATGGCCAACTCACAGCCACCGCCGAGGCAGAAGCCGTTGACGGCAGCGATGACGGGTATCGGCAGCGTCTCGATCTTGCGGAACGCGATGGCACCGAGTTTGCTGAACTCGTAGCCTTCCTTCTCGTAGAGGTGCACCATCTCCGAGATGTCGGCACCCGCCACGAAAGCCTTCTCGCCGTCGCCCGTGATGATGAGCACGCGCGTCTGCTTCGTGTCGAGGTTGCTCACGAAGTCGTCGATTTCCTTCAGGACTGTCGAATTGAGCGCGTTCAACGACTTGGGTGCCGACACTTTCATGACGGTGATGGCGTCCAACTGCTCAATCTTCAAGAAACTGTATTCCATTGACTTACGGATTAGATGTCCATAGGTTTGCAATTGGGGTCAAGGATGAGCTTGGCTTCGGTGGCAGCCTGCATCTGCTCAAAAGTGAACTCGGGGTGGATTTCGCGCACCACGATGCCTTCAGGGGTGATGTCCATCACACCCATCTCGGTGATGATCATGTTCACCTGTCCGGCAGCGGTCAGGGGCAGCGTGCACTCCTTCAGGATCTTGGGAGCACCCTTCTGAGTGTGTTCCATGGTGAGGATGACGCGCTTGGCACCGACCACGAGGTCCATAGCACCGCCCATACCGGGAGCCATCTTGCCAGGGATAATCCAGTTGGCGAGGTTGCCCTTCTCATCCACTTGCAAGGCACCGAGGAACGACACGTTCACATGGCCGCCACGGATGATGGCGAACGAAGTGGCCGAGTCGAAGGTGCAGGCACCAGGCAGCAGCGTGATGGCGCCACCGCCAGCGTTGATGAGGTTCTTGTCTTCCTTGCCTTCTTCAGGGGTCGGGCCCATGCCCATGGCACCGTTTTCGGTCTGGAGGGTCACGGTCACGCCTTCAGGAAGGTAGTTGGGGATCAAAGTCGGAATGCCAATACCCAGATTGACAACATCGCCGTCGTGCAGTTCCTTGGCAGCACGCTTTGCGATTACTTCTCTCATTTCATTTTTGTCCATAGTGTGTTGTTATTTAAAGATTTAACTATTTTGTTGTTAAGTTGTTTCTTTTTTCTTTACTATGGCTTATGGCCTATGACCATGGCCGCTTTTACGAATCGTGGAGCGGCCATTGGCCATAGTCATTGGCCATAGTCCATTATTTCATTCCACGTTTTACCATCTCCTGAACCACAAACGAAGCCACATCGTCGGCGTAGGTGTTCATTCCGAAACCAGCGTCGAAACCGAGTTCCTTAGCCAGTTCGTGCGTGATACGGGCACCGCCACAGCAGCAAATCATTTTATCGCGCAGGCCCTCGGCCTCCATCAACTCGATGAAGTTGGTCATGTTGTGGATGTGGACATCCTTCTGGGTCACGGTCTGCGAGACGAGTAGCGCGTCAGCGTGAAGTTCAATGCCTTTGGCGATGAACTCCTCATTAGGCACCTGAGAACCGAGGTTGTAAGCCTCGATCATCTCGTAGCGCTCCAGTCCGTAGTGGCCAGCATAACCCTTCATGTTCATGATGGCGTCAATACCCACGGTGTGGGCGTCGGTACCCGTCGAAGCGCCGACGATGACGATCTTGCGGCCGATGTTCTCCTTGATGTATTTGTCGGTCTCGTACATGTCCATCGTGTTCGATTCCACTTTGGGCACGTAGATGGTCGAATAGTCAACGGTGTGGGTGCAGCTGCCATAGCAGTTGACGAAGGTGAATCCGGGTGTCAGTTCCTTGTAATACACCACGCTGGGGTTCTCCAGTCCCATCTTCTTCAGCAGCAGTTTGGCGGCTTCCACGGCCTCGGCGCCACAAGGCACAGGCAGAGTGAAGCTCAGTTGCAGCTTTCCGTCGTTCATCGTGTCGCCGTAGGGCTTTATCTTGGTGAGGTCTAGGGTTTTGTCGTAATCCTTAGCCTCCATTGAATATAATCCTTCGCTCATTTTTTCTCGTTTTTATGTTTAACTTCTCTCTTTCCGAATGCGGTGTTTGTTGGCTTTTAGCTATTAGCTGTTAGCTTTTAGCCGCTTCAACCAGCTGCTAATAGCTAATGGCTAAATGCTAACAGCCAATCACGCATTTCATTTCTTTCCTTTCATCAACTCTATAAACGGATTCATATAATTCTCAGCCTTCAGCGTCACGCCGGCCAGACCCTTACCACCGTTCTTCGGGCGTTTCACATCGCCGAAGATACCTTTCTCCAAAGCGGTGAACAGGCCTTCCTTGACGAGTTCCTCAAGCAGTTTGATGGTGTTGTCAAGCACCAGGTGGGCGCGTTGACGGCAGATGCCGCCTTCCTTGAACTCCATCTCGTTGCCGATATCCTTCATGTTGTTGAAGATGTAGCGGGCGTTCTCAATGGAGAGGTAACGGTCGCTCATGAACGGCGTGTGGATGGCCTCGGTGGGCATACCCAACAGTTGCAGGCCTTGGTGTGTCCAGATGCCAATGATGTTGAACAGTGCGTCTTGGATGTGGCCACGGAAGATGTTGCCCGTCATGAACTTGGTGGGCGGCATGTATTTCAGCGGCGCGTTGGGGAAGATCTCGCGGGTCATCTGTGCCTGGGCGAGTTCCATAAGGAAGCCGTTCTCGAGCATCGGGTCCATCTCGAAGGCGTGACCCAAGCCCATCTGCTCCTCGGGCAGACCAGCGATCTTGGCCAACTGTTCGTTGATGAGGTCGGAGGCCAACACGGTATGTGCGGCTTCCACGGCGTCGGCGGTGGTCAGGTAGTTGTCCTCACCCGTATTGATGATGACGCCCGCGAAGCCGTTGATGATACGGCTCATGTATTGGTCGATGAGGGTGCGCTGCATGTTGATGTCGCGGAACAGGATGCCGTAGAGGGCGTCGTTCAGCATGACATCGAGGCCTTCGAAAGCGCCCATGATGGCGATTTCGGGCATGCAGAGACCCGAGCAGTAGTTGCAGAGGCGGATGTAGCGGCCTACCTCCTCGCCCACTTCGTCCAGGGCCTTACGCATGATGCGGAAGTTCTCCTGTGTGGCGAAGGTGCCGCCGAAGCCCTCGGTGGTGGCGCCGTAAGGCACATAGTCCAAGAGGCTCTGACCCGTGGTGCGGATCACGGCGATGATGTCGGCTCCCTGACGGGCACCAGCTTGGGCTTGCACCACATCCTCGTAAATGTTACCCGTGGCCACGATGATGTAGAGGTAAGGCTTGGGGCCTTCGCCTATGGTCTCGAGGTAATGCTCGCGGCGTTGGCGACGGGTGCGGATTCGGTTGATGCTCTCGTCGATGACGGGTTGCAGGGTGTCGGCAATCAGTTTCTGGTCGCGAGTCACCACCTTGGTGATGTCAAGTTCACCAGTGGCCACCTTCTCGGCAATCTGCTGGGGGTTGAGGCCCGTTTGGATCATCGCGTTGGCGATGAAGAACAGGATGCCTTCGCCCAGCACGCCTTTGTCCTTGATGGCATCGACCACCACATTGGGCAGCGGAACATCGCTTTCGTCCACCCCGTCGATGCCCATCAGTCGGGCGAGGGTGCGCTCCACGGCCACGGTGGTGTATTGCTCGCAGAAGGCCTGCACATCGTCTGCGATGTTCTTCGCCAGCCCCCTGGCATACTCCACTTTCTTAAAATCAAGTCCTAATTTACTTTCCATATTTTTCGTTTATGTTGTTTAAATAATTGATTTATTGTTCGTTAATATTCTATTTAGTTCTCAATGAATAATTCCTCATCATCCAGTATGATGTCTTCAAAATCTTCTTGTTTTTTATCTCTACCAGCAACTTCTTTTCCAGTAGCCTTTTCAATTAAGTCAAATATTGCCGCTTCACGATTAATAAAATAGGTGTCAAAATCATCTTTTCTGATAGCATCAACATCAATCAAGTGTGATGAAAGATAAGTATCTAAATCATTAGGCGATACTCCATGATTCCTTTCAATACTGCTGATGTATTTTGTAGGAGCGACACCACCAATAATACGATTAGTTCTCGCATAAATTGGAGTCTTGTTGATGACCGAATTCCATTTCTTTATGTCATATCCTTGTTGGGTACAATAGTTGGCTGGGAAAATATGGTGAATGTCGGTAGCCTCATCTACATACATTGCAAAATCCATTTCAGTTCCAGTAATGAAATCTTTGCAATGCTGTTTCAATATTAATGCCATGACACCTTTATATGCAGCACTATTGCGAGTAGTCAACTGACGCAAGCGGGTGGCAAAGAAATTAGAACGGGCAACCGTATCTGGCATCTCGATATCATTTTTCACCCATTTCATAAGGCCTTGAACATCGGTAGCATATCTTGTTTCATTTGCACCTCCATACAATTCACCAAAAACGCCGCACCAATACCATTTAGCCAATTTTGATCTGTTGGTGGAGTTAAACCAAAGGTTCTGATCGATGGCAAATACAACTGATAAAGGTATTAGTTGTGAAGTGTATGGCAAATCTACTGATGTATACACACCCTGTTCCTTGATGAACTTTATCGCTGCTTTTAAGCCATCGATTAATTGATTCTTATATTTATTGTATTCGCAATATTGTAATCGAAGTACATCTTTCTTTTTGCAACTCAAACCACCCCGTTCACCACTTTGAACTTGCATGTAACTATTCAACAGAGTGATGGCGGTTAAAAAATCAGTTCCTGTAAAAGCAGGCTGATTGTTTTTATATTGCATTAACGCATCTTTCTTGAAATACCCCCAAATATTATCCCAATCCTTTCTTAATTCAAAGTTGTCCGCAGCAAATGTGGCAGTAACCAACTCGAAAACAGTTAAAGATACTCCTCCTTGATTTACATTCTCAAACACCTGGCATACAGCTTCTTTTGGCACATCGCTTCCTAATTCAATAACTGGAATTTGGTATTGCGACATAGGGTTTAAAATTTTATCGAAGAAAGCATCCCAGTTATTCTCTGCCTCCTCAGAGTTGTGATACCTGCAATATTTTCTCTGCCATTGCATCGTTGCAGCAGGATCAAATACTATATTCAATGGGAAGCAGTGCTCTTTATACTCTTGTTCAGGCGTTGATAAGTCTAGTTTAATATCCCTTCCAATGTTTTCTCTGATTATCCTGTCTTCAGGAACCGAAATAACCGCATCAATTCTATCAGTAAGAGTGTCTAAACATTTAGGAATGTCTAAATAATAAAATCTTGAAATGGGTTTCTTTTTAAAATCAACAGTCTTTACTACCGATTTGCTAAACATGGAACGATAGATGGAAGTGATTCTCTGCTGGCCATCAAGTACAAGTGTTTTTGGTACAACATCAGAATAAGAAGCATCAACGCCTTCAAACAATCGATTCTTGAAATGGACATTGTTACCAGTAGCATCAAGAAACATGGCTGCACCAATTGGATAAGCATTGCTGATACTTGCTATCAAAGCCCGAATCCTATTATCTTCCCAAACCCAACCGCGTTGAAAATCGGGCAACTGAATCGTACCATTATCGATGTTTCTCAGAATGTCAGCAATCGGTGTGTCGTTTGATTTTATCATCTTATTTCTCCTTTCTCTTTTTCGGAGGGGGTCGAATTCGACCCCTTTTCTAAACCCCTCGAATTCGAGGGGGTTAAAATTTCTAATTGTGGCGAATTCGACATCATTAAAATCCTCCTCGCCTCGGAAATCCACTCCGAATCAATCCCCAAACTCTCGGCGATATTCAGCGCTTCATGCGGCACTTCGCCGTCCTGCACCTCGACGAGTTCGTAGTTCATTGCGCCGTTGTCGAAGCCCTTCACCCGCAGGCAATGGGCGTCGGTCGGCTCTATATCGTAATGCGTGGTCATGACGAGGCTCACCGTCTCCCCTCTCAACACCTTCACCAGCGCCGACACCAACGCCGTTCCCTCGGTGGGATTTGTGGTACGCGCCGGCTCGTCAATCAACGCCACTATCTTTCTGTTTTCGCGCGATGCCTTGATGACGGCATCAATGTTTTTCATCTCCGCAGCAAACGACGACAGTCCCTTCTCGATGGACTGCTCGTCGCCGATGCAGAAATAGATTTCGTCCTTCACCGCAATGTCGGCCTTTGCAGCCGGAATGCCAAAGCCGTATTGGAACAGGTATTGGCACAAGGTCAAGGTCTTCAAAACCACGGTTTTGCCACCCATGTTGGCACCCGTGATCAAGGTGGGCTTCAGCCCAAAGGTGAGGGTCACGGGCTGGAAGGTGCGTTTGCGCATCTCCAAAGCGTCCTTCACCTGCGGATGGAACATCGCCTCGTAGTGGCTGGTGCCATCCTTCGAGATGGTCGGGAAACACAATCCCAACTGTTTCATCTGCAAGGCTTTGGCCAGATTCATGTCGATTCTTGCCAAAGCGATTTGCGATTCTTCCAAAGGCTTGGCGAAGCGGTACAACTTCTTGCTCAAGTCCCTCCGCACGCCTTCTTCAATCTCGGCGCACTCCAACAGCAAGTCCTCCTGCTTTTCAGGATGCTGGCGCATCTGCGCACGCAGGTCGCGCAACTCCTGGCAATAGGAGTCATACACATAGAACGACGCCATCTTCAAGCCGTCGGGGTCGAGGATGGTGATGACCTCGTTCAAATCTGGAATCCTGACAGCTTCTTCCAAACCGTGGGTCTTCATCCTGTCGGCCACATCCACCGCGAGGATGGCCAGGTGCTTCACCTCGAAGAGTTCGATGTCGTCCAAGACGGCATTTTGGCCCAAGTTCTTGATGGTCGTGCGGATGTCCTTCAGTCCTTGCAGGCGGAACTGTATCGTATTAATATAAGGTGTATCCACCCGACCCAAGAAATCGACGAACTGGTGCAGCACCGCGTAGGACTGGGCAATCTCCTCCCC